>JAFMVD010000005.1 GCA_025499625.1 Carboxylicivirga fragile | reverse complement strand
GTCAAATCAAATCAAAAAATCAAAGAACGTTTGTATGTTGTTGAAATATAATTTATTGCAAATTGTTTTTAAAAATTAACGCATCACTAGTAATGATGAATAAAGAATACCTTAAAACCATAGCTGATCAAAAACTTAATGAATTTAACCTTATTCCACTTCGCCAATTATTAAAAGAAGAATAGCTTCATTACCTGATTAAAATCACAAACTTAAACAAGTGAATTGTTTTGTTTAATTAAATTGCTTTGTTATATTTGTTACAAGCTATAACTTTAAACCTATGACAACCCCAACTAAACAAGCAATTCGCCTTCTGCGTACTCGTAATTATTTTCCGTACATTTTTATGACTTATCAGATACTCTTTTTAGTTTCAATGTTAATAATTGCGATTTTTTAGCCCCTCTGTCGAAAGGCCTATCTTTTAAAATCAAACATTATCCTTTACCAAAAACTGTTGGTATTAATTTAACGTGCCTTTTTACTTATTTTTGTCCTATGCAAAAAAAATTGGGTAAGAAGGAACAATACTTTGTTCAAAAAGTAAGACAGACGGCTGGTAAAGCAATCAATAGCTATAAGATGATAGGCGATGGTGAAAAGGTCTTAATTGCTGTTTCTGGTGGTAAAGATAGCTTGGCTCTACTTGAAATTCTTTCTTCGAGACGTAAATATCTCCCAATCAACTATGAATTGCATGCTGCTCATATAATCACCGAAGATGTACCTTACCAAATTGATGTAGAATGGCTACAACAATTCTGCGATGAATTGAATGTAACTTTACATTTAGTTACTACCCGAGCCAATCTGGAAACCGCAGGTAAAAAGAAACCTTGCTTTGCCTGTTCTAAAAATCGCCGCAAAGAGCTATTCCTATTAAGTGATCAACTGGGCATGACCAGATTGGCTTTTGGCCATCACCTGGACGATGCTATTGAAACACTGGTAATGAATATGGCACAACATGCTAACATATCGTCAATCCCCCCGTCATTGTCAATGTTTGATGGAAAGATTCATGCTATACGCCCTTTAACACTACTCACCAATGCGGAAATGAAACAGTACGCCGAAATAATGGGTTTCCCTTCGTTAAAACAGGAGTGCCCTTACGAAGATCATACCATAAGAAAGAAAGCGCGAGATATTGTGGAGCAAATGACTAAAATTAACCCTAAGGCGCGATTTAACCTTTTTAATTCAATGGGAAATATTGATATGGAATATTTGCCATAAATTATTCCTCTCTGGTCAACTCATGCACCATAATCTTAGCTATGGGATCGTCAATTTTCTCAACAATGAATTGATATAATCCCAAGGCCATTTCTTTTTCACCACTTTTGTTGATGGCATCAACAACATCAAGTACCACATCTATTTGATCGGCAAATAGATCAGACTGCTCATTGGCCATGTATTCTATACACATTTTAACCTCATCAAAATTTTGCTCGCCAAGGTTGATCAGGATATTCGGCATCATAACTGTTTCATCTATGGCCACACTTAAGCCATATTTTTCCTTCAAATTTGAGGCATAGTTGACAATGTTGTCGATGGATTGCCCCAACAGGCTATCGGGAACCGATGAAAGCGATTTGTAGAAACTATAACCCCTACAAAAACCGGTATAGGCATTAGTCTCGTGTGTTTCGTCTTTCATTACTTCAAACTTCCATTGCAGATTGGCTGGTTTAAGCGAATCTAACTTAAAATGAAAGGCATGATTGGCTGCTTCCAATTGCGGATAGTTTTCATTGAGGCCAATGTTGAAATATAGAGCTTTTAATTCGGTACTCTTCCATTGATCAAGGCCAGTAGTATCTATCAATTGAAGGGTAGGGCTGGTAGCAATGTAAAAGGTATTTAAGTCCTCATCCTTAAGCAAAGCCTCAATTACCATTCCTGCAGCCAGTGAATGCCCGGCCATAAGGCGAACAGAAGTGCTTTGATATTCTTTTTCGATGTAGGGAATTAGCTCTTCTTTGAGAAACTGAAGGTATAATGCTCTACTTTCTTCGCTTAGAAAATCCTTTTTGAAATCCTTTGTTTCTATGCCAACCACCACAAATTCATTCATCAGAATACTCGCCCTGAAATCGTTTTCCTGGGCACCTATTAAATAAGCAACAGGGTACTTGTGTTCAGTAAAATCATCGGGTGCACTAATAAAAATACGACGACTATCGTTTAAATTTGTTGAGACGTAATCAATGCACTGGGCTTCTTTCAAGGGGCGAACCGCATCTTGTGCCGATAAAATGCCACAGCAAAACAAAGCACAGCTAAAAACTAGTTTTCTAATCAGGGTGGTCATATTCATGCATCTAAGGTAAATAATAATTGTGATTGAATTTTATAGAATCAAATATACATAGCTACAGTATTTATCCCCTACGGGATTACAAACAATTGTAATATTTTTACAAATGCAGAACTGTTACACGATATGTAATCCAAAAACACAGAGTAGCAGAGAAACAGAGTTGTTTTACTAAATATGTTTTGCTCGTAGAGCATTAACCATCAACCCTAACAAGGATAATGGATCCCCTACGGGGAATACCAAATACCTTCCCTATTTGTTACAACAACGTAACCGCTACGCGGTAAAATTAACATGGTATAATATATGCGGTTTTGCTCGTAGAGCATCAATAATCACAATGCATCGAAATCAAATAGATATTGCGGATCGTATTTAATGCCGAAATGATCTAGGAAAGAAATATATTCCGACTTAAAACTTTTAGTTTGATGATGCGCTTTTTGCTGTTCAATATATTTATAAACTCGATCTAGCTGCGAGCGGCTATAGCTAAAGGCGCCATAACCCTCTTGCCAAGAAAAATGATGGTTAATGAAATTGTTTTGGTTAATGAATAGACTTGAGCTGCGCTTGATGTCATGAATCGTATCTGAAATGCTAATAGCAGGGTTCAATCCAAATAATATATGAATATGATCCGGCATTCCGTTAACAATTATGGTCTTATGATTTAGTCCAGCAATAATGCCAGATATGTATTTGTATAAGTCCAATTTATAACCCTCGGTTATTAGTGCCGCGGTTTTTTACAGCAAATACCAATTGTATGTAAATTTGAGTGAAGGTGCCGGGTTTCATTGTTTTTTGTATTGAATTTAGCACGATTTCCTGTAATAATCAAGGTAGAATTTATATATCCCCTACGGGGAAATGCAATTCCGTATCACGATATTCTACAAATCCTGAACCAGAACGCGGCACAACAGACGTAGTTATTTAAACAAATATTTGCGGCGATGATTAACGTTACGCGGTAAAAACACCATCATAATAAAAAGGCTTTTGCTCGTAGAGCATTAATATTAAAACAACACAGCAACATTGATGCACAAAGTGCTATTAAAAATCCGTTGATGCAAGAGATCAATATAAACCGGGAACAGGAAAGCCACCATAACAACATTATTAATCCCCTACGGGGAAAACTATCAATACATTACATTTCTACAAATTTGGAACCGCTACGCGGTATGTTAAACTATTTATATCCTATCGTGCTTTGATCGGAGAGCATTAATATTTGTAGAAACCAATATGCAGCATGAACTTTGCTCGTAGAGCATCAATAATCAAACAACCCAGAGAGGCAATGGAAATTTATGGATTGCCGTTTTTACTCCTATTATCCCCTTAAAAGCGGAAGCAATTAGTCATGTTAAATGATGAAGAAAAACATTTTTTATTTCCCTCATGAGAGATGCCGACGGTATAATAAACGTGGAGACAAAGAGGTTTTAAAAAATAGTTACAAATTCTACGAATACAAAACCTTTACGTGGTATATAATAAAAAACTAGCTAGGTATCTCCACAATCATATCGGTTCCTTCGCCAACCACACTTTTAACCCTGATTATACCATTATGGCGCTCAACAAACTCATAAACCAGACGAAGGCCCAGGCCAACGCCCTTTTCATTTTGGGTGCCGAAGGTACTTTTGGAGGCATCGAGCTCGAAAAGGCTTTTGATTTTATCGGGATGAATACCAATGCCCGTATCGCTGACTATGATGACTACTGCAGCGTTCGCCTGTTTGGCTTTAAGGGTAACTGTACCTCCTTTAAATGTAAATTTCAAGGCGTTATTAATCAGATTACGAATAATGGCTTGTAACATCTGTTGATCGGCCACCAACTCAATGGTTTCGTCAATCTGCTTGTTTAATGTAATGCCTTTGACGGCCGCCATATCTCCCAATACGCTCATTAAAGTTTGCACCGTTTCGTGCAGATTAATCATTTTGGGCTGAAAAGGTATTTCGCCCTTTTGGTTCAATCCCCAGCTAAATAAATTGTCGACCAAATCCATGATGCCAGCCGACGACTGTTTCATTTGTACCGAAACCTGCTTTAAATTATCGTACTCTTTATTGTCGACCAAGACATCAAATACCTCGGTGAAATTTTGAAAAGTGGCAATGGGACTGCGTAAATCGTGTGATATGATGGAGAAAAATTTATCCTTAGTTTCGTTGAGTTGCTCCAATTGCTTTTGTTGATTGCGCAATAGCTGGTTAATTCGTTTACGGCGCCTGCTATGGTATAACTGAACCCCAGCCAAGGTGACTGTTAATAACACAATAACGCCAAACGCAATGCCTCTTGCTTTATAAAAACCTTGTTCCTTGGTGAGTTCGTCAACCTCTTGTTGTTTTTGTGCTACCTCGTACTGGCGGCGCATGTTTTCTATTTCCCGAATGTTTTTCTCGTTAATCAGGCTGTCCTTTTAATTAACGTAGGCCACATGGCTTTGGTAAGCTTTTAAATGCGCTCCACTTTCCTTGTATATTTCTGAAAGCCGAAAATTAGCATCTCGTATTTGTTCAATTAAATGATCTTCCAAGGCTAGGGCTAGGCTTTGTAAGGCCAAAGCTTCGGCCTTTTTATATTGTTTCTGCTTTTGATATACATGTGCCAAGCCTTCCTGATAAACCGATACGGAGTAGTTATCGCTAAGAGGTTCTAGAATTTCTAAAGATTTATTAAGGTTTTCAACAGCTAGACTAAGGCTATCTTGAGCTAAATATACTAGGCCTATATTACCATATCCATAAGCAACCCCAAAATCATATTTCTTTATCTTAAATATATTAATGGATTCCGAAAAACTTTCTTTTGCTTGCACATAATGACCGAGATTCCTATTATACTCACCAATATTTAAGAGTATTGATGCGTATCGAATACTATCTCCATTGGATTTATACAGTTCCAAAGTTTTTGAAGAATAAATAATTGCATCCTCAAACCTGTTATCTTTAGCTAATATTCTCGCTAGATAATAACAAGAATTAATATATCCAGATTCGTTGTGGGTATTTTCATATTCCGTAAGCGCATTTAAGAAGCTGTTATATGCATCTTTTAATAATCCTAGTTTCTGATAGGCTAATCCTACCATTAGGTGCGCATAGCCTATCTGTTGCGAATTCTCAATTAAAGTTGCATAATCTAATGCCTCTTTAGAAAAGGATAATCGTAAATATGGATCATCACATGAATTAAAAGCTAGGATCAAATTAGAATAATAGGCAGAATCTGTTTTTGATTTTGTTTCTAATACTATAATTATGCTATCACATTTGCATTTCTCAAAATTTTGACCAGTAACATTATAGCCCGCAAACATGCAGGCTATAAATACAAATATTCTATTGGTTTGTATGGTCAATTTTTATGGTGCTGGAGGAGGTGGAGGAGGTAAAACTTCTAACTCTGGATCATCCACAACGCTTGTTCCATCCACCGTATATTGAATATTGTACGATTCTGAACCTGTGCTCTCAGGATTAACCTTGCCTACCCATGTATCACCATCTTTGCGTGGTCCTTCGCTAAATACATTAGCACTGCCTGCCTTGGCATATACATTATCAATTGAACTTATGTTACTGCCTGGTTCAATGGCTCACTGTACAAAATCCCCAGGGTTAGCCTGTGAGGTAATGTTATTATCACCACTATGGCCTTCGTTATCTTTTAAGTGAAGGGTGTATCCACCGTTCTCTTGCACTGCGTTGAGCAATGTTACTACCACTGTTTTTCCCATTCTTATCTTTTAGATTGAATTTCCAGAGTGAAAATACTAAAAATATTTAATTATGAGGTTTAGTAAAAAAAACGAATTGCTATAAACTTCAAAAGCTACTCTTGCAAGTAGCTTTTGTTATTCACCATTAGCAAATTGTTTTCTATATGATTTTTACATATTCCTAACAAAAATACTTAAATAGTTTGGTGTCTTTTTTGAAGGCCTAATTTGCTTCATTCTTGGCTGTTCAATTGAAAAAACATTTTCTGATTGAATCAATTCAAGTACCTCTTCCGCTATTTCAGCTTCATCTTTCTCGTATCGTATTTCATTGGCCGATATTCGATATCCTGATTTTGCATTTATATTCAAGGGTAATCGCCTAAGCCTAACTTGATAGTTATTACCTAATTCTTCAGTCAGCTTTCGTACAATTATTTCAGCTCTTGGCTTTGCTTCCGAAATAATATCTTCGAGATAGAAAACATCAATAAAAAAGTTAGTAGCACTGATTTGTTTTTCTTCTTTTATAAAAACCTCTGCCTTGGTTTGGATCTCTTCTTGATTTTTTCTGACCGATTCATTGACATTCGGAGAAGTCAACAATATGGTTATTAATTGTTCGCGAAATAAGGAATCGTCGGCTAACATCTCGTTGACTAGCAACAAAACAGCATTCTGTAGTTTCTCATCATTCTGTGTTATGGCATCTTTCACTTCGCCATACATCTGTATTTTCAAATTATTTTTAAACTCCTGTTGCTTTAATTCAGATTCTATCTTCAAGGCAACATTTTCAATACGTTGCGCATCAGCTTCTAAACTATCTTTAATGATTGTAAAGTAAATCCCAAGTATTCCGCCTATTATGGCAATCATAGGTGTTGCCCAGTATTTATTCAAATTCTCGAAGAATAATTTTGCCCTCATTAGATATTATGTTTAATTTTTTCTACTATGTTATGCCTTCAGCAACCAATAAGGATCATCGATAAACCTCTCCCAGTCCGCCTTAAGTAATTTTGTTACCTCATCCAATTCCGTTTGATCCACATCAGCACCATCCTTTTTTAGATCGAGGCAATACTTCAACAAGTTGTAACAGACTGTAAATTGACCACAAGTAACCAGCTTATCCAGCATTTGATCCTCTCTATCCTTTTTGGTAAACCAAAGGGTGGTAGCAAAACTACTGGCTGCTTCGGCTATTTCGTATATTTTATAACCAGGGTTGGGAATACTAGCGGGGTGCACAACCTTATCTTGTTCATCCGATACACTATTTGTGTACTGTGCCTCAGTTAAATCGTAGATCATAGCACTGCTGCGCCTATTTGTTAAGGCCTCATCGGTATAAAGTAAACGGTAATTAAGCCGACGGATTTGTTTTAAAAACATGTCGTTTACCATTTTCAGGCTTGAAGAAAAACGTTCGGTGAGCATACGCTTTAGAAGACGTAGACGCAGGCGTTCGAACTTTGGAATAACCTTAGAAATAACCTTAGGGATTAACTTGGGCGACATCAGTGCCTCCCATTCCTTTTCGACCTTTCCTTTAGCATAACTCAAAATAACTTTTACAACAATAGCGACTAAACTTATAGCTCCGAACACGCCGGCCGAAGCAATAATTAATGGATGGTTGATGGTTCCAAATACGATTGAAACAACGCTTATTAGAACCGGTAATATGATCCACCACCATGCTTTTATCTTTTTATCAATTTGTAGGCGATAGTGTTGTAATGTTTTATTCAATAATGGCTTGTCAACTTCCATTGATGAGGGCTGCCACGGTTCCATTTTATACGACGATACATCACATACCAATATTAAATCAAATTTATTATCTACTGGTCGATTGCTATCTGCCAAACGAATACTACCAATACCTTGATTATCGACAATGCCGCCATCCATTAGGCCAAGTCCATTTTCGAAGTCGATTAAACCTTTTACATCGGTATACAGTTTCGATCGATGGTCGTCGATAAAGTCATCGGGCATAATAATGGGTGCAAATCCCATGGGAAAACAGGAAGAGGAAGCAATGATATCGGCCAGCTTTATCTTTTTTGATAAGGCGGTGAGCTGTTTGCTAAACAGGCGGTAATTACCAAACATGTCACTGTTTTTAAAGCGAAAAGCCAAACCGTAGGAACAATCGGTGGCATTAAATACCACATCTTCGAGCCCTGGTTTGTTTTGGTCGAATAAATCAAATTCATCGGTATCAACTAACTCGCGATAACCAAGTGCAAAAGCATTAATGAGGGTTCGCTTTTTGCTGGTTTGTTTCCAAAATGCATCGTCGCTCAGCTTGGTCAAAGCCATTTCCAACAAATCTTTGTTGTTCAGAAAATCATAAATCTGCTTCTCAAAATTGTCAAAGCTCACCCCTTGCGCAGCGGCTTTGGCATAAGCTACTCCAGTAATAGTGCCACCACTTACAGTGCTCAATGCTTTAACATGTGACAAAAGGGTGTTGCCATTAAATTTAACATGGTTCAAATACGATAATACGCCCAAGCTGTATCCGGCAGCACGAAATCCACCGCCACTAAAACAAAGGGCTATGTTTCGGAATAAATGTAGAGGGTGATCAGGTGTTGGCATAATTACTTGAGTTTTATGAACTATTATTTATACATGCATTGTGTTGATGTTCAATTCCAATGTTCGCAAAAAACTTCTTTTTATTGTTTCATTGAATCATAAGCGTGTTTGTGTTTCTGACTTATTTTTTGAAGTTCGTTTTATGCTTAAGAAGGGACTCTTTATTAAATACAGAAATGACTGTCGATGTGCACTGTCAAACTCCACTAACCCATATTTCATTTTCTCCACAGGCATCATTTTATAGCTGCCAAACAAGCGATCCCAAAGGATGAAAATATCGGCATAATTCGAATCGGTATAATACTGATCTTGCTGATGATGTACTCGGTGGTGGTCGGGCATTACAAATACCAGACCCAGGGTTGAATTTAATCCCCTTGGATAATTAAGGTTGGCATGTTCGAAAAAGAAAAACAGATATAATATAAAATAATACAAAGCCATTGAAAAGACATCGGTACCGAAAAGCGCAGCCGTAATAATATTACCCACACCAAATACAAGGATTAATTCAAGGGGATGAAAACGAAATACGGTTGACGAATCCATGCTTGTATCGCTGTGATGCACGCGATGAAAGCGCCAGAGCAAAGGTATAACATGTGTTGCTCGGTGTATCCAATAGGCAGTAATATCATAAAACATTAGCGAAATTACCAGCTTAGCCCAAATAGGTAATTCTAGCATGTATAAAAGCCCAATGTTATTACTGTTAAGCCATTCAATTGAGTATACCTGAAAGGTAACGAAGAAAACATTGAGAAGAACCAGTATAATTTGAAACAATACATTCTGAAACAAGTGGCTAATACGATTCTTAAAATCAAAAGGTGCTTTAAGTATTTGCTCCAGTGAAAAGAAAATAACAATAAATCCCATGATAATATAATTCGGGTCAATCGCCATTAATTTATTTAACACGTCCATAAACCTCTTGTTGCTCCTACTATTAAGTGCATTTTAACTTTTCTTAAAAAAATCAATAATACAACTATGTAAAACCAATGTCAAGTCGTACCTCAAGGTCTTTTATTATTTTATTTCATATACCAATGCACTTAAACTACCTTAATACTTTACGCTTACTTTATCACAGCATTATAAATCACCTCAAAAGAACACCAAAACTAAATCCTATTATCCCCTTTTGATGAATGCCTATTGTCATTGATCTGATAAATAAGCCACTCTCCCATTCGCAGGTGTCAATGCGACATCCCGATAGCATAATTCGCAATACAGATATAACATTTCGCTAAGGCTGGTGCCCAGTTTGTAATCCTTATATTTCAATTTGCTGTGCTGGTTGATCAAACTACTAACTCTGGAGCTCAATTCGCTAATAAACATACAAATCGCACAACAAAAAAGGCTGCACAAACCAACTTGTACGGCCCCAAAACCAAACCAATGAGCGACCTAATCGACAATGACCCTTGCTCGTTTATACACATCGTAAAATACGGGCTGTGTTAATTCAAATACCTTCATCATCTTATCCATTTTGTTTTTTAGCAAACTATTACCCGCATTAATAAGCTGATCGGCTTCTTTAATGTTGGCATATCGTTTAATCCGAATATTGCGGACTGAACCTATCAGGTGTTTAAATTCATCTACTGAGGTTTCAATTTCAGTTATCATCTCATCTGAAATACCAAAGCCTTTTAGTGCTTCAATGTTGGTAAGTGCTATTTTTGTAATCGCCAAGCACATACATAGCGGCCACCAGAATGGGCACCTTTACTATAATTAATTTTAGAAAACGAGTAAATTTAGTATCTAATTTGCTTATTCAGATTAGTTATTACCCCCGATAAAACAAGCAAACCAATGCACTTCCTTAATTCAATAATGATAAGCTAAACAGTATATTTTTCATTATTTAGTTTGATTTGATGCAACCAATATAAGGATTAATCCAATAATGCGTTTCGATAAAATCGATATTGAGTGTGGCGAACTCCGATCCTATCACGACCAAAGTGCTTAAGCTGTTTTGAAAAACTAAAAAGAGCATTCTTTTATGTGTTGATAGATAAAAAAAAGAAGGTGCTTCTATGCTCTATACTTTTACTTCAAAACCGTATAAAATGAAGTATCTAGTACAAATTATCTGGCTAATGACGTGCATAATAAGCATGCCAACAATAGCACAAACAACTATCAACGGAAGAGTGGTTGGAACGGACAACGAACCGATCCCATTTGCAAATATTCTGGTTCTTAATCAGGTAGATTCCTCTTTAATTCAGGGAGGCATAAGTGATTTTGATGGATTGTTCTCTATTCCATATAAACATGAAGGGTCTGTATATGCATCGGTGAGTTATATTGGATACATGCCATCTGAAATTGCCATTAGTGAGCAAGTCCGTCAAATCGAATTGGGAACCATTACTCTTGAAGAGAATGAGTTTGCCTTGAATGAAATCGTGGTTAAATCCCGGGTTCCATTGTTCGAGCAAAAAATCGACCGAGTTGTAGTGAATGTACAGAGTAGTGTAACCAATGCAGGCAACACGGCTCTTAATGTGTTGAACAAATCGCCTAATGTTGTAGTTAATCGAGCCACAGGACAACTAAGCTTGCAGGGTAAGGCGGGTATTTTGGTTATGATTAATGATAAGGAAGTGCAGATGGAAGCCGGCGATTTAATAAATCTACTGGATGGTATGCCAGCTGCAAACATTAAAGAGATAGAATTAATAACAACACCGCCTGCACGCTATGATGCTCAGGGAATGGCAGGTATTATTAATATTAAAATGCTCGATGATACAAGTGATGGTGTTAAAGGCAGAGCTTCGGTTTTTGGCGCTATTTCCGACAGGCCTAAGTATGGAGGAACCTTCAATCTTAATGTAAACAAGGGTAAATTTTTTGTCTATGCCAACTTATCGGCCAATGTCGATCATAGTGATCAGTATGTAAATCTGAATTCAAAATTTGACTACCCTGACAAGACGCTGCAATCGAATATGAAAAGTACACGAAGTACGCTAACTGGCCTCTATTCCGGCGATTTTGGATTAGGCTATAAACTACGCACTGGTACTGAAATAGGTCTGAGATTTAACATCTATAATCGCGATTTCACTATGAACTCCGAGGCACACACTGTGAATAAGAATGATACTGAGCAATCGAATGAATTGGTATATAGCGACGAGATCAATTACATGATTCGAAGTCTTTATAATGCATACATCAATCATGATTTTTCAGAGCGTATAAAACTAAGTGCTGATTATGATTTTGTTAATGTTTATCGCGACAACCCAACAGAGTATCACACCATAAGAGATAAGGATACCGACGAAGAAAGTGAACAATTATCAAAATCGCAGGCCGAAACACCTTTGAATATCCATGTACTAAAAAGCGATTTAGAAATAGATGTAAATGGAAACATCAAGCTTGAAAGCGGTTTGAAATATACCTATTCGGGTTTTGAAAATGATGTGTCGCTTGCCCGTTTCGAAAAACAAATTTATGTGAGTCGAGAAGAGTATACGCAAAGATATACAATGAATGAAAACATTTATGCCGGCTATGTTTCAATGGACTGGAAGCTGGGTGCAAAACTCATGATAAAGGGAGGCGTACGTTACGAAAACTATAATATACACATGAGCAGTAATACCGAGGGTGTCTTGCTGGATAATTCACAAGGCCAATTTTTTCCAAACGCATTTTTTAATTACACTGTAAGCGAAGACAAGGAAATTAATGGCTCATTTGCCCAACGTACTCAACGTCCCGGTTTTCTTCAACTGGCACCGTATTTTTATTTCTTTAACAGCAATACCTTGTTTACCGGCAATCCAAAATTAAGCCCGGCACAATCGTCAATGTTTAAGCTTAATTATCGCTATAAACGTTTAAATGTTGGCTTGGAATATACTCGAACAAACGATCCTATTTTTACCTGGCAACCGGTAAAAGATGTTGACCGCCAACTCTTGGTAATAGCACCATCGCAAGGTATTAAAAGTAATATTTATGCTCTAAGTCTAACGGTGCCATGGAAAATTACAAATAATTGGGAGAGTAACTATAGCTTACTTAGCTATCATCGAAACGAAACAACTGCTATTATGAACCAGCCGTATAAGGTTGAATCAAATAACTTCAACTTTTCAATGAATCATAGCTATCAGATAATTAACAATTGGATTATTGAGCTGAATTACATGTACAATTCAAAGTACATGGAAGGAGCTACAGAAGTGGCTCAAACATCATCGCTTGATTTAGGTTTGATGCATAAATTTAAAAATGGTGCATCACTAAGCTTTAATATAAATGATGTGTTTCAGGATGGGATGCAATATGTGGTTAATTCTGTGGTGCCTGAACACGGAATGCAATACGATTTTAAATGGCAGGCACCTAGTCCGGTGTATCGAATAAGCTTATCGATACCGCTTGGTAATAAAAAAGTGAAGGTGCACGAACATAGAAGTCATGGTTCGGCCGATGAATTAAATCGATTGTGAGTGCAACCTGGGGCGCGACAACAAGCAGATTGGAAATGGTCGCACCCCAACAAAAAAAAGATTAAATTTACTTATCGTCGCTGAACTTTTCGTAATTCAGTTTTTTAAAAACCTCATTCCTAAACACAGGACCAATTGGTAACTCTTTCTTTTTAATAATGATGGAGTTTGTTGTAAAAGAGCTAATGTATTTGAGATTAATGATAAATGATCGGTGGATGCGCATAAAGCTATTTTGCGGCAATAGCTTTTCCAGAGATGTTATGGTATGTCGGATGGTAATTGCGTTCTCATCGCTATAAATTTTCACGTAATCGCTTAGGCTTTCGATGTGCGATACATTACAAGTGAGTAACTTATGAACCTGATTCTTCTCTCTGACATAGATAAATTCATCATCCTGTTTCTCACTTTTATGATAGCTTATTTCGTTGGATGGCTTGTTGTCCGAATTTAATTCGATGAACTTATTTATGGCTTGCATGAAGCGTTGGAACGAGATGGGTTTCAGTAAATAATCGATCACATTTAGCTCATAACTCTCAATTGCGTACTCGCGATAAGCCGTTGTAAAAATCACCTTTGGAGGGTTAGGGAAATTTCGTAAGAAATCGGTACCCTTCATTTCCGGCATATTAATATCCAGAAACATAAGGTCTACCTTGTTTTCACGAAGAAAGTTCATTGCCTCAAAGGCATCATGACAAACACCTAATACTTCAAAGTCGTTAAATTTACTTAGGTGAGCTTGTATAATTTCGGTAGCTAGTGGTTCGTCATCTACAATAAGACAATGAGTAGGCATAACACAAGAATTAACAGTTAAGATTAAGTTGAACTTTAAACATTTGATCTTCACTTGAAATATCCAGTTGGTGCCGCTTGGGGTAAACTAAGTTTAATTGGCGACGAATATTTTTTAAACCAATACCTTTTTCGCTAGTACTTACATGTAAAGGATAGGAATTGGTAATGTTAAATTGAATGCCGTTTTTCTCAGCAACAATTTTAATATTTATTTCAGGGCGTTGCCTGTCGTTGCTGGCGCCATGTTTAAATGCATTTTCAACAAAAGGAATAAGAATGAGTGGAGCAATATTACAAGCCGATGGGTCTCCATCCACTTTATATGATAACTTAAGTCGATCTCCATAACGAATCTTTTCAAGCTCAATATAATTCTCAATTATAGATAGCTCTTTGGCCAGTGTCACCCGTTCTTCTTTAGAATGATATAACATATAATCCAAAAGACCCGATAATTTTAAGACTACATCAGACGCTTTGTTAGAATTTTTTAATGTTAAAGCATAAAGATTATTGAGCGTGTTAAATAAGAAATGCGGGTTAATCTGTGATTTTAAAAATTTAAGTTCCGACTCCAATTTTTCATTTTCAATCTTCACTTTATATTGCTGATCAATATACCACCACTTAAATAACTTAAGCATGCCCGCAGCCAAAACAATGCCATAGTTTGATATAATGCTCACAAAAATTTTTGAGTAGTACAATAAGGGCATTTCATCCGCATCAGCAATATTCATTGAAATAGCATAATAGCGATATACAAACCAAATAACAGAACCAAATAGCAAGGCATGTACAAGTGAATAACTTATAAATCGACCATAGTCTCTTTTAATTATAAGCGGAAGCAGGAAGTATAGCATGAAATAAGTAAAAACTATTCGTATCGGCATTAATACAGCATTAATACCTAATTCCCGAAGGTAATTATCGGTGTATCCACCATAGCTAATGACATAACTAAGGTAAATAACTGTCCAGAAAAGGATGTGCCAAAGAAGGCGATATCGGAATATGATTGGTAATTGACCTGATTTCATGTTTTGCAAATATCTTCTTAAAATAAAAGTAATGGAATTTTATTTGTCCAAAACCATAAATCGACTAATTCGGTTTTTAGTACCATAAAAAGGATGATAAATAAGATAAACATCTACGAATTATTTCAATGTACTTATCACCAATAGTAGTTTTAGAATTTCATTTTTATGCATATATATGGTTTAAATACTATTTGCATTACAGTCTTATTTCAGACAAATAAACCTTTTTTTAACAGGGCTTAAGCTTTAATCACGAAAAATAGCAGTACCTTTGCGGCTCATTTGGATTTAAGTTATGCAAGAGATTAGAAATGTTGCCATCATTGCCCACGTCGATCATGGTAAAACTACCCTGGTAGACAAGATGTTAATGGCCGGGAAATTGTTTAAAGATCACCAGGAAGTTGGTGAACTCATCATGGACAGTAACGACCTGGAACGCGAGCGCGGTATCACTATTCTGTCGAAAAATGTGTCCGTAATGTGGAAAGGTATCAAAATTAACATCATTGATACACCTGGTCACAGTGATTTTGGTGGAGAAGTTGAACGCGTATTAAACATGGCCGATGGAGTTCTTCTATTGGTGGATGCGTTTGAAGGCCCTATGCCTCAAACACGTTTTGTACTTCAAAAAGCAATTTCTCTTGGATTAAAGCCAATTGTAGTAATTAATAAGGTTGACAAACCAAACTGTCGCCCTGAAGAGGTGCACGAATCAGTTTTTGATTTAATGTTCTCTTTGGATGCGACCGAAGATCAATTGGATTTCCCATCTGTATATGGCTCGGCCAAAGAAAACTGGATGAGTACCGATTGGAAACAAAA
Source organism: Carboxylicivirga fragile (assembly GCA_025499625.1). GTDB lineage: Bacteria > Bacteroidota > Bacteroidia > Bacteroidales > Marinilabiliaceae > Carboxylicivirga > Carboxylicivirga fragile. The sequence continues at coordinate 130,384 of JAFMVD010000005.1, read as the reverse complement.
AACAGACAATATTGAGGCCATTTTTGATTCGATCATTGAGCACATTCCTGCTCCGGAATACATCAAAGGAACGCCTCAGCTTCAGATAACTTCACTTGATCACAGTAAATACTTAGGTCGTATTGCCATTGGTCGTTTGCATCGTGGTGAGCTAAAAGTTAATCAGGATGTAAGCCTTGTGAAACGTGACGGTAGCATAAAGCGTACTCGTATCAAGGAAATAAACGTTTTTGATGGCCTAGGCCGTTCTAAAGTGGAGAGTGTACACTGTGGTCAGATATGTGCCTTAATTGGAATCGAAGGTTTTGATATTGGAGATACCATTGCAGATCTTGAAAATCCGGAGCCATTGGAGCCAATAGCCATTGATGAGCCTACAATGAGTATGCAATTCACCATCAATAACTCACCTTTCTTTGGAAAAGATGGTAAATACGTTACATCACGTCACATAAAAGACCGCTTAGACAAGGAGCTTGAGAAAAACCTTGCTTTACGTGTTGAAGAAACCGATTCGGCTGATGCCTGGAATGTATATGGACGAGGTGTGCTGCATTTATCAGTACTAATCGAGACAATGCGTCGTGAAGGTTATGAGTTGCAAGTGGGTCAGCCACGTGTTATCATCAAAGAAGAAATGGGTGAAAAACTTGAGCCAGTTGAGGATTTAACCATCGACTTACCAGAGCATCATTCAGGTAAAGCCATTGAAATGGTATCGCAACGTAAAGGTGATTTAAAATCGATGGAGAAAAAAGGCGATCGTGTTCACCTTGAATTCAATATACCATCGCGTGGTATTATTGGTCTGCGAAGCAACATGCTGACGGCTACTCAAGGTGAAGCTATTATGGCCCATCGTTTCATCGAATTTCAACCATGGAAGGGCGATATTGAAAAACGAATTAATGGTTCCTTAATTGTACACGAATCAGGCACATCTATTGCTTACGGTATGGATAAACTTCAGGACAGAGGTAAATTCTTTATTGCCCCACAAGAAGAAGTTTATATGGGACAGGTGATTGGTGAAAACAACCGTGATGGCGATTTAGTTATCAACGTTACCAAAGCCAAAAAGATGAGTAACATGCGTTCATCAGGTGCCGATGATAAGGTGAAGTTAGCACCTCCTATTCGTTTTAGCCTGGAAGAAGCATTGGAATATATTCAGGGCGATGAGTATGTTGAAGTAACTCCAAATGCCATTCGTTTAAGAAAAATATTACTTTTAGAGCACGAGCGTAAGCGCTCAACTCTTAAGTAAAACATAACCGGTGATTCTCGAATTATCGGGTTAGCAAGTTTGAGGTGACTATCGTAAGATAGTTGCCTCTTTCTATATTAAAAGCTGCCATAAAAGCCATTGCGGTTTTCTAAAATCATCTGCAAATGAAAAGATGATAAAAACATTTGTTTATATTTAACATGCAAGTGTAACAATTTAAGTTGCACTACAATATTTTATAGTGTATCCTATAAGCTAGAGCTTTAGTTATAAAAACTAAACTTAATAGTTTTGGGAAAGAGATACACAAGAGCAAATTCAAAGTATTTATAGCATGAAAAGAAAAATAGAGATTTTAATACCGATAATGCTAGCGCTTACTTATATAGTATATATTTTATATAAAAACGAATATGTGTATGAAAAATACTTCAAAGAATATGTAATTGTTAAGTGCATTATTACAAGCAAGGCAGTTAATAAAAATTACGAACAAACAATACAATACAAGTATAAAATAGATGGCTATGTTTATCAAGCATCATACGCTACTGATATACAAGTAAACATAGATGTGGGGAATAAGTGCTATTGTGTTTGCAGCAAAGAAGATGTTCATTACAATATCTTTTTACCTGTACATAATATTGATAAAGCAAACTCAGTCACAAATGATAGCGAGAAAATGAAAAAATATCTCTCGAAAACACAAAAAGCAAGATACCTTTCAAGGAACAACTAATGAAAATCTGATTTCCTCGTTTTGATTATGCCAATAAAGAAACGTTCCTTTTGCAATAATCTCTACTTCGCTTTATGAACAGATAATATCCAAGCTGGTGGCCAAACTCGCCGAGGTCTAGTCCATTAATAGGCATCTAAGGAGCGGCTCTCTCCTGCAAGCTGCCAATAAAGAGCCGCTCCTTAAGCTCACGGGGTGCGACTACTGACAGCTTGTAAATAGTCGCGCTCTGGGTTGACACTACAAACTCTCTAAAAAAGCTTCTACAGCCTTCCAATAATCCACACTGTCGTCAAACTGCTTCCACAAGGCACGCGATCCATGATTACCTTTGGTTTCTGGCAGAAACGATTGTTTATTTTCACTAGGAATAACTTCGAATATGCCTTTCCAATAGGCATGCTCATCTTTGGCAGACGTAATAAAAACAGGCGCTTTTATGTTCTTGGCCGATTGTGTTATCCAGTCGTCGCTTTTTCCATAACGGGTAAAGTATTCACCTGGGGCAAACGACAAAGTAGCATCGGCTATTCCAGGCTTATCACCAGCAATCTTCAATACCAGGGCCGATGAATAAGAACTCCCCCAAAGTATTAATTTCTTATACTTATAGTTTTCTTTTACATACGCAATAGCGGCATACATATCAGGTAAAGCGTCCGGATAATCCTGCGCCAAAGACTTTTCGGCAGCGCGTTTAGCTGTCTCATTCTCGACCTCATTAACGGTTTTGCCACTGCGCTGATCAACAGCCATGCAATTATAACCCAGTTCGTTTAAGCGAGGTGCAATTTCCAAGTACTCTCCTCGACTCCATCCTGCCTGATGGAAAAGTATAATAAATGGTGCATCGTCATTGGAAGTTAAGTATAAGTCTGCAGTAACTTTCAAACCATCTTTCGATGAGAACTGAATGGTTTGAGAAGTAGCATTAAAAGAAAGACTAAAAACCACTAGGAATAGTGATTTAATAAAAAGCATTTTCATAGGTTTAATGTTAGATAAATAAATATTTTAATCCACATACAAGGACAAGTTAATATTAATTTACCCTTATTACTGTGTTATTTATTTTCAACTTTCTTAAGCAAATCAGGTATTATAGCGATAATCCTCAAGTATAACTCATTGCTTAATGGGTAATTACCTCAAATAATATTTGGAGAATTAAAAAACATCATTACATTTGTAGTGTACTATTTCAGTATAACAGTTAATATTTGAAGCATGATAAACATTAAAAACCTAAGCTTTGCTTATAAAAAACAAGCTCCCTTATTTCAGGATTTATCCTTAACGGAGGGTACAGGTCAAATTATTGGCCTGCTTGGAAAGAATGGCGCCGGAAAAACAACTCTACTGCAATTAATTGCCGGAATGCTGACTCCAGCCAGCGGCGAAATTTTAGTTAACAGCTACAAATCAACAAAACGTGAAGCATCGTTTCTGGAATCAATTTATTTTGTACCCGAGGAATTCACAATGCCAAGTATTAAAATGTGGGATTTTATCGAAGCTTTTATTCCATTTTATCCGCGCTTCGACAAACAGTTGCTAGACGATTTAATCAATAAGTTTGAGTTAGATCAACAAAAGAACTTATCAAAGATGAGTCATGGACAAAAGAAGAAATTTCGCATAGCCTTTGCCCTAGCAACACGTTGTCAACTCATTATTTTAGATGAGCCAACCAATGGACTGGACATTCCATCTAAAACTATTTTTCGTCAGTTAGTAGCCGGATCACTTCAAGAAGATCAGACAGTAATAATATCTACGCATCAGGTAAAAGATGTAGAAACACTTATCGACAAAATAATTCTAGTTGATAATGGTCAAGTGATATTTAACCAAAGTATCATCGACATCTCTGAAAAATACGATTTTAAGATTGTAAGTCACCTGCCTGATAATGTATTGTACAGCGAGCTGAATCCAATGGGATACAACATAGTAACACCATCAATTGGAGAATCTTCAGAAGTTGATATTGAATTATTGTTTAACGCCATTAACAATGGCAAAACGTTTAACTAACAAACCAAATACGATGAATAATATTTTTAACATAAAGAGATTTGGTAAGTTGCTTAAACAACAGTACCATTTATCGAAGAAAAGTGCAACCTTATCGTTGCTGTCACTATTTATTGGCTACACCCTCATTACCCTTTTTACTTTAATGGCAGACAGGCACTTTGATGCAATACAATGGGTTCCACTCTTTATTATACTATGTGGAGGAGTCGCTCTCCCATTTGCAGCATACGCTTTTCCTGCATTTAGAAACAAAGGTCTTACTTTCGATTTTATTTTATTGCCTTGTTCGCTAATTGAGAAATTTACGCTGAATTTAATAGTAAGGATACTTTCACCATGGTTAATATTACCATTAGTGTTTTATGTTAGCTCACATTTGGCAAGTGAATTAGTCTTGTGGTTTTCACCCGATCGTTTTATTGAGTCTTTTTCGTTCACAACGATACTACAAGAAATTGGGTCAGAAAAACTCCCCTTTATTCTTACACTAACCATCCTGATCGCGCTTATTGCGCAATCGGTCTTATTTGCAGGCGGAGCAGTTTTTGGCAAAAAGCCACTCATAAAAACCTTGGTTATACTTGGCGCAACAACAGCAGTAGTTATTTTCTATTTCTTTTCAATTATTGAATGGGCCGAACTATTTAAAAACGGCAGAGTGCCATGGCTCATAATTTTTGATAATAAAGAGAGTACGGCAAAAGCATTAGTTGTTGGGATAGAAATATTTGTATTAATCACCACTTGGGCATATGCCTTTTTTAGAGTGAAAGAAAAACAGATAGCATGATGGAGTTTAAAAATAACAAAGGCATCTTTCAACAGATAGCCGATAATATATGCGAACGTGTTTTGTCGGGCGAATATGCGCCAGGCGACAAGGTACAGTCGGTACGAAAACTAGCGGCTACGCTAGGTGTGAATCAGAATACCATAATGAGAACTTTTATAGAATTACAACACAATAATATTGTTGAAAACCGCAGAGGTGTTGGTTACTTTGTGACAGACAATGCCCCTAAAATGATTAGAGACATGCGTAAAGAAGAATTTACCCAAGAAATATTACCTGCATTTATTCAACAAGTTAAGTTGTTAGGTATTACCCGAGAAGAATTGGAACCTTTGTTTAATCAATTAAAGGAGAACGAAGATGAAGACAAGTAAAAAGATTCTAATCGCATTTCTATCAGTTTTCTGTATAAGCCTACTTTCTGTGATGATAACAGTGGAAAACCCTGGCGACAGCAGGAATGAAAATATGGAATATGTCGAAGTAGCTCTACCCAATTTTAATGTAATTGTAGTTCAAGAAGGAGCTCGTGTACAGCTTAACACAAACGATTCTTGCAATATTAAGTACTCTCACAAAAAAGATGCGCTAAAAGAAATTCCTTACCAACTTTTAACTGATACTTTAATTTTGAAACCAGCCAAATCTGGCGATCGTAATTTTCACTATACCATTAATTTAAAACTGATTAATGCATTAATAGTTGAAGGCGGAAATGTCGACGTTAATTTGCGGCAAGACAGCATTTTGGTTACAAACAGTCAAAAAGGAAATGTAAATGTTTTCAAAAACAGCTCTTTTAAACACTTACAGCTTGAAGCAAATGAAAAGTCACGTTCAAACATATATACAGCGAATATTAAATCATTAATGATGCATGTAAATAATGCGGAAGTATTTTCCAACACTCGAATTTCATCTGTAAATTTAGATGCTGAAAATAAGGCTAACATTACCTTGCAACATGTGAAAAAATTAACAGTTAATTGTGATTCAACATCTACATATCGAATTTATTAATAATTTTTCTTTAATCTTTAATTTAAATGAATAGTAAGATGCCACATAGATACATTAATCTACATACGCATCGCCCCACAGGCATTGATAACCTTACTGAAATTGTTAATATTGAGCTTTCCAATACTTTGCCCAATGCACTGCCTGAATACTGTTCATTGGGCATTCACCCATGGCATGCAAGTGATAATAATATTGCATTAGATAGACTCAATAAACATGCTAAAAACAAGCAGTTTATTGCCATTGGAGAAACGGGTTTAGATAAAGTACGTTGTGGTACTTACGAGCAACAATTAGACCTGCTTCACAAGCATATTGAGTTATCTGAGGAGTTACATAAACCTCTAATATTACACTGTGTTAGATACTACAACGAAATTATTACTTTAAGGAAAGAATTAAAACCGAAACAAGCATGGATATTTCATGGCTTTAATGCTTCGGTGGAAATAATGAAACAAGCTACCAATCACGGTTTCTATTTTTCCTATGGGCCAAGTATATTAAATTCTAAATCGAAAGCCGCAAAAAGCTTACTCCACACACCAAGTGATCGCCTGTTTTTTGAAACAGATGATTCAACTGAATCCATTGAAAACATTTATACAAAAGCAGCTCATATTTTAGGAATACAAATCAATGATTTATTATCTATTACAAATGATAACTTTAAGTTTTTATTTAATTCAATTTGAGATTAATTAATAGTTGAATCTGGTAATAGCCATTCATTCTGCGTATTTTAGTTGAATGACAGAATTACTTAATCCTTTAAATACTTCATGGAACACATGGTTAATCACTTTGTTTTGTGCATTTCTAATAGGTGTTTCTAAAAGCGGATTGAAAGGTTTAGGTATGGTATCGATACCTCTTCTCGCCTATCTTTATGGCGGCAAAGCTTCAGTAGGTATACTTCTTCCATTTCTAATTATGGGCGATGCGCTTGCACTTTCCTTTTATTTTAAGAGTGGCAAAATTAAATACATCATTAAGCTCATCCCATGGGCTGTAATCGGAATTTTAATAGCGGTCTATGTGGGAAATCAGATAAACGACCAACAATTCAAACATGCTATAGCCATTGCCATTTTAGTGTGTTTGGTATTATTGCTTTACAACGAGTTTCGAAAAAGCAAAATTAACCTGACTTCACATCCTGTTTTTAGTGGATCGCTTGGCTTGATGGGTGGATTTGCCACAATGATGGGCAATGCGGCTGGTCCCATCTTTAATCTCTATTTATTATCGATGCGCTTGCCCAAAGAAAGTTACATTGGTACGGGAGCTTGGTTCTACCTTTTTCTAAATTGCTTCAAAGTGCCGTTTCATGTACTAAGTTGGCAAACCATTGATTTAAAAACCATTCAGTTAAACATTGTTATGTTCCCTGTTTTGTTTGTAGGCGCCCTAATCGGAAAACGAATTGTTAAGCTAATACCTGATAAACAATACCGCTACTTTATTTTCGCTGTCATATTGTTATCGGCTATCCTTCTGTTTTTCAAATAGGCATAGACAAATCAACGTTTGACTTGAATTAAATCATGTAAATTGTAAGTACTTTATTGTACCTTTATGAAAAATTTGAGTCACACTACGTTTTTAAAAAGTCATAGAAATGAATAATATCGATTGGAGTAATTTGTCTTTTAGCTACATGAAAGCCGATTACAATGTTAGGTGTTACTACCGCGATGGCAAATGGGGTGAATTAGAAACTAGTTCATCTGATCAGATTAGCATTCACATGGCGGCTACTGGTTTACATTATGGACAGGAAGCTTTTGAAGGCTTAAAAGCTTTTAAGGGTAAAGATGATAAGACACGCCTTTTCCGCGTTGAAGAAAATGCAAAAAGAATGCATAACTCAGCAGTTGGTACTATGATGGCCACTGTTCCGGAAAAAATCTTTGTTGATGCTGTTGTCAAAGCTGTTGAACTCAACAAACGATTTGTACCACCTTACGATTCTGGTGCTTCATTATATATTCGTCCATTGTTAGTTGGTACCGGTGCTAAAATTGGTGTTTCTCCAACTGATGAGTATTTATTTATGGTGTTTGTTATGCCAGTTGGTCCTTATTTCAAAGAAGGATTTAAACCAACCGACATGATGATTTCACGCAAATACGACCGTGCTGCTCCACTTGGAACGGGACATATTAAGGTTGGTGGTAACTATGCGGCTAGCTTACGTCCGGGCGACGAAGCGCATTCAAAAGGATATTCAGCAGTTCTTTTCTTAGATAGTAAGGAAAAGAAATACATCGACGAATGTGGCCCTGCTAACTTCTTCGGTATTAAAAACAATACCTACGTTACGCCAAAATCGGATTCTATATTACCATCAATCACTAATAAGAGTTTAATTCAATTAGCTGAAGATATGGGAATGACGACTGAGCGTCGCCCAATTCCTTTGGAAGAGCTAGGTACCTTTGAGGAAGCCGGTGCTTGTGGCACAGCTGCGGTGATCAGCCCTATCGGTAAAATTGATGATGTGGATGAGGGTAAATCATACATTTTCAGCACTAATGGTAAAGCTGGTGAAATTTCTGAAAAGCTTTACAATAAACTAAGAGCTATTCAGTACGGTGACGAACCAGATACACACGGTTGGGTTACTGTTATAGAGTAAAGAAGATTCGAGAATCTTGAAATATATAAACCTGTGGGATACGTCTCACAGGTTTTGTTTTTTATTGAAGTATGATAAAAATTCCAAAAGCTTCTGTATTTTAGCAAGTAAACCATAGCTCTAAACCCTATGCTTTTTAATTCCATTGATTTTGCAATATTTCTACCAATAGCCTTTTCGCTCTATTGGTTATTGCAGAAATCTGGAAATAAGCTTCAAAATGCTTTCATCGTTGTTGCTAGCTATTATTTTTATAGCTGTTGGGATTGGCGTTTTCTTTCCCTTATAATCTTCAGTACTATTGTTGATTATAGTGTTGGACTTGCTCTTAGTAGAGAAAAAAAGAAGCTAGAACGTCAACTGCTCTTATGGACCAGTATTACTGTCAATTTAGGTTTTCTTGGCTTTTTCAAATACTACAACTTCTTTCTTGATAACTTTATTGAATCATTCAAGTTTTTTGACCAGCAGATTTCGGGCAATACTTTAAATATCATTCTTCCTGTCGGTATTAGTTTTTACACCTTTCAAACCTTAAGTTATACTATTGATGTTTATAAGAGGAAGATAGAGCCGACAAGGGATTTTATTGCTTTTTCTGCCTTTGTAAGCTTTTTTCCGCAATTAGTTGCAGGGCCAATTGAGCGAGCAAGTAACTTATTGCCTCAGTTTTTTACACCTCGTAGATTTGATTATTCTCAAGCAGTTAATGGCCTGCGACAAATACTTTGGGGCTTGTTAAAAAAAATGGTTATTGCCGATAACTGTGCTGAATATGCCAACCTGATTTTCAACAATTCTGCTCAATATTCCGGAAGTACTCTTGCGCTTGGAGCTCTATTTTTCACCTTTCAAATTTATGGAGATTTCTCTGGCTACTCCGACATAGCAATAGGAACAGCACGCTTATTCGGGTTCAACTTAAAACAGAACTTTGCCTTCCCCTACTTTTCAAGGGATATGGCCGAGTTCTGGAGACGCTGGCACATATCTTTATCTACATGGTTTCGCGATTATCTCTACATCCCATTAGGAGGCAGTAGAGGGACTATCCTGAATCAAATTAAGAATGTATTCATCATTTTTATCTTCAGCGGATTATGGCATGGTGCCAACTGGACATTTATAGTTTGGGGAGCAATTAATGCACTATACTTTTTGCCGCTCTTACTCCTCAAACGAAATAAAGTAAACACGAATATTATCGCCCAAAATTCATTGTTGCCAAACTTTAAAGAACTCATCGGTATGCTCTTAACCTTTTCGTTAACGGTAATAGCTTGGGTTGTATTTCGAGCTGATAGTTTAGCACATGCCTGCGATTATTTATCAGGAATATTTTCCATGTCTCTTATTAGCGTCCCGGATTTTCCAGATCGTATTCATGCTTTTAGTACGCTTTTGCTTGTATTGTTCTTACTAATAATTGAATGGATAGGTCGACGAGGACAATATGGCCTCGAGAGAATAGACTTCATAAAATCTAAGCCCCTTAGGTGGTGTTTCTATTTAATTTTAGTATTTGTTATTTATTGGTTTAAAGGCAGTACCCAGGAATTTATTTACTTTCAATTCTAAATGAAGAAGTTTATTCGACATATCATTTTATTTAGCCTTTTAGCCATTGCATTTGTTGAAGCAACATGCGCTTTTTTGATTTATACTGAGGTATACCTATTCAATTACCCTGGAAAATACATTTATGAAGCCATAAAAAAGAGCAAAGTTAAAAGCAAGGCGAAAACTTTAATTTTAGGTGATAGCGTGGGACGACAGTTTTTTCCAGTCAATTCTTCATCGGATAGCATCAATTCGCTGGCTACCAATCAAGCTATTGGCTTAATTGGTCAATACCTTTTGCTAAATAATTATTTGAAGGCTGGTAATCAAATTGATGAAGTAATACTTTTGTATACTCCATTTTCATTTAAGGATAATCTGGATCAGGAATTTACCTATCATTATTTCTTAAAGCCATTTGATAACGAGCAAAATAGTCCCTACTACTCAGCAACCGTTCGAGAACAAATAGCCAAAATACCTTACCATCAATTTCATCAACTTCCGCACATCAAAGCCACAAGCTGGGCGCCAAAATTTGAACTAGATAGTTCACCAAATAACACATTTTTATCACCAATCGCCATTGATTATCTCAGTCGAATTAAAACCCTTGCAAATCAGCACAATTGCCAATTGAAGCTAATTTCTCCTCCTATAAATATTGCCAAGAGAGAACTACTTAAACAACTAGATTTAAGCACCATATCTGAAACCAATCTTGAAACTAAATTTCAGAAATACTTTGCTACCATCACCTATGTAGATAGCACACTGTTTGTTGATGGTATTCATTTAAAAGATCCGGAAAGAATGATGAGTCAATTCAAACAAAAGGTGCTTAATTAGGGAATATCAATTCGTATATGCATATGCAGTTTTTTCTTTTAACTTTGGGCTTCATTTATGAAAACAGCAAAACACCATGACCGATAAGCGTATAGAGAATATAAATATTAATGCAGAACAGGCCATTATTAAACCATCGGCATTGAAGAAACTCTACCCACTCACCGAGAAGATTATTAATACGGTTCAAGAGGGGCAGCAAACGGTTAAAAACATCTTAAACAAAGAAGATAAGCGCATATTGGTTGTAGTTGGCCCCTGTTCCATTCACAACATGGAATCGGCCAAAGAATACGCTCACAAACTAAAAGCCTTGGCTGATGAGTTAGATGATACACTCTATTTGGTAATGCGGGTATATTTCGAGAAACCACGAACAACGGTTGGATGGCAAGGTTTTGTCAATGACCCATATTTGAATGATAGCTGCGCCATTGAAGACGGTTTGAAACTCTCGCGCGAATTACTTTGCTACATTGCCGATTTAGGCTTACCTACAGCAGGCGAAGCTTTGGATATTGTTACGCCTCAGTACATACAGGATTTATTCTCGTGGACGGCCATTGGAGCACGCACCACAGAATCACAAAGTCATCGAAACATGGCCAGCGGATTATCATCGGTCGTTGGCTTTAAGAATGGTACCAAAGGCAGTATCGACATTGCCATAAATGCACGTGTTTCGGTAGCCTCTCCACATAATTTTGTAAGTATCGATCCCGACGGAAATGTAGCTGTTGTTAAAACCAATGGCAATCCTAATTCGCACATTATATTGCGTGGCGGCACCGAACCAAATTATTCGGAAAAATACATTAGCGAATACACAAAAGAGCTAGAAAAAGAAGGTCTTGATCCACGCATGATGATTGACTGTAGCCATGCCAACAGTAGCAAAAAGGCCGAAAATCAAAAACTTGTTTTGGATGATATTGCACAACAAATTGCTGCTGGCAACAAATCGATTATGGGTGTGATGATTGAAAGTAACCTCAACTTTGGTGCTCAAAAAATCCCTGCTGATTTAAGTCAATTACAATATGGCGTTTCGGTTACGGATGAGTGTATTGCCTGGGATGAAACCGAAAAAATATTGAAGGAATTTAGGGAGAAAATAAAAAACCACTTATAAAAAAAACATCTCTCTAAAACCGCTTATTTCTGATTACATACAACACAAACCGAAAGCTTATAGGAATATGATGCCACAGGGTTGAAAATAATCCGAAATAATTAACCATAATCCGAAAGCGCTCCTTCAAACCAGGAACGATATTCTGTTTGGTTAATCCACCATCCAGAAAGCGGGATAGAACAAGTTCAGTGTTAACCACTGTCTTTGCTTTTTTCAGAGCAACAAGGCACCATTCAAAATCTGCCGAAAATGTATATTTGGTATTATAAAGTGAAGCAATATTTCGTGCTATAAGTATGGATTGATGGCTTACTAACATCCCATTTTTAAAATCGGTCCATGACAATTGCTTAGGCGGTTGCAAGCGACGCTCTCCTATCAATTGACCTAAAGAGTCTATCATAACCGTATCGCCATAATAAATATCGGCTGTTGGATTTTGATCAAAGAGTTGACTCAAAGTATCTGGCGCAAATACCTCATCACCCGAATTGATGAACCATAAATAATCGCCAGTAGCCATTTTTATACCCTTGTTCATGGCGTCGTAAAGTCCCTTGTCTGGTTCCGATATCCATTTCGAAATCGAGGATTCATATCGCTTGATCAACTCAACTGTTCCATCTGTAGACCCACCATCTACAATTATGTATTCAATGTTGTTATAAGTTTGAGAACAGATACTTTTTATGGTCTTTTCAAGCGTATCTCTTCCATTGTAAACAATGGTAATAATGGAAACCGTTGAAGCCATAAGGGTTATTTTAAAAGTGACTTATAGACTTCAAGATATTGATCTGCCACTACCTTTTCCGAGTAATTTTCTACAACATCTTTTCGCGCCTGCTTACTGTATGCCTCAAGATCATCAACAAAAAGCGATACATAAAGCCCATTAGCTAAACTTAAGGAGTTTTTAACTTCGGCTAAATAACCAGATTTTTTATGATCCACCATTTCCGGTACTCCACCGATACTAAAGCCCACAACAGGTGTTCCGCATGCCATGGCTTCCATAACGGTATTAGGCAAGTTATCTTGTAAAGATGGCAAAGCATAAATATCAGCAGCATTATACAAATCAACCAAGACCTTAGGATCGGATACAAACGAAAACGAATGAGTTTTAAAGGGAAACATTGCTTCGGTATCCTTATTCATTTTACCAAAAACAACTAATTCTGCAGACTCGGCAGCCTTTGGAAAATTCTCATTCAAAACAGACAAGGCTTCAATAAAGTAGCGCATGCCTTTTCGCTGATCGTTAACATTGGCTGCTCCAAATAATATGAGTTTCTTATCTAAAGGCAAGCCCAATCGTTTACGCGCTTCAGACTTATCGTAAGGTTTATAGAAATCAATATCTATTGGGTTTGGTATGGCAAAAGAATTTTTCTTACGAAGTAATTTACTTTCTTGTGCCAATCCTTTCAGCCACTTACTACAGGCAACTATTGAGAGGGGAGCCTGGGAATATATCTTCCGTTTTTGTGCAAATAACTGCGCCGATAAATCTTTCTTAGAAGGCTTACGAAGAAATGGGCAATAAGAACAAAATTCTAAAAATTCCAAACAGCTTCCTGCATAATGACAGCCCCCAGTAAACGACCACATGTCGTGCTGAGTCCAAACAATTGGTTTTCCTAAAGAGAATAATTTACCCAATGTTTCTAAGGATAAAAAACCTTGATTCACCCAATGCAAATGGATAATATCAGCTTCTTGCACCAATGGGTGGTTCGAAATGTCTATACCAACATTGGCAGGTGAAAAAGCAAAACGTACAGAAGAACTGCGCTCATATGGTAAGAAACACAGACGTTCGTAGGCGAAGCGAGCAAATGCTTTTTGACGATGAATAAAGCCACGATCAACAGCGTGTACACCCTCTTCATCTCGCACTAAATCTTGAACCAGCAATTTAGCATCAACACCATTTCGGCGTAATGCTCTATTCAAGCGATTAGATGCCACAGCAGCACCACCGCCCATATCGGTTTTATTTATTAGTAGAACTTTCAACTTTCCGTCCAATGGTTAAAGGCGCTAAAGTAATAAATATTTTGAATTCCGAATATAACTATTGTCTCTCGAGTAAGTTATTGAAGTTTACTTTAATCTTTTAACTTGTCTGGAAAATCAATCGTATAATGTAAACCCCTGCTTTCCTTTCGCTTACGTGCCATTTTTATGATTAAATAACCAACATTAATTTTATTCCTTAAATGACATATTTTCTCAGATACCTTAGAACCCTGGAACAAACTCTCTGTTTCGCGGTACAATACTTCCAAACGATCATAGGCTCTATCTAAGCGAATATTGGATCGAACAATACCCACATACTTACTCATTATCTGTTGTACTTCCTTATTGGATTGAGTTATCAGAATCATTTCCTCGGGGTGAGAGGTTCCTTCATCGTTCCATGTAGGAATTCGCTTATTTATCTCAATCTTATCAATTGATTTAACGGCATCCTTAGCGGCAGCATCTGAAAAAACAAGTGCTTCAATCAATGAATTACTTGCCAAACGATTAGCGCCATGTAAGCCAGTGGAAGCACATTCCCCAGTTGCATATAAATTATTAATGGAGCTACGACCGTTTAAATCAACCTTAATACCTCCACATAAATAGTGGGCAGCAGGCACCACCGGAATCATGTCTTTGGTGATATCAATTCCTACGGATAGACATTTCTTATATATATTTGGAAAATGCTGTTTCGTTTCTTCAGCATCTTTATGCCTTACATCCAAATACACATATTCATCACCCCTTAGTTTTAACTCATTGTCGATGGCACGCGCTACTATATCACGAGGGGCTAAACATCCTCTTGAATCGTAATCGTGCATAAACTCTTCCCCATTTATTCGACGAAGAATGCCACCATAGCCGCGCATCGCTTCAGTTATCAAAAAGGATGGGCGCACAGATAAGTTATAAAGTGAGGTTGGGTGAAATTGAACAAATTCCATGTTTTCGATTATGCCCTTTGCCCTAAATACCATGGCTATGCCATCGCCCGTTGCAATTAAAGGATTGGTGGTTGTTTGATACACACTTCCAATGCCTCCGGTCGACATCATGGTGGTTTTGGCCAAAATAGTCTCAACCTTTCCTATTTCCTTATTTAGGACATAAGCTCCATAACATTGAATATCGCGCATCCAGGGCTCAGTGACTTTACCTAAATGATGTTGCGTAATAATATCAACTGCAAAATTATGTTCCATCACCGTAATCGATGGATGATTCTTTATCTGGGAGATAAGTGCCCTCTGTATTTCAGCACCCGTATTGTCTTTATGATGTAGAATACGATGCTCTGAATGACCGCCTTCGCGATGAAGATCGAATTGCCCCTCACTATCCTTGTCAAAACTCGTTCCCCAATTTAGTAACTGATTAATTTGCTCTGGTGCTTCGGTAATTACTTTACGAACCGCTTCAATGTTACAAACCCCATCACCAGCTATGAGCGTGTCTTCGATATGCTTTTCGAAAGTGTCTGGATCGTACATCACCGACGCAATACCCCCTTGCGCATATGCGGTGTTAGTTTCTTTTAATTCTGTCTTACTTACCACAGCAACAGTACCGTATTCAGCTACTTTGAGTGCGTAACTTAAACCGGCTATGCCAGAGCCAATCACTAAAAAATCAAATTCCTGTGCCATCTAGTTAGAATGATTGTTGATGCAAAGGTAGAAAAAAGTGAATATGATTGGCATTGATCATAGAATGGAAAATTCTATTTTTACCTTTGGCTCAACAGTACAGACATAGATGATTCAAAAAATAAAAGAGATATTAGGTAAGAATAAATGGCCACTTACATTGGTTTTTTGCCTTATGTTGGCTTTTTACTTCAGTTTACCCACTAAACTTTTCGCCCCTAATTATAGCGCTGTTTTATACTCAAATAATGGCAATTTACTTGGAGCCCACATAGCTAACGACGGCCAGTGGCGCTTCCCACAAATAGATTCAGTTCCTCATAAATTCGAACAAGCCATCATTCATTTCGAGGATGAATACTTTTACTATCATCCAGGTTTTAATCCCATTTCCATACTAAGGGCTTTGAAGCAAAACATCAGTGCTGGAAAGGTTAAAAGTGGCGGCAGCACAATCACGATGCAGGTTATTCGCTTGGCACGCAACAAAAAACGAAACCTCTTCAATAAGTTAATAGAAACCATTCAAGCCACACGGCTCGAATTACGCTATTCTAAAAAAGAAATACTACAACTATATGCAGCACATGCTCCCTTTGGTGGGAATGTGGTTGGTATTGAGGCAGCAGCATGGCGCTACTTTGGTCGGCCTTCACATCAATTATCCTGGAGCGAATCAACACTATTGGCTGTTCTTCCTAACGCCCCTTCCTTAATTCACCCAGGTAAAAATCGTGAAAGATTATTACAAAAAAGAGATCGACTATTAGGTAAACTACTCACTAAAAATATCATTGATTCAACTGAATACTATTTGGCTTGTGCCGAACCATTACCTGAAAAACCATTGCCCTTACCAATGAGTGCTCCGCATTTGCTTGACAAGCTGATGAAAAAAAATGGTAATTTGGCTTTTAAATCAACACTTGATAAAGAACTACAAATAAAGACCAACCAAGTAATTGACAACTTTTACAAGGTATATCAACACAATGAAATTCATAATTTGGCAGCAATAATTATCGATAACGAAAGCAATAACATACTAGCATATACCGGCAATGCCATTTCATCATCGGGTAATTATGGGCACAAAGTTGATATTATTACCTCCAACAGAAGCACTGGCAGTATATTGAAGCCATTTTTGTATGCCGCAGCATTGGAAAATGGCATTCTGCTTCCCAAAATGCTTGTTGCTGATATCCCAACCTATTACAGTGATTTTGCTCCTAAAAATTACACCTTGCAATTTGATGGAGCTGTCCCAGCGCACACCGCCCTCTCACGCTCCCTAAATGTTCCAGCTGTTCGTTTGCTGCAAGAATATAGAGTCGAACGTTTTTATAATCTGCTAAAGAAGCTTAATATTTCTAGTTTCAATAAAGCTCCCTCGCACTATGGCTTATCACTTATTCTAGGCGGAGGTGAGGCAAATCTTCTTGAATTATCGTCGGCCTATTCAAGTTTAGCTCGATCGCTATCAAACTATACACTAAGTAATTCTCGATATAAATCAACGGATATATCCATCGCTCAACACCTTAAAAGGGATAAAAAGGAAACAGTTATATACACTGATAATCCACCAGCATTATCGGCAGGAAGTATTTATTATACAATGGAAGCGCTCACCAATGTGCAACGACCAGATGAGGAAACAGGTTGGGAGAATTTCTCTTCAGGCCGCAAAATTGCCTGGAAAACAGGTACAAGTTTCGGGAATCGTGATGCCTGGTCAATTGGCGTTACTCCCAAATATACAGTTGGCGTTTGGGTTGGGAATGCAAGTGGTGAAGGTCGTCCGGGTATTATTGGTGGCAGTGCAGCCGCACCAGTAATGTTTGAGTTATTCAGAAACCTCCCAAGCACTGCTTGGTTTGAAACACCCTATGATGATTTAGAGCCTATTTTAGTGTGTCGTGAATCAGGGCACAAAGCGTCAAACATTTGTCTTAATACCGATACCGTTTATGTGCCTTTATCCAATAACGATATGCCTGTTTGCCCATATCATCAAATCATACATCTCGATAAAGAACATAGATATCAGGTTAACGCCAATTGCTACCCCATTAATCTAATAGTACATGAGTCGCGCATGGTACTACCACCACTCATGGCATGGTATTATCAAAGTAAAAACCCAGCATATAAACCTCTGCCTCCTTTTAAAGAAGGCTGCTCTGGATGGCTCCAGTCACCACTTGAATTAATATATCCAAAAGAAAATGCAGAACTTCTTGTGCCCCGCGAAATAGATGGTTCTCTAGGCCGCATTGTATGTAAGGCAAGCCACCAAAATAGAAAGGAAAAACTATTTTGGCATTTAGATGATTACTATTTGGGTCAGACACAATACATACATCAAATGGAAATTGTGCCACAAGAAGGTGCTCATATACTCAACATTACCGATGAAAGTGGGAATATGGTTCATCGCTCCTTTAGCGTTCCTTCCAAAACACCTCATTAAGCTTGAACAATACGGCTTAGTATTTGTAAGTTTAATAAGACTTAAATAGATAGAATAACTTTTAATAAGAAGTTTATAATTGATCGGAAATATTAACTTTGTCTTTCGTGCCTATAAAACAGGGAAGTATAGAAAATTGTGAGCATTAGGTAGGCAAGCATTCACAGACAAATAAAACATTAGATATGAAGAACTTTCTAAAAACAACTAAAGTAAAATGGACGGCAACCATTGCGGTGGTTTTCGTTATGTTATTTGGCTTATATAGTTTTAATGACGATAAGCGAAACTTCGAAATAATTAAGAATCTTGACATTTATTATACCTTATTCCGCGAGCTAAATAGCTACTATGTGGATGAGACTCAACCAGAAAAGTTAATTGCAACCAGCATAAATGAAATGCTTGAGTCACTTGATCCCTATACAACCTACATTCCTGAGTCGGATATGGAAGATTTTAGATTCATGACAACTGGTGAGTATGCGGGTATTGGGTCACTTATTTCAAAACGCGAAGAACATGTTATAATTGCTGAACCATATGAAGGTTTCCCTGCAGCTAAGGCTGGATTAAAAGCTGGCGATAAAATACTAGCGATTGACGATAAGAATATGGTTGGTAAAAACACACCTGACGTAAGCGACTTATTGAAAGGATCTGCGAACACCTCACTTAAAATAAAGGTTCAACGACCAGGTGAGAAAAAGCCAATGACTTTTGAATTGAATCGTGAAAAAATTCAAATAAACCCAGTGCCTTATTATGGTATGGTTAATGATGAAACTGGTTTAATCATGCTTAATAATTTCACGCAAGATTGTAGTCGTGAAATAGAAAAAGCCTTTTTAGATTTACGTGACAAACATGGAGCTAAAAGCGTCATTCTTGATTTACGCGCCAATCCGGGAGGTTTATTAGACGAAGCGGTTAAAATAGTTAACCTTTTTATACCTAAAGGCCATGAGGTAGTTAGCACAAGAGGAAAGGTTACTCAATGGGATAAAGTGTATAAAGCCAATCGTCAACCAATTGATACGGTAATGCCTTTGGCAGTGCTTATCAGTCGTGGATCGGCGTCTGCATCGGAAATTGTTTCAGGTGCTTTACAAGATTTAGATCGTGCTGTAATCATTGGACAGCGCTCATTTGGTAAAGGCTTGGTTCAAACTACACGAAACCTTTCGTACAACGCCAAACTTAAGGTCACCACAGCTAAATACTACATTCCTTCTGGTCGTTGTATTCAAGCTCTGGATTATTCGCACCGCAACGATGATGGAAGTGTTGGTTTAATTCCTGACACTTTAATTTCTGAATACCTAACACTTAACGGACGTAAAGTTTATGACGGAGGTGGTATTTCTCCTGACATTAAAGTGGAAGCAACAAAATATTCCAACATTACTTTTGCTACTGTTGCACAGCAAGTGGTATTCGATTTTGCAACGGATTTTGTGATCAAAAATAAAACCATCGAAACGCCCGAAAATTTTAGTATTTCGGATGAAGTATATGAAGAATTTACAAACTATGTGATGGCGCGCGAAGGATTCAGGTACGAATCATTATCACAAGATAAGTTGAAAACTCTGATTAAAACAGCCAAAAGAGAAGACTATTACGACGCTGCAAAAGAAGAGTTTGAAAAACTGGAAGCGATGTTAAAATTAGATGTAAAGAAAGATTTAAACCTTTTCCAGGATGAAATCAAGGAGTTAATGGCACTTGAAATTACAAAGCGCTATTATTATCAAAAGGGCGCAATTGTTCTTGGTTTAAGAAATGACTTGGAATTATCTGAAGCTAAAGATTTATTGCAAGACGAGTCGAAATATTCAGACCTGTTAAACGGGCAGATGATTAGCCATGCTGGTGATAAGCGATCGATGAAATAAGATATACAAATCATCATATGAAAAAGGCTCGTTTATATAAACGAGCCTTTTTTTATTCTAAAAAATTGAGCATTAATGTGCCTCTAACCAGTTCTTTCCTACCCCCATATCTACTTCCAAAGGAACCGATAATTTAATAGCTCTCTCCATTTCTTCCTTAACAATTTTCATGACAACATCTTGCTCCGATTTTAAAACGTCGAAGTTCAATTCATCATGTACTTGTAAAATCATTTTCGACTGGATATTTTCCTCTTCAAAACGTTTTTGAACATTCACCATAGCTTGCTTTATAATATCAGCAGCTGTGCCCTGAATTGGCGCATTAATAGCATTGCGCTCCGCCATACCACGCACAACTCCATTTCGCGAATTAATATCACTCAAATTACGCTTACGATGATATAAAGTCTCAACAAAGTTATTTTCCCTCGCAATATTTACAGATTCATCCATAAAAGCTTTCACACCAGGAAAACTCTCAAAGTAGCCTTCAATAATTGCTTTTGCCTCTTTACGAGGAATGGTTAAACGCTCGGCTAATCCAAAGGCTGATATTCCGTAGATAATTCCGAAGTTGGCTGTCTTGGCTTTTCTTCGCATATCGGCATCCACCTCATCCAAGGGCACTTTAAATATTTTAGCAGCAGTGGCAGCATGAATATCCTCGCCTCGATTAAAGGCATCGATCAAATGTTCATCTTTACTAAAATGAGCCATCAAGCGCAATTCTACTTGTGAATAATCGGCAGATAGAAAAACCCTGTCCTCGTCGGATGCCGTAAATGCCTTTCTAATTTCTTTACCATTATCATCCCGAATAGGAATGTTTTGTAAGTTGGGGTTTGTACTACTTAATCGGCCCGTAACAACAATTGCTTGATTGTAGCTCGTGTGAATTCGATTAGTTGAAGTATTTATTAATTTAGGAAGCGCTTCTACATATGTATTCAAGAGCTTAACCAAACCACGATGCTCCAAAATAGCTGGTATTATTTCGTGTTTATCCTTCAATTTCTGAAGCGTCTCCTCATTGGTACTGTATTGACCTGATTTTGTTTTCTTGGCCTTCTCATCAATTTTTAAATGGCCAAATAATACTTCGCCCACTTGTTTTGGACTAGCAATATTAAATTCCATTCCAGCCAATTCTATAATCTGCTTTTCAATGGCAATTATTTTTGTGCGTAACTTGGCAGCAAAATCATGTAAAGCTTTATCATCCAAGGTTACACCCTCAAATTCCATGTCAGCTAATACAGCAATTAACGGCATCTCAATTTCATCAAACAACTGTTTTACATCACTCTCTGCAATTTCAGGCATAAACTTCTCGGCCAACTGCAAGGTTATGTCCGCATCTTCAGCAGCATAATCGACTACAGCCTCAGGAGATAAATCACGCATGTTTTTTTGCTTCGCTCCCTTTGGCCCAACAACAGATTCAAAACTTACAGGTGTGTAATCCAAATAAGTTTCCGCCATAAAATCCATATTATTCTTCATGCCAGGATATAGAAGATGATGCGCTACCATGGTATCAAAATATGGTCCTTTAACATCAATGCCATATTTTTTAAGCACTAACATATCGTACTTTAAGTTTTGAGCAATTTTCAAGACTTTCGAATCTTCAAAAATTGAACGAAAAGACTCTACAAAGGCAGTTGCTTTTTCTTTATCGGAAGGCACAGGTACATAATAGGCTTCGTTCGCTATCCAGGAAAATGACATTCCTACCAAATCGGCCTCCATTGCATTAACGGAAGTTGTTTCGGTATCAAACGAAAAACGATCCTGAACACTTAATTCAGCCCTTAACGAAGCCAACTTCATTTCACTATCAATCAAATAGTAATGATGAACTACGTCATTTATAGTTTTATGTGATGTATAAACTTCTTCTTCAACATTTTTATCAGAGTCAGCAGCAGGCGCTCCAAACAAATCGCCTTGCACCGGCGCTGAGCCGAATAATTTATTTACACGCGAAATTAAATTCTTGAATTCCAGTTCCTCAAAGAGTTTATTAACTGCATCCATATTTGGCTTCTCACGCTTCAGTTCTTTCTCGTTCAATTCAACAGGAACATCTAAACGAATGGTTGCCAGATGATATGACAACCTTACCTGTTCTTCGAAATTAATCATGTTCTCCTTCTGCTTACCCTTTAGCTCCTCAACATGCTCATAAATACCATCAATGCTTCCATAAGCATTAATCATATCCTTGGCACGCTTCTCTCCAACGCCCGGGCAACCTGGAATATTATCAGCAGAATCGCCCCATAGTGCTAAAATATCAATTACTTGTATAGGCTTCTCTATGCCAAATTTTGCTTTCACCTCTTCAACTCCCCAAATATCAATGCCACCACCAAAACTTCGAGGTTTATACATAAAAACATTGTCCTTAACCAACTGGGAATAGTCTTTATCCGGAGTCATCATATAGGTTTCAAAACCCTCTTTCGAGGCTAAAGCCGAAAGCGTACCAATTACATCATCCGCCTCAAAACCATCTTTTACAATTACCGGTATGTTTAATGCCTCAATTACAGATTTAATATAGGGCACAGATAATTTAATATCTTCGGGAGTTGCTTCACGGTTGGCCTTATATTCGGGATATTCCTCATGCCGAAAAGTAGGGCCAGAAGGATCAAATACAACAGCGATATGAGTAGGATCTTCCTTTGTTAAAATCTCTAACAGCGAATTGGTAAAACCAAAAACTGCTGATGTATTAAAACCCTTTGAGTTTATACGAGGATTCTTTATAAATGCATAATAAGCTCTATATATCAAGGCGTAGGCATCCAACAAATACAACTTCTTCTTTTCTTCCGACATGATTCAATAATTTTTTCTAAAGATAGGAAAATACACTAAGTTGAGCGATGCACAAAGATTCATGTCAGGATAAAATTAACATAGCCATAACAGAATTTCATTGAACCAATTGAATTCATAAACTGTTTGTAATTCATAAACCAATAATTAACACGCATATGAAACGAACCATAGGAAGATAATTCTTAAATCGGAGAGTCTCCATGTTGGCGAGTTACATGTGTCAAATTAAATTTAAAAATACATTCACATGAAAACAATTTTAATAGCTGTTATTAGTATTTTCTCAATTACAGCAATAAGTAGCCAGGAAAAATCTGTTGACACACAAAAGAGCACATTACATTGGGATGCCCAAAAAGTAACCGGTGAACACAATGGAACAATTAGTTTTAAAAATGGGCAACTACAGTACAAAAACGACGAGTTGACCAGTGCGACTTTTGTTGTTGACATGACAAGCATTACCTGCTCTGATATTGAAAATGAAGAATATAACAAAAAGCTTGTCGGTCATCTTAAATCAGATGATTTCTTCGGAGTTAGCACATACCCCACTAGCAAACTAGTAATTAATAAGTTTAGCAAGACTAAGAACGGTTATATTGCTAAAGGCAATCTTACCATTAAAAACAAAACCAACCCGGTTGAATTTGAAGTTACTTTGGTGGATAAAAAACTTAAAGGAAAACTAGTTGTTGACAGATCACTATATGATGTAAAATATGGATCGGGCAAATACTTTGATAATCTGGGTGATAAAATGATCTATGATGAATTTGAACTGGACTTTGTTGTTTTAGCCAAATAGAAACATATACACTATTTACGTTACATAATGCCGGAAATTATTCCGGCATTTTTTATTTGTTATACAAGTTTTTTTTGAAAATGTCAATAGGGCAAGGTACGATATCTCACAAAAAACTTGGGAATTCAAAAAAAAATTGCTTGATTCGCCGTCAGGGACTCCAAAAAAAACAACCAATCATTTCGAATCAAGTAAACCCAATTATTGTGAAAAAACTCATCAACCTTAAACTTAAGGGTCGGTTATTGTTATTTACACTTGCCTCATTTACTATTATTTACGGTTTTAGTCTTGGATTTATCAGTCTAAACCTCAAGAAAAACTCATTAGCGGATTCTAAAGAAATTATCAACTCAAACGTTCAAGAGTATCGTAACTTAATTCAGGCAGATTTAAGCCAGGTATTACGCGGAACAATAACAATTCGCGACATCTATGAGCGTTATGAAAACATCGATGAGGACGTACGAAATGATATTTTAAATGATATACTCTACGGTTGGCTTGAAAAAAACCCAAGTTATCTTTCTACATGGCAAACCTGGGAATTAAACGAAATTATTGATGGGTACAACTTTCGTAACGGTCGCGATAAGAATATTTATTTCAGAAATCCACATACCGGTCAGATAAACGAGGTTCATGAACGCGTTGACATGAACAATGATGAAATAACTTCTGAATATTACATATCAAGACAGAATAACCGTCTGGAGATGTGGGATCCATACTACGATAAAGTTACTGTTGAGTTAGAAGGAATTCTAATGACATCAATTGCTGCACCAATCCAAAAAAATGGTGAATTTATTGGCGTTGTTGCCGTTGACATCAGCTTAAGTGCAATGGAAGAAATTATTTCGGAAATTAACACATACGAAGGTGCCATTTCATTCTTTTTAGCTTCGGATAAAAGGGTAATAGGACACACTAACAAAGCATTTGTTGGTAAAAACTTTTTTGAAGTTATGGAGCATGATACGATTCGATTTGAATCGGCCATTTCAGAAACACAAAACAATGCAGTTTCGCAATTTGAATATGTTAATTCGGAAGATGGTGAAACCTACTACGTATCTTTATCTCCTGTTACTGTTGAAGGTGTTGATAATATTTGGTCAATTGGGATTGAAGTACCTAAGAAAATAATACTTAAAAAAGCAAACCTTCTGCTTTCTACAAGTCTTGTAATAGGTATTGTTGGTCTTATTCTACTCTATATTATTATCTACATATTGGCAACAAAAATTACTAACCCAATTAAAAAGAGCTCAGAGATTGCGCGTGAAATTGCCAACGGTAATTTAAATGTTGAGATTGAAGCAAACGAAAATAGAACTGATGAAATTGGTGAATTAAGCTCGGCACTAAACGACATGGTTCATAACATCAAACGAATCATAAAGCAGATAATTGAAAGCTCAAATGAGATTGATAATTCTAGCAATGAACTTTCAAGTTCTTCCAATGAATTATCTGCAGGAGCCTCCAACCAAGCTGCATCGGCTGAAGAAATATCATCATCGATGGAAGAAATGGTTGCTACCATACAGCAAAATAATCAGAACGCTCAGCAAACACAATCCATTGCGGCTAAAGCGGCTGAAGGGATGAAAGATGGATACGAATCAACAAAAATTGCTGGAGATTCAATGCACATTATTGCGGAGAAAATTACCATTATTGAAGAAATAGCCAAGCAAACTAATATACTTGCATTAAATGCTGCGGTTGAAGCTGCCCGAGCAGGAGAGCAAGGCAGAGGTTTTGCAGTTGTTGCCTCAGAGGTTAAAAAACTGGCTGAACGTTCACAAAAAGCGGCCAATGAAATTGTAGACCTTACACAAAAAACCGTTGAAGTATCTGAGAAATCAGGCCAACAATTAGGAGATATCATCCCTGACATAGAAAAAACTTCTCAATTGGTTCAAGAAATAACAGCATCGAGCTACGAACAGCAAAGTGGTGCTGAACAAGTAAATAAAGCCATTCAGGAACTGAATGAAGTGACTCAACAAAACTCTGAATCGGCTACCCTATTTACTGATAGTGCAGCTAACCTAACTCAGTTGGCAGCAAAACTAAAAGAGATCATTGCTTACTTTAAGTAAAAATCATTTATACTCATCGGATGAATATTACAAGATGTTAATATTCATCCGATGATTACAAGAACAAAAAAAGACAGCAGGTAATGATAACTCTGCTGTCTTTTATGGTTAAGGGGGTTGATATGCAATAAGGCAACCAATCTGCACTTATTGTAACTATTAATAACAATAATTAAGCCAAAGCCACATTTTTAAAAAAATATTTAAACAAAAAAAACACATTCAAGGATATGAATGTGTTTTTTTATACCAACTCTGTATATTCCTAAATCTCTTCAACAGCCTTAAAAACTCTCAAAAAATTACCACCCCATATCTTATTAATATCGTCTTTGGTATAACCGCGTTTCAGTAATTCTGAAGTAATTTTTGGAAAATCAGCTACATCCTGACAATCAGCCAAACCTCCGCCTCCATCAAAATCAGAACCTATACCTACATAATCAATGCCCACCAAATCAACCACATGATCGATGTGATCAACAGCCTGAGCAATTGTTGGTAATACTGGAGGATAATCCGTATTGATTTGATCCCATTCGGCCCAAGCCTGCTTACGTTCTTCATCGTTAGCGTACTTAAAATTATTATACTTTACACGCAACTCTTTACGCTTTATGAAATTCATTGTTGTAGTATCTTCTTCCTCTATGTAGGCACCTAATATGCAAATCTGAATTACACCTTCATTTTTTGCCAAAGCCTTAATCATATCGTCACTCATATTACGTGCATGTTCGCAAATAGCCCTTACCGAAGAATGAGAGGCGATAACAGGTTTATTACTTAACTCAAGCACATCGTAAAAAGCCTTATCCGAAATGTGAGAAACATCGATTAACATTCCCAGTCTGTTCATCTCTGAAACAACATCTTTTCCAAAAGAACTCAAACCATTATGCTCTGGCCCTTTCTTATCAGTTGAAGAATCGCAGATATCATTATTCTTTGTATGAGCAAGCGTAATATAACGAATGCCTCGTTTATAGAATTCTTCAACTCGCGAAATATCCTTGGCCAAAGGAAAGCCATTTTCCATGCCCAAATAAATGGCTCGCTTTCCATCTTTAGATAGCCTATACACATCTTCAACTTCAGTTGCTATCTCAGCTTTATCAGCATATTGTAAAAGGGCATTCTCAGTCGAATCTATCATCGCATGTGAGATAGTGTAAGCTTTATCGTAATTCTTCTCAATACGTTCTCGTTGACTCGTAAAAACTGCAAAAAAGATAGCATCAAGGCCTCCTTTTTCCATTCGGGGCAGATCAACTCTACTTGAGGGAGCCTGATGTTCTGCTCCAATGTCAAAACCCTTGTTAATAAATTTCATTGGCGTATCGCAATGTGTATCGATTGTGATAGCCTGCATATGCACACTTTGGACATCCTTATTTAGACCAGTGCAATAACTTAAAACAAATACTGTAGTCAGTGACAAAAAAACAATTGATAAATATCTCATGGAAGTTTATTTTAGAAACAGCAATTTAATATTTAAAATACTTTTCAAACACTCTTATAAGATTTTTGACAAAAAACCTTAGTCAAGAAATAATTAAACAGCACTTTATATTCCTATCTAGTCAATATCCAAAAGGTGTTATATCTTTGATTTCTATTAATTCAACCTTCTCTTTCACCTTGCGAAAGGAATCAAACTAATTTTTGTATTGCTTCGGCTACATCCACCATTAACCACATTGGCGTTGAAGTTGCACCACACACACCTACTGACCTAACGGCATCGTTAAACCATTCTTTATTTATTTCATCTGGTGAGGACACAAAATGAGATTGTACGTTACTTTCTTTACAGGCATGAAACAGCACTTTCGCATTACTACTTTTTATTCCTCCAACAAAAACAATTACACTGTGTAAATGCGCGAATTCTTTAATGCGAGGAACACGGCCCGTAACTTGTTTACATGTAGTGTTGTGCCATCCAAAGCTTGCTTTTGAATGCAACTCAATCTCTTTAATAATTAGCTTTAATTCATCCGGATTTTTGGTTGTTTGAGCAAACAACTCAATTGGTCGTGAAAAATCTATCTTACTTAAATCATTTATACTCTCAATAACAATGGCTTGATCGTCGGTTTGACCAACCAGGCCATTTACCTCGGCATGCCCAATCTTACCAAAAATAAGCAATTGTCCATTTACTTTAAGCATTTGCTGATAAGCCTGCTTTATTCGTTGTTGTAATTTCAACACAACCGGGCAAGTTTGATCTTCTAATTTAAGGCCTGCCTCTATCACTTTAGAATAAGTAAGTGGTGGTTCTCCATGGGCTCTAAACAGAATAGTCCCATTAATATCACTAAGTTGATCGTGCGAGATAACCTTCATGCCGAGATTGCGCAAACGTTCTGATTCAGCTTCATTGTGCACGATATCGCCAACACAATAAAGTGGAGCGCCATTTTGCAATAAATCCGTAGCTGCGTTTATAGCTTTCTTTACACCAAAACAAAAACCTGAATATTTATCAATCTCAACTTTAATCATGGAACTAAGCTAGGTTACGCTCTTTTAAAACATCCAAAATCCATTGCAGTTGCTCAGGTTTAGTCATATTACCATTATCTAAAACCAGCGCATCTTCTGCTTGTTTTAATGGGCTTTCAGTACGCGTACTGTCAATGTGATCGCGGCTTTTTACATTCTGCAAAATGGCTTCCAAAGAAATACTTGTATCAGCCGGATTTTTTGCCATTAATTCATCGCATCTACGTTGAGCACGTATTTCGGGCGATGCCGTCATAAACAGCTTTAAATCGGCATTAGGAAACACCACGGTACCAATATCTCTGCCGTCCATCACAATACCACCTTCTTTGCCCATGGCTTGTTGTAACTCAACCATTCGATGGCGTACAAAGGCAATGGTACTAATGGCACTCACATTGTTACTTACCTCCAACCCACGAATCTCTTCTTCAATGCTTTCTCCATTTAAAAAAGTTTCGTTAAGCTTGGCATCAGCATCGTATTTGAAAGTGATGTTAATGTCATTTAACTGAGCTTTTAAGTTTTGCTCGTCAATTCCCGATTCACCAATTATACCATTCTTCATGGCAAATAAAGTTACTGCCCGATACATTGCACCAGAGTCAATATACACATAAGCCAATACTTTAGCCAAATCCTTAGCCACAGTGCTTTTCCCACAAGACGAATGCCCATCAATGGCAATTACTCCTTTTTTACCGCTCATTACATCATTTTTATGAATGCTTGCAAAGTTATAAAAATTACTTTTCGATACTTAATTGATACAAAAAATGGGCAACCTATTAGGCTGCCCATATCTAATATCCATGCCAATGTCTACTAGATTTTAAAGTTTTCTTCGCTCACGCCTTCGTTAACTTTAATTACTTCAAATTCGATATCGAATGACTGTGGTCCAACTGATTGTGTTATCAATTTTGGAAATTTAATCCCATTAACTTCAGTATACTCTTTTACAAGTGTAACAGAATTACCTTGTGGAGTTTCACTTATTTCTTTAAGCTTTAATCCAGACTCACGGCTAAAGAATGCTGTTTTTGCTTTTCCAAGTGGATTTACAATTTTCACCTTAAAAACATCCTCACCTTCAACGTTATCTACTCCCAGCAATTCCAATTTAAAACCTAATTCAGCATATTGCGTTTCAGGAAAAATAATTGCTTCAGCCTTCATATTCTCAAGCATCTCACCTTCGATATTCTGCTCTCCCATTGGGCTAATAGCTTTTGCTGCCTCACCATTACAAACCTGCTTCGATACCAAGTTTCCTTGCATATATGTTTCAACACAAGTTTTATTCGGACGACTATTGAAAAGTTTCATGTTCAAAGCCATACCTTGAATACTCATTTTTCCTTCCATCATATAGCTGTCAACCGCATTAACAGCTTCAGCTCCACCCATGGCATCAACATAATCAGCTACTACTTTCTCGGCAGTTAAACCTGCAGGTAGTGGCATTGATTTTACAACTTCGCCATAATAATTATACATTACTACTTCGCCATCTTTAGCAAAAGGCTTAAGTGTCGATTTCATAGCAGGTACATCACCCACAGCTAATATTAAAGCATTATCAGGCGTAATATACTTATCAGCCATCGCTTTAACATCTTCCAAGGTTACTGCATTCAACTTTTCAAGATACGTTTCGTAATAGTCTTCTGGTAAGTTGTATTTCTGAATGTTTAATGCAAAACGAGCTACTGTTGATGGAGATTCCAATGAACGAGAAAAGCTACCTGTCATTGAATTCAATACCAAATTCAATTCTTCTTCAGTTGCAATATCAGAACGTAAACCGTTCATTTCAAACAAAATTTCAGTAACGGTACTATCGGTTACACTTGTTCTTACTTGCGTTGAAGCATTAAATGAACCAACCAACTCATCGGTACTCAACGATGAATAAGCACCATAAGTCCAGGCTTTATCCTCACGAAGATTTTGAGTTAGTCTACCGTTCATTCCACTACCTAAGATAGCATTCATCACCTTTGCTTTAATAGCATCAGGATGACCTGGTTTCATATCCACATTATATGTAACAACAACAGTTGACTGAGTTGCGCCATCTTTATTAGATACAGCTAAGAATGGCTTATCCAAATTCTTTGGGTATTCATACTTGTGAGTTGGCACTTCTTTTTCTTCCCACTTTGCGAAATACTTCTTGGTTTGTTTCTTTGCTTCTTTTAAAGTTATATCACCCACAATAACAAGGTAAGCAACATTTGGTCGGAAATAAGTTTCGTAATAGTTTTTACAATCCTCAACAGTTATGTTTTCAACTGTTGCTTCAGTCATAATTTCGCCATAAGGGTGTTTATCTCCGTATAGAATTGCGTCAGAAACATTTCCAGCAATAGCCTTAGGATCATCTTTTTGAGAAGTAATACCTGTTAATGTTTGTTTGATTGACTTTTCTAATTCTTCCTGTGGAAACACAGGGTTATACAGGACGTCTGTCATAAGGCCCAATAAAACATCAGAGTGCTTTTTCAAAGAGCTGGCATAAATACCACCTGAGTGAGTTGTAACCGAACCTCCAATAAAATCAATGGCCTCATCTATTTCAGCTTTTGTTTTTGTTGTTGTTCCCGAACGCATTAAATCACCTGCCATAGAAACATAACCAACTTTATCACCTTCTAAAACAGGATCAATATCTAATGATAAAGTATACGACACAACTGGTACATTGTGGTTTTCAACAACAAAAACTTTCAAACCATTCTTTAGTTCAAATGACTTTGCTTTGCCAATATTAATTTTTGGAGCAGGTCCTGCTTCCGGCATTTGGCTGCGGTCAAGCTGCGCTTGAGTTGAAAGAGCAACCAAAAGGGTTAAGAATAAAAATAATGTTTTCTTCATCGAAATATATTTTGAAACTCTCTTATTACTGTTTGAGAGTATTTATCTTTTAATACAATATGAATTTATCAAACAACTATTGTTGTTGCGATTTTGGTAAATAATATAATACTACACGATTATCTTCTACCAAATACTTTTGAGCTACACGTTGAATATCTTCGCGAGAAACTGCTAAATACTTATCCAACTCAGTGTTAATCATGTTCGTATTTTTGAAGTAAGTATAGTAGCGAGCCAAACTATTCGCACGAGTCGCAACTTTCATATTACCCTTTACAATATCATTTTCATACTGATTCTTCAACTTCTGAAATTCTCTTTCCGAAATCAATTCGTCGCGCACCTTTGCTATTTCAGCATCAATTGCGTTTTCTAAATCTTTGCACTCAACTCCCATATTTGGCAAGGCATAAGCAAGCGTTACAGAAGGCTCATTAAATGGCATGGCAAAACTACCTGCCTGAAGTGCCATTTGTTGCTCATCAACCAATGATTTATACATACGCGAGCTTTGACCTTTTGACAATAAGGTGCCTAACATATCTAATGCATAATAATCATCTGTTCCCATTGCTGGTGTACGATATGCTTGTAGAATAAGTGGTAGTTGTACATTGTCATAAATAGTGTCGCGAACTTCACCATTCAGGTCAGGCTCAACAATTAATTCACGAGCTAGGTCATGCTTTCCTGTTGGTATGTCAGCGAAATACTTTTTTACTAATTGCTTAGCTGATTCCATTTCAATATCACCAGCTAAAACTAGTACAGCGTTGTTTGGCACATAGAATTTCTCATAAAACATTTGAAACTCTTCATCCTTAGCAGCTCTAATGTGATCAGGATCACCAATAACTTGCCAACGATAAGGGTGAACTTTAAATGCACGTTTCATAGTTTCCTGCATAATAGTTCCGTAAGGTTGGTTATCAGTTGTCTGTTTCTTTTCTTCAATCACTACACCTTTTTGAGTAGCAATACCAACTGAATCAACCTTTGCATGCAACATACGCTCCGACTCTAACCACAAACCTAATTCTAACTGGTTCGATGGCATAATCTCGTAATAATACGTACGGTCATTTGAGGTATTTGCATTCAGTGTTCCTCCAGCGTTCTGCACAATCTTAAAATACTGACCACGATCAATATTCTCGGTACCTTCAAACATTAGGTGCTCAAAGAAATGGGCAAATCCAGTACGAGACGGATCTTCGTGTTTTGAACCCACGTTGTACATTACCGAAACGGTAACATTAGGAGTACTTTTGTCTTGGTGAAGGATAACATGTAAGCCATTATCCAAATCGAATTCTTCAAAGTTAATTTTGTTCAATTGGGCATTAACTGACCCAAAACCGGCTACTAGGAAAGTAAAAGCCAGCAGTAAAAAACAATTCTTCATAAACTATTTACTTGGTTTAAAGTGATAATTTAATTTTCGCGTCTTATATCAATATATAGGCCGAAAAAGTTTGTTTATTAACTTTCAATCACTTAACAATCTTAACTAACATATTATTCTGTTCTATTTCGAACAAACACGTGTACGTAATCGTGCATAACGAACACTAAAATTAATTT
Source organism: Carboxylicivirga fragile (assembly GCA_025499625.1). Classification (GTDB taxonomy): domain Bacteria; phylum Bacteroidota; class Bacteroidia; order Bacteroidales; family Marinilabiliaceae; genus Carboxylicivirga; species Carboxylicivirga fragile. The sequence continues at coordinate 97,557 of JAFMVD010000005.1, read as the reverse complement.
TACTTTTTTTTCATCCACTTCACACATTTTGATTACTTACTACTATTTTTGTAACAAAGCGCATTTCAATGAGATTGATTCGAATTGTTCAGTGGAGTATAATTTTTGCATTCGCTGCGATATATAGTTGTAGCAATAGTAGTATTTGTTTATCGAACCAGCATGCCGTGCAAACCAGCTTTATGGCAGCACACGTAGATAGTGAAAACGATACTACTTTAAACGGCATTACCGTACATGGATTAAATAACGATTCTCTTTTGCATGATAGTGCAAGTGTACAAGAGATGTATTTGCCAATGGATTTAAATCGGGATACAACAGAATTTATTATACAAGAAGAACTTAAGGTTGGTGAAGCAATTATTACCACCAAAGATACTTTGGTTTTTGTGTACGACAAAGATTTACAATACGTATCAGGTGATTGCGGAATGACATTTAACCTGATTCTGGATACCGTTATTTATACCACTAATATTGTGGATTCCGTTCGTATCAGCTATCCCAATGTTAATTATGGAGAAAATTTAGAAAATGTTAAAATTTATATTGAGCCTTAGTTTGTTTTTTACTTTCACTACACTTGTAGCTCAGGAAGAAACAGAGGAAAAAGTAAAAGAACCAAAAGATCCGGGCTTAGCCATTGGTATTAATATTGGTACTTTTATTATAAAAGCTATTGAACCAGAAAGATTTGGTTTAGAAGCAACTGCGCGTTATAAATTTAATCGTAAGTGGTTTGCCGTTGGCGAAGTAGGCTACGAAAAAGTAGATTTACAAAACGACCCCTTTTCATATACTTCTGATGGGTCTTTCATGCGTTTGGGTGCAGACTACAATATATTCAAAGTAGAAGAAATTGGTAACAACGATAATTTGATACTAGGTCTGCGTTATGGAGTTGCTGTGCAAGAACAGGAAAACACCCGATTCACAGTAAAGGATGGTTATTGGGGAAATTATACTGGTGCTTTAGGAAAGGGTATCACCTCAAGTCATTGGGCTGAATTCGTATTTGGTTTACGTTCTGAGGTTTTGAAAAATTTCTACATGGGATGGACCGTCAGGGTACGAAGGCTGCTTAACTTAAGTAATGAAAATCAGATTGAACCCTATGCCATACCAGGGTATGGAAGTCGTGACAATACCACAAACCTATCTTTTACCTACAACCTAGAGTACCATATTCCATTTAAAAAGAAATAAATGAATGCCTATGCCTGATATGACCATAGCTAATAAGACTTTTAGCAACAACTCATGGCAAAGTATTTTGGAAGAGATAAAGGAAGAAGTTGCTCCACTTTTATCACAAGGACAAGTTGCAGCTTACATTCCTGAATTAGGGCGCGTTGATAAAAACAAGTTCGGCATGGCTGTTCGCCTAATTAATGGCGACTTATTCGAAATTGGAGATAGTAAAACTAACTTTTCGGTACAAAGTATATCAAAGGTTTTTACTTTAACCAAGGCCTTCTCAATTCTCAAAGATGAGTTATGGAAACGCGTTGGAAAAGAACCATCAGGTAATCCTTTTAATTCACTCATACAACTCGAAAGAGAGAACGGAAAGCCACGTAACCCATTTATTAATGCAGGTGCTATTGTGGTAGCCGATTGCATTGCCAATAATTACGATGACCCATTAAATTACATGATTCGTTTTATTCGCGAATTAGCCGATAACAAAAATTTGAAGCTTAACGTTAACGTCTTTCAGTCGGAGAAAAAAACGGGTCACAGAAATGCAGCTCTGGCTCATTTTATGAAAAGTTATGGCAATATACAATCCGAAGTAGGTGATGTGCTTGACTTATACTTTGGTCACTGCTCACTGGAATTGAATTGTGTTGATCTCAGTAATGCATTTCTATATTTAGCAAATCACGGAACACATCCAATATCGGGAAAAACCTATTTAAGCGCGAGCCAGGCAAAACGCTTAAATGCCTTATTATTAACTTGTGGCACTTACGATGCAGCAGGTGATTTTGCATTTAAAGTAGGCATGCCAGGTAAAAGTGGTGTTGGTGGTGGTATTGCAGCTATAATACCCGGACTCTTATCAATTAGTGTTTGGAGCCCGGGACTAGACAAACACGGCAATTCGCTTGCTGGTGTAAAAGCACTTGAGTTATTCACGACTAAAACAGGTATTTCAATCTTCTAAAACAATTAACCATGATTATTGCTAAAACCTTTAAATCACTAAGTCATTTTATACTTCGATACGGACTTGCCATCGTTTTTATTTGGTTAGGTTTACTAAAATTCAAAAATACGGAAGCTGATTATCTGAATGATATTCTTAAAAACTCAAGCCTCTTTTCCTGGCTTTTAAAATACATTACTGCCTATACTTTTACTTTAGTGTTAGCCTATCTTCAAATGATTATTGGCATTTTATTAATGCTAAAACCTGTCTCGAAAAAACTTAGTTTTATAGGGGCAATAATAGCTGTGATAATATTAACAATAAGTGTGTCAACATTATTTACTTCGGGTCATGTATGGCAATCTGGATACGGGTTTCCGGAACTATCAAAATTGGGTCAAAGCATATTAAAAGACATTATTTTGTTGGGAGCCGCCGCATGGTGCGTTGGCGATTCGGCTTAAAAATAAGTTAAAGAACAAAACAATATTTTACATGAAACGAACATGCAAATTTCAATTATTCATTCCGCACACAGGAGAATCGTGGGATCAACGAAGTCAATGATTGAAACTTCATGAGAGTTCCATCCCGATAGCAATCGAGGGTCGGGAGGCAAAAATTATAAAATTACAAACAGATGAAAGACATATGTGTATTTTGCGCTTCCAGCTCAAAAGTTGATACTGCCTACACAGAAGAAGCGACAGCACTGGGGAAGGTTTTAGTTGAAAATAATTATGGTCTGAAATATGGAGGCGGTGCTGTTGGTCTTATGGGCGCTGTTGCCAATAAGGTACTCGAACATAAAGGTAAGGTAACAGGTGTCATTCCTCATTTTATGGTGGAAGTAGAATGGGAACACAAAGGTGTTAGCAACATGATTCATGTGAATACCATGGCTGAAAGAAAGGCTTTAATGATAGAAGATGTTGAAGCAATTGTTGTACTACCTGGTGGAACCGGAACGTTTGAAGAATTATTTGAAGTGCTTTCACTTAAAAAACTAGGTCAATTTCAGCAACCAATAATTTTGGTTAATACCAAACAGTTTTTCGATCCTTTGGTAGCTATGCTACACAAAATGATTGACGAAAACTTTATGAGAAAAGAGCACGAGGCGTTGTGGCATTTAGTTGACAAAGCATCTGATGTTCCAATGGCCATTCGTCAGATTCCTAAATGGGACAATGATGCAATCAAGTTTGCTGCAGTATGATAGCCATTACCAATATTAATGTGCCCTTGTATTAATGAGTAAGTTAAGGAATTGAATTCAACACTCACGTCATGAAACAATTGCAATAATCATAACTAAGACATCCTTTTTACTATTTTTGCGTAAATACTATTTGAATGAGCTTGCAGAATACGATATCAACTCCACAAAATGAAACATCAACTCCAACTTTGCAGTTGAGTAAGGATAGTTTGAACCTTGGAAATTCGTTTCGTACGCACATTATGCAAATAGATATGGAGAAACCCGCTCACCTGTCTCAAACGAATACTTACAAACCCGTTCCTAAACTCAAATATCAGTTTCTGTCTCATGAAGATTCAATTTTTTTAAACCTGATTCAGGCGGATGAAGGTATTTTCCAAAATACGCTTGACCACTCAATCAGCGTACAATCTTCCGAAGAGTTTGTTGAAGAGGAAGCAATCACCATCAAGAATACAAGCAATCATACTAACGATACCAGCTCAGCTGAAATAGTAAAAATTGAAAAGCCATCTCAACGATTAAGCGAAACAACTTTAAAAACAAATGCAGTTAAATCTCGCAAGTCCAATGCTTTTACCGATTCAAAAGATTGGCTGTCTGGTTTTATTCTATTAACGCTAATAATAGCAGGTTTAGTGAAAATAAGTGCCGGAAAGTATATCAATGAGATTTTTTCTGCCGTTCGATATCAACAATCTGCCAGTAAGCTTTTTTCAAGTTTTAACCTACAAAATCAAAAACCGGGGTGGGCCTTATCTACACTATTTGTGCTAACCAGCTCCTTATTAATATTTGAATACACCCTAATTTTTGGAAAAACTCCAAGCAGCTTTTCTAAGCATGTATTTTTACTTGCAATTATTGGTGGCGTATTACTTTATTTTGGAATCAAGACCATCTTGTATCGAATTGTTTCATTCATTTTTGAAACCTCCGCTGATACAAATGAATACATCTTTAATGCAGATATTTTGAGTAAAGCTTTTGGAATTACACTTTTACCAATCGTTAGTGTCATTCCTTTTGTAGATTATTTAACGAGCACATATCTTCTGAAAGCTGGGCTGGCACTCTTTCTTATCATGTATACCATTCAGTTGTTAAGAGGTGTTAAAATTATTTTACGCTCTCCGCTTTCAATATTTTATATGTTTTTGTACTTTTGTGCGCTAGAAATTTTACCCTTGTCAATACTTATCAAGCTATTGATATTGTAGTGACAATTCAAGTGAGGACAAAGGTGTAGTTGAATTTAAATTGTAAAACATTGAAGATTAAAAGAATACTGGTTTCACAACCCAAACCCTCAACCCCAAAATCTCCGTATTTTGATTTGGCTGATAAGAGCAATGTAAAAGTTGATTTCAGGCCATTTATTCAGGTAGAAGCTGTTCCTGCGAAAGAATTTAGAACTCAGAAGGTAAATCTATTAGATCATACAGCGGTTATTTTTACGAGTCGTACTGCCATTGATCACTATTTTAGAATTGCTGAAGAAATGCGTGTTACAGTTCCAGATACGATGAAGTATTTCTGTATTTCAGAAGCTACAGCATTTTATCTTCAGAAATACATTGTTTATCGTAAGCGAAAAATCTTTCATTCAACAGGTCGTTTCCCTGACTTAATTGATGTTGTTAAAAAGCACAAAGATGAAACATACTTAGTGCCTCTTTCTGACATTCATAAGCAAGAGATTCCAACCTTATTGAATAAGTCGAAGGTTAAATATTCGAAAGCCATTCTTTACAAAACAGTTAGTAGCGACTTAAGCGATCTAAAAGATGTAAATTATGATATTTTGGTATTTTTCAGCCCTTCAGGTATAACATCGCTTTTGCAAAATTTCCCTGATTTTGAGCAAAACGATACCAAAATTGCATCATTCGGACCAGCTACTGCTAAGGCCGTTAAAGATGCTGGCTTGCGTTTAGATATTCAAGCACCAATGCCACAAGCGCCATCAATGACTATGGCACTTGAGCAATTTATCAAGCAGTTCAATAAAGGACAGAAATAATATTTATCCCATCATCGGGAGACATCCTTCTTGCCTCTGGTAAGAAGGATTGTTTTTTTAAACCAATATTAGGATGAGCGAAAGAAGATTTTCCTTTAAGAAGAAAGAGCACCTTTGCAGTGAAATTGCAATTGATATGCTTTTTTCAAAAGGAAAATCATTTGTAAAATACCCCTTTCGCATTACCTACCTACCCGTAACAAGCGAATACACAAAGGTTGAAGCACAATTATTAATCTCGGTTCCTAAAAAACGCTTTAAAAGAGCGGTGAAACGAAATTTGATAAAACGCAAAATACGTGAAGCATACCGCCTTAATAAACACTTGCTTGTTGATGAATTAAAGGCAAATAACAAACAACTTATGCTTGCTTTTATTTATCTTCCTACCGAAATTTTAAACACTGCCGATTTTGAAAAAGGCATGCAAAAAGGATTAAAACAACTTGTTTTAAAAACCTGTTCTAATGAAGAACCAAAATAAAATACCTTTTTACCTACTACCATTTCATTGGTTAAAAGCTGGCTTGGTAGCTTTATTAATTCTTCCCATCAAACTTTATCAATGGTTTTTATCACCTATACTTGGTGCCTCTTGTCGATACACTCCTACTTGTTCTGCCTATACAATTGAAGCCTTAAAAAAGCATGGTCCTTTTAAAGGAACTTACTTAGCCATAAAGCGCATTATTAGTTGTAACCCTTGGGGCGGACATGGACACGACCCCGTTCCTTAATAAAAAGTTGACCTCATTTTTGTTATTCTTATTCAACTTAACTTTCTTGCATTACAGATAGTTAAACATTAATGTACCAGAAATTTTAAATTACTATGAAAAACCTATTGCTAATATTCGGCTTTCTTTTTGCTATATCTACCATAAATGCTCAACAAGCCGATAAAATACTGGGCACCTGGCTTACACAAGATGGTGATTCTAAAGTAACAATTTCAAAAAATGCAGATAAGCAATACGATGGAGCTATAGTTTGGCTTAAAGAACCCAAAAGAGAGAGTGGCGAAAATAAACTGGATGATAAAAATCCGGACGAAAAGCTTCAGAAGAGACCCATAATGGGTTTAAATCTGCTTCAAGGATTTTCGTACGATGAAGACGACGAGGAATGGATAGATGGTACTATCTACGACCCCAAAAGCGGCAGCACTTATAAATGTCTTATGTGGTTCGACGATAATGAGGACACACTCATAGTAAAAGGCTACATTGGTGTATCCATCATTGGTAAAAAAGTAACTTGGAAGAGGGTGAAATAAATCAATCATATTCAAACAACTAAAATAACTCTTGTCTTTTCCAGGCAGGAGTTTTTTGTTTATGATTTTATTACAAATCTTCCTAAACACTTTTCTAAAATAACATTTAAGCGTAATTTTATCATCACAGCTTAATCTATAATTCTATGCTTTTAAAAAGTATCAATCCTGCCAACGGCGAAATCATTCGCGAATACGAAGAGTTTCATTGGGATGATGTTGCCGAAACCATCGAAGCCAATTACCTGGCTTTTCACAGTTGGAAAAAAACACCCATATCAGAACGTGCTAAGCTTCTCAGAAAAGCAACTGAAGTTTTACGTGATAAAAAAGAAGGTTTGGCCTTCAATATTACGGTTGAGATGGGTAAAAACATAAAAGAATCGCGGGCCGAAGTTGAAAAATGCGCCTTGGTATGTGAATATTATTCCGATAACGGTAGCAAATTTCTCGAGCGCGAAATAATTGAAACCGATGCAACAGAATCATATGCCTCACTCCAACCACTCGGCCCGGTATTGGCCATCATGCCATGGAATTTTCCGTTGTGGCAAGTATTTCGTTTTGCAGCTCCTGCCCTTATGGCCGGAAATGTTGGCCTACTAAAACATGCTTCAAACGTGCCAGCTTGTGCCTTGGCCATCGAAGAGGTTTTTGTTGAAGCAGGTTTTCCTAAGGATGTATTCCGAACCCTATTAATACGCAGCAATAAAGTAGAACGTATTATCGCTGATAAACGGATAAAAGCAGTCACACTAACCGGAAGTACACCCGCGGGTAAAGAAGTTGCTGCTACAGCCGGAAAACACCTCAAAAAATGCGTTCTCGAATTAGGTGGTAGCGATCCATATATCATACTAGAAGATGCCGACATTGAAAAAGCGGTGGATGCTTGTGTTGCTGGCCGGGTTTTAAATGCCGGCCAAAGCTGCATTGGCGCTAAACGTTTCATTATAGTGGAATCTGTATACGATGCTTTTACCGAGTTATTCGTTGATAAAATGCGAAACATAAGTCTTGGTGATCCAATAGATGAAAACAAGCAAATGGGACCATTGGCCAGGTTTAATTTACGCGAAGATCTTCATATGCAGGTTGAAAACAGTATAAATAAAGGAGCAAAACTTCTTACGGGTGGATACATTCCACAGCGAGACGGAGCTTTTTATCCTGCAACCGTTCTTGGCGATGTGCAAGCTGGTATGGCGGCTTATCACGAAGAATTATTTGGCCCGGTAGCATCACTAATTAAGGCTAAGGATGAAGCAGATGCCATTCGAATTGCGAACGATAGTATATTTGGATTGGGAGCTGCAGTCTTTACCCAGGATGTTTCACGTGGCAAACGTATTGCCGAAGAAGAGATGGATGCCGGTTGCTGTTTTGTCAATGATTTTGTTCGATCTGATCCACGCTTGCCTTTTGGTGGTGTTAAAGAAAGTGGCTTTGGACGCGAATTATCACATTACGGCATGAAGGAATTCATGAATATTAAAGGTATCTGGATTAAGTAATGGAATATAAAAAAGCTTTACATAAAGCTGCCGTTTTATGCTCGCAACAGGAACGGTGTGTTTCCGACATTCGAAAAAAACTAGTAAATTGGGAACTCTCGGTTGAAGAATGTGATGAAGCTATTGACTATTTGATATCTGAAAAGTACCTTGATGATGGCAGGTATAGTCAGTTTTTTGTTCGGGATAAATTTAGGTTTAACGGATGGGGTCGAACCAAAATTAAGTACCAACTCAAACAAAAAGATATTTCCTCTTTTATAATCGAAGACGCATTAGAGGAAATTAATGAAAAAGAGTACCTCGAAAAATTGGCAGAATTATTGCAAGTTAAAATGCGCCAATTACGAAACAAAGATCCATGGAAAGCAAAGGCTTCAATGGTACGCTTTGCTCAATCAAGAGGATACGAGTCTCATTTAATTTTCACTTGCATTGAGAGACTACTTGCATCATCCGATTGAAAATCACTGATTTGAATTGAACATTGATGTATGTAAACAGTTATTATTACTAATCCATGCTTACTGTAAGAAATTTTTAACCGATGAAAAACTTAACTTACCTATTAACTCTAGTTGTATTATTCTCACTCCCTTTTACAAGCGATGCAAAAAGAAAACCAGACTGGGTAAAGCAACGCCCCAATGATCCCACTTACTTTATTGGAATTGGCATGACTGCCAAAGAAGGAAGCGAAGTAGAATATCGCCGCAATGCACGTAATGTGGCATTAAAGCAAATGAGCAGTGAAATAAAAGTGACCATTTCATCCAACTCGGTATTACGAAAAATTGAAACAGATAACGATTTTAAGGAAGCTTACGAAAGTAAGGTTGAAACTTCGGTACTTGAAACCTTAGAAGGCTACGAAGTTATTACCTGGGAAGATCGTAAGGAATATTGGGTAATGGCCCGCCTTTCGAAGGAGCGTTATGCACGGATGAAAGAAATGAAATTGGATAAGGCAAAAATGATGGCAGGTTCATTTATAATGGATGCAAAAAAAGCCATTGCTGTTAACGATGCTTTTTCAGCTTTAAACTATTTATCGAAGGCGGCTGGAAGTTTGCGCGACCACCTTGAAGACGACCTAACATATAAGACCGTAGACGGAACGTATAATGTGGGTACCGAAGTATTTAGTACAATTCAAGATGTATTCAGACGTACCGAACTACTGCCTGTACAACCCGGTTATCAAATTCAGTTTTCAAAACAATTACAAGTACCAATAGGTGTGAATGCGCTATTTGTATCAAATAATGGCGAAAAAGTTGCTTTAACAGGCTTTCCTTTGGCGTTTCACTTTTCTAAGGGTGAAGGTTTATTGTCATCGCAAGCCAAAACCAATTTAGATGGTTATGCTGGTGTATCCATTACGCGCCTGATATCCAAACGTAAGGTTCAGGAAATTACCGCCACTTTTGACTTTAGCCATGCCATTGATAACGAAACAGATGAAGAATTAAAAAAACTTCTTCAGGTATTCTTTCCTGCGAAACAAATGCCTACTACTGCCATTAAGTTGGAAGTCCAAAAGTCGAAAGCCTATTTAATTACCGAAGAAAAAGTATTTGGCGAAGAGAATGATAAAGGCGCTTTCTCAAGCATGATTAAAACAGAACTCAACAACAACTTTTTTACCTTCACTCAAAATAAGGAAGATTCAGATTTTATTGTAAAAATCAGCTCCAACTTTGTTTCTGGAGATAAACGTAAAGGTCAGGGTTACGAGGTATACCTTGTGTTTGCTGACTTTAGCATTACCATAACAGATACAAAATCTCAAACCGAAATTTTCGCAGATGAACTCTCTGGTATTCGCGGAATGCGTCCTGGTAATCATGAATATGCTCTTAAGGATTCGCGAACCAAGCTAATTGAGCAATTTAAGAAGGAAATAGAGCCTCGTTTGGAGCAGGTCGACATGTAGTGCAATATAAACACAGAAGTTGATGAGCGCTTTAAAAATGCTATTTATCACCCTTGGACTTTTAGGTATAATACACGTTGAGGCACAAAGTTCAAAATCGCGAATAAACGCGCAGGAGTTTCACCAAAAACTTAATGAAAATAAAGGCGCCATTATTATTGATGCGCGCCCTTCTTTTAAATTCGCAGAAGACAGAATTAGGGATGCTATACTTGCTGAGGATCAAAAAACCTTAGAATTGCTCATTCAAGATTTGCCAAAACATGATCCAATATTTGTTTACTGCCAAATTGGTGATCGATCTAAAAAAGCACTAAAGGTGATGAAGAACTCAGGCTTCACGGAGGTATATGAACTCAAAGATGGCTTAGTAACCTGGATTGAAGCAGGTTTACCATTGGATACAATAAAACTAAATAGGTAAACTCAATCGTCTTGTCAAGTATTTCATCTATAAAGATGTCCTTCATACAAAACAACACTAAACCCAATTACCATGAAAGTAACAAAAGATCAAATCAATCGTTTTTTTAGTTCTGGTGTAATTACAATTGTTGGCGTTAGTCGGAACGAAAAGAAGTTTGGTAGAATGGTATTCAACAATTTAAAAAAGAATGGCTATCAGGTCATTCCTGTTAATCCAAATATAGATGAGATTGATGGACAAACTTGTTATAAAAACATCAAACAAATACCCGAAAAAATTGAAAGCCTCTTAATCATTTCTCAAAAATCAAAAACAAATGAATTATTAAGAGAAGCACTTGAATTGGAAATTGAGAACATCTGGGTTCAAAAAGAATCTTGTACAAAGGAACTTGTTCAAATCGCTGAAGAAGCTGGTCAACAGATTATTCATAACGAGTGCATTTTTATGTATGCGCCTCCGGTAAAAGGTATTCACAAGTTTCACAGATCAATAGTTGGTTTATTTGGTCAACTTCCCAAATAATTTATTAATTATCCGAAGCAAACCACTCGGCAAAACTATTGGCCGTTTCGTTCAACTTTAAACTGAGTAATTCAATTCCTTGAGGTAAACGTTTCTTAATACGTTCGGCAAAATCAACTAGCATATTCTCACAGGTTGGCTGATAACTAACAAGCTCAAAGCGTTCACTCATTTGTGGTAATGATAACAATTGTTCCGACGGTGCTTTATCACTTATTACAATTGAATGATCTAGTCGGTCTACAATTTCTTCGTTAACAATTCGCTTCAAATCACCAAAATCCATTACCATTCCTAGTTTAGGATTGTTTTCATCCGTAAGAGGTTCGCCAATAACAGTTACAGCCAATATATAAGAGTGCCCATGAATATTACGACATAAACCATCGTAGTTCCATAAAGCATGCGCCATTTCAAATCTAAACTCCTTTGTTAATCTAATCTTTGCCATCTCCTCACTCCATAAAAAAAGACTGATCAAAGCAATCAGTCTTCTATCCTATCTTTATATTTACTTATCCTGCAATACTACACTTGCTTACACAGTCAACAATGTTGCGTAAACTATTGTGCTTTAAGAAATAAAATGTGTTTTTTCCCTCACGCTTACTTGACAATACACCCTTATCCTTTAAGATACCTAAATGATGCGAAGTAGTCGATTGCTCAATCTCTAATAACTTATGTATTTCGGTAACTGTTAACATATTACCATCTTCCAAATGGCTCAAAATAGCAATTCGCATTGGATGGGCGATAGCTTTTAACATTCCGGCAGCTCTCTCAAGTAATTCTGCATCTAAGTCTTTAATCTTCATTCTTCAGCTTCTTCAATAGATTTATAAATGCAAATATATAACTATCTTATTATATATCATTTATTGATGCACAAAACTATTTAAATATTTAGATTATATCAATATGTATAAGTTAAAATCGCGATAAATTTATAAATTTGGCAACTAAACACGGGCAATTACCGCCCTATTATGTAATAGATCAAGATTAATTGAATGTCGGATATATCAATTATTAAAGCCCCGATAAAAGAAGAAATGCAGAAATTCGAACCCTATTTTAGGGATCAATTGAAAACAAAAATTCCTCTTTTAAGCATAATAACCAATTATATACTACGTAGAAAAGGCAAGCAAATGCGACCAATGCTTGTATTTTTATCTGCTAAGCTCAACGGGCCAATTACTGAATCGAGTTATGTGGCAGCTACCTTAATTGAACTATTGCATACGGCTACACTTATTCACGACGATGTGGTGGATGAAACCTATCAACGAAGAGGTTTTTTCTCAATCAATGCCCTTTGGAAATCAAAAATTGCTGTTTTAGTTGGTGACTTTTTTCTGTCGAAAGGTTTAAGTACTGCATTAGACAATGACCAAATTGATGTACTGAAGGTTGTTTCGCATGCTGTAACCGAAATGAGTGAAGGAGAACTTCTTCAAATTGAAAAATCGCGAAAGCTTGATATAACGGAAGAGGTATATTACGATATCATTCGCAAAAAAACGGCAACTCTTATTGCTGCCTGTACAAAAGCTGGAGCCTTGTCTGTTAAGGCATCTGAAGAGCGACTTAATGCGATGCAATCCTTTGGTGAAAACCTGGGTATAGCCTTTCAAATTAAAGACGATTTGTTTGATTACGAGCAAAATGCATTAATTGGTAAGCCAACAGGTAATGATATTAAAGAAAAGAAATTAACCCTTCCTTTAATTTATGCCTTAAACAAAGTAGATAAAAAATCGCGTCGTCACATTCTAACGCTCATAAGGCGTCATCACAAAAAGGAAAAGAAAGTTCAGGAAATAATTGAATTTGTAAAAGCCAATGGTGGTTTAGAATTTGCTCATCAACAGATGCTTAATTACGCGCAAAAAGCGATTGATTCAATCAGTATTTATGATGAAAGCGAAACAAAGACTGCATTGATAAAAATGGTAGACTACACCATGAAACGAAAGAAATAAAAAAACGGTTTTCAAATAATTGAAAACCGTTAATATTTACATGAATCTGCAAAACACTAAAAATATTTTACTTCTTCCTTTTTCCCATTTTCTAAGAATTGTATTTCACTTATTAGACTATTAGCTAATCGACTAGCTCCAATTCTAAATAGCTCATTGTTTAACCATTCCTCTCCCAGAATATCCTTAACCAATTGATAATAAACAGCAGCTACTTCAGGTGTTGCAATACCACCAGCTGGCTTGAAACCAATTTTCTTACCAGTTCGCTTATGGAATGCTTTAATGGCATTCAACATCACATAAGCTGCTTCATAAGTTGCAGCTGGTTGTTGTTTCCCAGTCGATGTCTTAATAAAGTCAGCTCCACTTTCCATTGATAGAATGCTAGCTAACCATATTTCTTCCATATCCTTAAGCGTACCTGATTCAAGTATAACTTTTAAATGTGCATCTTTCATTACGCCTTTAATCATACGAATCTCTTCTCCAGCAAATTCATAGTTTCCTTCTTGAAATTCACCTACAGAAATCACGATATCAATTTCGTTGGCACCAAAATCAACAGCGCGTTCCGTCTCAATTTTTTTCACGTCCGTAAACGTTTGTGAAGAAGGAAAACCAGCTGAAACAACAGCAATGTTAACACCTTTGGCCTTTAAAGCACTTTTAAGAACAGGAGCAAAAACAGGATATACGCACATTGCCGCAACCTGCGGAACCATGTCATAATGCTTATGCAGATCATTTACCTTATCTACAAAATCGCGAATACCATCTGCAGAATCTTCTGTATTTAAAGATGTTAAATCAATACAATTAAATAATAATTTCAATGCATCTACATTGGTCAACTCTTTTTTAGAATTTTCAATTGCTGAGCTGATAGCACTATCCATTTCTTCCTTTTTTAAAGGACATGGGTTATTTTCTGCGAAATTGTTCATAATCTACTTATATAATTTCTTATTGTTTTTATGTCTTTCTTTATCTCGATTTGTTTTCTTTTCAATATTGGCTATTAACGCTTTATTAAGATCTACTCCCGTTTGATTTGCCAAACAAAGCAACACCCAAAGTACATCTGCCATTTCATCTCCAAGATTTAATTCACTCTCATCGTCTTTAAAAGATTGATCGCCATATTTACGGGCTATAATGCGCGCCAACTCACCAACCTCTTCGGTAAGTATAGCCATGTTTGTCAGCTCACTAAAATATTTAACACCATAGGTCTTGATCCATTCATCAACCTTAAGTTGCGCTTCCTTTAATTCCATTTAATCCTTTTGTTTTGAATCAATTATAATGGTTACTGGGCCATCATTAATTAAACTAACCTGCATGTTAGCACCAAATTCACCTGTTCCACATGGTTTACCATTTAATTCATCTAATTTAGCAATAAATTGCTCATAAATAGGAATAGCATGCTCAGGTCGAGCCGCCTTAATATAGGAAGGTCTGTTTCCCTTTTTAGTTTTAGCATGTAAAGTGAATTGACTTATAAGCAGAATTTCACCTTCAACATCCCTTATCGAGCAATTCATAACACCCTGCACATCATCAAAAATACGTAAGCCGTAAATTTTATTGGCCAACCAATTAATATCATCCGGACCATCTTCATTTTCAATGCCTACAAAAATCATCAAACCATTTGATATAGAAGATTTAAGAATACCGTTTATACTAACCGAAGCTTGTTTTACTCGTTGAATTACTACACGCATAACCTTTTCTTAATAAAGGCCGTAAAATAATACTTATATTTGTATCATAATAATAAGAATAAGTAATAAATTAATAATATTAATATATTAGTATGAAAATTAGACTTTTACCATTCATTTTTCTTTTTATTTCCGGTGCTATTTTTGCTCAAATACCGACCGACTATTACAGTTCAGCAGAAGGAAAAACCGGATATGCATTAAAAACTGAACTTTACAACATTATTAAAGATCATTCCGACAAAGGATATACAGCTCTTTGGACGTGTTATCGTGAATCAGATGTAAAATCAAACGGTAAAGTTTGGGATATGTATTCCGATGTTCCAGGCGGAACACCCGCATATGAATATACATTCGGTACAGATCAATGTGGCAATGTTGGTCCAGAAGGAACGTGCTATAATCGTGAACATCTAGTTCCGCAAAGCTGGTTTAGTAAAGCATCTCCTATGAAAAATGATGCTCACCATGTTATTCCTTCTGATGGCAAAGTAAATGGACAGAGAGGAAGTTTCCCATTTAGTGAAGTTACTTCTTATGAATGGATTTCAACTAATGGTAGTAAACGTGGAAATAGTTCATTTAATGGATATTCAGGAACATCTTTTGAACCAATAGATGAATATAAAGGTGACATCGCTCGTTGTCTTTTTTATGTTGCTACGCGCTACGAAAATGTAATTGCAAACTGGGAAAACAACGGTACAGCAGACGCTATATTAGATGGTAGTTCAGATAAAGTATTTAAAGATTGGCAATTAAATTTATTGATTAAATGGCACAATCAAGATCCGGTGAGTGATAAAGAAATAGCTAGAAATAAAGAAATCTATAAATTTCAAGGTAACGCCAATCCTTTTATTAACCATCCTGAATATGTACTAAAAATATGGGATCCAAGCAATAGTGGTGGAACTGGTCCGGATCCTGACCCGAACCCAACGACTATTTTCTTCGAAGATTTTGAAACTTGCTCAGTTGACAATACAATCAATTTAAGCAACTGGACGAATAGTGCTGAGACTGGTAACATTACCTGGAATTGTAAAAACTTTTATGGTTCAAATAATTATGCAGAATTAAAATCATACCAAAGTGGAGATAGCAATAATGATGCTTGGCTTGTAACATCACAAATTGATGTAAGTGATTACGAAAACTGTGAATTAAGTTTTAAACTTAAAGGAGGCTACGACAATGGGGCAACAATTCAAGCATATATCCTTACAAACTATTCAGGAAACAATCCGTGGAATAGTACTAAAACAGAACTAAGTTTCTCACAGCCTTTTGCACCTGCAAATGAATATTCTAATGATTTCACACTAATTGATGCCTTGGATTTAAGTGCTTATTCTGGTACATTTCACGTAGCGTTTAAATACTCAGGCGGTGACGGCATTGGTAAAACAACTACCTGGCAGTTAGATGATATATTAGTCACTGGTGTTCCTGTATCAACCGATATAAATGAAGAAATAATACATAGTTTTAAGCTATATCCTAACCCTAGTAAGGGTGAAATAAACGTTGAAGGAGATTTTGAAGCTCATAGTTTAAGCTTACATTTATACAATATCAGTGGTAAAGTTGTTTATAGCGAAATAAGCGCGAATTTTAATAAAAAAACCATTCAACTAAGTCACCTTCCAAAAGGCTTGTATTATTTAAAAATTACCAGCGAAATCAAACAATTTTCAACCCAAAAGGTTATTCTACATTAAAGACAACGAATGATAGGAATTAGAAGTAAAAATACAAATGCAGCATACAATTTAGCCACTGAAGAGTATTTATTACGTCATACTTCCGATGATTTATTCTTTCTATATGTAAATCAACCATCTATAATTGTTGGAAAACATCAGAATGCATTAGCAGAAATTAATATTGATTATACCAGTGAAAATAAGATTTCAGTTCACCGCCGCCTTTCTGGCGGTGGTACTGTTTATCACGATTTAAATAATCTTAATTTCTGTTTTATTAAAAGTGGTAAAAAAACCCAACTTGTTAACTTTGCCGAATATTCTAAACCAATAATTAGTGCTTTAAAAAACCTTGGTATAGAGGCCCATTTTGGTAAACGGCATGACATTCAAATAAATCATAAAAAAATATCAGGAAACGCATCTCACGTCTTTAAAAACAGAGTTATGCATCATGGTACGCTCCTTTTTGATTCTGATTTGGATGTATTAAATAATGCTTTAAAAACGAATCCCTTACAATTTAAAGATAAGGCAGTTAAATCTGTTAGAAGCGAAGTCTGTAATATCCAACCTTACACGAATAATTTAGATTTCAAATCCTTTTCTAACTACATATTTGAATATCTACTCAATTACTTCCCAGGTTCAAAAGAATCTCATATAAGCGCAGAAGCTAACACATTGATAAATTCTCTGGTAAAAGAAAAATACAATACCTGGAATTGGAACTTTGGGTATAGTCCAGACTATTTATTTAAGAAGCGGATTAAATTGGAAGATGGTACCCGTTGTTATAATGAAACCAAAATTACAAAGGGCGTAATAACGGAATGTCATTTAAAAAACACAAATAGTATAAATCAAGAATTATTAGATCAAATTAGTAAATCGATAATTGGGCTTGAATTTGATGTAAATAAACTTAATATTTTTTTTAGTGAATTGATTTATGCAAATATTTCAAAAAGTGACTTATTGACACTTTTTAGACCATAATTTAAATAATACACTCATCTATTCATAACACTGACTTACTGATAGTTATGTTTCTTTATTTGAATTTAAAAACGAATAGATTTTTTTAGCCTTATCCTTGCCCACTACTGACTCCAAATTTTGTAATGTAGCTGCTTTTATTTTGTTCAATGACTTAAAATGTGTCATTACTACCTCGATTGTCTTCTCCCCAATACCTGGAATATTATCAAGTTCAGAATTAATAAAGTTGATGGATCTTTTTTGTCTATGAAAAGTAATTCCGAATCGGTGCGCCTCATTTCTTAAATGTTGAATTACCTTTAACGACTCAGTATTTTTATCAAGATATAAAGGAACCGGATCTCCAGGATAAAAAATTTCTTCTAATCGTTTTGCGATTCCTATTATCGCAATATCATTCTCTAAATCCAATTTCTTTAATGCATTCACTGCAGCACCGAGTTGCCCTTTACCTCCATCAATAATAATTAACTGCGGTAAACCTTGATTCTCTTCCTTTAAACGTTTATATCTACGAAAGACGACCTCTTCCATCGATGCATAATCATTAGCTCCAATTACCGTTTTAATATTAAAATGCCGATAGTCCTTTTTATAAGGTTTCGCATTTCGAAAAACAACACAGGCTGCTACAGGATTTGTTCCTTGTATATTTGAATTATCAAAACATTCAATGTGACGAGGCAAACTTTTTAGGCGCAGATCTGATTGAATTAATTTCATCAATCGATCTTCACGCGGCTCCTTTTTCATTATACTTTGTTGCTTCAATTTATCCAGACGGTAATATTTAACGTTTCGTTCCGATAAATCTAATAACTTTCTCTTATCACCAATCTTAGGAACAACAAAACTGGAATTCGATAAACTATATTTTAACCTAAATGGAATCAATATTTCACGTGATAGAAGCTTTAAACGTATTTGCATTTCGGATATAGCCATTAATAAAATATCCTCTTTAGATTCATCCAATCGTTTAATAAATTCCATTGTGTGCGATTGAATTATGCTACCATTTACAACACGAATAAAGTTGACGTATCCTGCCTTTTCATCTTCAATAATAGAAAACACATCAACATTACTCATCTTTGGATTAACGACTGTTGACTTACTTTGATAAGAATCCAATAAACCAATTCGTCTCTTTATATCTTCCGCTTTCTCAAATTCAAGATTCTTTGCATAATCAAACATTACATTCTTCATATATTTAATCACGCTTGATATATTACCTTGAAGTATATCCTTTATCGCATCAATATGTTCGTTGTAAATACTTTCACTATATTCATCAATACAGGGTGCTTTACAATTACCAATATGATACTCAAGACAAACTTTATACTTGCCCCTAGCAACATTTGCTTCACTTAAATTATGCTTACATGTACGTAAAGGATATAGTTGCTTAAATAAATCCAGAAGAGTTCGAACCATTCCCATTGAAGTATATGGGCCAAAATAGAAACTTCCATCTCTTACAAAAGTTCGGGTTTGAAAAACCCTTGGAAAACGCTCATTCTTGACAACAATCCAAGGAAAAGATTTATCGTCCTTTAATAGGATATTATATCTGGGTTGATATTTTTTTATTAAGTTATTTTCTAATAGCAAAGCATCTTCTTCACTATCCACAATAATGTGTTTTATATCAAAAATATTTCTTACCAGTATCCTCGTTTTACCATCATCATGGGTTTTACTAAAATAAGAAGCAACACGTTTTCTTAAATCTTTTGCCTTACCAATGTATATGATTTTACCTTCACTATTATAGTATTGATAAACGCCAGGTAAATGAGGTAAAGCTTTTACCTGTGTAGATAATGCTTCTAGTATTTGTTTAGATTGTTTCATTAGGCATAAACAGATCAGTAAATTGGAAGGTGCTTACATCAAATAATCCTTTGTCTCCAATCTTTAAATTAGGAATTACCAATAAAGACATAAAGGCAAGTGTCATGAAAGGCGCATTCATATTTACACCAAGTTCTGTTACAAATTCATTTAATTGTGTATACTTCTCACTGATCACATCTCCTGTTTGATCAGACATGATGCCTGCAACAGGCAAATCAACTTGGATAGACAGTCCATCATTATAAGCAGCAATCCCTCCTTTCGATCCAATAATACCATTAACGACATTAACCAACGACTCATCATCACAACCAACTGCGACTATATTATGACTATCGTGAGCAACAGAACTAGCCAATGCTCCTTGTTGTAAACCAAAGTTTTTAATAAAGCCAACTGAAACTGGCGCTTTTTCATACCTGTTAATTACAACTATCTTTAGAATATCTGCATTGATATCTGATGTTACTTCACTACCCTTCTTAATATTTGGATGCCAAATAAATTCATTCGTTAATAATTCTCCATCTTCACATTCAATTACACGAACAACTGGATGATCATATGGAGCAATAATTGATAAATCTGAAGCTGAAATATTATTACAATCAAAATTATTAACGGTATCAACAGGCATTAAATCAAATAGAGCAGTGCCATTTTCAGCTGCCTTTATACCATTAATATATGTTTGCTTTACATTAAAATCTTGCAAATTATCAACTACAATAAAATCAGCAGGATCATCTACACGTAACATACCAACAGGCAAATCATAATGTGAGACTGGATTAATAAGTGCAGTTTGATATAATTCAAAAATATCATAACCCTTGCTCAAACCTAGACGAATTAATCTATCAATATGCCCTTTAGTTTTTATTAAATCCGGATGACTATCGTCGGTACACAACATTACTTTATCAGGATGACTTCGAATTAATTCATGTAAAGCATCAAAATTTCGAGCCGCACTCCCCTCTCGTATTTGAACAAGCATACCCAACTTAATCTTCTGTATCGCTTCTTCTATGGTAGAACATTCATGATCTGTACTTATTCCAGCCTGAGCATATTTAATTAAATCATCTCCACTTAAACCAGGTGCATGTCCATCTATGCGTTTATTGTATTTTTTAGCAATATCTAATTTCTTTTTTACTTCTGAATCTCCATAAATAACACCTGGAAAATTCATCATTTCTGCTAAAAAATTAGCTCCACGTGAGAATAAATATTCTATATCAGCACTGTCAATTTTACCTCCAGCAGATTCAAAACTGGTTGCCGGTACACAGGAAGGAACTCCAAAAAAACATTTTAATGGTACTCGCGCACCATCCTTAATCATATATTCTACACCGTCTCTACCTAATACATTAGCTATTTCATGAGGATCGGAAACAACAGCAACCGTTCCACGTGGAACAACCATATGGGCAAATCGGGATGGCACCAACATACTACTTTCGATATGTACATGCGAATCGATCAAACCAGGCAGAATATAATTTTGAAATTTATCAGTTGAAGTTATAATAGATTGAATTCTGCCATCTTTCAAATGAATAATTCCACCAAATATTCTTCTATTAACAACATCTACAATATTCCCTGATATAGTCATAAATTTATATAATTTGTTCCACGTGAAACATTACCTCCCCAATAAAACTAATAGCACATTCACATCACTTGGTGAAACACCAGATATTCTACTAGCCTGCCCAATTGTTTCTGGATTAATTTTCTCCAACTTTTGACGACCTTCTGTTGATATTGAAAGCAAGGTTGGGTAATCAAATCGATCTTTAATTTTAATATTTTCTAAACGTTTATACTTATCAGCTAATACCCGTTCTCTATTAATATATCCTTCATACTTCACTGATACTTCAACAGACTCGAGTACTTCTAACAATCTTTCCTCGGGAATTTCATTACATTTAGTTTTAAAATCATTAAAGAAATCGTAAATATCCATTATCGAAATCTGAGGTCTATTAAGAATATCAATTAACTTAACTCCTTGTTTTAATGCAGTAGTTCCTTTAGATTTTAGCCAGTCATTGGTCTTATCCATTTTTACGCTATAAGAGCGAATGAATTTAATCAATTCATTTTTGAATGAATTCTTTTCCTGTAAATAATCATAACGAGATTTTGAAGCTAAACCGATCTTATAACTCAATGGTGTTAAACGTGAATCTGCATCATCCTGACGTAGTAAAATTCGATACTCAGCTCTTGAAGTAAACATTCGATAAGGCTCATCAACTCCTTTAGTCACTAAATCATCAATTAATACACCAATGTAAGCTTGATCTCTAGATAATATAAATTCTTCACGATTATTAATTTTACAATGCGCATTAATTCCAGCAACAATTCCTTGTGCAGCTGCCTCTTCATATCCAGTTGTACCATTAATTTGACCAGCAAAATATAAATTAGAAATATACTTAGTCTCTAGAGTATGACGTAATTGTGTTGGATCGAAAAAATCATATTCAATCGCATAACCTGGTCTAAATACTTTTACATTTTCTAAACCTTCCACAAGTTTTAAAGATTCAACTTGACAATTTAAAGATAAAGAACTACTAAAACCATTTAGATAATACTCAATGGTTGATTGTCCTTCAGGTTCGAGAAATAATTGATGTCTATCCTTATCAGAAAAAGTTACAATCTTAGTTTCAATACTAGGACAATACCTTGGACCTATACTTTGTATGGTACCATTATACATTGGAGATTCATGTAAACCTTCCTCAAGTTTTGCATGTACTTTTTTATTGGTATAAGTAATGTAACAACTTCGTTGTTTTAATATTTTATTAGAACCAGGCAGGTAACTAAAACGATGATTAGTCTCCTCGCCCTTTTGTTCTTGTAACTTCGAAAAATCGATGCTTCTTTCATCAATTCTTACAGGTGTACCCGTTTTCATACGTCCTACAGTAAAACCATGCGAAAATAGCGTTTCACTTAATCCTTTTGAGCTAGGTTCAGATACTCGGCCACCCTCGGAACTAACTGATCCAATGTGCATTAAGCCATTTAAGAAGGTTCCAGTTGTTAAAATAACAGCATCTGCCTTGAACGTGACATTATTTTTTGTTGTAACACCCTTAATTATGTTATCTTGAATAATAAAATCAGAAACAGTATCCTGCCAGAAAAAAACATTAGGCATCGATTCCAATTGTGAGCGCCATTCATCTGAAAATACCATACGATCACATTGTGCTCTTGGACTCCACATAGCAGGACCCTTAGATCTATTTAACATTCTAAATTGAATAGAACTCTTATCAGTTATAATTCCCATATAACCACCCAAGGCATCAATCTCACGAACAATCTGTCCCTTCGCAATTCCACCCACTGCAGGGTTGCAAGACATTTGTGCAAAACGCGACATATCCATGGTTATTAACATAACCTTACTACCCATATTAGCCGCAGCAGCTGCAGCTTCACAACCAGCATGCCCACCACCTACGACAATTACATCGTACTTAAAATCCATCTAAAAATATTTACTAAAATATAAACAGTAAAATTACAGAAAAGTTGGCAATAACTTCAACGCGGCATCTTCTTGTTGACGCATTACACGTTTATCATCATCCGATGCATCTTTAAAACCAATTAAATGTAGAATTCCATGAATAATTACACGATGTAATTCGCTCGTATAATCTATCGATAACAAAACAGAATTTGACTTAACAGTATCTAAACTAATGACTAAATCACCAGTAATAATATTTCCAATACAATTGTCAAAAGTTATAATATCTGTATAATAATCATGATTAAGAAAATCACGATTAGTTTGTAAAATGTATTCATCTGAACAAAAGAAATAGTTTAATTCGCCACATTTACAATTGTGAGATAAGATAACTCTTTCAATCCAAGATATTAATCCATTATCAATTTCACTTGGTAAACTATCTGATTCAGATTGAAAATTAATCACTTATTACAAATTGAAAATCATTTTAACAACACTACCTTCCTCCTCAAATTCAATTTCATCCGCCAAATGATGCATTAGAAAAATACCTCGTCCATGTGTCTTTTCTAAATTTTCAGGTTTAGTTGGATCCGGAACATTCGTATAATCGAAGCCAGTTCCTTCATCTGTTATGATAAATTCAATATGCTTATCATCAATGGAATACTGTACAGTAACATTTTTATCTTTAGAAAGACGATTACCATGTACAATAGCATTGTTAACACCTTCAACAACACCTAACAATAATTTACCGTACACATCACTATGTAAATCATATTGATTAGATAAATCATCAATTAACTTTTCAACTATATTGATGTTTTTTGTTTCAGAATTAAAAACTATTTTATCCACTATAAGTTCCATTAATAATCAATTTTAATATCAATGTAAATATGACACATTTACTAGTGGCAATTTTAGCCACATTTATAGTTTATACTCAAAGTAAACAAAAGTGTTCCATTTTTTTAGAAAAATATGACATATTTACTTAGAAAGCCATAATTCAGGGTTAATTTTTTTACTTTCTTGCCATAATTCAAAATGTAGAACACCAGAATTTTCTCCATCTCCTCTGTATACTTTACCAATTGTTTGACCCATTTTTATTGTTTCACCTGTTTTTACACTTACACTACTTAAATTTGCATATACTGTAAGAAAGTGGCCATGACGTACTAAAACAGCCCTGTTATAACCAGGTATGGATACTATACGCGAAACAACACCATCAAATACACATAACGCAGAACTATTCGAATTTGTTGTTTGAATATCAATACCATTATTGTGTATTTTTACATACTTTAAAACTGGATGCTGATGTTCACCAAAGCGTCGTATGATAATACCATCGGTTAACGGACTAGGTAATTTGCCTTTAGACTTATCAAAATCAGAAAAAATAACCGGTTCTTTTGCACTTTCTTTAATTAAACGAACAATTTCATCCTCAAGTTTTTTTAAGGCCTTTTTATTCGCTCTAATTCGTTTTTTAACTTTTGATTCTTTTTGCTGTAACTTATTTATTGACCGACTTAAGTTAGTTTTACTAAGTAATAATTGATCATTCTCATCGTTAACCTTTTTCAAAGCATTGGTTTGCACAAGCAATTTTGTTTCCAATAAAACCTGCTTTTGTTCCAATTCTTCGGTTTGCTGCTTAATAAGAATACCTTGATTACGACGAAACTTATTGTATTCCTTTAAAATAATGAACTTTCGATATGCCTCATTAAAGGAACCAGCTCCAAGAAAAAAAGTTAGCTCGTTGTATTTTTGACGGTTACGATAGGATTTATCAATTAACGTTGCATATTGCTTTTTTAATTCATTCAATTCACTTTTTGAATGCTCAATATCCATTTTTAATGTCGCTATATCCTCATCCAACCAATTAATTTCATCATTTAAAATTGTAATTAATCGTTGACGATCACTGATTTGTTTGTCTAACAAACGAATACTTACGAAAGATTTTCTTTTTTCTTTAGAATACTTCTTAAGTAGAGCATTAGAATTTGCTAAACTTTTTTCAATGGCATTCTTTTCTTTCTCAAGATCAGAGACACTTTGTCCGTACCCATTCAAAAGATTGAGCATGACTATGATAAACAATATGGAATATCTAATTATCATTTAATAAATTAACCACCTTATATTTAGATGAAACTTTAAATCCGATGTTTGATTCACTATCAAACTCTACATCATTAAATTGTAGATTAATAGAAAACTCCGATTTTGATTTTTGTCCCTTTAAAGATAACTCTGTTGCATAAAAACCTTTACCTGTTTCAATAAAATTAGAATATTCAATATTCAATTTGGTATCGGAACCAAAATCGTGTAAATAGGTTTGAGAAACTTTAAAGATTTCAGGAAGTACAGTAAATTCGTGCATAATAGGGCGTCCAGAATAATTTGGCTTATTCATCCTGGAAACATGTCTATTCTTCAACGATTTCAATAAATAAACTTCATCACCCAAATAATGTTTGTATTTCTTAATTCCATCTTTATTATCAGCTACAATAGGATAAGCATATAATTCATTTAAAATTATAGATTGCACAATATTATAGTCTATTTCTATCATAAACTTATCCCATAAAAGACTATAATCACCCACAATGTATTCTCTCTTTCTACGATCTAATATTTCGACTTTATCAGGTGATAATTTTATACGAAACCATTCCTTGACAAGCGTAATTGACACAATAATGGAACTATCTCTAGTTAATAACAAATTACCTTTGAAAGATTTATTATCATCCCCAATTATATAATCGGCTTTAAAGCGCTTTAAAAGCAAATTATCGCAGGTAATAAACTCATTTTCTACACTGTTAATTAAACGAGCATCAGAAATATTACGTAACTCACCCTTATTATTATAATATTTAGTAGTACTACTACAACCAAATAAAATTAAACTGACAAAAAGAAAAAAGATTAATCGAATATTCACTCTTCAATATAATTTTTAGATTTAATTTTTTCAGGCAATGTTTTACTTTCATTTCCCATTTCTAAGGATTTAATCCATTGCACCAAAGCACCATCAATATCGCCATTTTTAAAAAGTATATCACCATAATGCTCAACAATAACATCACTATCACTTCCACCATTATCGATAGCTCTTTCTATGATATATTTAGCCTCAAAATAGCGTTCTCGTTTGAACAAAACCCAAGCATAAGTATCGAGGTAAGTCGAATTACCAGGCTCCATCTCAATACATTTACTACTCATGCGTTCAGCCTTATCCAGATCACGATTTTCAAGCGTTAAGTAATAACTGTAATTATTTAGAACAACAATATTGAACTCATCTAATTTTAAAGAATTATCATAGGATTCAAAAGCTTCCTTACTATTACCTAATTCAAAGTTGACATCTCCAATAATTGCAAAAAACTGTGATTTAAGCGGAGGATTAGACTCCGAAAACTGGATTCCTTCCATCAGCATCGCTAAAGCTTCTTCATCCTTATCAATTTGCATAGCGGCAGAACCACCAATTAGGTAGAAAAAAGCATTAGTATCAAACTTAACAATCAAATTCGTAGTAGTACTGTATAATTCTTCAAACTGAGAATCATCTATAAGCAAAAGACAGTACTCTTGCCATATTAATTCATTACTTTCTTCAATAGACAAGGCATCTTTGAAAGCACTAATAGCTTTCTTCTTTTTATTGGTTGCCTTATAATAATTACCTAGATAAATAAATGAATTAGCCTCAAAGGGATGCACCTCCGTTAGAATCAATAAAAAGTCCTCAATAAATGCGTTTGATTCATTAAATTCATTTCCGTCAACCAACAATGGTATAATTCGCTGAAATTTAACTTCAAAAGGCGTACTTTTATTATATAAACCTTTGGTATAATGATCAATAAAACTAGTTGTATCCTTTTGTGTTAAGGCCAAATTACCAAGGCTAAAATAGACCATTCCATTGTTAGGATCCTTATCAAGAACTTTGTAATAAAAGGAATTTGCACTTTGATAATCTTTAAGGTAGAGATAATAATCAGCTATGTAGCCATAATAGCGAGCTTCTTCAGGATACTTCTTAGTTAATCTTTCTAACTCATTTAAAGCATCTTTATTTTTACCTAATTCAAGATATATTTTTTCTTTCTCAACAATAATAACCTCATTTAAACCAACTAACTTCTCAAGTTTCTCGTAGGCGTCAATGGCATTATCAAATTTACCGTTTTGAGCATATATTTGGGCTAAACCATATAAATACTCCTCGTTATTAGGATTAGTTTCAACAATATCCTCATACAGTTGTATAGCTTTTACGCCTAACTGATTTTGCTGATACAATTGCGCTAACAACAATTTATACCAAATATTATTTGGCTCAATTAAAATGGCTCTTTCAAGCAAACCTTGAGCTTTAACAACTTCATTACCATTAACAAGAATGTTAGCCAATTCGTACATTGAAGCACTACTAGTAGGATCAATCTTTAAACATTCACTTAAATACATGACTGTTTTCTCAATATTACCTTTCATTTTTTCGCGACTGGCTTCATAAAAGAAATAATCAAATTTTCTTTTCTCAGTATCGCTTAATTGAACCTTTTTAATTTGTTCAACACTAACATCCTTTTTTGTAATCTTTGAACTCGTTTTACAAGCAAAGGAAATTACAACTAAAGATGCTATTAATATATATTTCATCTGTTTATATTTTTATTTCTTAAAGTCAGATGGAACTCCCAAACGTTAACCATCCTCGGGTGTGAGTTCCGATAATTATCGGGATTCTTATGGCTTGTTTCATGAGATTATAATTAACTTCACTATTTGAATATAATTTTAATGTGTTCCAGTATGCCCAAATCCACCAGCTCCACGATCACTTTCTTCTAAAGACTCAACCAATTCTAATTCAACCTTAGAATATTTAGAAATAATCATCTGACAAACACGCTCTCCATCTTTAATTTCAAAATCGTCGGAAGATAAATTAACCAATATCACCTTAATCTCTCCACGATAATCAGCATCTATGGTACCAGGCGTATTTAAAACAGTAATACCAAATTTTGCAGCTAAACCACTTCTTGGGCGAATTTGTGCTTCGTGACCTTCAGGTAATTGCATATATAAACCAGTAGGTACTAATACGCGTTCCAATGGTTTTATAATAATTGATTCATCAATATTAGCACGTAAATCCATACCCGAGGAATGAACAGTACTATAGGCTGGTAATTGGTGTTTACCTTTATTTACAATTTTTACCTGTGTCATAAAAATTTTGTGTTTAGGAAATAACCTTGTTAAAAGCTTTATGTTCTATCTTAAAAATTATGAAGACATAACTTACAAATATAAACCCTTTAATAGCTAAATAAAATAAATCGTTATCAATCAGAAGTAAATTAACAATTTTTACAAGTAAAATACCTGACAATATGTAAGCTAATATAGTTTTTAGAGGATAATTAATGGGGTAAAATTTTTGACCGTATAAATAAGAAACAACCATCATACCTAAAAAACAAATAAAAGAAGAAATAGCAGCTCCCAGATAACCAAATTTAGGTACCAATATAAGATTTAAAATTAATACCAAAAATGCACCAAATCCGCTAATATAAGCACCATAATGAGTACGATCTGTTAATTTATACCAGAGCGATAAAGAGTAATAAATACCAAAAAACAGTTGTCCTAGTAAGATATATGGAATTATAATATTACCTTCAATATAATCAGGTAGTAATAATAAATTAACTACATCGATTAACAGCAAAACACCGACATAGATGAGTATGCCAAATATTACAAAGTATTTTAAAATTACCGCGTAAAGCTCCTTTGATGCATTATTTTTTCCTTCTTTAAAAAAGAATGGTTCAAAAGCCAAACGATAGGATTGAATGAATAAAGCCATCAATACACCAATCTTAAAATTAGCACCATAAATAGCCAATGCCTCCATTGCTCCTTTATTCAATAAATGCGGCATTAGTATTTTATCGACATTAAGAATCAACATTCCAAAAAGGCCTACAATCATAATAGGATACGAATACTTAGCAGTTGATTTAACCAAAGAAAAATCAAAATTGGCAGTTTTCCGAAATATAGAAGGTAACAACACCAACATTATTAAACCAGAACTAATCAAATTTGAAACAAAAACGTATTTAAGCCTATTTAAAGGGTTATAAATATAATTGACCCACTCATATCCATTATCTAATAAATAAGGGCATAATACCAGGTAAAAGACATTAAAAAGAATAGTCAGTATCACTTGAAAGAAGCGTAATCCAGCATACTTGAGTGTTCGATCTAAAAATCGGAGTTCAGCAAAAGGTAAACTGCAAACAGCATCAATACCAACCAAAACAGCAGCATAAATGAAATATTCTTTTAATAAGAATTCATTCCCTAGAATTGTATGAATTTGATTACTAAATAGTATGTTGAAGATTACTAATACAATTGAAAACAGACCTACCGTAAAACTTAATGATTTAATTAGACTTTTATGATTGTTTTTGGTTGCGAATCGGAAAAAACCAGTTTCAAAACCAAATGTCAAAAGCACTAGTAGAACAGCTATGTAACTATAAATATTTACAACTCCACCGAATTGTTCAGGATCGAGTGTGCGAATATAAAAAGGCATTAAAAGCCAATTTAACAAACGTCCAAGTATTGTACTTACACCGTATATCACCGTTTCACCGGCTAACTTCTTTAACTTACTCACAAAATTTAACTAAAAAGTGAACCTTGATTTAAGGTATTTTCTTTACCAAGATGTTCATACGCCGATGCTGTAGCCATTCGCCCTCTCGGAGTACGATTAAGAAATCCTTCCATAATCAAAAAGGGTTCATACACTTCTTCAATAGTACCAGCATCTTCACCTACAGCTGTTGCTATAGTATTTACACCAACAGGACCTCCACCAAATTTATCAATTAATGTTATCAGGATCTTATGATCCATAATATCCAAGCCATGTTGATCAATGTTTAAGGCATTTAATGCAATCTTACTAATTTCAAGATCGATGGTACCATTGCCTTTTACTTGGGCGAAATCACGAACACGACGTAGTAAAGCATTTGCTATTCGTGGTGTACCACGGCTTCTTCTGGCAATTTCAATAGACGCATTTTCGTGGATTCTTACCTTGAGAATATCTGCAGATCTTTCAATTATACCTGCAATTGTATCAGTATTATAATATTCGAGATGACAATTAATACCAAAACGAGCTCGCAACGGAGCGGTTAATAATCCACTACGTGTAGTGGCTCCAATGAGTGTAAACGGATTAAGATCCAATTGAATACTTCGTGCACCCGGGCCTTTATCAATGACTATATCGATTTTAAAGTCCTCCATTGCACTATATAAATACTCTTCAACAACTGGACTTAAACGATGTATTTCATCTATAAATAGTACGTCATTCTCCTCTAAACTTGTTAAAATACCAGCTAAATCACCAGGTTTATCCAAAACGGGTCCACTACTTAATTTAAACCCAACATTTAGCTGATGAGCAATTATATTTGATAAGGTGGTTTTACCCAAACCAGGAGGACCATGTAGTAAAACATGATCAAGGGCATCACCCCTCATGGTTGCAGCTTTTACAAATATTTCGAGGTTTTCAACTACTTTATCCTGCCCTTTAAAATCATCAAATTTTAAAGGCCTTAATTGTTTTTCAACATCAAATTCTTCTCCCTCATTACCCCGAATATCAAAATCCATAAACCTTATTTAGATTAACTGCAATTTTTTTAAATTATTGAAAAACTCCTGTAAATCAAATGGTTTAGCCATGTATTCATCCATACCATGAGCTAAACATTTTTCCCGATCAGCATCATATGTATTTGCAGTTAAACCAACTATAGGCATATGTTCCTTTGTAGTAAGCTCATTATTTCGAATGGCAACAGTTGTTTCAAGACCATCCATTACTGGCATCATTAAATCCATTAAAATTAGATCATAAACACCTATTTTTAACTTATCTAAAGCTTCCTGACCATTGTTAGCAATGTCTATCTTAAATCCATATTTACACAGATTTAAATAGATAAGTTTCTGATTTAAAACATTATCTTCAACTAGCAAGATAGAAAGAGAATACTCCAATTTTTCCATTTACAAATTAGCTAATTCCTTAATTATAAACCTTTACTGGCAGAAATATCCAACATTCGATTTATGGGTTTTACCGCATCTTTTCGAATCTCTTCTATTACGTCGATATTAGGCCACTCAAATTTTAAACAATTATATAACTTTTCCATGGTATTTAACTTCATGTACTCACAATCATTACATGCACATGTAGAATCATTAGGTGGAGCAGGAATAAAATTCTTATTAGGGCTTGATTTTTTCATTTGATGAATAATACCTGATTCGGTAGCCACAATGAAATCATTTGCATCACTATTTGTAGAATACTTTAATAATGCAGCTGTACTA
This sequence comes from Carboxylicivirga fragile, assembly GCA_025499625.1. GTDB lineage: Bacteria > Bacteroidota > Bacteroidia > Bacteroidales > Marinilabiliaceae > Carboxylicivirga > Carboxylicivirga fragile. Next base: position 66,126 of record JAFMVD010000005.1, on the reverse strand, counting down.
CCAACATAATTCGCCAATACCAAAAGTGGCTGTTTGCACTCAGGATGTGCTAATATTATTGCTTCAGGATATTCCTTTTTTAACTCAATTATTTTTTCAACCGAGAATTTTTCGTGTACATGACAAGCACCATCCCATAACAACATATCTCTACCAGTTACACTGTTTAAGTAGTTACCAAGGTTACGATCAGGACCAAATATGATTTTCTCATCCATTGGCAAACTATCAACTATTGTTTTAGCATTGGTACTTGTAACAACAATATCAGATAAAGCTTTAATTTTTGCCGTTGTATTTACATAGGTTAAAACAGTATGATCAGGATTATTATCAACAAAGCTTTTAAAAGCTTCGGGCGGACAACTGTCGGCCAAACTACATCCGGCATTTAAATCGGGTACTAACACTAGTTTATCAGGCGAAAGAATTTTTGCCGTTTCACCCATGAAGTGAACCCCAGCTAAAACAATAATATCAGCTTTGGTTTTTGCAGCCTCTTGAGCTAATGCCAAACTATCACCAACAAAATCGGCTATATCTTGTAATTCGTTAGTCTGATAGAAATGCGCCATAATAATAGCGTTCTTTTCCTTCTTCAAACGAATTATCTCTTCTTTTAGATTTACACTAGTTGGAATCGCCTCATCTACAAATCCACTTTTTAACCAACTACTCTTTATATTCATATAGAGATAGAAATAATAAATAAATATAGTAATGATAATATCCTGTTAGCAAGGTTAGTATTTTTATTGAAAAATACTTTGATCCAAAGTTATTAAAGAATAAATATACTCTATCAACTACTTATTAACAGTATTTATAAAGCTTAATCAATTGAAAGTAATTCACTTTTGAATTATATTAACAATTGGTTAATAATGGCCAAATTTAATAATTTCTTCTATTCTTTGTGTTTAAAATGACGTTTAAAACTGTTCAAAAATTGACCTTAAAAAAACCGTCTATCAACATGTATTATTGGAAGCTTCCATTGTATTGTAAAAATAGTTTAAAATATCAATCATAAATTATAAAAAGTAATGAGGCGTTGTACACAAGTTTTAAACAATTTTTAAGAGCTTTATTCACAATTTGTATTTTCAATAAAATGCATTGTTATCTTTGCAAAAAAAACACAACAAATGATTTTTAAATCAATTGCTTTAGCTGCTGATCATGCTGGTTTTCCAGTAAAAGAATTAGTAAAGGAATACCTTATTAAAAATAACTTTCAAGTTAAGGATTTTGGAACACACTCAGAAGAGAGTACAGATTATGCAGATTACGCTCATCCGATGGCTTCTGCTGTGGAAGACGGTGACTATGAAATAGGTATAGCTGTTTGCGGTAGTGGAAATGGTATTAATATGTCTGTTAATAAACATCAAGGCATTAGAGCGGCTTTATGTTGGTCAGTTGAAATTAGTGAAATGGCACGCCTTCATAACAACGCGAATATCTGCACAATACCTGGTAGATACGTAAGTAATGAAGAGGCTATTAAGATTGTTGAAAAGTTCGTAACTACTTTATTTGAGGGTGGTCGTCATCAAGCTCGAATTGATAAAATTCCTGTGTAATTGGATTTATTTTATAGATCTGCTTATTTTAAAAAATGTGGAATACGGATTGTATAAGGAAAGCTGCTGAAATTGTATTTTAGTAGCTTTTTTGGTTATTAGATGTATTAAAGAGTTGTTAAAAACTTAGTCTTATATAAAGAAAGAATAAAAAGACTTAAAGGTTTTATAATGATTTTATTTATTTTAGCCTTCAAACAATAGAAAGATGTTATCAAATACTTGTAAGTACGCTATTAGAGCTGTTATTTATCTAGCTGTAAATGAAGAAGAAGGAAAGAGAATAGGCATAAAGCACATTTCAAAAGAGTTGGATATTCCAACACCTTTTTTGGGTAAAATACTACAAAGCTTAGCAAAACAGAAGCTTTTAAAAAGTACTAAAGGTCCACATGGTGGTTTTAGTATTGGAAAAAAACCAGAGGATATTACTTTGTATGATATTGTTTCTATTATTGATGGTGAAGATGTATTTACAAATTGTTTGATTGGATTACATAGTTGTAAAACAAATAATCAAGAAGGACATGCTTGTCCGGTGCATGATCAGTATAGCTCTATACGAAAACAAATGACTGAATTTTTCAAAACAGAGTCAATTTCAAAAATTATGACCAATATGGAAGATAAGAGTCACTACATAAAATTATAGTGGTTTTTTGAAAAATGGAAACAGTATTAATGTAACAAGTATTCTATTGTCTTTAAGCTGTTTTACAGTGAAGTAAGCTAAAATAATACCGACTGTATTTGCAAGCATGTCTTTCCATTCAGCTCCACGATAATCTGTTAATAATAGCTGAGCTAATTCCATTATTGCACCCCAAATAAGAGGCAAGATAAGTACTTGTATTCCTTTAGTTATTTTATACTTGTGATGTAGATAATATTCAAACATTAGTGTAAAAGCGAGGGTGAAATACATTATGAAATGAACAATTTTATCGAAATGTGGTATAGTAACTATATTACCGGGTTCAATTCTACTGGTATCCATTAAACTTAAAATAGTAACAGCTAATAAAATGCATAGGGTTTTATGATATCTAATTATTCTTGCCATTTTTGGTTTTTACTGTTGATAAACTATATAATACTGTTGAAAAAATGTTGATAAACCTGTTAATAAAGCATTACTACACAGTGTTTCACGTGAAACAATTCCAGTAATGGCGGGCATTTACATACATATTCCATTTTGTTATTCGCGTTGTTCATATTGCGATTTTTACAAAACTACAGATCAGACTTTAAAAAGCGATTTTTTAGAAGCAATTTGTGATGAAATTATCTTAAATGCTTCATTTTTTAAAGATAATCAAATATCCACATTGTATTTTGGTGGAGGAACTCCGTCTGTTCTTTCCTTACAAGAACTGCAAAGTATATTTAATTGTTTATCTGATTTCGTAAATTTATCGGAACTGGATGAGATTACAATGGAAGTCAATCCCGATGATGTATCTGAAGCATATATTCAAGGTTTGATTGAACTAGGTGTTAATCGCCTTAGCATGGGTATTCAAAGTTTTTTTGATGCGCATTTGCGTAAAATGAATCGACGCCATAATGCCAAACAAGCCATTAATGCAGTTGAAATCGCTAAAAAATCAGGTATCAATAATATTAGTATAGATCTGATTTATGGCTTGCCATACATGACATTTGATGAGTGGAAAAAAAATGTAAAAATGGCCTTAGACTTAAAAGTTGAGCATATTTCTGCTTATCATTTAACCATTGAAAAAGGAACACCTTACTACGATTTACTTAAAAAAGGCAAACTGACGGAAATTAATGAAGAAGATAGTGAACAACAGTTTGAATACTTGGTTAGTAAACTTGAAGAAGCTGGATTCAGTAATTACGAGATATCAAATTTTGCCTATGGTAAGCTAATATCTCAACACAATAGTAATTATTGGACGGGTAAAAAGTATTTAGGATTAGGCCCATCAGCTCATTCATTTGATGGGAAAAAGCGAAAGTGGAATATTAGCCATTTATCAAAGTATAACGAACAGCTAAAAGGTAAACAAAAGTATTGGGACGAAGAGCTTTTATCCGACACAGATATATACAATGAACGGATAATGCTTGGTTTACGTACTTTAAAAGGATTTAATTCGGATTTTATTAAGCGTGTTAATAACGATATTAAAAGCTTTTTTGAACAAGAATTAGTTCAACAAATTAAACTAGGAAACATTGAAAAAGATGATGTGTATTATCGGGTTCCAAAATCGAAACGGTTTATCACCGATCGTATAATATCAGATTTCTTCTATATTGATGAATAATGAGTAACAAAACTGGTATACTAGCAACTTATGTATCAATAATTCTTAATGTTGCTTTATTTGCTATAAAACTATGGGCTGGCATCGTTAGTGGTTCAATCGCTATAATAGCTGATGCCTGGCATACATTAAGCGACAGTATCTCATCCGTAGCTGTTTTAATTGGTTTAAAATTATCAGCTAAACCTGCAGATAATAATCACCCTTATGGACATGGCCGCGCAGAATTAGTATCTTCTTTAGTAGTAGGTATTTTGTTAGCTGTAATTGGTTTTAACTTCTTAGTTGAGTCCATTGTTAAACTTCGTGCTCACGAAGAGGTTCAGTTTGGTACTTTGGCTATAGTTGTTACAGTTATTTCTGCTATTGTGAAAGAAATTATGGCTCAGTATTCTATATTTATTGGTAAGAAAACGAACTCAAAATCAATGGTTGCTGATGGATGGCATCATCGCTCCGATGCTATTTCGTCTGTTATTATATTGATAGGAATATTTATTGGTAATTATTTTTGGTGGATAGATGGTGTCTTAGGTATTATTGTTTCTTTATTGCTGTTTTATACAACTTATTCTATACTAAAAGAGAACATTAGTATATTATTAGGCGAGGCTATTGATGAGGATTTAAAGGAAGAAATAATTGGATTTTCTGCGGAAGTAAGTGACGAAGATATTCAGCCCCATCATTTTTTAGTGCATCAATACGGTAATCATACCGAACTAACATTTCATATTAATTTACCCGGAAGTTTTAGTTTGGATAAAGGCCATATTATTGCTACCAAGTATGAAAACATTATTAAGGAGCGATGCAATATTGAGGCAACGGTTCATATTGATGCCATATAAAAATAAGCTTGCAGAAATAAATCCACAAGCTCATTCAATAATTTATCATCAAATATTCTAGTAATTCAAAGTTCTTCCTGTAATTGCGATAAATATATCTAGTTCACGAAGTTTTGAATTGATTTTAAGCAATTCTGAAATTTTTATCAGTCCTATTTTATAAGAATTATCTGGCCCAGTATATTCTTCTGAAATTGATTCAAAATTGAAATGTTTCAAATCATCTGAATTTTTATACCTCACATATAATTCAATGGCTTTTTCTTTTGAATAGTTAAAACCACCTGAATAGTTCAATTTTTTATACTCATATGCATAGTTGTGAGCCAAAGCGGTAATATCTGATAATACAGCTGATCCGGTTGGATGCGCTCCTGCCCCTTTACCAAACATAAATTGTTTGTCGTAGGCTTTTCCTTTAATTACAACACCGTTAAATTCGTCTTCAACGCTATAAATGTATTTGTCTTTTCTTACGAAACGCGGTAGAACAAATAAAGAAATATTCTTGTCCTGAAGACGTTCAACTTGGGCCACAAGCTTTATTTTATAATCTTTTTCTCGAGCGTATTGAATATCAAAATCTGAGATATTTGAAATACCATAGGTTAATACATCCTTCGGATCAATTACAGTTCCAAAACTATGTAAGGTTAAGATAATAAGCTTAAATAGTGAATCGTATCCCTCAACATCAAACGAAGGATCACTTTCGGCAAAACCTAAATCCTGTGCATCTTTTAACGCACTTTGGTACGATTGGTTATGATCAAATATTTTAGATAGAATGTAGTTTGATGATCCATTTAAAATACCTGTTACCGATAATAACAGATCATTGTCGTAATATTCTTCAAGGTTACGTATGATAGGAATACTTCCACAAGCGGATGCTTCGTACAATAAAGAAACCTTATTTTCTTTTTGTAATTGAAGCATTTCTGGCATGTTTTCAGCTAACATTTTTTTATTAGCCGAAACAACATGTTTACCTTTTTGAAGTGCTTTTTTTACAATGTGATAGGCTTCATCTGCATTATCAATTAATTCAACAACTGTATTAATTGAATCATCGTTTAATATTTCATCGGCTTCGTAACAAAAGAAATGGTCTGCTAAACTTCTTTCTTTCTTGTTCTTAACACAAATTTTAGAAATTTCAGCATCAAACGAAGGACTGGTTTGTAATACTTCATATAATCCTTGTCCAACTACGCCGAATCCAAATAATCCGATGTTTAATTTTTGTTTCATGGTTAAAGTTTATTGTGGTTCATGCTCTGTCTGCAAAAGTAAAGCGAATTAATTGTTTTAAAAATACCCCAAATCCCCTGAAGGGGACTTAGCCTCCCTCTTTAGGGGAGGTTGGAGGGGTGATTTTAATATAAAGTTTTAATTAATAACATGTTATAATTCAATAATAACCCATTATCTGTAAGAATAAAACTTTTACAGATTATTAAATGACTGTTCGATATCTGCCTTAATATCATCGATATGTTCTATTCCAACAGATAAACGAAGCAAGCCTGGCTCAACACCGGAAGCCTTTTGTTCTTCGAGCGATAATTGTTCGTGAGTGGTTGAACTAGGGTGAATAATCAAAGATTTTGCATCACCAATATTCGCTAAATGACTGATTAAATTTAAATTGTTAATAAACTTGTCAGCATCATCTGTTCCACCTTTAATTTTAAAGCTTAATACACCACCAAATCCTCGCTTTAAGTATTTTTTAGCCAGCTGGTGATAGGCACTTGATTTTAATCCTGGATAACTCACATAATCTACTTTCTCATGATTTTCTAACCACTCGGCTATTTTTTGTGCATTCTCAACATGGCGATCTACTCGGAGTGATAAGGTTTCTAAACCTTGAATTAATAAGAAGGAATTAAAAGGACTTAATGCCGCTCCAAAATCGCGCAAACCTTCTACCCTTGCTCTAATAATAAATGCAATGTTGCCAAATTGACTTCCGGCTCCAAATACATCCCAAAATTTCATGCCATGGTACCCTTCTGATGGTTCGGTAAATTGTGGAAATTTACCATTGCCCCAATTAAAGTTTCCGCCGTCAACAATTACTCCACCAATTGAAGTACCATGTCCGCCAATCCATTTAGTAGCTGATTCTACTACTACATTGGCACCATGTTCAATTGGGCGAAATAAATAACCGCCAGCTCCAAAAGTATTATCTACAACCAGTGGGATATTGTGTTTCTGAGCAATAGCAGCTATGGCTTCAAAATCAGGAATATTAAAACGAGGATTACCAATAGTTTCGATGTAAATAGCTTTAGTATTTTCGTCGATAGCTGCTTCAAAAAGTGAAGGTTCATCGCCTTCAACAAATTTTACTTTTATACCCAGGCGTTTAAATTGAACCTTAAATTGGTTGTAAGTACCACCGTATAGGTAGGATGTGGAAACAAAGTTATCACCGGCTTCTAAAAAGTTAGTGAGGGCAATAAATTGAGCTGCTTGTCCCGATCCAACTGCTAAAGCACCTACTCCACCTTCCAATGCAGCGATACGCTTTTCAAATACATCCGTGGTAGGATTTTGTATTCGAGTATAAATGTTGCCAAACTCTTTTAGACCAAAAAGATTAGCAGCATGTTCCGAATCTTTAAAAAGGTAAGAACTGGTTTGGTAAATTGGTACTGCTCTCGAAAGCGTTGTTTCGTCCACATCATGCCCTGCATGTAATTGTAGTGTTTCAAAATGAAAATCAGACATTGTATTTAGTTTTTATGGTTAATGTTCTTACAATCAAAATCTACCGTTGCTTACGCACCGGTCTGTTTGTTTTGAAATTTGTTTGATTTTCAGATACGATGCGTTGTGACAATTATCTTGTCATCATCATACACATCATCATGTTCCACGATGAACTGTTCGATTGCTGAATGCGATCGATTTTGGTAGAAATTATATGAGTAACTGTTTGTTTCATATACGACAACAAATAAAAGATTATTTAGTCTTAAAACAAAAAAGTTCAGGAATTAAATATTAAATTATTTTTTATCACTTGAAATAAGTGTATGAAATTCAGTAGGTTATTTTTAATAAGATGTATTGCCAATATTCTATTTCTTAAAATATTGAGATTTTTTTAAGAAATAAAGCAACCTTTAATAAACACTTACGTCTAAGTTTATTGATCGGGAATAGTATTTGAGTATTAATAATTAAGGTTTTATCACCTATTAAAAATTAATGTATTATGAGAATTGCTTTAATGAATTCCCTGAAAGGTAGTATTAGAAATATTGAAATACCAGTTCGTTTTTTAATTCTTCAGATTTTTCTTCTATCGATTATTTCGCTACTTGTAATTTATTAAACTGATTAGATTTTTTTAAATTTTAGTACCTCAATTCTTATTGAAATTGGGGTACAATTGTTTTATTCCCTTTCCCGCTTGAAACAATACGCATCCCCATAAATAATTACTCCCATCTTTTTGTTTAAATAATATACTAAGTAATTAAACACGAAGGAACTATTGATTTTTTTGTGTGGTCAAACGAAAGATAATGGTAGATTTTATCAAATAACTACCTATAATAATTACCTAAATATGATGATTGATTGGACAATTGGCGCAAAGTAAATTTGTGCTCGACTAATCGACATCTGAATGAAGAAAAAAGGATATGTAATTATTGCTATAGCAATGTTACATTTTTATACTAATGCACAATTATCAGTTGAAGGAATTGTCTTAGATGCACAGACAAAACAAGCAATCCCATATTGTAGTGTTGTTTTAAACAACGAATCATTAGGGTGTATCACTGATTTAAAAGGTCAATTTAGTTTAGCAATACCACAAGTTAATGAGGTGCGTATTACTATCAGATGTTTATCGTACCAATCGATGGATACGCTTATAAAAATTCCTACTGCCCCAATTATTATAAAATTACCACGACAAACTTTAGCATTGCCTGATATTAACGTAATCGCTAAAACCAATGCACAGATTAGTTCATCTTCATTAATTGATCAAACGGCCTTACAACATATTCAACCCTCATCGTTAACTGAAGTATTACAATTACTACCCGGAGGATTAACACAAGATCCGAATATGAGTAGTCCCAATAAAATTAGCTTACGACAAGTAGGTTCAGACAATAACACCTCTATGGGTGTTAATATTATTATTGATAAAATCCCACAAAACAATGACGGAAACCTTCAACGCTCCTTCCACAGTGATAATGATATAAGCGATAATAATACGGTTGGCATAGGTCATGATTTACGCCAAATTAGTACTGATGATATTGAAAAGGTAGAAGTAATTACTGGAATTCCTTCTGCAAAATATGGTGATTTAACTTCTGGAGCCATCATTATTACACCCAAATCGGGTTTAACGCAATGGGTAGGACGTTTTAAAACGGATATCAAAAACAAGTTATTTTCACTTAATAAAGGATTGCAAATATCAGATAGAGGAGGATATATTAATCTAGGACTTGATTACCTCGATTATACCAGTGATCCACGCAATCCACTTAATAACTATCAACGTATTACGTCATCTCTTCGTTATAAAAAACAATTTAAAATTTATGGTAAAAATTTAATTACAAAGCTTAATCTAAGGTATATAAAAACTATTGACAGTGAAAAATCTGATCCCGAATTAAATAATGGAAAAGAGGATTATTATACTGCTGATTATCAAAAAATAAATGCATCATTTAACGCTGATTATTACATTCAGAGCAAGGTGATCGATAAGCTAAGTTTTGATGTATCTTATGCAATAACACGTGATGTTCTTGAACGTAGTAAATTCATTTCTGTAAATGGACCTTTGCCACAACCAATAAGTGTTAATGAAGGTGTTCATAAGGCTGTTTATCTACCTTCTCAATATCAGGCTTACATTAAAATTGATGGCAAACCGCAAGATATCTATGCAAATCTAAACTTAGATAAAGCTTTTAAATTAAGTAGTACTCACCATAAGTTATTAATCGGGACGAATGTTTCATCCGTTAAAAATAGTGGACAGGGAGAAATATATGATGTTACTCGCCCTTTATCAAGTAGCACTAAATCAAGTCGTCCTAGAAATTTTAATGATATTCCAGCTTTAACAAAATTCTTCGTTTTTATTGAAGATGATATCAGTTTTAAGCTTGGAAATTATTCTTTTAATACAAAGATTGGACTAAGAAGTTCACAGCTTTTAGGTATTGATGCTGCTTATACTTTAAGTAATAAAGTGTATCTCGATCCGCGTATTAATGCTCGGATAAATCTGCCTGCTATTAAATCCGGACAATCCAATGTACAATTATGGTTAGGTTTTGGATACGGTGTACATACTAAGTTACCTATTACGTATCACCTCTATCCTCACGATGTTTATTCTGATATTATTGAACTAAATTATTTCTCACAAAATCCTGATTTAAGAACAATTTACACGAGAACCTTTATTGATAAGCCTGTCAACCATTTGTTAGAAGCATCTCGAAATGAGAAAAAGGAACTATCATTGGGAGTTAACTGGAATGGGTTTAATCTTAATACTACACTTTTTCATGAATACATGGATACTGGCTTTACCTCAGAAAGGGTATATCGCTCACTAACTTACAACCGTTACAATCCATCATCATTATCATCAGAAGGATTAACAGCTCCACCGACCCTAAATCAATTTGATTACAATGCGAAAAAAACATTTGATGGTATAACTAACTATACCAATGGTAGTATTGTAGACAAGAAAGGCATTGAATATTCCATGTCATTTCCTAAAATTAATACTTTATACACACAGATAAGCTTGATTGGTGCTTGGTTTAAAACCTATTACTCAAGTAAGGTTATAGATACAGATCATCCTAATGTGGTATTATTCAATGAGGAGTATCCATATGTTGGATATTATGGTGCTACAAATTATAAAAAGGAACAGTTTAATACCAACTTCAGATTTGATACTCACATTCCATTATTACGAATGATATTTACGCTTGATACACAAGCGGTTTGGTATTATAATCGAAAAATTGAATGGCAATCGGAATACCCTTTATATTATATGGATAGTGACGAAATTATCCATGATTATAAAGTAACGGATGCTGATGATCCAAGCTTACGACATTTAATGCTGTCATTCAATGATCATTATTTTGATAATGATCCAATACCCCTTTCACTGGACATGCATATAAAAATGACAAAAGAAATTGGCGAACATTTACGAGTAGCTTTTTATGTTAATCGTTTACTCAGCTATTATCAATCCTATACAGATAAATATGGTCGTCAATTGGAACGAAAATCTAATACAATCGGTGGGCCTTCAAGCCTCTATTTTGGAGCAGAACTTAAATTGAGAATATAATATTAAAACAAATATTTATTAGTTATGAAAAAAACATTTTTATTACAGCTATTACTTGCTATCGCTATTATGACCACATGTTATTCGTGTGAAGATGATGAAGTAACACCAGTAACTACTTTAGAAATTCAGGTTACTATTCCTGACGAATTAGTAGAGGAAGAAAAAGAAGGTTTAAATGTAACATTGAGCAGTCAATCGACCAATAAAACATATACTGGAGTAACAGACTTGAATGGCTATGTACAAATTGTGGTGAATGAGGGCATTTATAACCTACAAGTTAATAGTAACATGGAATATGCTACTTCCTATTTAGTTGGTTCCATCGAAAACTTAAGTGTTATTGGTGCAACACAAAAAGAATCTGTCGATTTGATGGTAAGTATTGTGAGTAACTCCTGGGTGCTTAAAGAGCTTTATTTTACAGGTTCAAGAACGCCAGAAGATAAATCATATTATAAAGACAAGTATTTTGAATTAGTTAATAACTCAGATGTTCCATTATATGCCGATGGTATTTCTTTGTGTGAGTCAGATGGGGGAACTTATAGTGATGTATATGAATGGGAATCAATAGTTAGTCTCAACGATGCTTTTGTTGCTGGTACGGTGTATACAATACCTGGGGATGGTGATGATTACCTTATACAACCAGGAGAAAGTGTCATATTAGCTGATTTAGCGATTAATCATACTTTGGAGAATGCTAATTCGTATGATTTAAGCCATGCTGATTTTGAATGGTACGATGAGCATAAATTGGATAGTGATGTACCTGAAGTGCCAAACATGATAAAGAATTTTTCATACTCAGCTTCAATTTGGACACCTCATAACCGTGGTTTCAAGTCTTATGTAATTTTCAAGGCAGAAGGTTCAATGGAAAGCTTTATCACCAATAATACCATTGAAGGTCAAACTGCATCGGGCATACCAAAGTTTCGAGTTAAAGTACCAAATGATTTGATTCTAGATGCCGTTGAGATGAGCACACCAACTAGTTTTACAACTAAAGTATTGTCTTCGTCTTTAGATGCTGGATGGGCGCATTGTGGTGATGAAGGTACAGAACGCTATGGAAAATGTGTACGTCGTAAAGTTGAAAAAGTAGTAGATGGTCGTAAGGTGTATCAGGATACAAATAATTCGACCAATGATTTTGAGGCAACTGTAACACCAATGCCAGGTAAATAATGAAAAATAAGCTATTACAAAATTATGCAATAGTAGCTTTATTTATAATAGCAAACATGCCATTTTCACTACTGTCACAATCAGTAGTGAAAGTGGCTGATTTGCAGTTTTCCAAACAAGTAGTTGATTCAGTTTGGTTAAGTAACCCAGCTATGCAGGATGGATTGTACCATTCCTCTTTTTATGATTTGCAGTTGAAATTAAATCGTTGGAAGCATTCGAAGTTGAATAATCCAATACATGGAAATAAATCCAATACATGGCAGCTAAATATCGAATCGTACAATATAAAGAACAATACAACCTTATTTAGCAAGGTTTATTACAAAAAGGGTAATACCGAAAATGTACAATGGAATAATGTGGATTTAATCGAAGAGATTGGCCCATATTGGGTGGCGGACACAACCAAAGGAACAAATGAATTTGAACATTACTTTTTTAACGGTGGTATTGCCCATCGTTTTGAGAAATTAACATTGGCAATTGAAGGGAGTTTTTTGGCAAAAATTCTTTATAAAACGGTTAATCCGAGAGTTAAAAATATATCCAATTCAATCAGAATAGTACCTGGTATTAAATATAATACAAGTCGATATTCTAGTGGATTTAGTATTGGTTTTGAAAGTTACAAGCAAGATTCAGATACCCGTATTTATGATGATAGCGGGAGAAAAGATTTTTTCTATATGCTTGAGGGATTAGGTTACTATGACTATAAACTATCACAAACAGCATCGAGCTATGGTATTTATTATGCCATGCAAAAATGGTCAGCAAACATGCAAATTCGCCCAATAGTTAAGGGTATTTATGCAAATATATTATTTCAACAAAGTATAAATGAGATGGGTATGAGTGATATTATTCCTAACATTTATCGCTTTGAGAATATTCATTTTAAAGCTGGTTGGCAAAACAAAACTGATAACTCGGAATTTCGTCTTGGACTAAAAGGCGAGCACCGGAAAGGGAACGGAAAAGAACGGGTTTACGAAACAGTGATTATTGAGCCCAATACAGATTTAACTGACAAACGATTACTTACTGAAAGTGATAATTATAGTAAAAAAACAGATGTTCTTACACTCGAAGCTATGTTGTCTTCCAAACGACAAGTGAAAGTTAAGTACATTTTAAAAGCGTTTTACCAGATGGGTCAATATAATGAAGACTATCTGGATGTGAGTGTTTTAAAATACAATTTTAATAAATGGCAAGTTAAATCATATATTCAGTACCATTTAAATGACTCATTTATTGAATTTGTAGCTAGTTATCTGAATTACAATACAACAAATGCCAGTTTAAAAGGCTTACCTGATACTAAAGTGAGCAGCGATTTAATCTTACCATATTTTCAATTTATCAGTGCGGCATATTCTCAATATCAATTCGAATTCAAATACAATTATCAGTTGAGAAACAGCAGTACAATTTGCCTGGCACTTAAATATGAAAATGCCAATTCAACACAAATAAATAATCAACAGACATCTATTCATTTAGCTTATATTTTTTAAACTATGCAAGCAATAGTACAATGTAAAAACCTCACTCATTATTATGGTAAGCGCTGTATTTATGAGAATTTAAATTTTGAAATTCCTAAAGGTCGTATTCTTGGGCTTCTTGGAAAAAATGGAACAGGGAAAACAACCACCATAAATATACTTAATGGCTATTTAAAACCGCGTAGTGGCGAGTGTTTGATGTTTGGAGAAAACTCAGCTAAACTATCGCCTGAGACCAAACAAAAAGTCGGTTTATTGATAGAAGGGCATGTACAGTATCCTTTCATGAATATTGCTGAGATAGAGAAATATTACTCAGCTTTTTATCCGAAATGGAAAAAAGAAGCTTATTGGGATTTAATGAAATTATTGAAAGTTGACCCCAAACAAAAGCTGTCGCAGATGTCGTGTGGTCAAAAATCTCAAGTGGCGCTTGGATTAATTTTGGCACAAGATGCTGAACTTTTGATATTGGACGATTTCTCAATGGGACTTGACCCAGGCTATCGTGTATTGTTTGTTGATTTTTTGAGTGAGTATGCTCGAGCCGAAGAAAAAACTGTATTTGTTACTTCGCATATTATTCAAGATATGGAGCGCTTGATAGATGATTGCATGATCATGGATTATGGCCGTATTATTCTTCAAATGCCAGTTAAAGACTTGTTGGAAAATTTTCGTCGTTACCGTTTTAAAAGTAAAGGGATAAGTGCTTTTGATCATTTAAAAGATTTATATCATCCGGTATCCATAAAAGGACAAACTGAGGTTTATTCGATGCTAAGCAAGTCAGAAGTAGCTAAGTTGCTCAGCCAAAGTGGAATTAATGATATAGAAATCAAGGAGGAGAAACTAACGCTTGAAGAAGCTTTTATTGGCTTAACCGGAAAATACTAAAAAATGGAAAAAGCACTTTTATATAAGGAATGGAAAAAGACACGCATCTTCTCCATTAGCATTGCATTGGTCGCCATTGTTTTATCGGCTTATATCATGCTGAAAGCAGGACGTTCATTTCGTATTGCTGGGATGGAGCATTTGTGGGATGTTATTGTTAATCGAAAACAATTCATTTTTAAAGAATTAAAATATTTCCCGATTGCTGCTGGTTTATGTATTGGATTTGCTCAGTATTTTCCAGAGATAGTTCAAAAACGTATTAAGCTGTCGCTTCATTTACCATTAAATGAAAATAAAGTTGTGATGTTGATGCATACGTATGGAATGGGTGTTTTGCTATGTGTATTTTTCATTCAGATGTTAGCATTTACTATTTTCTCGAGTATTTATTTCCCATTTGAGTTTATGCTTAATTCATTACAAACCATTGCTCCATGGTACCTTGCTGGTTTTGTTACCTATATGTTTGTTGCTATGATTTGTTTAGAGCCTGTTTGGAATAGGCGCGGAATTAATTCACTCCTGGCTATCGGTACAATTTATCTGTTTTTGTTGTCGGGTACACCAGCAGCATATGAACATACAATGTGTTTATTCTTGATTGTAAGTCTATGGATTTTTCCGTTTGGACTATTATCTATCAAACGTTTTAAAGAAGGTAAACAAGGCTAATAAATAAGAAAATATGAAACGAGCCATGATTACAATTTCTCACACAGGAGAATGATTATTTTTCAGGCGAGTTCCATCCCGATAGCTATCGGGAGGCAATAGAAAAAAATATAATCATATGAAACTTATAAGATATTCAATAATAATATTAGCCACCTTAATTTTGGCATGGCAAATACCTAGTTTGTATCATATTGTATCTGATACATCTGGTAAAAATGTATTTACATATTACAGTTCTATCGAAGAGGCTTTTTGTTCCATCGATTTTGATGAAAAAGAAAATAAGCTCGTACGGAGTAACCTAAATAATGGCAAGGTTTATTCCGAAACAGATTTTGATAGTATTTTACCATTATTCTATTATCGACAATTATTGTCTGATGGACGCTTCCCTGATTCTATAAATGGTAAAGCCATATCAACCAAAGAAATAAATGCAAGTAATTTCTTTTACAGGTATAATGCCAAAGACAAGAATACACCTTCGATACCAATTTATACTTTATTCGAATCGTTTTCAGGACGTGTTAAATTGGAGATGCCAGGCGACGTATTTCGTATAACGAATTCTATTGAGTTTATAAATCCAATAACAAATGAGGTTGATCAAGAAAAGTCAGCACGTTTTATGCGCGTTTTTGAGCAAAGTAGTTTTGTATTTCCTGCGCGTGCTGCCTATGGTAATCCAAGTACACGTAAGCCATACGACGAGGGTTATTTCATAATAGATAATAAGGGGCAAATATTTCACCTGAAAATGGTTAATGGTAAGCCGTTTCTTCGTAACACTAATTTTCCTGAAGGCATCAACCCGGTTTTTATCGCTACACAAGAACCAAACGATAAGAGTTTTTATGCCTTTGTATTCGATGATAAAAACAAGGTTTATATTATAACAACTGATGGTTATAAGGTGGTACAAATTAAAACTCCTTTGTTTGATTTAAACAAGGATCGAATGATGGTTATGGCTAATCCCTTATACTGGAATGTTAATATTTTGTCGGTCAGAGGTAAAGAATCGTATGCTCTAAAGGCAAGTACAAAAGAAATAGTGGATAGTTTATCAATCTTACGACCCGTTGAGGAAGATTTTATTCTTTCATATGTTCTACCATTTGAACTCAGATTTAAATCAGGATCGAGTGATTACATAAAACCATTTATAAAGTTTGCCAAAATCTGGGTTTTACTAATTAATGTTTTATTGGCTATAAGTTATGGTTGGTTTGCAAGTAACAAAAATGGTAAATGGCCACTGTTCAATACTGTATGGATAATTCTAACAGGTCTATTTGGTTTAATACCCAGTATAATTTTTAAAAATTAAAAATTCCAAAATAAAGTCTTATGAAGAACGTAGTATTAATAATGTTATCGCTTGTAATAATTGTTGCATGCGGTCAAAAACAAAACAAAAAATCAGTAAAGGAAACTGAGCCAAAAGCTTTGGTATTGGATGTAACGCAAGTTTTACAAAATGCAGTAGACAATATTGATAAAGAAGTGGTTTTTAGGGGTTGGGTGAGTCATGTTTGCAAGCATTCCGGTCGACGTTGCTTTATCAAATCAGAGGATGGAAGTGTTTCTATACGTGTTGAAGCTGGTGGTAAAATCAATGGTTTTAATAAAGAACTTACAGGTACTCAAATGAAAGTTCAGGGAATACTTAAAGTGAAGAAATTATCGACACAATATATGGATGAGTGGCAAGCAAAACTTGAGGCCCAGGAGAATGATATTGAAGATGGTGGTGAACATTGTAGTGCAGAACTTGATAATATCAATGAGATGCGTGATTGGATGAAAGAGCACAACAAAGATTATTATCCAATATACTATGTAAATGGAATCGACTATGAAGTTTTAGGGGAATAATATGAACACTAAAAATATGCGTAAATGGCTCAGGAACATTCATCGTGACCTGGGCTATTTTTTTGTTGGCATTGTATTAATTTATGGAATATCAGGTATTTTACTTAACCACAAAATAACCGCTTACTCAACAGATAAACGGCAAGTTTATATTAGCAGTAATTTAAATAAGGACGAACTGGCAAGTTATTGGAAAAAGCAAAATCCTGATTTACAGTTGAAAAATATAATGTCTCAAAAAGGAGGGATGCAATTGTACTTGCAAGGTGGTATAGGTCATTATATTAGTTCATCCGGACAGTTAAATTACGAAACATACGACAGAAGTCTCTTGATTGATTTTGTGCATCGTTTACACTATAACACTATTAAAGGATGGAAATACATGGCTGATTTTTTTGCTATTTCACTTGTATTCTTTGCTATTTCGGGACTCTTTCTTAGTCGAGGAAAACATAGTTTTTCAAAACGTGGTAAATGGTTTACACTTATAGGTCTAATAATTACATGTGTATTCTTCTTCTGTTAATAGCACCATTTCGTTGGATAAGTTAATTTGATAACTGGGCCTAGAATAGTTTCAGAATAGAACATTTTGCTTTAGTATCATTTCATCTTCAGAACTGATACTAAAGTAATTTTATATAGGCCTTATGTAGAAAGGTTCTGAACTAAGGTTCTAATTGTCAAAAAATATTAAATCAAGGTTACCTAAAGGTTATTAAATTGAAAATTTTAAGATATTTGAGCTTTCAATTTTAATCAATCAATTAGTTCGAAAACTTAGGTTTAGTTATGAATTATTCATTCTTTGATCTGCTCACTCTTATTGGTTCCTTAGGATTATTTCTTTTCGGAATGAAGATGATGAGTGAGGCTCTTCAGAAGGTTGCTGGCTCACGAATGCGAAAGATACTTTCAGCCATGACCTCAAATCGCTTTCTTGGTGTTGTGACAGGATTTTTGGTGACAACTATTATTCAGTCATCGTCGGCAACTACCGTTATGGTGGTTAGTTTTGTTAATGCTGGTTTAATGACTTTAGTTGAATCCATAGGTGTAATTATGGGTGCTAACATCGGAACCACCGTTACGGGATGGATCATTACATTGTTTGGCTTTAAGGTTAATATTAGTGCTTATGCACTGCCAATGATTGGTTTGGGCTTGCCATTAATCTTTTCAAAAAACTCAACACGACGTTCTTGGGGTGAATTTATAGTTGGATTTGCCTTATTATTTCTTGGATTGGATTTCTTAAAGGGTGCAGTGCCAAATATCAAAGAAAATCCTGAAGTTCTAAGCTTTTTGCAGCACTATACTAATTTAGGTTTCGGATCTACACTTCTTTTCTTGTTTATAGGTGCGCTTCTTACGGTTGTTATTCAATCTTCTAGTGCTACCATGGCATTAACCTTTGTAATGTGTAATCAAGGTTGGATACCCTTCGAATTGGCTGCTGCTATGGTAATGGGTGAAAATATTGGTACCACTATAACGGCTAATATCGCCGCTGCTGTTGGTAATGTTTCGGCTAAGCGTGCAGCACGAGTCCATTTGTTGTTTAATATTATGGGTGTGATATGGATGTTGTGCATTTTCAATTGGTTTGTTGATGGTATAGATCAATTTGTTACAAATAAAAATGGTGTTTCACCATCTGAATCAGTATCTTCCATACCTGTTGCACTCTCATTATTCCACACATCGTTTAATATTCTTAATGTGCTTATTTTTATATGGTTTGTGCCATTATTTAATAAGGCAGTTATAAAAATGGTTCCTTCACAAGAAAATGATGGTGATGAAGAATTCCGATTGAAGTTTATTACAACAGGCATGTTGTCAACTTCTGAATTATCGATATTACAAGCGCGCAAAGAAATACATTGGTTTGGTGATTTAACTTATAAGATGTTTGGTATGGTGCGCAAATTAATGGGTACCAAAAAGGATAGTAAATTCACGAAGAAGTTTGCTCGAATTGAAAAATACGAAGGCATTTCTGATAATGTTGAGCTTGAAATTGCTAATTATCTAACACAGGTCAATCAGGGTAAACTTAGTTTAATTGGTCGCAGACGTGTTAGAGCGATGCTTAAGCTGGTTGATGATTTAGAAAGTATTGGCGATAGTAATTATAACCTGGCTCGTACCATAAATCGCATGCGAAATGCAAATGTTGATTTTGGTGAAGGTATTTTAACCAAGTTAGAATTGATGTTTAATTTGGTAGATGAAGCCTTAATTGTTATGCTCGAAAACCTTAATGAGGCTAATGAGGAGACCAATATAGAAAAGGCAAAATTCATTGAAACGGAGATAAATAACTACCGTAATCAATTGAAAATTGAACATTTAGATAACATTAAGAATAAGGTATATACCTATGAAGCAGGTATTATTTTTAATGATTTATTTTCGGAGTGTGAAAAATTGGGTGATTATGTGATTAACGTTAGCGAAGCGCTTTCAGAGATTAATCCTCAGTAAAAAATATAACTTTTTATAATACAAAAGCCACACTTCTATTGAAGTGTGGCTTTTGTGTTATAATGTAGTGGCTTATTCTATAATAAATCGAGCCATTATTTCGTATTCCAGTTTTAGCTTTTGAAACTCTACAATTACATTGTTAGTTTTAAAATTACTATCGCTACTAACCTTCATTAGCATATTGGCTTCCATGTTATTAGTTCGAGCAGCATAGTAATTTCTATTCTCTTGCATGTAAATAACTTTACCTGCCCTTTGACCAACAGCTTCAAGTAATTTCGAAGCTTTATTTTTGGCTGCCTTGGCTGCGTTTACTTTTACTTCCTGTCGGTATTCTTCTATTTTAGAATGGTCAAGTTTGGCAATGGTAATATTGGAGATATTCAATTTTTCCAGTTCTGTGAATATTTTCGCAACAGTCTCCCCATCATGCGCAATTAGTTCAAATTCTTTCGATGAATAGATGTCTGATTTTTTATGCCAGTAAGATTTAAAATTACTTGTAAAATCAATTACAGAAACATCATCCTTCATATTTAAACCAATATTTTTTAATGACTTAAGCATATCTTGCTCTAGTTTTTCAAGTGATGTTTTGGCTTTATTATCTTTTTCGCTGATGACAACTTTCAAATATATCATATCCGGAACGATTTCCATTTCAGCTTTACCATTAATCTCAATATAAGGCTGATCGATAAAGTTTTTCGTACCAACTTGAGCAATAATTGGTAATAAAATCAATAATAGCGAAGCAATTGAAATAATACGTTTCATAAGTTATTTAATTAGTGTTAGGTAATCTTACAACCAAATATCGTGCAAAAAATATTTACATTCTTAATCTATTTTCTGACCTTCAAAAATATGAATTGCGGCTTCTCCTAAATGGCCTTCACCCTCATTTAGTTTAGTGGTGAAACTTGAATTATTTATGATATTAAAACCCTTCAAACTATTTTCAAAGCTGGACTGAGAATAGAGCCAATCTATATTTTTTGGCCCGCCACTTTTATAAGCTAATTGTGTTGTATGAAAACCAACTATAAATAGTTTACCATTTGGTTTTAAACTCTTTGTTAATTGCTTAATCATTTCAAAAAAGGAATCAAGTGGCATGTGAAGGAAAACACAAGCAATGCAGTCGTAGAAGTTACTAGGAGCTTCATAAGTACTTACATCCTGAACGATATAGTTTATTTCAACTTGGTTTTGCTTAGCTAATTTTTCGGCTTTAAATTTACCTTCTTCACTAAAATCAATGGCCGTTACTTGCCATCCTAATTTTGCCGCGTATACAGCATTTCTACCTTCACCCTCACCTGGTAATAGTATTTTGCCAGGTTTTTCACGAAGAAGAAATTCTTTTAGCACTTCATTAACTTGCTGACCATAAAAGAACGTTTCTTCCTTGAAACGGGTATTCCACATTTCATTCATACTGTTTCTATAAGGTTATTACTTTAGATAATAACAGTGCAACGTACAAATGGTTAAAATACCATTTTTATGTACCTGTTTATAAGCCGTTGAACATGGCAAAGAAAATACTACCAATGGTAAGGTACATAAACATGCCAATGATGTCGTTTAGAGTAGTCACGAAGGGACCCGTAGCTACTGCTGGATCAATTTTTAAGCGGTTTAATAAGAGTGGTACAAAGGTGCCAAATAAGCTGGCAAATATAACAACCGAGAACATGGCTGCAGTCACTGTTATTACTAAGGCCATATCGGCTCCTACGGCCATATTATAAATAAATATAAGTGCCGAAAGAATGGTTGCATTGAGTAAAGCAATGAACAACTCTTTGAATAGTTTAGACCAAGTAGTGTCTAATCCAAGATTACCCGAAGCAAGAGATTGTACGACGATTGCAGATGATTGAATTCCCACATTACCACCCATCGCAGCAATCAGACCCATAAAAAAGGCTAATTCAGGATGTTCATCTAAGATACCAACAAAGCCTCCAACCACACGAGAACCTAATATTCCACCAAATAATCCAATTAGCAACCAAGGAATACGTGCTCTTGTATGAACGAATACGCCGTCAGAAGCTTCAACATCGTTGGTAATACCAGAAGCCAATTGGTAATCTTTTTCGGCTTCTTCACGAATAACGTCGACCACATCATCAATGGTAATTCTTCCAACAAGACGCCCCACAGAATCGATAACCGGTAAAGCCACCAAATCATATTTGTCCATGATGTTACTAACATCTTCACCATCAACATCGACTTTAACCGAGATCACATCTGAATTGTAGATGTCTTTTACAATGGAATCAACCGGGCTTAACAACATGCGCTTTAATGAGAGCGTCCCTTTTAACAAACCATCACTATCAACAACATATACGTAATATACCTCATCAATCTCTTCTGCCTGACGACGCATGCTTCGCAAACAGGTTGGTATGTTCCAATTTTCTTTAACCTTGATAAGTTCTTTGGCCATCAATCCACCCGCCGTATCTTCGTCGTAGTTAAGAAGGTCAGCAATATCTCCAGCAGTGGAAACATCATCAAGATGTGAAAGTATTTCTTGTTGACGTTTATCATCCATTTCACCGATTACATCTGCCGCATCATCGGAATCCATATTATCGATGAAACGTTTAGCGATAACTTCACTCGGAAGACTTTCCAGGAACTTTTTACGATCGTCTTCTTCTAATTCAGTTAGAACATCGGCAGCCGTATCATCGTCAATAAGAAAGTAGATGAACTTGGCTTCTTCAATGGTTAATTCTTCATATATTTCAGCAATATCTGCAGGGTGTAAATCTTGCAATAAGGCAGATAAAGCCTCTTCATCCTTTGCTTGGATAAGTTCGTGCAAGTTTTCGAGATACTCTCTGGTTAATTCAAAATTTACCATATTGCTGAAATTATTATGGGTTCATTTATACGTTCGGATTGGATTCAATCATTTTTGTGAGTTCGATAAAGTCATCCACACTCATTTGCTCCGGTCGACGTGTTAAATACACATGATCTGCTATGGCTTCGCGATTAAAATCGATTACTTTAATCGAATTACGAATGGCTTTACGGCGATGGTGAAAAATAGCTTTTACCACTTGTACAAAAAGTTTCTCATTACAATCGATGGTTTCATTATCCTTACGTATCAATCGAATAACTCCTGATCTTACTTTTGGAGGAGGATTAAATACATGTGGCTCAACCGTAAATAAATATTCAATATCATAAAAGGCCTGCAATAAAACACTTAATACACCATAAACTTTTGAGCCCGGACCAGAAGCAATACGCTCGGCTACTTCTTTTTGTAACATTCCCACTACCTCCGGAATTTGATTACGGTTTTCGAAAACTTTGAAAAACAGAGGGCCAGATATATTATATGGAAAATTACCAATCAGAGAAAAAGGTGTTTTAAACAAATCACCCATATCCATCTTCAGAAAATCCTTGTAGAGTATACGTTGATCCAATTCGGGATAATGCGCAGTTAGGTATTCAACTGATTCGATATCTAGTTCAACAACCTTAAGGTCGATGTTTGGTCGCTTGACGAGGTATTGTGTTAGTACCCCCGTTCCTGGTCCAACTTCCACAACTTGGTTTTGCGATACAGATAGGCTTTCAGCAATGCGCTCAGCAATACTAAGGTCTGTAAGAAAATGTTGTCCAAGATGCTTTTTTGCTTTTACCATGTCTCTGTCATCTGTTTTATTTTGCCTCATTTAGCCTGATGAAGGCCGTGTTAAGCCTTTGGCCTGTGCAAAACATTTTGTTATCTTGCGGCGCTTTAATTGGCCGCAAAGGTATGTAATCAAAAGTTATTGCGCGCTTATGAAGGTACCTAATTTTTTAAATTCGATCAATTTTGAAGAAGCTCCTTTCCAAAACGATACAATATGTTTTATTCCCCGTTTTTGGAATTCTCATAATCTGGCATTTATACAAAGACCAAAAAGCGGATGAAATAGCTGATGTTCTTCGAAATGATATGAACTTCTTTTGGGTAGGTTTATCCATTATTCTTGGAATTCTAAGTCACGTGAGTAGGGCAATGCGTTGGCAATTGTTGTTAGAGCCAGTTGAGAAAAAGCCGAGGTTTAATAATACATTTTGGGTCGTAATGACGGGGTATCTCGCAAATTTGGTTTTTCCTCGCATGGGTGAAGTATCGCGGTGTGGCGTATTGAGCAAGTACGAAAAAATGTCATTTACTCGTGTTATTGGTACTGTTGTTGCTGAACGCTTGGTTGATGTTTTTGTACTGGGATTAATCGCATTATCAGTTTTGGTTTTACAATTTGATTTGATCACTTATTTTTTTGGTGAATATCTTAATATAGATTCCTTTGCAACAGTTCTTTCGTCTCCGATTTTTTATGGCTTATTAATATCGATTGGTATTGTCATTTTTGTCTTCTTCAAATTCTCTGATCAATTAAAGATGCTTAAACAAGTCAAGAGTTTGTGGTTAAAATTTGCTGATGGTTTAGGATCGATACGCAAAATAAAAAATAAGCCTGCATTTGTCTTTCATACTATTTTCATATGGCTGATGTACTTTTTAATGATTTACGTTTGTTTCTTTAGTATGGAATCAACCGCTTCGTTGACAATACATGCAGGAATAACCATATTGCTTACCGGAAGTTTGGGCATGCTGGCACCGGTTCAAGGTGGCATTGGCCCCTGGCACTTTATGGTGATTGCTACTTTAAAACTTTATGGCGTTGATGCGCATGAAGCTGGTATCTTTGCTTTGGTTGTTCATGCCGCGCAAAATGCCATGATTATTGTGGTTGGATTATTAGCTTTTGTTATGTTGCCTATTCTCAATAAATCGAATGGTAATGCCGAAACTAAACTTGAACAAAGCACTATTTAATCGTTTAGTAATAATTATCTTGGCACTATTGGCGTATGCTTTTATTGCCATACGCCTGCTTCATTTCGAGCATTGGTCTACGTTGGGTAATGTACTTTCGTATAAGAATCTTAATTTTTGGTACCTTGGTCTGCTAACCGTACTATTTGTGTTTAATGTGTTTACTGCATCTAAGCAGTGGCAGGTACTTATAGCACCTTACCTTAAACTCGATATTACTAAAGCTATTCGTCAATATTTGGCAGGCTGTTTATCTGCAATTGGTTCACCTGCACGATTAGCCGAACCTGGAGGCAGAATGGTGCTACTTCCAAAGGAACATCGCTTAAATGCTGTTATAATGACCACCGTTGGTGGAATGATTCAAAACATGATCATTTTTTTGTTTGGGATTCTGGTTCTGATTTTTTTTCAAGCGAATTTGATTCGCTTAGATAATATCAAATTATTTACTGACAACCGAATTTACTTTGCTTTGTTGATAAGCGTTATAGTCATATTGTTTGTAATTTTTAAACGATTTATTTTTAGAAACTCAAAAGTGCGTTATTGGATTTTAAAATTAAAAAAGCTTCGATTATTGGTTTGGTCAAAAGCCTTTTTTTGGACCAGTTTGAGGTATTTAATTTATAATTTTCAATTGTTTGTATGCTTTAAGTTATTTGGGTTAGACATACATTTCTTTGATTTTATCTTATATAGTCCAATCTACTTTTTGTTCATAACGCTCATACCATCATTTTTTCTGGCAGATTTGGGCATTCGCGGAAGCGTATCTCTTTTTGTTTTCAATCATTATGAGGCACAAATGCCCTTAATTTTATTGGCTATTTTTTCCCTTTGGTTGATCAATGTGGTTGTTCCTGCACTTCTTGGCACCATCATTCTTTCCACAAATTCATATGGTAAAAGACGATATTCGGATGGAAAAGTGTAAAAATAGAAGCAAGGTTTACTTCTTTATTAGAAATCTGATTATCTTTAAGCCTTGAATACTAATTGCTAACCTGATCTAGTAAAGAGCATGGAAAAACATATACTCTCCTTAATTAAAGAGAATAACCGGGTTATCATTCCTAACTTTGGTGCATTCATTATTGCTAAGGAAAATGGTTTTACTATTTTATTCAATAATTTTTTGAGCTTCAACGATGGCTTGTTGATCGACCATGTGGTTGAACACGACAAAGTTTCGAAAGAAGAGGCCAACAAACTAGTGGATAATTATGTGGACACCTTAAAAGAAAAACTTGATTCGGAAGGTCGCTATGAGATTCAAGGTTTAGGTTTGTTTACTAAAGATGCCTCTGGCATTTTGCGTTTTTCTCAAGCCGATGATATTAATGGTGTAGAAGAATCGGAAAAAACAGAAAATACCTTATTGGATATTGATGCTGATTCAACAGAGGATGTTAAGGAGGTAGAAGAAGGTATTTCAGAGGAAACTGAAGAGATAGATATTCTGAAAGAAACTCCTTTGGTTGAGGTTGAAAATGAGACGACAAAAGTTGAAGACAAGCCAAAAGAACCGATTATTAAAAAGGTAGAATCTACAAGTACTAGTTCTTCTTCACATTCATACATCGAAGAGGATAATAGCAAACGAAACCGATCTATATTCATTTTTGCAATTATCATAATTGCTTTGGCAGTTATGGCCGTTTATTTTGTGTTTTTCCACAAAAAGAAGGAGGAAGTTAAAAAACCTGCCAAAACGGAGAAGGTGATACCTAAGGTAAAAGAGAAAAAAGTAGTTACTAAACCAAAACAAGAAGATGGTATTGTTGCTGGCCCTGAAACTAAAAAGGTAGAAAAGGCAAAGACAAAAACGGTTGTTCCAAAAGCTGTGGTTAATAATGCTAAGCCACACCATTTGATAGTTGGTAGTTTCAAGGATACGAATAATGCGGATAAATATTTGGCGAAGTTACGTGGAATGGGATATGCGAATTGTATGGCTATTCAAAGTAACACAATGACTTTGATAAGTATTGAATCATTTGCGAAAGTATACGAAGCACAGACTAAGCAAGAAGAGTTGCTGGAGAAGCATAAGATGGAAAGTTGGATTTTAACCAAGCGTAAATAAAAGTATGATACTATCAGAATGAGATAGTTTTTAATAGATAAGATTAGGGAACGGTTCTTTATTGGTGTAACACTATAAAGAACCGTTCTTCATTTAACTGAATTTCTTTTCACATCAATTTTATAATGATATTAGCTACAGTCGCAGTTATTGGTTTGTCATTGGCCTATCTTCTTCAGATGGAGTATTGGCGTAAATTATGGTTGAATGAACCAATATTTGAGGCTGAAACTACGATCGAAGAGGTAAGGGTTTCAGTTATTATTCCCTATCGAAATGAAGAAACAAATCTGAAACAATTGCTTGATTCTTTGGCTTCACAAACTTATGGCAACTGGGAGTTAATCTTGGTAAACGATCATTCGGAGGATAATGGGGAGTTAATTTGTAAGCAATATCAATCAAAAATACCTGTAACTGTTCATTTGCTTAATAATACCAGGCATGGTAAAAAAGAAGCCTTAAAAATGGGTGCTTTAAAGGCAAATTATGAGTTATTAGTAACGAGTGATGCTGATTGTATACTGCAGCCTAATTGGCTTAAAACTATCAGTCATTTTTATCAGAAAACAAAAGCTGATTTAATTATTGGTGGAGTCCAATTGTTTTCTTCAAATAATAAGTTGGGTCAATTTCAAGTAATGGAAATGGCAGCTCTACAACTAAGTGGTGCTGCAGCTGCTATTAGCGGTAAGCCTATAATGATGAATGGGGCTAACATGGCTTGTACAAAGGCATTCTACTTAAAGGCTAAGCTAAAAACTGAGCTTGCATCAGGCGATGACATGTTTTTACTGGAAGAGGCTAAGCGTTACAACATGAAAATTAACTATTTGAAATCGCCAGAAAGCATTGTTTATAGTAGTGTGCAAAAATCTTTTGCTCAGATGCTTTCACAAAAAGCACGCTGGGCGGCTAAAGCAAAGTCATACTCCGATAAGCATATTATAAAGATTGGTGTATTAACTTTCGCTATGAATTTGTGCTTATTTGCTTTAATCATTGGATCGTTTATTAGTCCTACTATAAGCGTTTTTTTGCTCGGATTGATTGTAATAAAGCTGATAGCTGATGTACGATTATTAAATAGTGCTTATGGTTATTTTGCCTATCCGATTTGCGTTAAAGAATTATTGATTGGGCAATTGCTCTATCCTTTTTATATGTTGTTAGTCTTGATTTATCCCATCTTTAAACCGCTGAAATGGAAAAATAGGAAGGTATGATTTTCATAAATTTTAAGGTATAAAAAAAGCAGTTCCCAATGTTGAAAACTGCCCTTAGTTGTATCGTATTTTTTCAGTTACGGCATCTTATACATAAAAGCATTGATATTCATACCAGCCCCAACCGAAGTCATCATTACATAATCACCGCTGTTTAATTCATGTCCTTCCAACTCGTTTCGTTGAATTAAATCGAAGAGCGTTGGAACCGTTGCAACACTGCTATTTCCTAAGGTTCCAATTGTCATTGGCATAACTGAATAATCAACATTACGCTCGCCATACAAACGGAATAAACGTTTCAGAATTGCTTCATCCATCTTGGCATTTGCCTGGTGAATCAATACTTTTTTAACATCACTGAGGTGAAGCTCATTCTTGTCAAGACACTCTTTTGCTAATTGCGGAACGTTAGTAAGTGCATAGTTGTACAAGCGGCGACCATACATCTTTAAAAATAGATTCTCACCTTTCAATTCAGGATTGTAAGGCTCATCCATTCTTAATAAATCGATGTGCTCAGCAGTGTCGGTTTGTGTAGCATGTTTTAAAATGCCAACCGGCTCATCACTTTCACGCGCTTCGAGCAACACAGCTCCTGCACCATCGGCAAATATCATCGAGTCGCGATCATGAGGCTCCATAGCACGGCTTAAGGTATCGGCCCCAATTACCAAGGCACTTTTGGCATCACCTGATTTAATATAGTAGTTGGCTTGAATCATAGCTTGAGTCCAACCAGGGCAACCGAAGGTAATATCGTAGGCAACCGTTTTAGGATTTTTAATGCCTAATTTATGTTTAACCCTCGAAGCTAATGTTGGCAGAATATCAGGGTAAATGGTACCATGCCGCATGTCTCCTAAATTGTGTGCTACAATGATGTAGTCAAGTTTTTCAGGATCAAAATTAGCTTGTTCCAAAGCTTTTTTTCCTGCAAACATGGCCAAATCTGAAGTGACATGATTTTTTTCGGCACATCTACGTTGAGCTATGTCGGTGATCGACTCAAACTTCTCAACAATTTCTTTTCCTGGAGTTTCAATGACTGTGCCATCTTCATTATAAAAACGATTATCGGCAAAGTCGATATTCTCAACTACAATGGGAGGAATGTAACTTCCTGAACCGGTTGCCACAGCATAAATCCCTGTTTTTGATTCCATGTTTAATTCTTTTCTATATCAAACTTTTTGTTCTTGTTCGAAATACTTTAATTCCACAGAATGCCCGTTAAAAACGGCGTAGGAAAACAGTTTTATCCAATCGCCTAAAAACAGTAACTGACTCTTGGGTCCCACACTGACCGTTCGAGCCACATGTCTGTGACCAAAAATAAAGTAATCGATTTGATTCTCATTCGCCACGTCCTTAGCATAAAGAACTGACCATTCTTTATCATCACCAAGGTAATGGCTTCCGTATGTTTTATTGTTTTTTTCTCTACTCTTACCCGACCAAAAATCGGCTACACCAATACCAATATTAGGATGAACCATAGCAAAGAGCCATTGCGCAAATTTATTGGTAAATACTGATTTAAGGAAGTTATAATGCTTATCGTAATCACCTAGTCCATCGCCGTGAGCCAGGTAAAACGTTTTACCTTCAATGGTTTTAATCTGTGGCTCGCGATGTACTTGAACGCCACATTCCTCACTTAAATAATCGAATATCCAGATATCGTGATTACCCGTGAAAAAATGCACTGGAATACCACTGTCTGTAATTTCGGAGAGTTTACCTAAAAAGCGTGTAAAACCACGTGGGATCACCTTCTTATATTCGAACCAGAAATCGAATATATCACCCATTAAATAGATTTCTTCAGCATCCTGCTTAATGGCATCTAACCATTGAACGAAGCGCATCTCATGTCTGCGGTGATCTTTTATTCCGGCAGCACCCAGATGGACATCTGAAGCAAAATATATTTTTTTAGCCTCTGAAAGTGGCATGTGTTTTATGTTAACTAATTAGGTGTAATCAGGCACAAAGATATCAGAAAAATCAGGTTTCTACCAAATTAATACAAAGCTCATGTTTTGGTTTCGAATAGATGACGATTATATTCTGTAATTCAGAACTTCTAATGCCTTACTTATTTGAATTAGTGATGTTTAAATTAAAAAGCCGCTCACGAAAACGAAAGCGGCTTTTTTTAAATATTTTAACTTGTATTAATATAGTTCAGATAATTTGTCGGAAAGGCGGTTGCCAAAAAGATTTTTACCGATTATTTCACCTTCGGCGCTAATCAAATAATTAGCAGGTAAATTTTGAACGTTGTAAAGCCTTGCCGGGTGAGATTCAGTATAACGTAGGTCGCTTACATTGATCCAGGGAAGTTCGTCATTAACAATTGCGCTTTCCCATAATACCTTACTACGATCAAGTGAAACCTGATAAATCTCAAATCCTTTGTTATTGTACTTTTTGTACATTTTTTTCAGATGATTGTTTTCTTTGCGTGATGCTTCATCCCATGATGCCCAAAATGATAACAACACAGTTTTACCTTTTAATGATGATAGTTTAATTTTGTTTCCTTTTACATCAGCTTCTTCAATATCAGGAAAACCGGCGGTTGCATTGTTCATAAGGTATTCCTTCATTTTAGCCTGCTTTTGCTGTGATATTACATTTAAAACAAAACTTTCAAGATGTTTTGCTCTTTCTGAATGTGGGTAATATACTTTTAGACTAGTAGCCAGTGTTGAAAAATAAACCTGATCTTGTTTGTCCATCACATTCATAACTTGTGAATTATCATTCAGGCGCTGAAATAAGGCATAGTAGCCAGCATATGAGCGTGGGTTATCCATAATAAACTGACCTACATATGTTTTATGTTCTGTAATTAATTGGTTATATTCCTTAACTAATTCTTCTTTGCCTTGTTTATCGCTTGTTTTGTAATCTACAATAATACGTTCCATCTCAATATTTAACTTGCGCATTTTGCGATTAAATATTTGAACATACACCGATCCATATGAATTCATCAGTTGATAACTTTCTTCAAGATTAGCAGCATCGGCCGATACTTCAATGTTTTCAACAGAATCGGCCAATAGTGTTAGGTAATTGCTGTCATTAAATTTCAAAAGGAAGAAAGTAGGCTCCATTAAGCGATCACCCTTAAAACTGAACTGACCTTTCTTATTAAGTTTAACCGAGTCGATTGTAGTGGTTTCGTTAAGATCCATTTTTTGAATATACAATACCTTATCAGCACCATTTTCAATAGTACCACTTATTTTGTACATGTTTTTGTTAGTACACGCACTTACCAACACCACAATTAATACTAGTAATAGACTCTGCTTCATCATTATAATTTTGTTTTTCTTTCATGACTGATACAGTCACGGTAATTTGCTCAAATATAGGATTAATTCTTTAATCCTGTTTCTAACTTTTTTTTACTTCTCGTAATACTTTTTTATGTCTTGAATTAACTTATTCGTCAAAGATCAATTAAAAGTATTCATTTAACGTATTGGTTAAACTGTTTAAATCCTTATTTTTTGCAATGATAATGCCGTCTTTATCAACCAATAAAAAGGTTGGAAGGGAATTTAATCCTAGATCACTATACACAGCTGATTTTTCTCCTTTTAGGTCGGATAAATGCCAGTAGGGCAGGTTATCTTCTTTTATGGCTTTTTTCCATTTTTCTTTGTCCGTATCGAGCGATATCATACAAATTTCAAGACCTTTCAAACGGTAAGGACGACTCCACCTTCGTAATTGTTTGGTGAATATTCGACTTGACTCGTTTTGTGAATTCCATAAAACGAAAAGTGTGTTTTTATCTTTAAAGCTGGATAGTGCAATTGGATCGCCCCATGCATTTGGCACGCTGATATCTGGTAAAGGCCTGCCCGGGTTCGAAACAGATGTGTATGTCATCCAACGTCGAAGTGAATCAACACGCATATGAAAATTATTTACGGGTTGATAGTTGGCATATTTCTGGTATAAGAGCTCATCAATGCGATAATAGATTTCGGCATCTTTATTATAATCAAATAGCAAATGATTACCTGCTTTAAGTTGAACCAGTAGCAGAGGTAAAATAGAGTTACTATGCTTTTCAATCAATAGCTGAATACGTGATTGACAATCATTTTTAGAATTTTCGATTAAGCGAAAAACAGAATCTCTATGATATTCAAAATCAGTACTTAAAAGTGAATCGGGGAAGTTAGATGCTTGTTTATTAATGAACTCTTCAAATTGATTAACAAGTTGATTAGCTTTCCAAAGTGTCTGTGTTTCATGATTGCCATCTATTGTTAATTCTTTTTTATTTTCGACAATAGCGCTAGGCATAGCATCACTTATGATGAGAGGAATTTTTTTGTTATCGTTGATTCGAAGTTCAAAAATGCCGGTTAATACAGTATCTGAACGAAAGGCCCAAAGTTGCAGATCTTCATCAAATGCTGCCACATCAGACAGCGTATAACCATTCTTGAGTTGAAATAATTCAACTTTAGTAATGGATAAAGCATCTGAACTAAAAGTAAGAAATGGTGTTTTTTGTGGTTTTGAACACGACCAAACTTGGAGAACAAGAATGGCAATAAGGGCTTTCTTCATGAGTACATGTTTTCAACAAAAATATAAAATTAGAGCTTTAGTTCAGCTTATTAAAAACGAAAGAGTCCTGAAATGTTAATTATTTATTACCTTAGGTTGGCATTTTTTGAACAAGATGGCACGAAAATAGCTTTGTAAGATGCTTTTGGTCATTTTAAAATTACCTTTTAAAGCAATAAATCAATTAGTTAGAAAATAAAATCTTCGTTATGGAAGGCAATGGATATTTAAGTTTAGTTGAGAAGACATTAAAAAACAATAAAGAATTTGTTGCATTTAGCGACTTTCAAGGTGAATCTATCACATATGCTCAAGTGGGCGAGCGCATTGTAGGCATACACCAATTATATAAAGAACTCGGGATTGCCAAAGGTGATAAAGTTGCTGTGATTGGTAGAAATATGACCAGTTGGGCAGTGGTGTATTTGGGAACTATAAGCTATGGAGCAGTTATCGTACCTATTCTTCCCGATTTTAATTCGTCGGATATACATCACATCGTCAATCACTCTGAATCGAAATTGCTGTTCAGTACCGATTTATTGTACGATAAGCTTGACGAAACTAAAATGGCGAAGATTAAAGGGATCGTGTCCATTAATCAATGTACTACACTTTACGATAATACGGATGGGGTTTTAAAAAAGGCTGTGGAAAAAGCACAAGCTTTATTTAAAGGTGACGGAAAAAGCTTTAGTGATGACCAGCTTAGCTTCCCCGAAATTCCTGCTGACGATTTACTTGTACTCTCATATACTTCGGGTACTTCAGGCTTTTCTAAAGGTGTATTAATTCCGCACCGAAGCATTTGGTCAAACATTACTTATTCGAGCGAGCATTTGATTCTGAAACCACAGGAGCGTGTTGTTTCTTTCTTACCATTGGCACATGTGTTTGGTTGTTTATTCGAGTTTTTATGGCCTTTTGTAATGGGTTGCCATACAACATTTTTAACACGAACACCTTCACCCCAGGTGATTACTCAGGCATTTAGAGAAGTAAAGCCTCATATTATTTTGTCGGTACCATTGATTCTTGAAAAGATATTTAAGAAACGAGTTCAGCCCCAATTGGAAGATACCAAGGTAAAAGCCATGTTGATGATACCAGGACTTAACAAGGTGGTGTACTCAAAAATCAAGAAAAAGCTTATTGAGGTATTTGGTGGAGAATTCCGTGAAATGATTATTGGTGGAGCTGCGTTAAATAAGGATGTTGAGGTTTTCTTGCGTAAGATTGGCTTTCCGTTTACCATTGGATATGGAATGACAGAATGTGGTCCTTTGATTAGTTATGCGCCATGGACCGAATCGCGTCCATACTCTGCTGGCAAGCTTGTTGATCGAATGGAGGTAAAGATTGACTCAGACGATCCTTATAATAAGGTAGGTGAAATTATGGTGAAGGGTGAAAATACCTTGTTAGGATATTATAAAAACCAGGAAGCCACCGATGAAATATTCGATGAAGACGGTTGGCTGCATACGGGCGATCTGGGTGTCATTGATGACGATAATTTTATCTACATAAAGGGACGAAGTAAGAATATGCTCTTGGGAGCTTCGGGGCAGAATATTTATCCTGAGGAGATAGAAGCAACTATCACATCGATGGAATATGTGCAAGAGTGTTTGGTACGCGACCATGATGGTAAACTGGAAGCTTTAGTATATCCCGATTATGAGGCTACGGATGGAGAAGGCTTAAACCAACAACAGATTGAAGCAAAACTGGATGACATAAAAAAGGAAGTAAATAAGATATTACCTGCATTCATGAACATACAGATGATCACGCTTTTCCCTGAGGAGTTTGAGAAGACCCCAAAGAAGAGTATTAAGCGTTATAAGTATGTGAAGTAGGGAGGAATCTTTACCTAATTGATTATCTGATGAGATACATATTTTCTTTATTTTTTATTTTCTATTCAGTCACTGTTGTTGCTCAAATTGCTATTATAAAGGATGTTGATGGTTATACTAACGTTCGTAGTAAAGCGTCATTAGAATCTGATATTATTTTTAAGATTAAAGATAATAAAGCATTTTGGTATGATCATAGTGTGAAGGATACAACTGATTGGATACTAGTATATATTCCTAAAAATGATTTTTCACTTGGTTGTTCAGATTATAATTTGATTGAAGGATTCATTCATAAATCTCGGTTATTGCCAATAAGAGGTCTTGATGAGTACACTAATTCTGATTTTAAGTTCTCGTATGTGCTAGGTTCATTTAACTCAACTAATAGGGTAATTGAAAAAATAAGTAATAGGTCTATTAAGTTGATAGATGGCCAGTCTTTTTGGGGTACTGATGGAGAATTACCTACTGTAGAGATAAAATCGATAAATGTTAATTTGAAAGGATTGGACATAGAAATTCATAAAGCATTCTATAATAACCTATTCGAGTGTGATAATGATTTTACCATTTATGAGCAGAACGAAACATTTTTCATTTATCAAGATAATAGTGATGGCGCTGGTTATTATCAAGTGCTTTGGGTAATAAATAAAAATGGGCTTATTCAAAGATTGGTAGGAACAATATATTAGCATATTCGTGTGACTGGAGAAGATGGATTTGTGAAGGATGGATATAGTTCTGAAAAAATAAAATAACTCATTATAAATATCTAATGACCAAATACATCGCATTACTCAGGGGCATCAACGTTGGTGGAAAACGAAAAATTCTGATGGCTGACTTGAAAGAGCTATTTAAGAACATGGGCTATTCTGATATTTCAACTTATATTCAGTCGGGTAACGTTGTATTTTCTTCAACGAAGAAGGAAAGTAATGTAAATCTGGCTGATAAAATTGAAAAGGCTATACTTAAAAAGTTTGGTTTCGAAGTACCAGTAATGGTTCGCACGGCACAAGAGTTTAAGAGCTTATTGGAAAGTAACCCCTATTATAAAAATGCTTCTTCTGATGTGGATCGACTTCATTTAACATTATTAAAAGAGGAACCAGCCCTGGAGGCTATCAACAAGCTTAAACAAGTTGATGTTGGGGATGATGAATTTGAGATTGTTGGTAGTAGTGTGTTTCTATATAGCACAAAACAATATAGAGACACCAAACTGGGAAATAACTTTTTTGAGAAGAAGTTAAAAGTTGGAGCTACTACTCGTAACTGGAAAACAATCTTGAAGTTAGTTGAATTATCAAGCTGATTTATTAGCACTATTCTATCATTGATTTTTTTTAACATTTTGTATGATCTTAATTCTCATAATTTGAGAATTAAGATCATATCAAAAGACATTATCAAATCAGTTATTCCAATTGATAATATTATTAAATTCTAAAATAGCTAATTGTTTCATTAAGACTTTCAGCTTGAGAAGCTAATTCCTCGGCACTTGAGGCTAATTCTTCTGCTGAAGCTGAATTTTGCTGAGTGATATTACTCAACTCCAAAATAGAAGCATTTACTTGAGTAGTTGCACTATTTTGCTCACTGCTAGCCGCTGCTATTTCATCAACCAGTTGCATGGTTTGTGTCACATCTGGTAACATCAATTCAAGCTCTTTACCAGCTTCTTCTGCTTGACTCAGGCTGTTGACTGCCCTGTTAACAATTTCATCGGCAGCCTGCTTACTACTTTCTGCCAGCTTACGAACCTCACCCGCCACTACAGCAAACCCTTTTCCGTGTTCTCCAGCTCTAGCCGCTTCCACTGCAGCATTTAGGGCAAGAATATTAGTTTGGAAAGCAATATCAGTAATAACAGAAATACGTTCTGAAATAACACGCGTCGCAGCTAAACTCTCGATGGATTTTGATTTCACATTTTCAAGTCCTTGTTTGGCTGAAGTTGATATCTTTTTTGTTGCTATGGCGTTGTTAGTATTCTGTTCTACATTGGCTGCAATTTCTTCGGTTGTAGATGAAATTTCCTCTACTGAAGCAGCTTGTTCATTTGCACCACTTGAAATTTGACTCGCTGATGAACTAAACTGAGAACTAGCTGCTGTGATATTATCTGAACCTTCCTGTATAACACGAACAACCTCCTTTATTTTATGCGTCATTCGTAGTAAGGAATCTTCTAGTATACCAATTTCATCCTTACGTGATGAATGTTTAATTTCAATGGTTAAATTACCATTAGCTATCTCACTCATCTTAGTCGTTATCATCTCAATAGGACGTGTAATACTTCGAGAGATCATAAAAACGATTGAAAGCATGACAAGCGTGCTTATAACCCCAATTATCAATATAATGAGTGATAATCTCTTAGCATCAGCCATGATCTCATCTCCTGGTATTTCTATCATTATTGACCAAGGCTTCTCTGAATTTCCCAGTTCGATGGGTGAAAAAACCCGCGCTACTGTTTTATCTAAATATTCAGATTCAGCTTCTAAAATATATACCTTACCTTGTTTTATACTGGAGGAAAGATCCTCGTTATATGCATTAAACAAAGTGTCAATTTTAGCACCTGCATAGTTATTATTGGGATGCGCTGCTACAATTTGATTATTAGTAATGATAGAGGCAAATCCAGTTTCATATACTCGTACTTGATTGTTTAAATCCTTTAGTGTTTGAAAATCAATATCGATACCTACTACGCCTAGGAAGACACCATCTTCAATAACAGGTGTTACAATTGAAATGGTGGTTTCCATATCTTTCTCAAGACCTGTAAAACTATATTCAGTTGGGTCATCAACAAATTGTTTCATAGTCTGCTTTGGTACAGCATAGTACGACTCTGAATATTCATTTAAGTCATCATCACTCACATAATTAGATTCATCAGCCCCATAACTTTGATATGATAATTCCCCATCTTCTTTAAAACAAGAGGCCGAGAAGTGACCCAACTGCTGGCCATAAATATTAGCATAATGCGCATCTTTACCATCAAATGCATTGGGTTCCCACATCGTCCATACTGCAAAGTAGTTTTCATTACTTTGCATAACCTGCTTTAGCAAATTTAACACCAATTGCCTATCGGCGTAGTCGTTTTCCTTTAACGCTAATATTAACTCGACTACCGACTCGCTTGTAGTCATTGCTTGTTCCAAATAATTTTGCACGTGCGCAGCCTCTTCCTCTCCGTATAATTTCGAGATGGTTGCAGCATCCTCCTTTGCTTTTGTTAATGTATTGTAGATGATTACACCAATTGTAATACTGAATATCAATAGAAAAACTGAAATTATATAAAAATTCAGTTTTGCATTTAATCCTAATTTTTTCATTTTTATTGTGATTTCATTTTTGATCAATTGTGTACGATAGTGCCTTTTAGAATGAGATTCCGGCTACCATAAATACACTTTCAGTGGCTGGATTAATGGCAAACATAGCGGTAAAAGGCAGAGTGATGTTATCGTAAATATGCAACTCTCGAGTGGCCGACAAACCAATATTAACAAATTCTAAGTCATCCGAATACATACTATTACCAGGACTAAATCCGGCAAACAATTTTACGTCCATCTCTCCTTTAGAAAAATTATATTGCGGCTCGAAATAGGCTGAATAAAGATTGTTACCATCTTCATCTTTATCATCACCATAAATAAATAGACCTGCTTCCAAAGCGAAACCAGTATCAAAGGCATCCCAAACTTCGAGTATCAATTCAACTGCATGAGCCGTTGTTTTTTTGTCCCAATCAAAATAGTGATGCGATACATCCATCGAGTCGATGGGGCTGAAGTAATCGTATACAGTTAGCCGAACATTTTTAATTTGATAAGATGCATATACATCAATTTCCTGAAATGGCTCTTTCGAGAATGAATATGAACTCCAGGTTCCAAATGTAAAGGCACCAACTCCATACTCAATATATGGTTGGAAGGCAGGTGAAACTGTTTGATTCGCTCCACGCCAATAAAAACGTGTCATTAAATCAGCACCAACTGACCATGGTTGATCATCGTCGGCTTGTTGCGCGTTTATGGGAATTAGGTTGAATAATAAAAATAATCCAACGACTATAAAGCCGTGGTTTTTACTTGTTGAAAACATCTGTACTAAAGATTTTTGGTATTATATATGAAATTAATAATTCACAAAACAAGCCTAAAGACCGAGGCTTAATAGTAGATTTTTAGGAAATGCCAATTGATTGCTCATAACTGTGCTCAATACATTTTCCAATTCTTCAACGATGTATTTTTTGTCCACAAAACCTTTAAAGCCAGCGCGTATAAGCTCTTCGAGGTAAACCCGATCCTTATTCAAAGTGATGGCCACCATTTTAATGTTGTGATATTGGAAATTAACTCTCTGCCCTGCAGTAATACCATTTAACTTTGGCATATTTACATCCATTAATATCACATCGGCTTCTATTAAAAGCGGGTGATTAACAATTTCACTACCGTCATTGACTGTGTCGATTACTTGATAGTTTGTTAGACTATTAAAAAAAAGTTGTAGCCCCTCAAGAAATTCAGAACAATCGTCAACCAAAATAACCTTATAAACCTTTGATTTATTCATTGGCTATTTAACGGACGTGGTGTATGTGAGGTTTCTGTGAAATCCCTATAAGTGAATAGGGTAATCCCTAAATATGCAATAGGGATTTTCCGCTTAAATCATTAGATCTTAACAAGCTGATTTTTAATGGCCCAAACAATAAGTCCTGCATTATTCTTAGCCTTAGTTCGTCGCATTAATTTTGTTTTCTGACTTTCAATGGCCTTGACACTTAAAAAGAGGGCTTCGGCAAGCTCTTTATTCGTGTATCCTTTACAAATTAATGTTAAGAGCTGTTGTTCAGTTTCACTTAGTGAGATGTTATCTATCGTCTTGCGATGGTTCGCATCCTTTTCCTTTTTCAAACTTAAGGCAACCGAATTTAAAAAATCATCTGAAAAATAAGTATGTCCGTTGTTGACTTCATGAATCGCTATAGACAGTTCATCCACGCTCATATCTTTTAAAACAAAACCCTTTGCGCCTTTAATAAAAGCTTCCTTTAAATAATTAACATCATCATGCATGGTCAGCATGATGGCTTTTATATCCTTATTCAAAACCAAACCTTCCGTAAGTGTTGATATACCATCAATAACAGGCATATCAATATCGATCAATGACACATCGTATTGTTGATTATTAAGACTATGTAACCAATCATTTCCATTGCTAAATTCGGCAACAATTTCCATATCATCATATTGATTAATCAATATTCTTAGTCCTTCCCTTACCATTTTATGGTCTTCAACAATAGCGATTTTTATCATTTAACTACTCTATAAGTCAAAACATATATTTACATCTACACCTTCACCTAGGCTCGATATGAGGTCAAATTCTCCACCAACAGTTTCAATTCGATTTATAATATTTGATAAACCAAATCCAGTTCTTTTTTTCTTCTCAAAATCAAAGCCGCAACCATTATCTTTATATTTGACGCATAAAGTGTCATTAATGTTGTCGAGATTAATGTTTATTTGCGATGGTTTTCCATATTTGACCGAGTTATTGATTAGTTCAAGTATTGCTCGATAGATGGTTAGTTCAATTAAAGGTGAATTTATATTTAATGGTTTTGCAGCAAATTTGAATTTAATGCTTGTAACTGCTTCGATATGTTTGACAAAGGAATCAATTGCAGAGACTAAGCCGTACTGCTGAAGTATTTGTGGGCTTACATTGTTAATGGTATTTCGAAGTTCCTTTATTGAACTATCCAATAGCTCTTTAAGTTTATTGCCATAAAGGGTTTTATCACTGCAATTACAATCAACCATCATGCTATGGGCATATATTTTAGCTGTTGATAACAATGGGCCAACTCCATCGTGCAACTCCTGCGCAATGCGTTGATTCTCTTTTTCTTCGGCCTGCATCATGGTTTCAATTATCAACCTTCTTTTTTGCTTTCGTTCAGTCAGATCCACAAAGGCACAGATGGCTGTATCTCCCAAAAATGTATGGTGAACCTCGGCACTCTTTATTTCGCCATTTTTGGTTTTAAAATCATGGTATTCTATAGGTAATTGTTTTTGAAGTTTGAATGCCTTTTTCATGATTTCTTCTGTGGACTCACCCACTTTTGTTCTATGTTTCTGATCTGGGTAAGCACATTTTAACCAATGATTGAAACTTGGTATTTCCTCCGATTCATAACCAAAGTATTTGTAGAACATTTCATTAAAATAAGGAATTTGCTTGTTTTCCTTCAAAGCAGCTACAGGTATAGGAAGGTTATCAAGAGTGTAGTTGAATTTCTTTAAGCTATCTACATGCTCCCTAACTATTTGGCTATACGATTTGAAGGTTTTGTATATGGCATATCCACCTATGGTAATTATTATTAGTGACAATAAAAAGTCAGCAAGCCAAATTACTTTACTGGTAACCATCACAGCTGGGGGTGACGAATAATCAATTTGCTCACCTGTATATAATTGCATAAATATAAAAAAGTAAACCACTACTGAAATATTAATGCACAAGGCAAACCATTTTCTGAAGTAAAATGTGGTTAAGCCAAATATTAATATCATAAAATATTGAGAACCACCAAAAAAACCAAGGTTATATATACTAAAGAGGTTGCAGTATAATAGAATAAAAAGCAAGAGTACTTTCTTAACATTTATACCAAGCTTTAACTTTTGTAATATTAAAAGCAACAAGCTAATGATTACTAAAGTATTGACTATTGTCATTATAGAAAAAAGGTTGCGCTCAAAATATATCCCATAAATTAAAAGCGGCCCAAGTAAAATTGTAAATACACGAGAAGTAAAGTCAATAATATCTTCTCGGACTGTATTAAAGGAATTTACAACATCTTTAAAAGTATAATCTATTCCCAAGGTATCACGTATTAATTTTGACTATAAGATGCTTGGTTAACGGTTAGATCATCGATTAGTTTCAATAAGCTAAAATAAATGACCAATTGGACACTTATAATATGTACATCCTATTATTTTGTAGCTAAGTAATTGATCGACCATACTTATTAACTGCCAGCATTATGCTGTTGAACGATTAATTTAATTATCTAAAATCTTTTATTAAGGAAGTTTTCACCTTTCAATATTTCACTAAGTTTTGCCTCTAAGGCTTCAATAGATTGTTTCGAAAACCCAGCTTTGTAATAAATTAGCTCACCATTCTTAATAATGAGGTTGGTTGGTAAGGCTTGTGGTTTTTGACCTTTTTTAAAGCTTTCATCTGGATTTAATTCAAACAGGTATTTCATCAATGGCTTTTGTTCGTAAAGTTGAAAATAGCTGAATTCGTGCTTTTGAAGATCTATCCATTCGTTCACTTCATTTTTCTTTTCACCATTAATAGCGAGAAATAAAACCCCTTCCTGCTCATACTTATCAAGCAGTTTGTTGAGGTGTGGTATTTCGCGCTGGCAAGGCTGACACCATGTTGCCCAAAGATTGATAACGAGAATCTTTGCATCTTTTTCATCGCTTAAAAAATCATCTTGCTCAAGTATGCTTCTAATGGGTTCATCAATGCTTTCATAATTTCTAAAAAATTGATTTTTATGCCATTTGGTGAGTGCTGTATTGCTAAAAATAATAATGGCAAAACCTAAGCTAATGAGGTAGGGTAGAAGAGCTTTCATACTTAATATTTTTAGATAAGGGCTTTGAGTTTTATAATACGATATAGTACAACACTTGCAATACAAATATAGAGTGTACTAATTAGCATTTGTTGTAAATCTAATATTTCGCTCCCCACCAGATTAGTAAATGATTTTAGAGGAAAATAGTTAATTAATTGTTCATGTTCTTTTCGTAACAAGCTAAGCATCCAACGTTCGAGCAACCAGTAAAAGAGTAGAGGTAAAACAAGCAGATGATTCCAGCGAATGGTTGAAAGTAAAGCGGCAAAAGTACCTAAGCCAAATAACATGAGTTGCATTGAAATTATCAAGTTATAATCGCTAGCCATAAATAATTGCCAGGGCCAAACTGTAAAGAATAAACCGCTTACAGAGCACGCTGTAAAACTGATCATTGAAAACAGGAGACTATATAAAGTAATTTGTAAAATTAGATAGCAAAATAATTGGTGGCGATTGATACCAAAACTAAGTAACATACTGTAATACCCACAACGAAATAAATGTACGTAATGCTGTAAAAGCCATATCATAAAGAACAGTCCTACTATCGAAGAAGATAACATTTGTGTACTTACCTGACGAGCTAAATCTTTACCTTCGAGCATATCGTTACTGGCTAGATAATAATTCAGCAGACTTAAGATACCTAGTACAATAAGTAAGTTGAATAGCGGTAAATAAAAACGTTTACCTTTTATAAAGTTGAGTTCATTTCTAAATATAGTTGTCATGAAGAGGAGCTATGCATTTAATAGTTCGAGTATATCAGTTTTATCATCCTTAAGTTCAGAGGAAGTTAGTTCGTTTGCTATTTGTCCATTTTTTAGGATGATTATTTGTGCCTCATCATCTCCTAATTCACCAATAATGTGTGTTGATAAACAAATGGTTTTACCCTCGCTTAATAGTTGAGATATTAGCTGCCGCAGTTTATCCATACCCAAGGGGTCAAGTCCGTTGAATGGTTCATCCCAAAGCAATAAACTTGGATTACCTATTAGAGATGATATTATTGCCAAACGCTTACGCATTCCAACTGATAAGGCCTTAAAGCATTTATCGATTTGCTTATCCATTTCCCAAAAATGCAGCCATTGTTGTATTTCATCCACAGATGTGTTTTTAATGGATGCGGCTACATGCAAAATTTGCATCACAGTTAAGTTGCCCTCGGTATTGAATGGTTCGCATACAAGGCCTATTTCATCTCTGTTTATTTCCACAGTACCTTCATCGGGAATTAATAAACCATTGATACAATTGAAGAGGGTTGATTTACCGGAACCATTGGCTCCGGCAAATACAAATAGTTTGGGTTGGGTAATCTCAAAATTAATATCGGCCAAGGCTACTTGATCACCAAAGCGATGATGAAGCTTACTTACTTTCAACATTATCTTCTCCATTTTCTTCAAATTGTAATTCAAGTGATTTATCCCACTCTAAGTCTATAATGGCAGTACCAGGCAGCGGTTTTAGTTTTACCATGTTGTAATTAGCCCAGAAATGCGGATCGTAAGGGTATTTCTTTTCCAGAGTTTTTTCATCTCGAGCCAGTTTCTCACGAAATCGGATGCGTTCCTGTTGTTTTTTTTCTGTTATAATATTGGTAACCACCAGCACTTCTTCAGCCCATTGTTGAGATTCTACTTCTTGTTCTTCATCGTGATTATCCGGGTTTTTAGTGACCCAAGATTTTGCGTTGGGATAGGTTCGCCCTTTGATGTATTTCAAATAATACTTACCATCAATTTTCTGATAACTTCGTGTGCTTTGAGAAAGGATACCATCTTTCCAATATTTGGCCATTTTACCTTTCAGTTGCCAGATATAATCCAACTTAACGATGGCTAAATCATTTGAATTTATATAAATGTAACCGCCATCCCACGATTTATTTGGACCAGTTTTACGTTTACCTCCCCCCATCATTTCAGGAATGTAAGTATAGGTGTATTTTACTTTGTACACTTTCATTGTATCCAACCATAGGGCACCTTCAAATTCATAATCGAACTTTTCCAGATCAACAAGTGGCCTATACCACCATTCACTTTTGTAGTTGCGAACAGAATTACGATTGTAGCATTTGTAGTAGATATTGCGATGTCCAAAAATTTTTTCCCAGTACTTAGATGCAAGTTCCCACTTTTTATCGCGAGGAATTAGATAGTTGGTGCTTCGGCGCATTTGCTCCACTTTAATTTTTGTGCTTTCCATGGTGGCATCAATACCTTTATCTTCAATCAAAAGGGCTGCTTCAATGAGATTAACAAAGGTAGTGTCGCGCATACCTGTTTGTCGATAAAAGGCTTCCATTTGGCAGGTCTTGCGATGGTAGTTGCGTTTGATTTTTTTAGTGGCTTGTCGAACCAGTTCTTTGGCTGTGTTTCCGTTTGGTAACACCAGTACTTCGTTTAGGTTGTATGGTTTCGGGCGGAGTTTTACTATCAAGCCTAAGGTATCCGTTTGGGGTATTATTAGCGTT
This sequence comes from Carboxylicivirga fragile, assembly GCA_025499625.1. GTDB lineage: Bacteria > Bacteroidota > Bacteroidia > Bacteroidales > Marinilabiliaceae > Carboxylicivirga > Carboxylicivirga fragile. The sequence goes on along the minus strand of JAFMVD010000005.1, from coordinate 21,433 downwards.
GTATCTGCATAACCCATGCATGAAAACTGCAGTTCCAGTCCTGATAATACCTGAGGGACGTTTACTTCGAATTGACCAATTTCGTTGGTGATGGTGCCAGTTCCCCAATCTTTTTGCAGGATGTGGGCAAAGGGTAGAGTTTCTCCACTCTTGGCATCTACCATCTTACCACTCATTAATAGTGTATTGTTGGTAATGCTTGTTACAATCAGACTTTTGTCCGATTGTTGTATGTCGAGCTGTGCTAAGCGCGATAATTCTTTAAGGTAGTTGCTAAGCTCCAAAGAATCCACAGGTGGGATAATACTATCTGATAAGTCAACCCTATCTTTACTAAAGCATAACTCTAGTTTGTACTTGGATGCTACTTGATTGAGAGTTTCTTCAACAGTTGTTGTTTGTGCATATAAAGTACTAGTCAACAGAACAACAAGAAGGATTAAATATTTCATAAGCTAAGGTATAAGGTTTGGTTATTCTCAGAAAGATTTAGTTGTAAGGTTAGGGCAATTACTTTTAGTGCATCTTGCGCTTTGGTTTGCGACAAGGTTCCACTAAATCGTAAAGATTCTAGTTGACGATTCTTTAATTCGATATTAGTAGTATAGTGCTGTTTAAGAATTGGAAGCATTTCTTTTAGAGTAGCATTATCAAAACGAAGGATACCACTTGCCCATGAAGATACATTCTCATTGATGGCTACCTTCTTTGATATCGCGCCATTTGAGTAAATAGCTTTTTCTCCGGGTTGTAATAATTCCTTTGAAGCAAATAATCCATGTGCTTTAAAGGAAACTTTTCCTTCATCCAGAAATAATATGTCAGCACAGTGTTTATTGCTTTGAAGTGTGAATTTTGTACCAAGTACTTTTGTTTTGGTTTCAGCTGTTTCAACAATAAATGGTTTGTTTTTATTTGATACAACTTCAAAATAGGCCTTCCCCTGGAGCTGTACTTTTCTTGTAGAGTTTTTAAATGTATCAGGGTATTGAAGCACGCTACCTTCAGCAAGAACAACTCTGGTACCATCATTTAGTATCAGTTCAGTTTTTTCATGAGCTACAAATGTATTTCGTGTTTCCTGTTGAAATAGTTGAAGGGTAAGCAATGATGCAAAGCAGATTATAAGTATGGCAGCGGCATAAGATGTTCGTTTGATAAACATACGACGCGCCATCCGTTTATTAATTGCTAAAAGTGCTTTTTCGGTATCAGCTTTAAAATTAGCTTTTTTAATTTTTGAACTAAGCCAGGTTTGACGGATAGATTTATAATAGTCTTCGTTATTGGCGGATTCAGCGCGCCAAAGATTAAGCGTTTCCCCTTCTGCTTTACTTGCTTTTCCTTCAAGAACGGCAATAATTATATGTATAGGCGCTTCGTCTCTCATGGCTTTTTATTATTAAGAGAGATGCCAAAGTTAATACCCCTAAAAGAGTTGAGGAATTTTTATTATAAGTTAAAAAATGCAAGTAGTATTGGCAGTTGCTTTAGAACATGAGCAAGATCGTTTCTTAATTTTTTAAGAGCGATGCTCATTTGATTTTCAACTGTTTTTATTGAGATGTTGAGGTAATTTGCTATTTCCTGATTACTCAATCCTTCTTGTCGTCGCATCAGAAATATATCGCGGCATTTTTGTGGCAATTGATTAATGGCTTTATTGATGATCGGTTTAATTTTATTCCATTGTTCTTGTTCGTTATCTGTCCATTCCTCTGGAAGAAGTAAGGCATAGGTAGATTCAACTTCAGACGTTTTCTTTTCCCATTTACGTATTCGTAAGCACTCATTATAAACACTTCGGTGTATGTATGCTTTGAAGCTTTTAGGTATTTGATAGTTTTTTCGCTTCTCCCATAAATACATAAAGGTATTCTGAACCGCTTCTTCCGCCAAAGATTCATCATTTAGGAAGTTAAACGCAAAACGACAGAGACTTTGGTAATACTTTCGAAACAAGGTGTCGAATGCATCTCTGTTACCATTTTTTAGCGAGAGTAGCGTTTGTTGGTCGTTTTCTTTCAGTTCCATCTATGTGGGTTAAGCGATCTAAAGTAAGTAAATATTGGCCGAATTATAAAAGTTTACATATTGGATTTTAATCCAATTTTTGGACTATTCTTTTATGTGGAAATAATGAAGCGTGATTATCCAACATTTTTTCACGTTTGTGTAAGAGATTTATAGCTTCGTCATTATCATGCCTTTGGAATTATTATAGCTCAAAATAATGCTTACTTTTGAATCGTTACTTAGTAGAGATAAATGAAAACAAGCAGCGCATATCAACAAATTGTAAAGTGGCAAAAGGCACGTAATATCTGCCTTGGCGATCAGGTTCGTTTCTTTCACAAAGGGCGACGCAAATCGGGTTACCTCACTGGCTTCGATATGGAGCACTCCCCCTTAAGGTTAATAGTACGCTATGTTAATACACTTGGATTTATGCAGGTGGTTACTGTTGAACCAGATGCTGTGATTACAAAAATGGAATCACTTCAGGTTGTTTAAAGCTAGATTTACAATTAAAGCTTAATCTTAAGGTATAAGAGTGGCGTAAATGGCACGGCATCATTATTTAAATAAACCGTACTTAATTGATAAAAGGGCACCCGCTCAAAATTACTAAACTTCACATTGTCATAATCAAATAGGTTAAGAATAGATAGGCCTATTTCGCCCGTAAATTTTTCTCTTGACAGTTTATAAATCAGCGAAGCATCCATTCGATTATAATCGGGCTCGATGTAATTGTAGTTTTGCCCATCGGATAGTTTCTCATAGAAGGGGAATCCACTGCCATAGATATAACTTGCTGATAAATGAAAAGGGCCTAAATTTAACAATGCGGCTGTTTTAAATTCATGCCTTTGATCCTGTGGTGATCTGCGGTATTCTTGATCTCTGAAGTAGGGGAAGAGTTCTTCTGTTTTTGAAAGACTATATCCTGCCCATATTGAATGCCCTTTAAAATCTTGTTTGGCATAAAAGTCAAGGCCATAACTTCGGCTCGTGCCATTAAAAATGTAATCTTCCCTTTTGTAACGAATAAAGCGTGTGAGGCCATTATTTTTCTTGTGGAACCCATCGATACTAAAAAGAAATTTACCTTTGTTATAGGCTGCTCCTGCCACCCAATGTTCCGATTCCATAACAGGTACGTCGTTATAGCCGGCAACCGTCCAGGTGTAGCGGTAATTGTCGTTATCCACTACCGAACTCTTAACCAAAAACTGGTGGTATCTGCCCCATGATGCATTTAATTTAATTCGTCCCGATGCGCGCACCGAAATGCTTAGTCGTGGGTCGATGTATGCTTTTTGCATGTGGGTTGGGTAATTAAAACGTAATCCCCCTTTTAAACTAATGCTTCTATTAAGCTGAAATTCATCTTGTATGAAAAAATTAAGTCGATTAATTCGACTTATCATGTCGATGTATTTTATATCAAAAGTATCTTCATTAAGAACCACAGTGTTTTGGACCAGGCCAATTCCACTATTTAAAGTATGTTTTTCATTTAATAAAAATTTGTTGTTCCATTCAGCATTGAGCTCATTTACATCATTTTTAGCGTATAAATCCTTACGAGTGCTACTTGCATCAAAACGTTTAAACTCAGCAATAACTTTTTGTTTGTATTGCGAGTTAAGTTGTGAGAAACTGAGTTTTAGGTCAGATGAGTGCCCCTTTTCCCAGGTTTTGCCATAGTAAATGGATCCCCCGATTTGTGTTGATTCTTCTTGAGTACTTTGTATTATATCGGTGTTTGGTCTTGTTTGTTTCGCATCAAACGAAAAATCGTCGCCGGCAGCAAATAAACTGACAAAGAACAAATCTTTATTATCGCCCTGAAAAGTATACTTAAAGTTAGCATCGCGAAAATCGTAATCCGGTGTTTGCACTTCAATAGGATATTGTTGATTCGGACTATTGTTATTAAACGACCCTAAATCGCTTGCCTTAAATAAGTCGTAATAGGTTTGGCGATAAGCCAGCATCACCGAGGATTTTTGCTTGATGGGAAACTCAAGCATGGTGTTGAGCGTTTGGTTATTAATGAAGAAGTTAAAATGAGGGTGATGCTTGTTGCCATTCTTTCCACTAATGTTAACGATACCACCAATCATGTCTTCGTTACTAGCATCGTAACCACCTTTTAAAACTTCTACATTTTTTGCCAGATAAGGATTGACGGCACTGATGTTATCGTTAAAGTTTTTTAATCCCCAAATGGTAAAACCATCAAAAAGTACGCGACTTGTACCTTCGGGACTCCCCCAAATAATAAGATCGTTTGGCTGTTCTCCAGCAGCTAAAATACCTGGTTGCAAGCGTAAAAGGTTAAATACCGAATTATCGCCATTACCTGGTAAGTAATTGGCTATGTTATGATTTAATTTGGTTAGTCCTGATGATTCGCCAAGTTGTGTTGCTGTTGCAACAATGTTATTAGTGACTGTCACTTCGGGCAAACCAACCAGCGAAGGTGTAAGTTCGATGAGGTGATTTTTACCAGCCACCAAAATGGTATCGATTATATAACAGCCCAGATGAGACGCTCTCACATGAAACACGCTATCGCTCTGCGATGTAAAACTGAATACCCCTTTTACATCGCTTACGGCTTGAAAATCGTTGGCTGCGATATGTGAAAAGGGCAGAGGTTCTTTTGTGCCTGCTTCAACTATCTTTCCAATCAGTTGATAGTTTTTTACTTGTACAATTACCTCGCGTGGAAAAATAAGATAAACGTTGTTGTTTACTTCAAATTCAAAAGGTAGATCTTTTAGTATACTGCTTAGTGCATCCCTTGGAGAAGCAAACTCCTGAGTTATACTAATAAGGTGCTTCGATAAAAGCTGATCGTTGTACGAAAATTGCAGATTATATTCGCTACGCCAATCAAGCAGTAATTCGTTTAGGGGTTTATTATTACAATCCACCTTCAGTTTTTGCGCGTAAGTAACTGAGGTGGAGAAAAAAAGAAATAATACAAATGTAACGAATACCCTATTCACTCATTATTTATTGGTTCACTATATAAACGCCATTTTGCTTTGTATATTTCATTCCAAATGAACGGCATACGAGGTTCAAAACATCTTCGTGGGGTAAATCTCGCGTGAAATTGCCAGTATACAAATTATTGGAATCATCCTTGTACTTGATATTGATGCCATATTGACGTTCGATCTCTTCAAACACCAATGCCAGTGGGTGGCCGGTAAATGTAAACTTTCCATCCTGCCATGAAATAGTTTCGCTGGTATCAATGTCTTCACGACTGATAACATTACCATCGCTTTTAACCTCAGCTTCTTGGTTGGGCAATATATCAGCAGATTTCCCGCTTTCAACGCTAACTACTCTAACTTTACCCGTAAAGCAGGTTACCTTATATTCGTTTCGGCGCGAGTAAATATTAAAACTTGTGCCCAATACTATGGTTCGGCCTTGAGCGGAATTGACTTCGAACGATTCACCTTTTTGTACTTTAAAAAAAGCTTCACCCTCGAATTGAACCTGACGGTTAAAACGCCACCAGTATGGTTTGTATTTTATGGCCGAACTGGCATTAAGCTCAACACTTGATCCATCGGGCAAGAAGGCTGTTAAATGCTGTCCTGATTGCGCTTCAATGGTTTTGGTATATAAAGAGAAAAATGCTGTAGTGCTTAATGTTACAACTAATACAGCCGCAACTGCCATAAAAACAGTTGATAATTTGCGAACCTTGTTTTCAGGTTTAAGAGTGATTGTGTTTGAAGGATCTTTCTGTTCATCTTTAATAGCAGCAGACAACTCACTCCAAACATCCTCCTTCGATTTCGAGAAAGGAAGCTCAATCTCTGGTAAGGACTTCATGAAGTCTTCATCAGATAATTGATCGTTATGTTGTTTAAAGTTTTTCATTGTACTGTTAGTGCTGTTCTTAAAAATTGTAATGCGTTTTTCATTCTTTTTTCGACTGCTTTAACGCTTAACTCCAGTCGGTCGGCTATTTCGTGATATTTAAGCTCATCCATTCGGCTTAGCAGGAATACCTCTCTTTGTTTGTCGGGCATTTTCTTTAGTGCCTTTTCGTATGTGCCTTTCAGTTCTTTGTAAGCCAGCTCCTCTTCAGGGCTTTGTTCATTTGTATTGTCCGGCGGTTTCATTACGTACTCTTGCTCAATTTTGCTGCGCCTATATTTACTTACGAAAGCGTCCTTGGCCATTTTATAGAGTAAGCCAATTAACTCTTTGGGCCGCTTGTCCGGTTGTTTTTCCCAGAGCTTCATAAAGGTATCCTGAGCAATGTCGGTTGCCAGTTCAGCATCACCACATTTGTAATAAATGAAATTACGTAGTGGCTCAAAATGCTCGTCGAACAAACTTTTAAATTCTTCCCGCGTCAAGATGTTGAATATTGATGATATGGCTAAGATAAAAAAGAAATTGATGGATTGAAATATTGATGTGCTATTATCATCAAGCTCTTTTGTTATTGATTATTTTTGGATTAAAACCCGAAGAAAAACTTTTTTTTCTCCGGGCTTTTCTTGTTCATGAGCTGAACGGGAATTTGTTTAAGAATCTTTATTCTGATCTTGTTTCCTTTGTCTGTGGCGTTTTCCAATTTCAAATTCTTTGGTTCCTTCGGCTGTTGTCAATGTTGCTATATTGTCACACTTTCCATCTCCATAGTTTATTACGCCAAACTCAACACCATTCTTAGTTAAAGTTATTTCTCCGGCAACGATATATCTGCATTCGCCATTCTTAACCAAAGCTGTTGTTATTTCGCGGTTGTATGAGTTACCATCTGAATCTTCGCAATTGGTGTATCCGGTAATGTTGATAACATCGTCGGAATGATCAAAAGGAGTGTCCATACCTGCAACCCAGGTTCTGGTTTTTTCAGCTGTACGTTCAATAACGGTTCCGTCTTCAGGTAAAGTAAAGCTCATATCACGAACGATGTTTACCTTATATTCGTCTTTCAGGAATGTTTTAATGCTTGTTCCGGCAATGGCAACATCATCAACACTAAAATCAATAAATGTAACTGTGCGAGTTGCGCCATTTTCTCTGCGCGGGCCTGACATCACTATCTCAATAATACCTGCTATTACACGACCATTGGTCAATTCGGTTCCTTCACCATAATTTAAAGTAATGGTTCTTGGGTAGCCACCTTCTTCTTTAACAATGTGTATATCCGGGCATTTTCCCCAACGGTAACGGTTTCTGTATTTGTGCTGATCGCCTGCTTTTAGTTCAAGGTCGCTTGCTTCGAATGCTGCAGAAGCTACTTCAATATCCGATCCTGTAAATAAATCAACTTCGTAATCGGCGGCTTCGGTTACATCATCTAAACTAGCTTCAGTTACAATTACCGATTCGGTAGTTGTTTTCAGGTCAACTTCATTTAGTTGGTCTTCCGGCAATAAGTTGTCGTTTTTGTTACAGGCTGTAAGGGCTACTAAAACCGCTATTCCTATTGTTACTAATACATTTTTCATGGTATCTTAATTTTAAGTTTGTATTGTCAATTCATAAGCATACCGTTTGAAAAGAGTTTTACCCTACCAAAAAAATGAAATAAATTTTAAGATATTCTTTAAGGCGCTGAATTAGAGGCGGAAAATTAATTGGTTTTTTTAAAAAAGTGTGCTAGGTGGGTTTAATATGACAAAAAAAGGGCTGCCGTGTGGCAGCCCTTAAATTTGATAGTATTTTTAAAAAAGTTTACTCTAAACCTCTTTGTCTTAACAAGGCTTCAATTTTTGGCTCACGACCACGGAAGTTTTTATACATTTCCATGGCTTCAACGGTTCCACCTCTTTCAAGTATGTTTTCGCGGAAAGCTTTAGCCGTTGCTTGATCGTAAAGACTTGTTTCCTTAAATGCCTCAAAAGCATCAGCATCTAACACACCCGACCAAATGTAGCTATAGTAACCGGCAGTGTAACCACTACTTGCAAATATGTGCATGAAGTAAGTTGACTTATAGCGCGAGATAATCTCTGGCATTAAACCAATACCTGCTAAATAGTCTTCCTCAAACTTATTCACATCAATGTCTTTAACTTCTGTTTGCGTATGGTAGTTCATATCCAATAAAGCAGCCGCTAAATATTCAGTTGTTGCAAATCCTTGGTTAAAGTGACCACTGTTCTTTAACTTCTCGATTAATGCATCAGGAATAACTTCGCCAGTTTCGTAGTGGCGAGCATATTCTTTCATAACAGCAGGATCGCCCGCCCAGTTTTCCATCACTTGCGATGGTAGTTCAACAAAATCGCGTGGAACTGAAGTACCCGATAAACCTTTGTAAGTACAATCGCTCAACAATTGGTGCAAACCATGGCCAAACTCATGGAAAAGGGTAGAGGCCTCATCGAAGCTTAATAAAGCTGGTTTATCACCTACTGGTTTCGAAAAGTTACAAACGATGGTAACAACCGGAGGAACATTTTCTCCATTGACCCTGCTTTGCTTACGGAAAACACCACACCAGGCACCTTGTTTTTTGGTAGCTCGCGGATGCCAATCCATATAAAGAATACCTTTGTGCGAGCCGTCTGCTTCGGTTACTTTAAAAACTTGCGCATCAGGATGAGGTTTCGGAAAATCGCTTTTGATTTCTTCAAATTGTAGTCCCCATAATTTGGTAGCTACATTAAATGCACCATCACGAACATTGTTTAATTCAAAATAAGGACGCACTTCATTTTCATCAAGATCATATCTTTCCTGACGTACTTTCTCAGCATAATACCACCAATCCCATGAGGCCAATTTAAATCCGCCTTTTTCACGATCAATGATCTTTTGCATGTCTTCACGTTCCTTTTTTGCAACCGGAATTGCTCTTTCCCAAAGCTCCTCCAACAAGCCATACACCTTATCGGTAGTATTAGCCATGCGCTCTTCAAGTACATAGTCGGCATAGTTGTTATACCCTAGTAAATTAGCTTTTTGAACACGCAGGTTTACAATTTCTTCGATTAATTCTTTATTATCAAATTCATTGTTGTTATTACCACGCATGTAATAACCTTTGTACAACTGCTCGCGCAATTCACGCTTATCGGCATATGAAAGGAAAGGTAGCATACTTGGTTTTTGTGTTGTGAAAACCCATTTACCTTCTAAGCCCATTTCCTTAGCTGTTTCGCTTGCTCCAATAACTGATGATTCAGGTAGACCTGCTAAATCAGCTTCATTTTCGATAACTAATTTAAAGTTGTTTGTTTCCTTCAATACGTTAGTCGAGAATGAATTGAAAAGTTCTGATAAGCGAGAATTAATTTTTCGTAATTCTGTCTTTTTAGCTTCGTCTAAGCTAACACCGCTGCGCACAAATCCCTTGTAGGTATCTTTCAATAGCATTTGTTGTTCGCCATTAAGCTCTAACTCATCTTTTTGATCGTAAACTACTTTTACACGTGCGAATAGTTCAGGGTTTAGACTAATGTCGTCGCCATGTGCACTCATTTTTTGGCCTACTTCCTGAGCAATTGCCATAACACCTTCTGTACCGTGGGCACTTTTCAGGCTATAGTATACCGATAATACTTCCGACAATGATTTACCCGCGTTATCTAAGGCAACAATTGTGTTTTCGAAAGTAGCCGCTTCTTTATTCGTGATGATAGCTTCTACTTCTTGTTTATGTTCTGCCATGGCTTTGTCGATAGCTGGCATATAGTGCTCTGCTTTAATTTGCTCAAAAGGAGGCACATTAAAAGGTGTTTCGTACTTACTCATAAGAGGATTAGAATCACTTTCGGTTTTTTGCGGTGCTTGGCAGGCACTGAATAATAATGCTGCCAGCAATACAAATGTTGATGTTATTCGCATTTTAGTTGTTGATTATAAGTGGATAAATAAAATAGTTGTTCATTTTAATGGCAATATACTTCAATTAAAAATTAGCACATATGATAAAAAGCAATTAGTAATTTTACGTTAGATAGCTAGCTTTTGCTTGAACATTGTTAGGGTATGGCTGTTCTTGTACGACATACTGCTTTCATGGTTGCATTTTGCGCTTATGAATTTGCAAACAAAGTTCATATTTTTGAACGTTTATTTTAAGTAATATTGCTGCGTGATAATGCTTATAAATTGCTGAAAACATGGTTAAGATAAAAAGTAAGGTGTCAAAACCTGATTGGCTTAAAATACAATTGCCGAATACTACTGACTATAAGTGGATGAATAACGTCATCCGTGATAATAAACTACATACTATTTGTACGAGTGGTAAATGTCCGAATGCCGCCGAATGTTGGAGTAATGGAACAGCTACTTTTATGATATTGGGCGATATATGTACCAGAGCTTGTAAGTTTTGTAATGTAAAAACGGGCAAGCCAAATCCTACAGATGTAAAGGAACCCTTGCGCATTGCCCGCTCTATTAAAATAATGAAGTTGCGCCACGCGGTTATTACATCGGTTGATCGTGATGATTTGGAAGATGGAGGAGCTGGTATTTGGGCCCAGACTATTACGGAAACCAAAGCTTTAAATCCGGATACCACAATGGAGGTTTTAATTCCTGACTTTAACGGATTACATCATTTAATTCAGCAGGTAATTGATGCCAAGCCGGAGGTAATTTCGCATAATCTTGAGACGGTTCGTCGTTTAACACCAGTTATTCGTACCAAAGCCAAATACGATTTGAGTTTAAAAGTATTGAAATATATTTCGGATAGTGGTATGGTTACCAAGTCGGGCATTATGCTTGGCTTGGGTGAAAAAGAAGAAGAAGTATTTGAGGTGATGGATGATTTATTAGCAGCTGGTGTAACGGTTATGACCATTGGTCAATACTTGCAGCCAACACAGAATCATTTGCCTGTTTCGGAGTATGTAACACCTGAGCAATTTAAAAAGTACGAGCAGGTTGGTTTAGAAAAAGGATTTAAATATGTTGAAAGCGGACCACTGGTTCGTTCATCGTATCATGCCGAAAAACACATTAACGCTTTAAAATAACAGCCATGAGTAAATCAATCGCTAAGTTCGAAGATCTTGGAGTTAAGGATTACAAGGAAGTTTGGGATTATCAGGAGCAATTATTTGCCGAAGTGGTTGATGTAAAATTACACAATCGTGACAATCCAAATGATCTGAAACCAATTACCAGTCACTTGCTTTATGTTGAGCATCCCCATGTATATACCTTGGGTAAGAGTGGTGTTCAAAATAACCTTTTAATCAACGATCAGTTTTTAAAGCAGATTAACGCCACATTTTATAAGATTAACCGTGGTGGCGATATTACTTATCATGGCCCTGGTCAATTGGTGGGATATCCAATCTTCGATTTGGAAGAAATGAACTTACAGGTAAAAAGCTATATTCATAATCTGGAAGAAGCCATTATTCAAACCATTGCCGAATATGGTATTACAGGTACACGTCTGGATGGTTCTACCGGAGTGTGGTTAGATGTAGGTGTTGCAGGTAAAACTCGAAAAATATGTGCCATTGGTGTTAAAGCCAGTCGTTATGTTTCGATGCATGGTTTTGCCTTAAATGTAAATACCGACTTAAATTATTTTAATCATATCAATCCTTGTGGTTTTGTTGATAAAGGAGTTACTTCGTTGCAAAAGGAGCTAGGAAAGGCAGTTGATATGGAAGAGCTCAAAACAATTTTACTGGAAAAAATATCGCTTATTTTTAATTTGGAATTAAGCAAGTGAACCTTAAACGAATAAGTTGATTTTTTGCCCGTATTCTTTTTTTATTTTATTAACAATTACACTAAGCGTTTTTGATTTAAGTTTTTTTTTAGAAACATTTAGGATCACAAAAGAGGGCAACAAAGGGAGATGGAAAAAAGATGGAGCATAAAACCCGAGGGTGATCTGAAAATAGCAGGTCATTTATGCGAGGTGCTTAATATTAGTCATGAGTTAGCAAACCTGTTAGTTCAGAGGGGGATAACAACTTATGATGAGGCCAAGTCCTTTTTTCGTCCAAAATTAACTGATCTTCATAATCCGTTTCTGATGACGGATATGGAAAAGGCGGTTCACCGAATTGTTAAAGCTTTTGATAAAAATGAACGTATATTAATATATGGCGATTACGATGTGGACGGAACCACAAGTGTCGCTCTTGTTTATTCATTCCTACGTTTTCATCATTCAAATCTCGAATATTACATTCCTAATCGTTACGAGGAAGGCTATGGTATTTCCTACAAAGGCATTGATTATGCCGTTGAAAAGGGTATTACCTTGGTTATTGCCTTGGATTGTGGCATAAAAGCGGTTGATAAAGTTGCTTATGCACAAGAGAAAGGGATTGAGTTTATCATTTGTGATCACCATACGCCTGGTGATACCTTGCCCGATGCGACCGCTTGCTTGGATCCTAAACGTGATGACTGCAATTATCCAGAGAAAAATTTATCGGGATGTGGAGTTGGTTTTAAGCTGATGCAGGCTTTTTGTCGTTTCAAAGATTATAAGGAGTCGAAATTATACGACCTTCTTGATTTAGTGGCGGTGAGCATTGCATCTGACATTGTACCCATTACTGGTGAGAATAGAATATTGGCATATTACGGTTTGCTAAAATTAAATTCCGATCCGGGAATAGGTTTAAAATCGATCATTAAGATTGCCGGTATGGAAGGTCGTGAGATTGCCATAAGTGACATTGTTTTCAAGATTGGTCCCCGAATTAATGCGGCTGGCCGTATTGATGCCGGAAGTGATGCTGTAGAGTTATTGGCCTGTAATGAAGAAAGTGAGCACCTTGTAAAAGGAATGAGCGAAAACATTGATGCCAGCAATGAAACACGTAAGGATTTAGATAGAAGCATTACCATTGAAGCACACGATTTAATAGCCAATAATGAAGAAATGTTGAAAAAGAAATCAACGGTTCTTTATGATAAGGATTGGCACAAAGGCGTGATAGGAATTGTGGCATCTCGTTTAACAGAGTCGTTCTATCGCCCTACAGTTATCCTAACTGAATCAAAGGGGTTGGCTACCGGAAGTGCACGTTCGGTTGAGGGTTTTGATTTATATAAAGCCATTGATTCATGCAGCGATTTGCTCGAGAATTTTGGAGGCCATATGTATGCCGCAGGTTTAACGCTCAAAATTGAGAATATACCAGAGTTTCAGAGACGATTTGAACAATACGTGGAGGATAACATATTACCAGATCAATTGATTCCTCAAATTGATATTGATTCGGTCTTGCACTTAAAAGATATCAATAAAAAGTTTTTCCGTATTCTTAAGCAGTTTCGCCCTTTTGGACCGGGCAATATGAAACCTGTTTTCACAACCGAAAATGTGTTTGATTATGGCACCAGTAAAACGGTTGGTAAAGACAAGGATCATCTTAAGTTGGAATTAATAGAAGAGCACTCAGCAGCTATTAAACAAGGAATTGCTTTCTCAATGGGGCATGCCTTGGATAAGATAAAAGAGAATAAGCCTTTTGATATTTGTTATACGGTTGAGGAGAACTACTATAATGGCGTTACTACTCTGCAAGTGATGTTGAAAGATTTAAAGTTTAAGGACTAAATTCTCGTATTTTTAACTTATTTGTATGCATTCCAAATAACTCCATTTCTAATTTTCCACCACTTATTTCTTTAATAGGGGGTGGATGAGTAAAAAGAGTCATTTTTTTGCTAAAAGCACTCAAAAAATAGGGGTTCAGTCTGATTTTTCAATAAACAACATTGTTAAAAACTGTTAACAATAGGGGTTAAATGTAAATTTTTACTTTTGGTACTTTTTCAATCATCTAAGTATGAGCGCTATTAAGTAATATTTCTCTTGCATTACTGCAATTTATCTCTATATTTAGTCTCTGGAAAAATTACCCTTTCCCTTAAATCAGATAAAAATCCAAATGAGAAAAGGTCCTGTGTTCACAGGATCTTTTCGCGTATTATAAGGTATAGTTGTGTTTATTCTTTCAAGAATTGTGCTTCTTGCCAATTCCCTCTTCCTGTAATGTGTCGATTTGGGAGTATTTTTCATTTTTCGTGTTGAGTTTCTTTCTTAATGTGATGGATGAATTAATGATTTCACCCACTGGACACAGATAACGGCACCATGGTCGGTGAATAATAAGTGAAGCAACAAGCGATAAAGCCAAAAGAATAAAAACAACATCATTAGCGGTGAAATCAAATAGGGCACTAAAGATGGTGTAGTCTACTAGCTTTGGCGATCGAAAAAGAAAAGCGACAGCAAGAGCAATCCAAGTTAATAGTTTTGGGAGCCATACTAGGTTTGCATGATAGGTTTTATTGGCCTTGCTTAGTTTACTTAAAGCATCTTGCGTGCATCCCATTGGGCATACCCCATTGCAAAAGAAATTTTCTTTTCGGCTGATGATGATGATTACGCTTGATACGACGATGAGGTAAAAGGCAATATTAACTCCTAAAGATGGTAACCAGCCGAAAAACAGTGCAACTATTCGGCTTAATCCAATGGACTGGTTATACAAGAAACCAAGTATAAGAATACTTAAAATTGATATTAAGATTTGTAGGTGCTTTCGTTTTACTCTTTTAAAAAATATGGGTAAGCAATAGATAATGATAAGAGCTAGCACGGTGATTTCTGCGATACCAAAAACATAATTATTTTCTGAATTTGTCAGTGTTTTTTGTTTTCCAAAGATATTTTGATAGTATTTCTCCATGGCTTTTAATACACCTTCTTTAATTGCATTTGATGAAAGGGTAGCGCCGGTTACAGCGTCTACCCCATATATATAATCTTCGTTGTGTACCGTGGCATTGATGTATTGTTCCAGGTAATTCGCCTTTCTTAGTTTCTTAAGATAAGAGGAGGTTTCGTTATCATCTACAATATACAGTTGCTTTACTATTCCTTGCTTATTAATTTTAATCGCTAGCTGAACTGGTCCGCCATACCCTTTAGCTTCCGAAGTGATTAGAATTAAAGAATCCTTAATCACATAGGTATCTTCGGCATGTGCATGCAAATATTTTGCATCAACACCAATGGCTTCAACCAGCTTAGCTTGACTGTTTTCTTTCTGGATGTAATAGCCAATAATCCAAAGTGCTATTAAGCTGATATAAGCAATTGCTTTAACATACTTATTTTTGAAAAGTTGATTCATTTTTTGACTACTTAACTTTTAAAATGAACCTTCTGAGAACAACTCCAATAATAATTAAAGTAACAGAGAAAAATCCCAAGAAATAGATGCCTGCCCTGCTTTCATCTTCACCTATTAATGTGAAGCCTGCTGCTATGGTTAAATTAATTGTCAGCCAGTAAGTAATAATTAATAACCATTTCGGAATTGTAAGTTCTATGTTCTTGTCTTTAAAATAATAGTGTAATCCAATTACGAATGTAAAGAGAAGTATACCCTGCAACATCCAAAATAAAGGACCAAATATGGTTGATTGTAGTAACATTGTCTTTTGTGTTATTCCCAGTTATTATTAAAGTCGCACCACTCTTCTGATCGCAGCCATTCAGGCCCATTGTGATACGTGGCATTTGAACCATCGGGTTCGGGCAAGAATTCGTGAGCATCGGGATATTCAAAGAAACTCTTCTGCATAGCTAACATTGCGGTAGAGACAGCTCCAGTGGGATCGCGCGGATCCAGCTCTCTTGCCAAAGTATGTATCCAATTGTTTTTTCGCGAATAAGGACAAACCGCCAAACAAACGCGACAGCCTCTTGAATGGCTTGTGGCAACAGTGTTCCAAACAGTCAGGCATTTGTCCTGATTAATACGCCACCGTTTGTATCCTCTAATAATTTGATTGGGTTCATCATCGAATGATATGGCTCCACTTGGGCATGTATCTGCACATATTTTACATTTATTGCAAAACTCGCGTATGCCCACCTTGATTGGTTTGTCAGGTTCCAATTCAATATTGGTGGTAATTGCTGCAATTCGTGTATTGGCGCCTAATTCGGGCGTGATAACAATACCATTTCGACCTAATTCACCCAAACCCGCATCTACAGCCAAAGGAGGAATAATAACTTCGTAAGAGGTCGGAGGAATATGTGGTCTGGCAGCATATCCTATGTGGCGAATAAATGCATCCAACTTACCGCTTATCCACCTAAGTTTTGAATAAGCATCGTACGAAGATCCGTAAGTTGGATTCGCATACATCGAGTCCCATTCGTGCGGAACGGCAAATACAATGGCATATTTCCAATGTTTCGGCACTTCAAATTTGGTCTTGCCAACACCGCGTAACTTACCTTGATAAACCCAGTCAGGATTAAGCTTGGTGATTCCAACCAACGTTGCTCCAAAGCTGTAGGCTATTTTCTTGATTAGTTCTGATGCATGCTTGGGTGTTTTAAAGGGTAGTTGTTGGTGCTTAATTCCTCTAAAATCCCATTCTTCTGGCGGAGAGGTAGGTTCATCCGGAAAGCGTGCGCCATGTTTGCCATATAAAGCGCTGGCATGCGCAGCCGACCAGGCATCAGCCAATATATATTTCTCTTTAACATCTTTCCAGTTAACCCTTTGCTGTTTGGCTCTTTCCAACGATAGTTCATATTCGCTTAAGGCTTCTGGATGTGCTTGGTAATAACTTTTAATAGGTTCTGGAAGTTTTTCAATGCCATCGCTAAAAGCCCAGCGTTGTTCCTCTTCCTTATTATAGATTAACTTGAATAACTCTCTATTTCTGTTAAAGATATTTTCTTCATAATTAATACGTCGTGTCGCTCCTTGAATATCGTGTACCGCTTCATCGGTTTCGAAGGGTTTGCGATTAAAGAATTGACCATCTCCGTATTTTTCTCTCTCCCAACCAGTATTCGATGATGTATCTTTTCCAGCTTCGTACCCAGCAACTGCTGATCCGGCTAAAGCCACCGACCCACTTGCTAAACTGCCCCACTTGATGAAATTACGGCGTGAAATCTTTTGTTTCATAGTTGTTAATGTAAAGCATATTAGAAAACTACATTAGTTACAAATGAAACTAATTGCTTTTTGTTTCTATAATTTATTCTCCTTTATTTTGATTTATATTTGCAATTCATTTTTAGACTAATTCTAAAGTAGCTTGTTTATGTATGTTTTTCAGGATTCAATTGGGCGATTAGCAGGGGAGGTATCGAGGCATATTGGTCGTGCGCTGGTAAAGGCTTTTGCGGAAAAAGGTTATGACATATCGGCAAAGGAATGGGGAGCTCTTTCTTACCTTTATAATAATAAGGGCATGAACCAAAATGCCATTAAGAATGCTGTAGGCTTAGATAAGGTTGGTGTTAAACGACTGGTTGATAGCTTGGAACAGAAAAAGATGGTAAAACGTAAGGTAAGCCTATCTGACAAGCGCAATTATGTGCTAAACTTAACCAAGTTTGGTAATGACAGCTACACCCAGCTTTCATTAATAGCAGATGAGGTATTGCTTATAGCGAGTAAGGATATTGAAAAGAAAGAAATAACTGCTGCATTGGATGTTTTAAAACGCTTTATTACAAATTTAGATGAATAGATTTATTAGTAATATGTTGAAGATATATTGCATTGTAGCACTTATGTTTGTGCTATTTTTAGCATGCAGTAGTAAAAATACTGTGTTGGTAAAGATTCATGAGGGAGAATATGATGAGCTTGGTGTTAAGAGTGGTTATATCAATTTTAAAGGTGATACTATTATTTCGCTCGATAGTTACCATTACTGTTACACAGATACCTTTAAAAAATATGCCATAGTTCTTAAACATGGAGGCGGATGCGTTGCAATTGATCAAAATGAGAATGAACTCTTTGAAGTATATTGGTGTGATAATGGTCCTGATATTATTAGTGACGGATTGTTTCGAATCAGAAAAAACGGTAAAGTAGGATTCGCCAATGATGAGGGTCAAATTGTAATAGAACCAATATATGAATGTGCTACTCCTTTTAAAAATGGCTTAGCAAAAGTGACATACGATTGTAGTTTGAAAAAGGAGGAAGAACATACCAAAATGGAAAGTGATAGTTGGTTTTATATTGATTATACTGGAAATCTTATACAAGAGTAATACAAGTCTTTACAATAGTAAAGTAGACAATATTATTTAACCTATGAAACTCCTGTTATCTATTTCTATATGCCTTTTTAATATTGGATAATAGTAGTTACTTAGCTGTTTGTTTGCAGGTTGAAATTTAGGCATCTCAATTGATTAATTTAAATAAAACATTTATAATTGGTTTTATATTAATTATAAATATTTATCTTCAAGGGTCTAAACAAACAAACTAAACTCATGAAATTTACATTCACACTTGCCTTAATAGGCATCATGGCACTATTCTCGTGCCAACAACCAAGCTACAAAACTTCTCAAAAAACAGATCCTAACGGATATTCTTACGAAGAAGTAAGCAACGATCCTTACAATGCCAGAATCTATACATTAGACAATGGATTAAAGGTGTATTTGACCCGCAACCTCGATCAGCCTCGTATTGCAGCCCTAATTGGTGTTAAAGCGGGTTCAACTTACGAAGATCCGAATGCAACAGGATTGGCTCATTACATGGAGCACATGATGTTTAAAGGTACTTCTAGTGTAGGTACTACCGACTGGGAGAAAGAAAAAGTGCTTTTGGAGCAGATTTCTGATTTGTTCGAAAAACACAGAGTTACCAAAGATGCTGCTGAGAAAAAAGCGCTGTATGCCAGTATCGATAGTTTATCGCAATTGGCAGCTACTTACGTGGCGACTAATGAGTATGATAAATTGAATACTTCAATGGGTGCATCGCAAGTTAATGCTGGTACATCATATGAGTCGACTGTGTATATGTGCGAAGTTCCAAAGAATGAGTTGGAACGTTGGGCAAAATTGGAGAAGGAACGTTTTACAAGTTTAGTATTGCGTTTATTCCATACTGAACTAGAGACTGTTTATGAAGAGTTCAATATGTATCAGGACATGGATGGACAGCGTGCTTTCAAAAGTTTAATGGCAGGTTTATTCGAAAACCATCCGTACGGACGTGATATTATTGGTTTTCCTGAGCATTTAAAGAGTCCTTCGATGGAAGAGATTTATAAGTTCAAGGATAAGTTCTACATTCCTAATAACATGGCTATTACTTTAGCCGGAGATTTGGAGTTTGATGCTACTATTAAGTTGGTCGACAACTACTTTGGTAAGATGGAGAAAAAGCCATTCGCTGAACCTCAATTGGCCAAAGAAGATCCTATAACTGCTCCAATAGTAAAAGAAGTTTTTGGCCCTGATGCTGAAAGTATGGAATTAGCATTCCGTTTTGACGGCGTTGGTAGCCAGGATGAATTGATGGTAGATTTAATTAGTTCTATTCTTTCGAACGGACAAGCTGGTTTAATTGATTTGAATCTGGTTCAAAAGCAGAAGGTATTAAGTGCTTCCTCAGGTGCATGGTTTATGCGCGACTATGGTATGCATTTCTTTAGTGGCAAGCCACGTGAAGGACAGACCCTTGATGAGGTAAAAGACTTACTATTAGCCGAATTAGATAAAGTGAAAAAAGGTGAGTTTGACGATTGGGTAATTGAAGCCATAGTTAATAAATCACGTCTTGACTTTATGCAGGCTCTTGAGTATCCATTTTATTCAGCTTATTCGTTAATGAATGAGTTTACCAGTGGTCAGTCGCATGCTGATGTACTAGCTTCGTTGGACGAAATGAAGAAGATTACCAAAGAGCAGGTAATGGCTTTTGCCAATGAAAAATATGGCGACAATTATGTGTTGGTTAATAAGCGTACAGGTGAAAATAGTGCTTTGGTGAAAGTTGAGAAACCTGAAATTACTGCTGTTCCAATTAATCGTGAGTTACAGTCTGATTTTGCAAAATCATTCCTGGCGGAAGAAATAAGCGATATCGATCCTGTTTTTGTTGATTTCAAATCAAAGTTACATACCAAGGAGTTGAAACCTGGTTTAGATTTCTATCACTCAAATAACGAAACCAACGGTTTATTTCAGTTGAATTATGTCATTGACATGGGAAAAATTAATAACCTCCAATTCCCTTTGGCAGTTGATTACTTAAAGTTATTAGGTACGGATAAATTTACCCCTGAAGATTTACGTAAAGAGTTGTTCCGTTATGGATTAACATTCAATGTAAATGCCGGTAACGAACGTTGCTATGTATCCATTTCTGGATTAGATGAGCAATTGGATAAGGGCGTTGAGATATTGGAGCACATTATAAATAATGCAAAAGCAGATGACGAAACGTACGATGAATTTGTAAAAGGTATCTTAAAGAAACGCGAAGATGCTAAAAAGAATCAAGGGCGTATATTTAGCGCAATGGTTGATTTTGGTATTTATGGCGAAACTTCTCCAGGAAAGTACTTACTCAGTGCTGATGATATGTCAAATATTAAGCCAAGCACCCTAACAGAGCAGCTTAAGAATATGACATCGTTTGAGCATAAGATCTACTATTACGGACCATCTTCAAGCGATAAGGTTGTAGGTATTCTTAATCAATATCACACCACTCCTGACGAATTAGCTGCTTTGCCAGAAGCCATTGATTATGAGATGCGCAACGATGAAGTTTCGAATGTATATGTTGTTGATTACGATATTAGCCAGGCAAATATTTTATTATTGTCGAAGGATAAAACGTTTGATCCGTCGATAATGCCGTATGCCGAGGTATTTAATAGCTATTTTGGATCAGGCTTATCATCCGTTGTTTTCCAGGAGATTCGCGAATCAAAAGCCCTTGCTTATTCGGCTGGAGCTGGTTATGTAAATGCGCGTTACGCTGGTAAAGACAATTTTATCTATGGTAATTTGGGAACTCAGGCAGATAAGTTGAGCATTGCCACTGAAACTCTTACGCAATTGATGAATGAGATGCCTCGCGCAGAAACTCAATTTAATCAGGCTTGTGAAGGTATAGTGAAGCAATTAAACACGGAGCGAATTACTAACAAGCGTTTGTTTTGGTCTTATATGAACAATATGGATCGCGGTTTCGATTACGATATTCGTAAGGATGTATATGAGAAGGCAAATTCAATTACTTTAGATGAATTTGAGCAGTTCTTTAACGAGCACATCAAAGGAAAAAATTATACTTACATGGTGCTTGGTCGTAAAGCTGATTTAGACAAGAATGCCCTAAATAAACTGGGTAAAGTTCACGAAGTAGCATTAGAAGATATTTTTGGATACTAACAGCGATTATCTATTAATTAGATAATTATTGGGGACTGTCATTGGGCAGTCCCTTTTTTGATATTTAAGGAGGAATTGTAAAAGGAGTGGCTCTCTTTTTACAAATTGCCAATAAAGAGCCGCTCCTTATTATACCAATTGTATTCCAAAATGATTGATAAATCATTTTGCTAATTACAATGGTTAATGCCGATACAAAAGCACAGATTGATTTTTTTA
>JAFMVD010000059.1 GCA_025499625.1 Carboxylicivirga fragile | reverse complement strand
GTTTATCCTCAGGTTATGAAATGAGTAATTTGTAGCGTCCTGAAAGGGCAATTAAATAATTGATTAAGATTCGATCCTTACCATATATTTAAGTGATAGACTGAGAATGAACTGTCCTTACAGGACGAACTTAAACTTGATATTTATTACCCAAGGTTAACACCTTGGGCTTAATTGAAACTGGCTTTCAGCCATAAAATACGTTACGACTCAATTGTTTTGTTTTATCTTTTTGGGTCTGAAATTATAGTTGCGCAATGCAATTTTGTAACTAGGCTGAAAGCCTAAAGTTAATTCAGCCTGAGGTTTATCCTCAGGCTATGGCAAGAGTTAAAATAGCACGCCCTGAAAGGGCAATTAAATATTTCAAATATGGCTCAATCATTATCCAAACTCTTTGTACACATTGTCTTTCATATCAAAAAAGACAGCGTAGGAATCCTAGAAAAAGATAAAAACGCTTTATATGCTTATATGGGATCAATTATAAAAGACAAAGACTCTATTCCCATATTAATCAATGGTGTGCATGATCATGTGCATATTTTATGTGTGATGTCAAAAAATATTGCATTAGCTAAGTTAGTAGAGGAGATCAAACGTCATAGTAGTAGATGGATGAAAACCATTGATGATCATTATGAGCATTTTGCCTGGCAAGGTGGATATGGTGGTTTTTCAGTTAGTTCGTCTCTTCATTCTAAAACAAAGCAATATATCCAGAATCAGGAAGAACATCATAAAAGAATGAGTTTTAGAGAAGAATATCTTCTTTTTCTGAATGAATATGACGTTGAATACAATGAGGATTATTTGTGGAGAGATTGAGATTGAACTGTCCTTACAGGACGAATTAATACTTTACTGCATTACCCAAGGTTAACACCTTGGGCTTAATTGATAATGGCCTTCAGCCATAAAAAAGATTGCTGCTTAGTTGTTTTGTTTTATCCTATAGGGGCTGAAATTATGGTTATCAAATGCAATTTTGTAGTAATGCCGAAAGCCTAGAGTTAATTTCGCCTGAGGTTTATCCTCAGGTTATAGCAAGAGTAAAAATAGCACGCCCTGAAAGGGCAACTGAATTTTTTAAGTAAAAGTTTAAGGATCGCATCTTTATAGGCATGATGTTAATAAAGATGCGATCCTTAAATGTAGATGCAATCTCTCAACATAAAAAAAGCTGACTAGAATAATTCCAGTCAGCTTTCTATTATTGTTAAGATAAACTTATGCGAATTGCGCTAAAGTTTTCTTGATGATTTCGATTGCTTCGCGCAATTCTTCTTCGGTAATTACCAAAGGAGGCGCAAAACGAATGATGTGCTCGTGAGTAGGTTTAGCAATTAAGCCATTCTCTTTCATAGCTACACAAACGTCCCATGCTGTTTTACCATCTTTAGGTTTAATGGCAACTGCATTCAATAATCCTTTACCGCGAACCAACTCAATCATATCTGAGTCAACTTTTAGCATTTCATCACGGAAAATCTGTCCAAGACGCTCAGCATTTTCAGCTAATTTCTCATCTTTAACAACATCCAGGGCAGCCATTGCTACTTTACAACCTAGTGGGTTACCACCGTAAGTTGATCCGTGCTCACCTGGCTTGATAACCAACATAACGTCGTCATCGGCCAAAACAGCTGATACCGGGAATACACCACCTGAAATGGCTTTGCCAAGAATCAACATATCAGGACGAACACCTTCGTGATCACAAGCTAATAATTTACCTGTACGTGCAATACCAGTTTGTACTTCATCAGCGATGAATAATACATTCTTAGCCTTACACATATCGTAAGCTTTCTTCAAGTAGCCATTATCTGGTACAAATACACCAGCTTCACCTTGAATAGGCTCAACTAGGAAACCTGCAACATTAGGATCTTCTAATTCCTTAGCTAAAGCATCGATATCGTTGTAAGGAACAGTAACGAATCCTGGCGTGAATGGTCCGAATCCTTTATATGAATCAGGATCAGTAGACATTGAGATTATAGTAATTGTGCGGCCGTGGAAATTCTCGGCACAAACAATTATTTTTGCTTCGTTCTCAGGAATACCTTTTTTATCATATCCCCATCTTCTACAAAGCTTAAGCGCAGTTTCATCGGCTTCAGCACCTGTATTCATAGGTAAGATCTTATCATAACCAAAGTACTTGGTCATATACTCTTCAAATTCACCTAATACACTGCTATAGAATGCACGCGATGTAAGCGTTAATTCTTTCGCTTGCTCGGTTAATGCATTAATAATGCGTGGGTGACAGTGACCCTGGTTTACTGCTGAATAAGCAGAAAGGAAATCGAAGTACTTCTTTCCTTCTACATCCCAAACGTAAATACCTTCACCTTTTTCAAGTACTACCGGAAGCGGGTGGTAGTTGTGCGCTCCGTACTTATCTTCGCGAGCAATGTAGTCTGCAGGTGTCATCTTCTTATCAGTCATAATAATCGGATTTAATTAGTTTAACTTCTTTTTTGGTTTGAAGCAAAAATAGAAGATTTAATGGGAAAATGTTGCTTTAAATAGCTGAGTTTTATCATTCTTTTATAGCATAGATTTGTCGCGAAAATTTAGGGTGCTGCTTATGGTTTTAATTTTATCATGGGAGAGGTGTAATTTCATCACCTCATTGTTAGCGCGGATTTGTAATCCGTGCTTTGTAAACTTTATTTTATCTTTACATGGCAAGCATATAGCTATGAGTAGAAAATATAAGTGGTTTTCCATTGTATATTGATTTAATGTATATAGTTTTAAGTAGTGTTAACTAATGTTGATAAAACGGTTTTAAATAGTTAGAGTTAATTGCAAATGGTTTTATCCTTGAGTATCAGCAATAAAATATTTGAAGACATAGTAAATATATAGGCAATAGACATGCAGTTACAGAAAAGCTGGCATTCATTTTCCACATCTCGCATATAAACAAGATTAAATTTTAAAGCTAACGTGCAATTCTAGAAGGGATTATTAAAATTAAAATTTTACGCTAGGCAGAATTATGAAAAGCATAACCGAAGACATATCAGATTACAGAGCAATACTGATGGATTTGTGGAATCAAAACTTTACTAATACAGAAAAGAAGCAAGACTTGTTTAATTTTGAAATAGATAAAGCATTCAGTCGAGTTCAAGATGGCCTTTTTGAATCATTAGTTTTGGCAAAATCTTTTGACTATCCTATTGCACGGAATCCGAATGGATTCTTCGATCAAATTGTTGTGGTACCCAAGTCATATACTATAGAGGTTCTAGCAGCAATTGAACATGGTATTGAATGGAGATGGGAAAAAATGGAAATAACAAAAGACAACAGTAAGTTTTGTTTTATTGACCTTTATGACTGGGATTCTTTTGACAAGATGGATTGTCAATTTGCACGAACTAGATTAATAGAGTCCAATACCTTATCAGCTCGAATTGGCTATGACTTTCTGTTTAACTTTGATGAAGTTGAAATAATAAAAACGAATGCCAATACGCTAGTATAAAGCATTTGGTGTCCGTGATTACTTGGAAGTTAGGTTGGGTAATCGAACACCGCCAAATCTTTGATTTGGCTTTAGGATTGAAAAGATAAAAACAAATAAAAGATTTGGCTCAGTTGAGTTTTGGAGATAAAGTTTCATTAATTGCCAATCGCTTCATCTAGCCAAACGTTAGCACTTATTAAAACAAACATAATGCATAAAACTTATAGCCTAATCATATTAATCTTAGTTTCACTGTCCTGTAACAATAGGCAAGGTGTTGAAAACTCAAGTCATTTTGAACATGTTGAAGAAACAAAGGACAGCCTAGGTTCATTCTATTCAGATGAGGTAAAATTTGATTCTTTAACTTTCACTAATATTGCGGAAAGCTCGGTTGAAATTAATATTGATTCTTTGAGTTTATTATTGATTTATGCAATCAATTCATGCGATTATAAAAAATCCGAAGAACTATTAGAAAGCAAGGCAAATCCAAACTATTTTGACAATAGTTATCAATTTAAAACAGCATTAATTATAGCTGTTAAGAACTGTTCAGTACAAATGGTAGAACTATTGCTTAATTATGGTGCTGACCCGGATTTAAAAGTTTATGGTGAAGTTGGTATGTATGGTCCAGTAGAGCAAGCTGTATTAAGTTGTAAAGAAGATGTTTTAAAAATGTTTATTGATGCAAATTCAGAATCTTTAACTGATGCAATGGCCGTCGCATTTTCATACAGTGATGAAGCGATTGTAAAAATGCTAATGGAAAATGGTGTACCTGTAGATAAAGATTATTTAATTTCAACACGTTCAGCTGAATTAGTGAAGCTATGTTTAGAGCACGGCGCAAATCCAAACTACTACGGAGTATGTAATGAAGGACTTCCAATATTTCCTAAATTATTTGAAGCTGTTGGTAGAGGCGACACTTTAATGATTAGATACTTAATAGATGCAGGTGCGAACCCTAATTTGGCTTTATCAGAATACGACATTCTTAAAGAAGGTTCAAAAGAGAAAAAATCCCCTATACTCGTGGCAGAGCAATTTTTAAAAGTAAAAAGAGAGCAGAATTATAAAGACACAACAACTTACCTCCAAATAATTCATACTTTAAAAGAAAGTGGACGGTTTATAAGCAATAACTAGTGCTAATAATAAATAAAGGGCATGGACTGTCAGTATATTCATGGGAGATTTACTCTTTCAATATGTTTGCCGAATCTTTTGATTCAGATAGTCAAAAGAGTAAATTTATAAGAAAAACAAAAGCTCTTATTTGTTGAGGTTTTGGGATTCGGCGAATTAAATTATACCATTTGAACTATGAATGTGGCCTTATTATATTTGGTATAATGCCGATGCTACAATGAATGGCCTTAGCAAATGAAATGCAGATAAGGCCAGCTTCATTGTGCTATCGGTATTAGTCAAAGTTTCTTTTCCTGAACGAGAGTGGCAGATTCTTCGATATTTAACTCTAGATAAATGAAAAAGCTAATAAGATTATCCATTGTAGTTATTCTATTTATTAATATTAGTTCTTGCGCAAAGAGCGACCATGAACTTATTGAACTTGAGGGCTTATCTCCTTGGTGCATAATAGATTTTGATTCATTAGATAGAACGCCTGAGCAGCGAATTGCTATGCTTAAGGAAATGGGGTTTAAAAAGTATGGGTTTAATAGGGGAAAAGGAGATTTGGATGAAATGAAAAAGGAATTCAAACTGGCCCGCGAAAGTGACATAGAGATTAGCTCTATATTTCTATGGCTAAATGCTAAACGTGATAGTGTTGGTAAATTGAGTCCATCGAACCAGGTATTGTTGAATAATCTTAAAAAAATAGAACAAAAGCCTGCTATATGGTTAAGCTTCAGCCATAACTTCTTCGACGAGCTTAATCAGAAGGAATCAGTTGATTTATCCATTGAAATGATTCGATTCATTAAATTGAAAGCAGACGAAGTAGGTTGTAAACTGGCTTTGTATAATCACCATGGTTGGTTTGGGAACCCTCATAATCAAATTCAGATTTTGGAAGAACTGAGAACGGACTCGATCACAATGGTATATAATTTTCATCACGCACAAGAATATGTGGATGAGTTTCCGGAAATAGCAAGAAAGATAAAGCCATACTTATCATATGTAAATTTGAATGGAGTCAAAAAAGAAGGGCCCCAAATATTGACAATTGGTGAAGGTGACTATGAATATGATATGATCAAGCTTCTTAAAAAAGAGGGCTTTAATGGCCCTTGGGGGATTTTAGGGCACATAAAAAATAAAGACGTTCAAGTTGTTTTAGAACAAAATATGAAGGGCTTAAAATTATTGAATTCTAAATTCAATAAGGAAGAAGGTAAGTAGTAACTTTAAATCGCAATGAAATATATTGATTCCAGCTCGTTATGCAAGGTATGTGGTTTCAGAAACTAATGTCAAATTGATATTGTTTAAAAGAATGAAAGCCTAAAACTAAAATCAATGCTACGGCTCGCTGCGAATTTAGAAAGTTAGTATGTGCAATTTTTATTTAAGAATAACTCAAGCGTGCTTTTGTGTGGTATATGCCGATTGAGTTGTAAAAAATGAAGTTAATGGATATTTGGATTACGACAAAGATTGTGTTAGATGCCAATAGTGCTGAGTTAAATAGGTTCCATTTCAAGACTTTCACTATGGATTCAAATGGAAATACGCTTGATGAGACCGAGTATGATTCAGAATCTAATATTGTATTCAGAAGAACCTACAGGTACCATGATTGTGGAGAAGTAAAAGAATTTGTTGAGTATGATCCTTTTGATGAACTGTTGGAAAGGCATGTTTATAATAAAAACTCATCAGGAGAGTTTGATAGACATGAGTTTGAATTTTCCGATGGAGGAAAGTCAATTAAGGAATTTTCTTTCACAGATAT
Source organism: Carboxylicivirga fragile (assembly GCA_025499625.1). Taxonomy (GTDB): domain Bacteria; phylum Bacteroidota; class Bacteroidia; order Bacteroidales; family Marinilabiliaceae; genus Carboxylicivirga; species Carboxylicivirga fragile. The sequence goes on along the minus strand of JAFMVD010000059.1, from coordinate 27,993 downwards.
TGGTAATGCTGAAAAGGCAACGATTATAGATGAAAATGGTGCAATAACAGGATACGAAGTATATATCCTTAATGACCAAGGGCAAACAATAGAGGAAATTGAGTTGGACGCTGATAGTAATGAAATTTCACGGTATGAGAAGACTTATTTTAAAGATGGTCAACTTAAGCATGAGAAACAATTTCAAAATGGTAAGTTATTTAAAGGAGAGGCTTTTGAATATGATAGTCAAGGTAACGTAATAAAAAAGATTCACAGAAACTACGTCTATAAATTTGAAGTTATTGAAGAAAATACATTTGATAATAGAAATAACATAATTCACAGTTTATCTCATGAGAATGGAGAGCTAGTTTTTGAGAATAAATGTGGATACGATGATAATGATAATTTGATTTCGGAGGAATTTTTCGAGTTTGATCTGTTGGAAAGGCGTATAGTAAAACATGAAAGACTTATTCATGAGTTGAAGCATTAATTATGTCACCTTATTGTAAAAAATCCGCTTCATAGAACCAAGGCTGTGCTATCCGATTATAATCGCCCCACTTACGCATATTAACCTAAAGAAAATGTAATTGTTCCAATATAGAGTCTTGTTGACTATTCAGTAGTGAAGGGTTTATTGAATGCTTTTACGAATTTATAAAGAGTTACGGATCATAATTTGCTGTGTTGATCTACAATTCTACGCCAGCATAAGTATTGTATCAAACTTTACTAATATCCAATTTTATTAATTGCTTCTATTAGCTTACTTTTAAAGCTTAAACAGAAAAGAACTATGCTGCTAGGAGGAACCTTAGTGAATGTGGCTACTGTAGTTGTTGGTAGCACCATCGGAATTATACTGGGTAATCGAATTCCGGATAAACTTACGAAGAGTGTTTTTCAGGTACTTGGCTTGTTTACCCTGGTATTGGGAGTAAGCATGGCACTTGAAGGTCAAATGCTATTAGTTATCGTGTTTAGCCTAATATTGGGAACGGTTATGGGTGAATTACTCGATCTGGATAAGGCCATCGATGGCTTGTCAACATCTTTAAAAAAGCGCCTTAAACTTAAAAATCCAAAGTTTACCGAAGGTATACTCACGGCTTTTTTGTTGTACTGCATTGGCTCAATGACAATACTGGGAGCCATTGATGAGGGCATGGGTAATGGCTCTGAAATTCTATTAACCAAAGCCATGATGGATGGCTTTTCGGCAATTGCATTAGCTTCTGTTTTTGGCCTTGGTGTAACCATGTCGGTTGTTCCCTTGTTTATTTTTCAAGGGGGTATTACCTTATTGGCGTATTATTTAGGCGATTTTATCGCGAAGGAAATTATTACTGAATTAACGGCCGTTGGTGGAATTTTATTGGTTGGCCTTGGCATAAATATATTGGAGATAAAACAGATTCGAATCATGAACATGCTACCATCTTTAATGTTGGTCATTTTATTTGCATGGATTCGACTCACTTTTTTTCCGAATTAAAATATACTCAATTGGAAAAAGATACAAAGTCATTATTGCTGCAGATGTTTGAGAGGTGGGCTGGGGAAGAAGCACGCTCGTTTGTGATGTTACCGCCTTCGGGTTCTTATCGTGAGTATTATCGCATTAAAGGCAGAGAGAAATCGGCCATGGGTGTCTATAATGCCGATCTGAAAGAGAACCTTGCTTTCTTAGAATTCTCAGATCATTTTAAAAGTAAAGGATTAGCCGTACCACAGGTCTACGATCGTGATTTAGGAAGTCATATCTATTTGCAAGAAGATCTGGGAGATGTTACGCTTTATGCTTTTTTGCAGGGCATGCGTCCTGGTAAAGATTTTCCGAAGGAATTGGCTGACTTTTATAAAAAGACTATCAATAACTTAATTCAATTTCAGATTAAGGGTGGTGAAGGATTAAATTACAACAAGTGTTATCCTCGTCAGGCATTTGATCGGCAATCGATGTTATGGGATTTACATTATTTCAAATATTACTTTCTGAAATTAGCACGTGTTCCCTTCGATGAGCAATCGTTGGAAGATGACTACCATACGCTTATTGATTTCTTATTAGAAGCGGATCATGAGCATTTTTTATATCGCGATTTTCAATCACGTAATGTGATGGTGGTTGATGATGAACCATGGTTTATTGATTATCAGGGAGGACGTAAAGGCGCTTTGCAATACGATTTAGCTTCCTTACTTTACGATGCTAAGGCCGATATACCCGTTGAGGTTCGTGAGGAATTGTTGCAATATTACATGCAGCAGCTTAAGCACTACAAAACTGTGGATGAGCAATTGTTCGTTAAGCATTACCAGGCTTATGTATTGATTCGAATCATGCAAGCAATGGGAGCTTATGGTTTTAGAGGCTTTTACGAAAAGAAGGAACATTTCTTAAAGAGTATTCCTTTTGCCATTCAAAATTTGGTTTACCTACTCGATACCATTGATTTTAAAGAGCAAATGCCAACCTTGTTTGCCGCCTTGCGCAATGTTACCGAATCAGATGAGTTGAAAACCATTGGTCAGGATAATGAAATGTTGACGGTAAGTATCACCAGTTTTTCGTTTAAGCGTGGTGTACCTATTGATGTGTCGGGTAATGGTGGTGGTTTTGTGTTTGATTGCAGAGCCATTCATAACCCGGGACGATATCCTGAGTATGCCGATAAAACAGGTATGGATGAAGAAGTAATTGCCTTTTTCGGACAAGAACCTGAAATGGCAGAGTTCCTTCAGGATGTTTATTCCGTTGTGGATAAATCAGTAAAGAAATATATGTCGCGTGGCTTTAAACATTTGATGGTTAATTTTGGTTGTACAGGTGGTCAGCATCGATCGGTATTTTCGGCCGAGCAATTGCGCTCCTATTTATTGAAGAACTATAAAGTAAAGGTAGAGCTAAAACATGTTGAACAGGACATGAAGAAGAAATAAGTGAGTTGAGTATGCCTAAGAAAAAGTGTAAAGAGAAGAGCGAGGATTGTGTGCCCTGCGTGAAAGAAACGCATTTGTACGAATGCAAGAAATGCGGTTGGGGAGCAAAAAAGGAAGGTAGACTGTGTAAGGCTAAGAAGGTCGATAAAGCTCAATAGTGTTTTATGCGTTATATTCGTACCTCCGTTGATGAGATTTAATACCAATTTATGAATGCAATGATATTTGCAGCTGGTTTGGGAACCAGGTTGCAACCGCTTACCAATAAAAAACCTAAGGCACTAGTTGAATTTAAAGGGCAACCCTTATTGTGGCATGCTATTAATAATGTGATTACAGGGGGAGTAGAGCGAATTGTTATTAATGTTCATCACTTTGCAGATCAAATTATTAACTATATCGAATCTAATACCTGGGATTGTGAGATACTTATCTCGGATGAAAGTGATTGCCTACTTGATACCGGTGGTGGCTTATTGAAAGCTAAATCTTTATTCATTCCAAATAAGCCCATACTCATACAAAATGCAGATATCGTTGTATCTACAAATGTAAAAATGTTCATATATTCGCATCTGCAATCCAAAAATCTTGCAACCTTAATGGTAAAGCAGCGTAAAACATCGCGGTATTTGCTATTTGATGACAGCATGCGTTTGTGCGCATGGAAGAATGTCAAGACTAAAGAGGAGATCAGGGTGAATGAATATGATGCTGCAAAGGAATATGGCTTTTGCGGTATACATATGGTGGAGCCAGAATTATTAGATTTGATGGGGGAGGTAAAACCATTTTCTATAATTAGTACTTATCTGGATTTGGGAAAGAAATATTGTATTGGGGGATATGAACTAAGCCAAGAGGATGGTTGGTTCGACGTTGGAACAGTTGAGAAATTAAGAGAAGCAGAATTGAATTACTAAATAAGAAATAAGACAAATGAGTGCAAATCAAGGTGCGATTGGGCGCAGACGACAAGGCGATCCTTTCCAACAATTTATTAAGTTCTTTAGTAGTGGTAGTGCGTTATTAATGCTGGCTACATTGGCTGCAATTATATGGGCTAATCTAGGTCACGATTCTTATCATCACTTTTGGCATAGTCCATTACAGGTAGCTACTGAAATTTTTGATATTAAATTAGGGCTTCAACACTGGGTGAATGATGGATTAATGGCCATTTTCTTCTTTGTAGTTGGGCTTGAAATTAAGCGTGAGTTTTTAGCTGGAGAGCTAAGTTCATTTAAACAAGCTTCGCTTCCTATTTTTGCTGCTATTGGCGGTATGTTGGTGCCTGTTTTACTTTATTTTGCATTTGGTTTCGAAGGAAATGCTGCAGGTGGTTGGGGTATTCCAATGGCTACAGATATCGCCTTCTCGTTGGGTATTTTAGCTTTGCTTGGTAAGCGTGTTCCTTTGGCTCTTAAAGTGTTTTTAACGGCTTTGGCTATTGTTGATGATTTAGGTGCAGTTTTAGTCATCGCTTTCTTTTATGGTGGCGATTTAAACTGGATGAACTTATTGATTGCGTTCTTGCTTTTAGGTGTGTTGGTAATTGCTAACTTACGTAATATTCAGAACCTTAAGATATATACTTTCCTTGGTTTTATTATTTGGTATTTATTCTTGCAGTCGGGTGTTGATGGACCAGGGACGGGTATTCACTGTACTATTGCGGGTGTCTTAATTGCTTTAACAATACCTGCGCGACCAAAAGTGTTGGTAGACGATTTTGTTGGTAGAGTGAGTAATGGTATGCGTCGTTTCGAATCGTTACGAAGAAGCCCTAATAAGCGTGTACTTACCGATGACCAGCTATATGCTATTAATGAAATTGAAGCAGGTGTAAAAACAGTACAAAGTCCTTTACAGAAAATAGAGCATCAATTTCATGGCTTCATTGGTATTTTCGTACTACCTGTTTTTGCTTTGTCCAATGCTGGTGTTACTCTAATACATCACGGTGAAGGTGGTGGAGAGGTATTTACAACACTTTCATTAGCCATTGCATTTAGTTTAATCTTTGGTAAAGCCATTGGTATTACCTTATTCTCATGGATAGCAGTGCGTACCGGTATTGCCGTTAAACCTCGTCATTCATCATGGTTATCCTTCCTGGGTTTGGCCTTGTTAGGAGGTATTGGTTTTACCATGTCAATATTTATTGCATCACTTGCATTTAAGATGGATGCGGATTTATTGAATCAAGCTAAGATCGGAATCTTTGTAGGTTCTATCCTTGCTGGTTTGGCAGGTTTCTATATTCTTAAGTATTCATTGCGTAAGGATGAAGAAAGAAAATCGGCTGTTGAGAAATAATACCGACTACTAATCAAAATGCGCCTTAAAACTTAGGCGCTTTGATTATGTCTCGGCATTTACTCCCGATAAATATCGGGATAATGAGCAAAATGGCTTTCAGCGCATTTTGACATACAATTGGTATAATACAGTATGATACTGAAAATACAAAAGAGGAGTTTATGTCCTCTTTTTTGTTTTAATAAGTTTCTTAAGACGTGATTCTTGGTCAATCAACTTGAATCACTTAAATTGTTATGGGAAAGTATTTCGTTTTAATGAAATTGGAATCATTAATTCTATTAGCAATTTTTCAAAATGGGCATACAAAACATATTGTGTGACCATCAATGCCTTCATCAGTTTAAATAGATTATGTTTTACAACTAAAGGAGTAAGTTAAAGAGCTTTATAAATCCCCAACGGGGATTGATGTGAATAGTACCGGATAAAATCCGGGAAAAGAAGTCAAATAAATAGCAACCGCAACGTGGTTGAATTGCAATTTTCTTCTTATCTTTTTAGAACTACTAATAATCAATCAGTTCTAAGATTCTAGACTATGACAACCTATACTCAGATCCTCTATCAAATAGTATTCTCAACAAAAAATCACCAAAAAACTTTGACTCCGGATCGGGAAGATCTTTTTAAATACATTTGGGGTATATTAAAAAATAAGAACTGTCATTTATATAGAATTGGAGGAGTAGAAGACCATATTCATATTATTACTCATTATTAATAAATCTTATCAATAAGCATACGAATTGATCCATTTTTTTCAATGTTCAAAATGTCTAATTCTTTTGCACCCACCAAGTTTCTTTTGGCCAGATTTCAGATTTTAAAATAATTGGCTCTCCAATCTGTGGTGTTGTTAAATTTACACATTGTATTTGCGCGGCTTTGTATGCACGCTTGATGGGATCATCCCAGTCGTGTAGTGCCAGCTTATAAGCTCCCCAATGAATTGGTAAAACTAGTTTGGCATTCAAATCAGCACCTGCTGTAACGGTCTCTTCGGGCATCATATGAATTTTAGACCATTGCTCATTGTATTGACCACACTCTACCAAAGCTAAATCAAAAGGGCCGTATTTTTCACCAATTTCTTTGAAGTGGTTACCATAACCGCTGTCGCCACTAAAATATACTTTACTTGATGTTCCTTCAATTATCCATGAGCACCAGAGCGTACTGTTTCTATCGTTTAATCCGCGCCCAGAGAAATGACGAGCTGGAGCTGTAGTTAGTTTTATTTTATCTACATTAACGGTTTCCCACCAATCTAGTTCTGTGACTTTCTCAGGAGCAATATTCCAGCTTAATAAATGTGCTTTAACACCTAGCGGTACATAAAAGTGAGTTGTTTTGTCCTTCAGCTTCATGATACTGCCATAATCAAGATGATCGTAATGATCATGAGAAATAATGACGGCATCAATGGTATCTAGTTCATCCAAATTGACTGGAACTGTATTGTCAAAGCGTTTTGAACCTAGTAGTGGGTGAGGGGATGGTACTTCACCAAGCATTGGATCAAGCAATAGCTTTTTCCCATCTATCTCTATCAAAGCAGCCGAATGGCCCAGCCAAGTTACACGTGTTATTGAATCTGCCAATGTTGGCTCCGCTTTTAGGTTTATTGGCTTCATCGGAAGAATCGTTTGAGGCACTTTATTACCATTAGTGAAATACTGTGGTAAGGAGCTCCATTCGAAGCCCGTCATAACTTCTGTTGGCATTGCATTCTGAAATACGCCATCTTTATGATTGGGCGATGCAGCTACACCAGCCATCAGTATTTCTTTCTTACTTGCTCCAAACTGAGGAGACGTTTTCAGAAAGATTAGTGTTATAAGCGTTAAGCTGGCTATTAGTGCAAATAGTATTATAAAGGTCATTTTAATCTTTTTGTTAATTTTCATTTTAGTTAAGCATTTTAGAATATGCTATTGTTCAATTTTTCTTATAGTTGGACAATACAAAAGTGTCATATGTAGGTTTTATAATAATACGACTAATTACTGTTTGTTGTATACTTTTTACTTTTTCAAGAAATTAAGACTTTTAAAAATGAACTTAATTTCAGTGAAGGCACTTTGTAGGGCTTAAGTTGATACTTATCTTTGTGATAAATTCTAATTGAGGAATAAATTCATGGATGATTTAACGAGTAAAAAGATAGAGAGTGCCATTGGCGTTTCGATTAATAAAAAGCTTGAAGTGGTGCAGTCCTTGTGGAGTGGATATGGTGAGATTGTTAGATACAATGTTGATGGTGCAGGCTTCAAGCAAATGATTGTAAAACATGTTAAGTTCCCCAATGCAAGTAATCATCCGCGAGGATGGAATACGGATTTTTCACATCAACGAAAGGTAAAGTCATATGAAGTAGAAACTGCCTGGTATGAAAAGTATAGTTCTCAATGTGATGATACATGTCGGGTACCGAAATGTTACCACGTAGAAACATCGAATGATGAAGTGTTAATTGTACTTGAGGATTTAAACGAAAGTGGTTTTGACCTTCGAAAAACATCGGTTTCGATGGAAGATATGCATACTTGCTTGACGTGGTTGGCCAATTTTCATGCTACCTTTTTAATGGAGAAACCCGATGACTTATGGGAAGTTGGTACTTATTGGCATCTGGCAACTCGTCCCGATGAATTGGAGGTGATGGATGATCCACTTTTAAAGGAAGCCGCACCATTGGTGGATGAGAAATTAAATACTGCTAAGTACTTAAGTTTGGTGCATGGGGATGCAAAGCTGGCTAATTTTTGTTTCTCAACTAATAATAGTGTTGCTGCTGTCGATTTTCAATATGTCGGTGGAGGATGCGGCATGAAAGATGTGGCCTACTTTATTGGTAGTTGCATCTATGAGGAAGAGTGCAAACAATATGAAAAACCATTACTGGATCATTATTTCGCTGCTTTAAAAGACGCATTAGAGCGCATAGGTAATGTCGTGAATTTTGAGGAGCTAGAAAAAGAATGGCGCTCATTATATCCTTATGCCTGGACTGATTTTCATCGTTTCTTGAAAGGATGGAGTCCCGATCATTGGAAGATTAATAGTTATAGTGAAAAGATGGCTCGAAAAGTAATTAAGGAACTTAATATTAAATTGTGATGGAGTTATCCAATACAGTGCTTGAACATCTTGCTGATATGGCGGCTATAGTAGCTAAGGAGGTAGGTGTTTATATCAAGTCACAACAGTATAAGCTGATTGGTGTACAAAGTAAGCTTGGTGGCGATAGCATTGCTTCGCAGGTATTTACTGAGGTAGATCTTGAGAGTCAACGATTAATTGTTGAAGCTTTGTTGTCAAGCATCAAGCAATATGATTTGGGTTTGTTGGCCGAAGAAAGTTCGGATGATAATTCTCGGCTTGTGAAAGATTATTTCTGGTGCATTGATCCATTGGATGGTACATTGCTTTTTACTGAAGGAAAAGAAGGATTTGCTGTTTCCATAGCTTTGCTTTCTCAAGCAGGTATTCCTCAGCTTGGAATTGTGTGTGATCCGGTAAATCAGATATCGTATAAGGCAATTAAGGGCATTGGTGTATGGCGCAATGGTATATCCTGGACACCAGAGAAGACTGGTGATAATTCAGGTCCATTACGTTTGTTTTGTGATCGAAGTTTTCTGAAGCACACCAATTATGCAAAGAGCATGCTATTGCTTGATGATTTTGCCTGTAAAAATGGAATGACTGGAGTTGAAGTACATAGTCAAGCCGGAGCTGTAATGAATGCCATTGCTGTATTGGAAAACAAAAATGCTTGTTATTTCAAATTCCCAAAAAAGCAGAATGGTGGTGGAAGCATATGGGACTACGCAGCTACTGCATGCATATTTAAAGAGCTTGGTTTTTGGGTGAGTAACATTAGGGGAGAAGAACTAGAGTTGAATAATGTGGAATCAACTTTTATGAATCACCAAGGTGTGGTTTTTTCAAAGAATATGGATCTGGCTATGTGCATTGTGTCGATGGATTATAAATAGGTGTGTTATCTACTAAAAGAAAATGGCAGACAATTATACTGCCTGCCGTTTTATATATTGTTTTATCGTCTGCTTACGGTTGATCATACTCCGAAATAATACCGCCTGTAATACGCACAATGTTAGTATTGGCATCAATTAGGTTATAAATGGATTGAACCTGTCTTAATGCGGTTTCCAGGTAGGAGCGTTGCGTATTTCTAAAGTCGAAAGAAGTAATGGCGCCATTGCGGTACTTTTCCGTTGAAATCTCTAGATTTAGCTGAGCTGTTTCCAGGTTTTCGACCTGTAATAAGTACAACTCTTTTCGAACATTGTACAAATCGTAGAAATCATAAAGTTGATTAACCAATCGCGATTTTACATCATCCAGTTGAATGGTGCCTATTTCTTTTTGAATGCGGGCTATTTCAATGTTTCGATTCACTCGATTGCCATCAAATACATTGTAGGAGAGAGCCAGATTAGCATATAAAGAATAGGAACCACTTAAGGCAGCAGCCGACTCATTGGTATTTAATGCATCGGGATAATAGTTGGTTGAAATGCCAGTGCCTAATGATAAACGAGGGTATCTTGCACTTTGCTCCAAGGCAATTGCTTTGTCGAGTACCGCCAGGTTTAGGTACTGGTTTTGGAGTGTTCTGTTTTCTACCTCCATTTTGTCTTTGATAACTGCCAATTGGTAATCCATTAAGCCTGGTTCCAAAGGACTGGTTAATTCAAAATCTGTTTCTGGCGGCAGTGCTAACAAATAGCTCAATAGGCGCTTAGCTGATCGTAAGGTCATTTCTTGATTTAAGAAATTTGTTTTATCCGTTAGCCAGTCACCTTTTGCCTGCAAAACTTCGTACGAACTTCCGGCTCCCAAGTCAAATTTGTGCTGTATGTAATCGTACCTGTCCTTCGAAAGTTTCATTACTGACTCAAACACATTCAAGCGTTCTTTTTCCAAGAGGGCTTTGTTGTATCCGAGTATGATGGCCTGAATCGTATTTTCAACAACTATTGCAGCATTACCATCGCTCATTTTTTCCAGGTCGTCTAATCGGTGTTTGCGTATTCTAACTGCAAAACCATCAAATAGTACCCAGTTAACTGCCACACCTGCTGAAAACCAACCTGTTTCGTTGGTTGTTCCAAATCGGTCGTTAAGTGAATTATTCATTCCCGCCTGCAGGTTAACAGAAGGCCATCTTCCGGCATTACCCCAAGTGTTCTGAACTCTGCTTATTTCATTGTTCTTCTGTCCAATCTGAATTTCGAAATTGTTCATCAAACCCTGCAGGATTGCTTCATTTAATGTCATAGCCTTTTGCGCATTCATCAAATGAGAACATATAAAAAGCAATGAAAGTAGCACGAGTTGATATCTTGATCTATTAATCATTTTTTGTGTTGTTATTCGTTATTGTCAGACTGCGAATCAAGTTCGCGTTTGGCGTATATAATCGCACTTTCTACTTCTTCAGCCGAAGGCTTAACACCAGTTCTCACCCATTTAATAATTCTATTTACATCATTCAAGAAATAGATCATTACGGGAAAGAGTGTTAGAATAAAGAAGGTGCCAAAGAATACCCCGTAGGCTAAGGCAATAGCCATTGGAATAAGGTACTGCGCTTGTCGACTTGTTTCCAAAATAATTGGATATAAACCAATGGTTGTAGTAAGCGTGGTCAGTACAATAGGTCGGAAACGTGAAACACCAGCTTCAAAAATAGCGTCGTACACTTTCTTACCATCCTTAAGTAGTATGTTGTACTTGGATAAGAACACCACTGCATCGTTAACTATAACACCCGACAGCGCTACCATGCCCCAAACACTTAACATCGATACTGGCAAGCCATGTATTAAGTGCCCCCATGCTGCGCCCAAGAAGCCAAGCGGAATCATTGTAATGATAATGAAGCCTTGACCAACTGACTTAAAGTGAATCATTATAATGATGATGATCAATGCAAATGCTGGTATAAATGTGGCTTTCATCGAATCCATATTTTCTTGAGCATTCTTCTGCTGTCCCTGATAAATATATCGGATGCCAGCATTTTGAGCCATCACTTTTGGCATTATGCTATCCGTTATGTATTCTTGAATTGGAGGAACAGGTGTAGTTGGATTTACCAAGTCGGCTTTTACTCTGATATCTTTCTTTCCATTAAAACGGTTAATACTAACCGGACCACGCGAAATTTCATAGTCTACCAATTCTTTCAAAGGATATTCGCCCTGAGCAGTAACAATCTTTAGTTTTTCCAATTGACTAAATTGCTCACGGTCTTCTGGAGGGTAACGCACCCACACGCGCATCTCATCTTTTCCTTGTTGCAATCGTTGTGCTTGCGAGCCAAAAAAGCTACTACGAACCTGATTTAAGATCATAAAATCATTTAGTCCCAAGAAATATGCCTTAGGTTTAAGTTTGATTTTTATCTCTTGCGCACCTAAGGCATTGTTGTCAACAACTTCGGTTAATACCGAAATCTTCTTTAGTTCGCCTTTGAGCATTTCTGTTGCATTCTCTATTTCTTGCTGGTTATTACTGAGCAGACTTATTTCGATAGGGCTTCCCCAACGGTTACGGCCAGCTACTGTAAACTTATCAGCTCCGGGAACTATGCCAATTTTCTTACGAACCATGGTCGCTATCTCAAAAGATGAAACCGGGCTTCTCTCCAGGTTACGCAGGTTCACAGCAATGTGTCCGGCATGCGTTCCTCTTTCTTCACCACTAAACGACGAACCTGTGTTTAGGTAAGTATAAATGATAAAGTCAGAAGTGTCGTTGTATTGCTCTTTTAATTCTTGATTGATATCCCATGCAGCCTGCTCAAACCTTAATAAGGCTTCATATGTTTGTTTCTCACCTTCACCTGGTGTAAAGGCAACATTGATATTAAAATCATCAGGTGGAATACTTGGGAAAAAAGTTGATTTGATTAATCCCCCGGCAAATAGCCCTGCAGTAATCATTATTGCTGCAGATGGCACTGCCAAGGCAGGGTAGCGCCATTTAAGTATGAATTTTAGGAAGCGTCCATACATGCGATCACGCAGAAAACTTACCATTTTCTCCAGTCGATTTCGTACACGGTTACCAAAACTCACATTGTTGGTGTTGCGCTTGAGTATTGTCGGTGAACTAATGTGCGCTGGCAATACAAAAAAGGCTTCAATCAAAGAGAAGGCTAAACTGAAAACCACCACAAAGGCCATCTCAAACAAGAACTCCATGTTACCAATGATGAAGAACAAAGGCATAAATGCCAAAATAGTGGTTGTAACCGAAGTGGTAACCGCTGGCAGTACTTCCATGGTACCGTCAATGGCAGCTCTATGTGGCGATTTTCCTCTTTCGAAATGGCTAAATATATTTTCGGCAATCACAATACCATCATCTACAATGATACCGATAACCAAAATCATACCGAATAAGGAAATCATATTAATGGTTAAGCCATATAGATTAGCCACAATAAACATAGCTAAGAAGGATGCCGGAATACCCCAGGCCACCCATAAGGATAAACGGAAACTTAAGAAGAGTGCCAGTACAATAACGACCAGTAATAATCCCATCAAACCATTTTTATACAGGAGGCTAATGCGGGAATTAAGCATTTCCATAAAGTCGAAAGAAACAGTTAATTCAGCATTTGGGTAGAGCGCATTGAATTCTTCGACATACACATCAATGTATTCTGAAATGTCCTGTAAATCTTCTGTTATGAGTTTGTTAACCATTATACTAATGGCTGGTTTGCCATTCAGGTAAGAGCGGTTTGGTACATCCTCAAATTGTAACTTGACTTTACCAACATCTTTTATTCGCACGATGGCGCCATCATCTTGCGATTTGATGACCGTATTTTCAATAATCTTTGTGTCAACTGTTCTATTGCGCGATCGGATGTATATCATTCGATCATCGTTTTTGATTATACCACTTGATACATCTCTGTTAGTCTGACGTACGGTGTTGCTGACCTGATCTAATGTTATGCCATAGCGAATTAGGTTTTCTTCCGAAATTTCAATGGATATTTCTGTTGCAGGAATACCATTAAACGAAAGCTGACTCATGTAACCAGAAGATAAAAAATCATCTTCTATTTCGTAAGCTAACTGTTTTAGCTCCATTAAATCCATATTGCCTGATAAACCAAGACGCATGGCAGGAGTTGTAGAGCGACGTTTAAATACAATAGGACGCTCAGCACTAACAGGCATACTGGTAATGCCATCAACGGCATTTTTAACTTCAGTTAATGTTTCATCAATGTCGAACTTTCCTGTTGTCTCAATAGTTACTCGAGCCAGGTTTTCAGATGAAGTGGAGGTGATTTCCTTAATTCCTGCAATACCTCGAATCGCCTCTTCCACCCTTGAGGTGATACCTTCTTCCATCTCAATTGGCGAGGCACCAGGGTAACTTACCGTAACAAAAATCGATTTTGATTCTCGCTCAGGGAAGAAAGCCTTGCTCATTGAAGCAAAACTAATACCACCTGCAACAACTAAAATGAAAACAATCAAGTTGGCGTAGAATGGATATTTTACAAATGTTTCTACTATTTTTCTCATTTCAACAGCTGCATTTATTTGATGGATTCAAATTCAAGATAATCGGTAATGCCTAAAATAGGTTCGGTAACAACTTTACTGCCTTGCTCCAAACCTTGGATATAAACAGTTTCGTTATTGAAAAATACTTTTTCAATGGTTTTTTTAACAAGTTTATTATCCACTAAGATATTGACATGGTTATCGTTGAAGATAGCGTCGCGAGGAATACCAATAACATTATTTATTTCAGCGCCTTCTATTTCGGCTGATAAATACATGCCATCGTACAGAGGGTGTTGTGTATTACTAGGTATCGAAATGTAGACACTAAGTGATTGGGTGGCGGAGTTCATCACATCGGCCAGCCTATCAACCGTGCCAGTCCAGAAATTTTCGCCCTGTTTATTTTTAATGGTCACATTCATTCCTGCTTTAATGATGTTAATGTTTTCAGAAGCAACAGGAACTTCTAATTCAAATAAGTCGGTTCGTGTAAAAGTACCAAGGCGGGTTCCCATGTTTACTACGGAACCTACTTGCATGCTTACTTCTTTAAGTGTGCCATTAAAAGGTGCTATTATATTGTGCTTCTCTAATCGGGCCTCATTACCCTTTATTGAGTAGTAATCGTTTAATACGTTTCGAGCTGCCAGAAATATACGTTCCTTTGAGTTTTTTATCTCAGGTAAGTCAGGAAGGTTTTTATCTGATTCAACTTTTTCAAAGAATTTTAACCAGCGGTCGTAGGATTCGGGATAATCAATTTTTACATCGGCTAAACTAGCCGCAAGATTTTGCATAAAACGACTTCGTTGTGCTCTGAGTTGGAATAAGAATTCTTCATTCTCAACACGCGCAATTACTTCACCCTTTTGGTACGAAGTACCTGCCTTGAATAACTTATTAGCATTAGCCAAACGACCTGAAACTTCACTGCTAATGGTTATTTCGTTGAATGCAACTACTCTTCCAGATGATTCGATTGTACCAGGTAAAGTTTTAAATTCAACTGGTTTAGTGTGTACCATCCTAACTGCTTTTTGCGGTAAAGCAACACGAGGCGGTTTCTTCAAACTTTTAAAAAACGAGAATAGGAGGTAGCCACCAATAACTATTGCTACGATGGTTAAGAGGTTGAGTGCTCTTTTACGTGACATATTGTTTTGTATTTATTCTTTAATTGAGTGTTGCCAAAATTAGCCAAAACATTACGGTATAAAAGTATTTAGAACCAGAAAAATGTTAAGTGCCTGTTAAAAAACAATCAAAGCTAGAATTAGTTTGCCATTAAAGTGATTACTTTTGCTGGCAATGGAACAATTCTTTATGGCCCATAAGGGCGAACTCGCAGCCTTAGTAACGGCAGTATGCTGGACTTTTACATCTCTGGCATTTGAGTCAGCAGGAAAAAAAGTAGGATCAATGTCGGTAAACCTGATCCGACTTGTAATGGCAGTTTTCTTATTAGGAACATTATCATACATCCGCTTTGGTTACTTCTTTCCTGAGGGAGCTAGCTCTTATCAGTGGATTTGGTTATCTGTTAGTGGGTTAGTGGGATTCGTCATTGGCGATTTATTATTGTTTCAGGCCTTTGTGGTTATTGGTGCGCGTATTTCAATGCTGGTAATGGCTTTAGCGCCTCCTTTAGCAGCTTTATTTGGTTGGGTAATTTTAGGAGAGCAATTAAGTTTGGGTAATGTTGTGGGTATGGTGGTTACCATTATTGGTATCTCACTGGTTATACTTGGTAAGCCTACAAAAGGAAAAGGATTGCAGGTTAAATATTCTTTGAAAGGTGTTTTACTGGCATTTGGTGGAGCAACAGGACAAGGTTTGGGCCTAGTGTTGAGTAAGCTGGGAATGGGTGATTATGATCCTGTGTCAGCCACAATGATCCGTGTTATTGCTGGTGTTATTGGTTTTTCTGTTTTGTTTATTTTTACTGGCCATTGGCCAAAAGTAATGAAGGCATTGAGATATGGAGCAGCTATGCTTCGAATTTCCATTGGTGCCTTCTTTGGCCCTTTCATGGGAGTGTCATTCTCATTATTGGCAGTAAAGTACACAACAACTGGTGTGGCTTCTACCATTATGGCGATTGTACCTGTTTTAATTATACCACCAGCAGTTCTTATATTTAAGGAACGTGTTACCATGAAGGAACTTCTGGGGTCATTATTAGCTGTTGGTGGCGTGGTATTGTTATTTTGGTTATAAGTAATGTTTATTGGAAGTATTTATTATTTTTAAGCAAAGTATTTTTCATGCAAACAAAACCAATTAGCGATTATTTAATTCAGAAGGCTTCGGGAGAGACGGTTTATTTCGATTCAAATAAACTGATTGAGTCCTTGGTGCGATCAGGTGCAAATGAAGCGGTTGCGCAACAAATATTGCAGGCTGTTGGTGTTGAGTTGCACGATGGTATGTTAACCAGCAAAATTTATACTAAAGCATACGAGATTCTTCAACGTCACGAACGTAAGTCAGCGGTTAATTACCGACTCAAACAAGCTGTTCATCAATTGGGGCCTTCAGGTTATCCATTCGAACATTTTGTAAGTGAATTATTTAAAGCTCGTGGTTTTGATGTTGAGGTGGGTAAATTAATTAAAGGCTATAGTGTAACGCACGAGTTGGACGTAGTTGCGAAGAATAAGCATAAGGAGATTTATGTCGAGTGTAAATTTCATAATTATCAAGGCACAAAGTCAAATGTTAAAGTGCCAATGTATATTCGCTCACGTTTTGATGATTTAAAGCGAAGGTGGGCGATGGATCCTGAAAAAAAGAACAAGATAACCGAAGGGTGGATTGTGACCAATACGCGTTTCACAACGGATGCTGAGAAGTTTGGTCAGGATTATGGACTTAATTTATTAGCATGGGATTATCCCAAGAAATCGAGTTTGAAAGATTGGATCGAAATAGAAAACCTTCATCCAATCACTTGTTTATCATCCATTACACGCAAAGAGAAGAAGGCTATACTTGGTAAGGGAATAGTGATGTGTAATGATTTGTACAAGCAAGTATTGTCAAATGAAGATTTACCCATTAAGCCACGTAATTTAAGAGCCTGTAAGCGTGAGTTGCGCGATTTTATTGAGGATTAATGGTCAAGTTTTCATCCATGATGAGGTAATACCGATTACAAACCAAAACGATTGATAAAAAATCATTCTGTGCTTTTGTATCGGCATTAACCATTGTAATTAGCAAAATGCTTTATCAATCATTTTGGAATACAACTGGTATAAGAAATTGCGTCTCCAGGCTTAATGCCATTATTTAAACAAAAACCAGCATTTACTTCTACCACATATTGAGCTGGCACGTTTGAAAGTACAGGTAAGTCACTCATTGGTTCCGTATTATCACTAATGGAAACAATGTGAAAATTAGCATCCACATAAATAATATCAAGCGATAAAAATGTGTTACGCATCCAAAAACTACGCGGCTGTTCGTTCTCAAATGGAAATAACATGCCGTGATTGGTTTTTAAGCTATGTCGATACATCAAACCAAGATCACGTTTTCGTTCTGTTCCTGCTAATTCAAAATCAATTGTGGTTATTGTATCCGAAGTATTGTTCTTAATGAACGCTAACTCTCCGTGTTTAGTAAAAGGAATTTCTTTATCCTGACTTGATTTTTTAGTTTGACAAGCATTGAATGTCAAAAAAACAGCAGTAAGAAAGAGAAACGTAACTTTCATTTATCGCGATATTTAAATCAACTTAAGCATTACTTTGGATGCAACTAAAAGAGTTGCCGTCATGATTATAACAGAGAAAAACAATACTCGGGCATCATTACCAAAACTCTCTGCTAATCCGGCTTTTAACAAGCGTTTGTTATGGTGAGATATAACCACAAAACGTGGAATGACACGTAAATAGAGTTCGTAAACTAGGCGACCAAGTATTAGACCTAATAGTAAACCACCAAGAATATCACCAGGAAAGTGAACGCCCATATAGATACGGGAATAAGCATTGATACTTGCCCAAATGAATATTACCCAGGTGTAAGTTTTATTTCGGAAGAGTAGGGATGTAAACATAGCTAAGCCAAATGAATTGGTGGCATGTGAGGAAACAAAACCATAAAGTCCACCGCGTTTACCATTGATCAGATGAACCAGGTATTTTAGATCCTCATCGTGCGACGGTCTTAGCCGTTCAAAACCTTCTTTAAATACATTGGTTGAGATTTGATCGCAAAGTGTTATTAATAAACCAATGAAAATCATCGTTACAAAACCTTTCAAACCATGGTTTTTAAATATGACATATGCTATGGTTACATACAGGGGAACCCAAATTTCCTTGCTTGTAAAAAGCCAAAAAAAGTGATCCCAGAAATGATTAAAGAAACTATTTAAAAAAAGAAGAAGTTCCTTATCCAATGCGATAATTGCGTCCATAAAACCAAAGTTGAAAATAGAAAGTCGAAAATAACTTTTTTCTAAGAATAATTAAGCGAATTTTTTGATTCTATTTAATAATTAGTGAACATTTCTTTATGGTGGTGCAACTCATTATTTCGTTTTATGACTTTTAATGAATAAAGTATCGTGCTTAATGTAATTTTTGATTTGCCATATTTATAGTGGTTGAATATATTAGCTGTGTAAAAAGAAGTCATAAAAAAAGGTGATTAAGTTTATAAGCATTATTTTAGCACTCAATTCATCGACCTGAACCTAGAATGATAAAAAAATATCAAGCCTTATATATTGTTTTAATCCTATTGTTTAGTTGGATAACAGCATCCGCTCAGAAAGAAATTTCAGGCTGTGTTATTGATTCTAAGACAAAGGGTACAGTTCCGATGGTGAATGTGTATTTTAAAGGAACCACCATTGGAACCATGTCTGATTCACTTGGTTATTTCCGTTTAAAGTCACAATCATATAAAGACACACTCGTGTTCTCGTCGATTGGCTACAACCAGAAGATGATTAAGGTTAGCAAGCTTAAGTCTCCTTGTGAGATTTTTTTACAGCCAGATCAGATAAATTTGAATGAAGTGTCGGTAAAGCCTGATGACTCCTGGGTAAGAGGAATTCTTAAACGAATGGTTAAGGCACGAGATGAGAATAACCCAAATAAACACGAGCGATCGATCTACGAGAAGTATTACAAGCGAGAATATCATCTTTCAAATGTTGATAGTGCATTGATGAATTCAGGTCCATTTAAAGATCATCAACATCTGTTTAAGACAAGTTACAATGGCAGTAAAACGCTACCTGTTTTTGTTTCGGAGCAAATTGTTAATAATGAATACCAGAAAAAACCGCTTAAATTAAAATCAACTGTAGTTGCCGATAATACTGCTGGTTTGGGGGTTTTAGGCGATTATGAAGTGGGCGGTTACACGGCAGGACTTAACATGCACTTTAACTTTTATACAAACTTTGTTAAGATTTTTGATGAGAATTTTGCGAGTCCGGCGGCATCAAATGGCTGGTTCTACTACCGTTATTACCTGGTTGATAGTGCCATGGTTGAAGATGTGAAACATTATAAAATTTTGTTTACTCCAAAGCGTAAGCATGACAAAGCCTTTAGGGGTCATATGGTAATTGAGAATGAACGTCACTCAATTGTTAGTGTTGAAGCGGCTCTTTCAAGTAAGAGTAATACAAACTTCCTTAAGGAAATGGATATATCACTGAGTTATGGATTGGTGCAGGGAGGAGAGCCGTTTTTTAACGAACAGAATGTGATTGCCAAATTTGATTATTTACCATTTGAGTTACCTGGTCAGGAAAGGCGAATGGAATTAGAGGTGAATCAATATACGTCCTTCTCGAATGTAGATGTGAAATCGACAGAGGCTATTCAGCTTAGCACAAGAAGTATCAGTTATGAATCAATAAAACTGCCTGATTATAAATATCAGGATTCAACGTATTGGAATAAGGCACGTCATTTGCCCTTGAATGAGATGGAAAAAACAATGATTGCTTCCATTGATTCGGTGAATGATATTCCGGTTATAAAAATTATGGATAATACCGCTCGAATGATGATGACAGGGTATTATGATGTGGGTAAGTTTGAGCTTGGACCTTACATGAACTTTGTGCAATTCAATAAGATTGAGGGCGTTCGTATATATGCTGGGGGGCGCACAAGTAAAGAGATTAGTAAACGCTGGATGATGTGGGGTGGTGTTGGTTATGGCCTGCGAACAGAAAAAATATCAGGAACACTAGGTGGGGGGTATAAATTAAATACCATTAAACGTAATGTGTTTAAGTTGTTTTATGATGACCGTTATATTCGAATGGGTGAGAATCGAAAGATTTTATACCTCTATGAAAATATGTTGACAACATCTGAAAATAATCTAATTTCGGCGTTTTTTGTAAGAGATACATTTGATGAATTACACCGCCAGAAAAATGTTAACCTCAGTTATGAGCATGAATGGCGATCAGGTGTTTCATCAACTCTCAATTTAAGTTATCGTCTTCAATTTTCGCCTGAGTTTTATCCCTTTATCTACCAAGGTCAGAAGGTAAAACATATTAATGCATTTGAAGCTGCGCTGGATTTTCGTTTTTCCTTCAAGGAGAAAATTGTTGACGATGAATTTATGCGTCTTTACCTAAATACCTCTTATCCTATTTTTCACTTTACACTAACTGGAGGAAGGGTTGAATACGCGAATGTTCAGGATTATTATACCAAGGCGCATGCAACGGTAAAGCACTCGATAAATTTGGGTCAAACGCGTTTTAAATATGCTCTTGAGGCAGGTGCTATATTTGGAAAGGTTCCCTTTTCATTGTTGGAAATACCTCGTGGCAACGAAACATATGGCTACTACCTTTATGATTTCAATATGTTGAATTACCTGGAGTTTGCGCACGATCGTTATTTACACGGCTATTTCGATTATCATTTAAATGGCTTTGTTTTTAATCGAGTACCATTACTTAGGGCGCTTGGTTTGCGCGAAGTGCTTTCTGCCAAAACAATGATTGGTAGCTTAAGTGATAAACAGTATGAGTCCATTGAACTACCTCCACATGTTTCAGCATTGCATGGGCCATATATTGAAGTAGGTGCTGGTCTTGAGAATATTTTTAGATTGATACGAATTGAAGGCGTTTGGCGAGTAGCGCCAGATTCTAAGGTGAATGCACCTCGATTTGGGATAAGGGCTAAACTATCCTTAAGCTTATAACATTATCCCCATTTATGGTTATTTTGATATTGGATGTGCAACCAATTCATTGATTTTTCGTAACATTGCGCTGATGACCCAAATGAAAAAGAATATAGCGTATTTATTATTGGCGATATACGGTATCGTATTTGCCCATAATATTATTCCACATCATCACCATTCCGATACTATGGCGATTGGGAGTCATGCTATGTATTCTGAGCATACAAATGTCGATCATCATTCTCATGATCACGATCATCATCATGATAGCAAAGAAGAAGAGTCGCATCAGACAGGTGCTTTAAGTTTTAGCAATCATCAGCACCCGCCGGTTGATCATCATGCCTGTCATTTTGAGGTACGTCCTGTGGTGAAGGATTCTAATCCTTTGGCAGCAAAGTACCTTACAAGCAATAAAATTGAATTACCTGTTCCGCTTGAGGAACCCCTGACCATAAATTATACTTATTATCCTCAAAAACTACTTGAGAGTTACAATTTCGCGGTTCCACTAAGGGCACCGCCCATATTTTCATGATTCTAAAAAAATATTTCGCCAACCGCACTTTTGACTATGGAGAGCCTATGGTTGGTATTTTTATTAATCAATTCAATCATTGAATCATGAAAAATCTATTTTTAGTTTTGGCTGTAATGGCACTTGTATTTTCATCTTGTGGAAACAAAGAAAAAAAACAGGATGAAGGAACACACACACACGAAGATGGTACGGTACACGAAGCACACGCTGCTGATGCTGCCAACCAAGAAGCCTTTGAAGTGAAGGATACAAGTGCATGTGCAAAATCTTGTGCTGAAAAATGCGCTAAGGAATGCTCAGAAAAAAAGGATACAACTAAATGTTGTCCTACTGAAGCCGAAGAAAAGCATGCTGAAGGTCACGACCACGACCATGGGGACGAAGGTCACTCACACGAGTAAACTTAAATCAGTACAATTTATTTGAGAATGGATGGAAGCACTATTGCTTCCATCATTCTTGCTTTTTCAATGATTGATTAAATACAAATGCAATGATACGATATATATCCGCTAGCGTTCTGTTAAGTGTTTTATTACTGACAGTTTCGTGTAGCTTATTTAATAAAGAAAAGGCGCAGGCTCATGCGCATGATGATTTCACCATTCCTTATACAGCATACGGTAATGGTGTAGAAGTTTTTGTTGATGCCCAACCTTTAGCTATAAACCATACATCACAGTTGGTAGTGCACTTTACCGATTTAAAAACATTTAAGCCATGTGACATAAAAGAGGTGGTAGCTGAACTGATTGTTGACGGATCAGGTTTACGACAAAGCGCTGTAAATGCTAATGAGACAGGGATATTTAAATTTTCCTTTAAACCGGATAAAAGTGGTATGGGGAGCTTGGTTTTTAAGTTCACTCACAACGGTGAAGCCAAAGCGATAAGAATTGATAACGTTGATGTATATCCTGATGCACATGAAGCCGTTCATTTAGCAGAGGCTAAGTTCCCTACTTCGGCCAGTGCTATTTCCTTCACCAAAGAGCAATCGTGGAAAGTTGAATTCGCAACTTCTTTACCAAGCAATGAACCATTCGGAAGTGTCATTAAAAGTGCTGCTAGTGTGCAAGCTTCACCTGCCGATCAAGTCTTGGTTTCTGCAAAAACAAGTGGCTTTGTTAGCTTCTCTCATGGTGTTATTAGTGCCGGGCAAGATTTAATTAAAGGACAGCAAGTTTTTACTGTCAGCAGTGATGGTATAACTGCTAATAATGCACAGGTACTATTGGAGAAAGCTAAGGTAGAAATGAATTTAGCTAAAAATGAATACGGTAGACATAAGCAGTTGGCTGATAAACAAATTGTATCCAACAAGGAGTTGATGGAACGAAAAGCCAGATACGAAACGGCTCAGACGGAATACCATAATATAAGAAAAGCAGTCAATGAAAATGGTGAGCACGTGGTAGCTCCCTTTAGTGCTTATGTGAATGAAGTTTTTGTTGAGAATGGGCAATATGTTGAGGCAGGAGAAGCTATTTATAGCCTTGTACGTAATCAGCGTATGGTATTAACTGCGATGATAAGTCAATCAAATATTCGTGATTTGCAAAACATCGTTGATGTAAATATTGAAGTTGGAGAGTCAATTCTAAATTTGAAGGATTTAAACGGAAAAGTATTATCAGTTGGAAAAACACTAAGTAGGAACAACTATTTACTTCCAGTGACAATTGAAGTTGATTTTGATACGATGCTGATGAGTGGTGGTTTTACGAATGTTTATATAAAAACAGCTGGTAAGAAGAGCCTTGTTATTCCCGAAACAGCATTGGCCGAGGAGCAAGGGAACTTTTTTGTGTATGTGCAATTAACACCTGAGTTGTTTGAAAAGCGTCAAGTTCATTTGGGTGCTTCAGATGGAGTGAATAGGGCATTAAAATCCGGACTTAACGCCAATGAGCGCATTGTGACCAAGGGGGCTATTCTTGTTAAGCTAGCTGCCGTTTCAAATTCAATTGATCCACATGCAGGGCATGTTCATTAAAATAGGAGGATGTCATGTTAAATAAAATCATACATTTCTCGCTGCACAATAAGTTATTTGTGTTGCTGGGAGCTATAATATTAATGCTTTGGGGGCTTTATACTGCCCGCAATATGGATGTGGATGTGTTTCCCGATTTAACTGCACCAACGGTTGTAGTTATGACTGATGCGCACGGAATGGCCACAGAAGAAGTGGAGCGTTTGGTTACTTTCCCGATTGAAACGGCTGTGAATGGTGCCACTGATGTGCGTCGCGTGCGTTCGGCAAGTTCACACGGGTTTTCGTTCGTGTGGGTCGAATTTGATTGGGGTACTGATGTGTTTAGGGCGCGTCAGATTGTGAGTGAAAAGCTGGTGACTTTAGCCGGGCAAATGCCTTTGGGTATTGCTCAACCGGTGTTGGCACCGCAGTCGAGTGTTATGGGAGAGGTCTTGTTTATCGGACTGCAATCGGACAGTACAGATATGATGGCCTTGCGCACAATTGCCGATTGGCAGGTTAAGCCTTTATTGTTAGCTACTGGTGGTGTTTCGCAGGTTACCATTATTGGGGGTGATTACAAACAGTATCAGGTATTGGCCGATCCCTATAAAATGATGCAATACAATGTGAGCCTCGATGAATTGGCTGAAGTTTGTAAAAGTATCAGCCAAAACAGTACCGGAGGTGTAGTTCGTCAATATGGAAATGAATATGTTGTAAGAGGAATGGCACGAACAGCTGATTTGGATGTGCTAGGCCGAACACTCGTGAAGCATAACAATGGCCTACCCATTTACCTCAATGATGTTGCCGATGTAATTGTTGGTTCGGCGGTTAAAATGGGACATGCCTCTCAAAATGCAAGTCCCTCGGTTATTATTTCCATTTCGAAGCAGCCCAATACTAATACACTGGAACTAACAGAGCGGATAGAGGCCAATTTAAATGATCTGGCCGAAACTTTACCAGCTGATGTAGTGCTTGATTCCAAGATATTCAGACAGGCGGATTTTATTGAGACCTCGGTAAAGAATGTACAACGAGCGCTAATTGAAGGCGGTATCTTTGTGGTAATTATTCTCTTTTTGTTTCTGGGTAGTTTTAGAACAACGGTAATTTCTTTAATTGCCATTCCCTTATCATTAATGGGAGCAATAATCACGCTCAAATATTTGAATTTAAATATTAACACAATGAGTTTGGGTGGTATGGCCATTGCCATTGGCTCATTGGTTGATGATGCCATTATTGATGTTGAGAATGTGTATAAACGCTTGCGACAAAATTATCTTAAGCCGAAGGAGGAAAGAGAATCAGCAGTTAATATTGTATTTGAAGCTTCTAAAGAAATTAGAGCTTCCATATTAAATGCAA
Source organism: Carboxylicivirga fragile (assembly GCA_025499625.1). Lineage (GTDB taxonomy): Bacteria > Bacteroidota > Bacteroidia > Bacteroidales > Marinilabiliaceae > Carboxylicivirga > Carboxylicivirga fragile. The sequence goes on along the minus strand of JAFMVD010000059.1, from coordinate 3,071 downwards.
CACTCATAATAATTGTCGCATTTATTCCATTGTTCTTCTTATCTGGCATGGAAGGCCGTATGTTGAAGCCTTTGGGCATCGCCTATATAGTTGCTCTATTTATGTCGCTTATTGTGGCCATGACCATTACACCCTTATTGTGTCGCCTATTATTGTCGAATGATAAATATCTGAGCAAGAAACAAAAAGATAGTAAGTTGACAGCATGGATGCAGAATGCCTACAAACATTCCTTAAACTGGACTTTGAAACATAAAACGGGTGTTCTGTCCGTATCGTTCGTTCTTTTTATGACGTCAATGCTTGTAATGGCAACCATGGGTAGAAGTTTCTTACCTGAATTTAACGAAGGTGCTTTAACCATTTCGGCTGTAAGTAAACCTGGTGTCTCGCTCGAAGAAAGTAACATGTTGGGTAATCTGATGGAGCAGGAGTTATTATCCATTCCGGAAGTTATAAATACTGCTCGTCGAACAGGCAGGGGTGAGTTAGACGAGCATTCGCAAACAACCAATAGTGCCGAGATTGATGTAAATTTTACCCTTGCTGATCGCGATCAAGAAGTGTTTATGGCCGAGGTTAGGGAGAAGCTGGCCGGTGTTCCTGGTGTTGCAACCACGGTTGGTCAACCCTTGGGGCATCGCATCGATCACATGTTATCGGGTACCAGAGCTAATATTGCCATAAAAATATTTGGGCAGGATCTGAACGCATTATTTAGTTTGGCTAATCAAATGTCGGCCAATATTCAGGGCATCGAAGGATTAGTCGATGTGAATGTGGAGCAGCAGACTGAAATTCCTCAAATACAGATTAAGGCCGATCGTGATAAATTGGCCATGTATGGTATTAGTATGCGCCAGTTCAACGAATTTATAGATGTAGCTTTTGCTGGTGAGAAACTAGCTGATATTTATGAAGGTCAAAGAAGTTTCGATTTGATATTACGTTTTAACGAGGATTATACCAATCGGATTGAAGGGCTAAAAAGTGCTTTAATTGATACAGAAGATGGCAAAAAGGTTCCATTAGAACAGGTAGCTCACATAAGCTCGACTGCTGGGCCGGGATCGGTAAGTCGCGAGAATGTGCAACGTAAAATTGTGGTTTCAGCCAATGTTGCTGAACGTGATTTGCGCAGTGTGGTTGAGGATATTAAAGCGAATGTAAAAGCCAACCTTAATCTGCCGGAGGGTTATAGAGTAGAATACGGTGGACAGTTTGAGAGTGAAGCAAAAGCTTCGCAAACACTATTGCTGACTTCCATATTAGCCATTTGTGTGATCTTTCTATTGTTGTATCAAGAGTTCAAGAATACACAGTTAGCAGGTATCATCCTTTTGAATTTGCCATTGGCTTTAATAGGTGGCGTATTCGCCATTAAATTCACATCTGGTATCATTAGTATTCCTGCTATTATTGGCTTTATTACTTTGTTTGGTATTGCCACTCGTAATGGTATACTCTTGGTGTCCAATTACCAACAGTTAAAAGATTCGGATACCGACTTGTTGAGGATTATTAAGCATGGTTCCATTGATCGATTAAATCCAATATTGATGACGGCATTAACAGCCGCTTTGGCCTTAATACCATTGGCCTTAAATGGTGATGCACCAGGCAATGAGATTCAAAGCCCCATGGCCAAGGTAATATTGGGAGGCTTATTGAGTAGCACCTTGCTTAATATGTATGTGATTCCCATTGTTTATTATTTATTGAAAAGGAAAGATTATTCTCTTGAAAAGAAAGGAGTTGAATTATGATTAAGTATATAATAAGCCTTGTTTTTTTGATGTTAGGAATTGCTCAGGCGCAAACGCCATTAAGTGAGTTGTTGCAAAACATTGAGCAAAATAATCAGACCTTAAAAACCTTGCGTTTACAGATGGACACAGATATAATTGGTAATAAGGTAGGTTTGAATCCAAGTAATCCTGAGGTTCAATATATTCATCAATGGGGACAAAATTCGGATGTGGGGACAAAACAGGAACTGCAAATTACGCAGGCTTTTGATTTCCCGACGGCTTATATCTATCGCAATAAAATGTCGAAGACTTTAAATGATAAGTTAGAACGCGATTATATGGCAGCTTTTAATGTAGTGATGTTAGAGGCTTTGCAGCTGAGTTATCAAATCATCTATCAAAATGCTTTGCAAGCTGAATATCAAACGCGCTTTGAGCATGCCGAAAGTATCTCCTTAGCTTATCACGAGATGCTGGAGTTGGGCGATATTAATATATTGGAACGTAACAAGGCTGATTTAAACCTATTGAATGCACGCAATGAATTACGAGGTTTAAAGGCTGAAAAAACGGCTTTATTGGAACGCTTGCAGGCTTATAATGGTGGACACGCCCTAAGCATTGATATAATGCTGGTGACCATGGCTGAACTACCTGCCAACTTTGAAACGTGGTTCAATGACAATGTTGAGAAGATGCCACACATGATGAGTTTAGAAGAGCAGCTTCAGGCCAACAAGTATAAAGAACAACTGAATCGTGCTCTTTCTCTACCAAAATTATCAGGTGGATACAGCTCCGAGAAAGGGAAGGTGGAGCAATTCAAAGGGGTGAATGTGGGCTTAAGTATACCGCTTTGGGAAAACAAAAATACGGTTAAACAGGTTCAGCTAAATTCATTGGCTATGGAGAATAACATAGCTGACACACGTTTAAAAAGTTACCATAGTTTAAAAGCCTTGTACAATAAGGCGAGTGAGTTGAAGTTAATGGTCGACGATTATCGCTCGAGCATAGAAACGCTCAGTAATATTGATCTCTTAAAAATGGCTTTGAGCAGTGGTGAGATAACTATAATTGAATACATGGTGGAGATGGCTATATATTATCAGGCCATTGAAAGTTATATACAATTGCAAATGGATTATCAAACTACGGCTGCACGATTACATTATTTTGACATTTAGAAACAGAAAAAGAGGCTGTCTCAGAAGTGAATTTAAATCCAGATAACTTATAGATTAAAACTTAACCTTTATTTCTACCCCTCCAAACCTCCCCTAAAGTGGAGGCTTAAGTCCCCTTCAGGGGATTTAGGGG
>JAFMVD010000058.1 GCA_025499625.1 Carboxylicivirga fragile | reverse complement strand
ACTTTGTATGCCGACTTCATCAACAGTCTGGATATTGCACAAGAGAAGAAAGAGAATTTACTTCTTAAAATTGAAGAACTAAAACAAAATAGAATAAACAAGCTTAATCTTGAGAAAGACAAGGAGATAAACGCCCTAAAAAAAGAAGCAGATAGCAAAATACATCATTCGACTATCCAAAAAGATAACATCCTAACCGAGATTGAAAATTTTAAACTTGAACAGCAAAAGATCCGAGATAACGAGATTGCATTAATTGATGACAAAAACAGTAATCACCAAGATGAAATCGAAAAACTTGAGGTCGAGTTTACAAGAACTAAGGTAAAGTGGTACGAATTAATACCATTATTGGTTTTGTTAACAGGCCTCCTTTCTTATTTGGTTGTATTCTATTCTTCAGCCGCATATATTTTAATTTTCGGTAAAAAAGATGCAATGATGACGCAAAAAAAAGGTTTGGATATTGTACCGCCGGAAGTGTTTGAACCTGAAGCTTGGAGTAAAGCTGCAGATCATGGAAATGTTGCATATCTATTTATAACACTTTTTGTAATGATCCCTATTGCCTTATCCCTGATGAAAAAGTATTTTAAAGACCCCCAATGGTACATTAATTTAATCGCTTATGCATTAATTATAATTGTGGATGGTTTTATTGCTTATGCAGTTGCTAAATCAATACACGAAGTAGAATACCTTTCAGGGACAATAAATACGCCGTTCGAATTTTCGCAGATATTCACCAATGCAGATTTCTACCTTGTTTTTGTAATGGGCGCTTTAGGTTTATTTCTATTCAAACTTATCTATGAAAAAATTCATAGTGCATTTGATGATAGAAACCTGGACGCTACTAGAAGTAAAAATCTAACGGTAAAAAAGCAACTTCAGAAAAAGATCATGGCCAATGAAAAAGAGAAAAAGAATCACCTGCAAAGGGTTACTGAGATAAATCAAAAAATCTTATTAAAAGATAATGAGAAGAATACAATAGAAAAGGATCTGGCCGCTATCCCGCTTAGAGTGAATGCTGATGCGCATAATATTGACAAAAACTTCAGTATTCATATAAATGAAATAGAGGATGTTGCAACCATGTACGAACATAAAATTAAGAATAATGATCTTAAGTTTTCTGTACATGCTTTACGCGATCGAATTAATACCTTCTTGAATGGTTGGGTAAATTACCTCCATGGAAAATACTCCATCCCCAATGCGAAACAGATGACGGCTGATGCCAATAATACAAAAGATGAATGGTTACATGCTAAGTTACAGTCACAGAACAACTCAAAAGTTCCTCAATTGAACTAGTAATAAATGTGTGTTTTATTCTAAAAAAAGAACTCGTTGATGATGTCAAAAATTATATTACCAATACTATTAATTGCCTTTTGTAGTTGTGCGGTAGAAAAGAAAGAAGCAGACCCAGGTGATGCAACACCCATATACCACAATAACATAACCATTGCGCCTGATTTGTCAAATAGGGTTGATATGCAGATTCACCCTAAACCAGTGTTGGACATAGCAATTATTGAAAAATTCCTGTCAGATATTGAACCATTCTATATTCATACGAACCATAGAACCATGAATCAATTGGATCAGTTTCATTTATCCTTTATTAATAAAGGCTTAATAAAGTTATATAATGCAAATACATCCTTGCTTGAAATTGATTTTGCTAGCTTTAAAAATCAAGGGGATCGAATAGCTTTTGTGAAAAATAGAGCACCATATGAAAACAGTGGTTTGAAGGAGATGATTGTGGCATTTAAGAAAGAATGCAATGGCATATACAGTAGGGCTGTAGAAAATACATCTGGTGCTGATATCTGGACCTACTTCAATAAAGGCATCGGCATTAAGCATGTAAGACCAGCAAGTGCACCAAAACTGTATAGCAAAGAGTATTTTCAAGATCGCTATAAAAACGTTCTAGTACTATTTACGGATGGATACATGGAATCCGGTTTATCCGCTAATGCTGCACAAGGAAATAGCAGGAACCTTTCGTATGACTTGAGTCAATCGAGAGTAAAACGCTTCAGGGCTGCCTTCAAACAATCTGGAATGGATGACATGGAAGCATTTTTTAAAGAGAACGGTTACGGAATTGTTCCAGTGAATAACCCTTATTTAAAAGATTTAGAAGTTATTGTAATGGAGATGTATGATCGTTCATTAACGGATGCTGGTAATGCCACAATACACCCAACCGATAGTGAAATTCTGGAACTCTTTTGGAGCGATTGGCTAACAAAGTCAGGCGTAAAAAGATTTGAGTTGCATCCTTGTTTTCCTGATGTTAAAGGTGCTAATAACGCCATTAAAAATTTTATTAATTTAGATCAATAATTAATATTGAATACTTCTTATTATCAGACTTCACAAATAAAATATACAAAGGGGGGGGGGGAGAATGATAAATAGAGGTCAGATTTTTTTCATTTACAGCGTCCGCATTACAAAGATATTAAGTGCTTCTGTTGGTAAAAACACTGGTTGAAAAATAAAATGCAACAAAATTAAATATATGAGATGCTGCTTATAAAATAGGTAATAAGCAATTTTTTAGTGTCAGAGCAAACACCTCACATTCAAATTGAAACGAAATGATCAACAAAATAGGCCTTCAAAATTTTAGAGTTTTTAAAGAAGAACAATCGTTTGACTTTAAGCAGATAAATATATTAACAGGCGCAAATAATTGTGGTAAAAGTGCTATTCAAAAGTTTCTGTTTCTCTTGAAATCGTCTTTTTCAGAAGGTGGCAAAAGCTCTACTTTCGAAAAGCTAGTCTTTAATACTGAAACCATACAAAAAATTGATCTCTACGAAAATAACCTCACTTATAAAAGTGACGATGATAAGATGATCTTTACACTTGGATACTCAGATCAGCTATGGGGTGATGTGGATATTTGTTTATGTTATCAAAAGTCTAATTCTAGCGAGGATGCTTTACTTCGGTTTATTGAAATTATTAAAGAATCTAAAGTTATATTTCGGTTTGAAAACAAACGATGCTTTCCTACAGATCCAAAAATTAAAGAACAAGATGCAGTAGAATTTTATGAATCTTTCTTTGGGAAGAAACCTGAAACTATAAAAGAGGCAATGCGTTTTTATAATAGTGGAGGTAGTAATGATGATTCCAAATGGTTTTATATTAATACTGAATTGACGTATGACATTTTGGATGTGTATTACTCTTTATTTTTACAGGATAAAAAACAATATCTCACGTATAAAAGTATTTCCGAGCTAAGCCAGAAAAAAACATTATCAAAGGAAGATGAGGATTTAAAAAAAGATCTTGAAGAGAAGGGATATTTATTTAATGATGACAGGGCCTGGGAAGAGATACAATCGAATAAACAGCAATTTATTGAAAGACAACTCCCTGTATGGGACATGAAAAAGAAGAGGGCTTGTAGAATAAGTGATGCAAAAACCACTTTTAATTCTTTTTATTACGACGAAAATCCGGAAGTATTTATACCGACATTATTAAGTTATGTGGTTTTTGGCACACCAAATTTTTTCAAAGGTAAAATTATTGAAAAAAAGGCATCAAAAATAAGAGAGCTACTATATTTACAGGAAATTGATAGTAAGGAAGAGTTTTTGAGTGAATATAAAAAATTTGAACTTGGTATTATTAAACAATCACTTTTGTCTTCTGATTATGAAATAAGGAATTATGTTGGCGAAAAGAATACTACACCAGAGCCGAAACAAGAGCATGATTTTCTCAAGTATTTCCATCCTAATAGTCTGCTAATTGATGGGGTTGTTCTAAACGGCTCAGAAAAGATTTTAAATATTCTTAAAAGCGATGAATTTAATGATCTTAATTTTGAAGCTGAAAATGTTTATTATGATAGTCTTAAAGGGAAGTTAGATAACGATGAGTTCAATCTATTCTATCCTTTAGAACGAAAAATACCCGTAAATGCAGATAATGATATTAAAAATATAAAAAATATTGAGGCTTCAATTCGAAATCTTCCTCGTAAACTAGTTGGCCAACTCAACACCCAACTTAAGGAGTTGATGTTAAACTGTAGTATTGCATTTGAAAGCACAAGTATAAAAAAATATTACTTCTATAATGAAGCAGAACCACAAGATAAGTTATTTCTTGATTTTGCAAATTCTTATGACTCACAGAAGATAAACGATCAATATAAATTTTGTAACCATTGGTTGAAAGAATTTGATATTGCTGATGAACTAATAGTAGAACAAGTTATGGTGGCCAATAAACCATTAGGACTAAGCTTTTGGATATTTAAAGATGGTGAGAATTACCCCATAGGTGATAGTGGTGTCGGTGTTAATCAGGTTATTCAATTATTAATTAGAATAGCTGCACAGTCTAAAAAGTCATTACTATTGATTGAAGAACCAGAAAGTAACCTTCATCCCGCCTATCAAAGCAAAATGGCTGAGTTAGTTGCTGATGCCGTTCAACATTTCCAATTGAAGTTTATCATTGAAACACACTCCGAATATTTCATCCGTAAATTCCAATACCTGGTAGCCCACCCCGATTACAAAGTAAAAGCCGATGATATCTCCATCTCCTACCTCTACCACCCCGATAAAGTGCCCCAGAGTAAAAACCAAGTGGAGAAACTGGAAATAAGACCTGATGGAATTCTGAAGCAGGATTTTGGAGTAGGTTTTTTTGATGAAAATGCTCGATTGACAATGGATTTATTAAAGCTGCAAAATCATAACTAATGAATACGACTCTGCACGGTAATATATTTTCAGCTTTTATAGCCAGTCAACCGGAACGGATTCCATTAGGAACCGAATATGACAATGCACGCTGGAATAGCTTATGGGAGTTTCTCAAATCAAAAACGGATTTAACTGTTTACGAAACAAACAACCTGAATGATATTGACAATGTAATGTTAACTCAGCTGAGCACAGGTAGAGGAGAAACGCAAATCCAATACAGCGATAAACCCTTTTCGTCACACAAATTCAAAATTAAATGTAATGGATCGTCATCGGTCTATTGCATCGACGAGACTGACCCAAACAATCAAAAGAAATACCGCAGCAAAAATGGATACATCTTTGCTTTTAAAGACGATTTACTGGCGACCTGGGAGCAGTTAAGCCTCTTACCCTTAAAACTAAAGCACCCTGTACGAAAAAGTGTAGAACAGAAATCAGATGGTTTTACCTCATGGTCTAAACTGGCAGACTATCTGACGCCTTTCACCGATGTGGTAATGATCGACAATTACATATTAAACGATCCCAGTCTGATCCCTTCCAACCTGGAGAAGATATTGGAAGAACTCGATAAAGCGACTCCGGTAAAATACCGCTTAACCATTTTCACTTTCGAAGGTGGACGTGATAAACTCAATGGGCAAGCCACCTATGATAGTTTAAAGGAGATTAAACAACGACTACAGTTAAAATGTGAGATAGAGTTGATACTAGCCAACCGGGCAGTTAAAGAACACGATAGAGGTATTTTTACTAATTATCTTACCATTCGTTCAGGTGACTCATTCAACTATTTCGACTCTACAGGTAATATCATCACCCATGGCACAGATATCACTTTTGGATCCATGGCCAATACCGATGAACGAGAAGCAACTATGGCAACGCTTGCAGAAGTAGCAGATAAAAGATCTGAAATAATAGAAAAGAATAGTGATTTAGTTTTTGGTGATTGTAAAAACCAACTTTTAGAAAATCCCTAGCACCCAATCCCTAAAACCTAAAAATTAACACATGATCAATAAAATAGGCATCCAAAACTTCAGGATCTTTCACGAGCTTCAATGCTTTAATTTGGATAAAATAAATATTTTAACTGGCACTAATGGAGTTGGTAAAAGTACTTTTAAAAATGCATTCCGCCTTTTAAAGGAAGTACTTGTATTTGATGAAAAACAACATCTGGTTTCTCTTGATAACCTAACTTTAAGTGCTGAACAAAAGCTAATTTTAGGTTCGCTTAATGCAAATATGAGCTATGATAGTAAAACAGAAGGATTCTTTTTTAGCTTCTGCTTTAAGCACGACATTTATGGTGATTTAACAGCTAAATTACAACTGGATATCAACGAGAATTTACAAGATAAATGTCAAGGAACGCAATTAATATTTTATACGGATAATGAATTATTAGCCCATTATGCGCTTATAAGTGATAACCATGCTGAGATTGGTTCTTGGGGGCTAATTTATGATTCCGTTGAAAATGTTGTCCCACAAATACATCATGCTTTAACAACACATAAAGACTTGATGCATGAGCAAGAGTATTTGTGTCTTTTAGACAAGAAACTTTCAGAAAATCAATTACTGTCTGCCAAAGAAAATGAACTATACGAAAGGTACCAGTCAATGGGTTATACTTTTAATGCTTTTGATATTGATGATGAGAAACATAAAATAAACACATCATCTTATTCAGAGGATGAGATAAAAGAGCAGCGTTCTTCAACTATTTTATTACCTAATGGCAATCACTTTGAGCCGCTTGATAATCGATCCCCTTTTCTAAAAAAGGATTATACAAATGTACAGGGCTTATTATTTAACTCTGAGTTATTAAAACTTGTAAGTGAAGAAAATTCATTAGCGATTTTAAGAAAAAACAGTAAGTATCATGTTCTTAGCAATGAACTTACCAAAGCTAATGTAACGACTGTTGAAGCTTTTAAAACGATGTATAAAGAATTTGAAAAAGATGTCTTACTCATTCTTCTCGAAACAATGACTCCTTCTATCAACACGGAAGCATATCCCGGTTCTATAACTCCAAGTTTTCTTGAGTTATTAAGTCCTTGTAAAAAGGCACCTACGGCTCCTGATAATAAGAACGTAAAAAACCCAATTTTTAGAGCATTGCTTGACACTGAGGAGCTCAGCTGGAAACGAGCTAACAACTCAGCCCTTACATCCGGACTGATAACGGCTATTCAAAATGTAGGCAAAAATAAATACAATCAAACTACGCCCAGCAGTGATAAACAAGCTAATGAAGATGACTTTCTATTTCATAGCACGCTAAGATATTTATCCGATAATTATAAATCGATTGCTGTTGAATTTAGTAAGCAGCTATACAAGTTGCTCAATAATAGCATTTTTGCACATAGTGATTTATCCTTTTCTAACAATTATTTCCTGTCAGACGTAAATAGAGAGAAAAACCCATTGCTAATTTTTGGAGCCGAATTTTTAAACGATTTGCATTATGATAGTTCGGACACCATCAAATTCATCAATAAATGGTTAAACGAATTTGAGATAGCAGAAAAGATGGTAATCAAGCCAATTACTGCTGGTGATGAAAAAATTGGAGTAAGCTATTTTCTTAAGGTGAATAAAAAAGAACGCCCTCTAATAAACTTTGGAAGAGGTATCAATCAATTTGTCTGTAACCTACTTTCTTTTTGCATGAATGGTGCAAATTATGCGGGACATAACACCATTTTTCTTGAAGAACCAGAAGTAAATCTTCACCCCAGTTTCCAAAGTAAATTAGCCGAGATGGTAACTGATGCTGTTGAAAAATTTAACTGCTCGGTAGTTATCGAAACCCACTCCGAGTATTTCATCCGTAAGTTCCAATACCTGGTAGCGAGCCCCAAACACAAGGTAAAAGCCGATGATATCTCCATCTCCTACCTCTACCATCCCGATAAAATACCTGCTGGTAAAAAACAGGTCGAAAAACTTATCATTGAAGAAGACGGTGGCTTAGATGGGGAGTTTGGAAAAGGATTTTTCGACGAAGCATCAAACTGGAAAAGGGAACTAATGCGATTAAAACACGCTCAAAAAAATTAATTATGGAGGTATATATCGATAAAAACTTCATTAACAATTATTGGGCTATAGACTCCAGTGATGCTGTCATCACATCATTCTGTGACGACTTCCTCAAACATGCCAATAGGTACACCCTCATTACCAATTATGCTTCTGAAGAGGAGATGTATGAGTCCGAAGAGGCCGAGCTATTTATTGACGATATTGTTCAGCAGCAAAACGCTGCAGACATGGTGTACTTGCAAAACCTACTTGACGAAGATTGCCTCTCGTCCTGTTTAAACAATGGAGGTTGCAAACTTCTGTTCATCGAGTGCGATGAACAAAATGCCATTGATTTGGAACGTAAATATGGCTATCGGGTGATAACGTCTGCAACGCTAAAAACAAAATGGAGCGAATACATTAAATACAATGATGTTGAAAAAACCATTGTTTTGCCCGCAGATGAGTCTGACGATGAAATATTCAACAACTGGAGTGATTTAAAATTTATCAGTACTTTCCCCACCAATTCAATCGTTATCGCCGATAAGTACATACTGTCAGATAAATCACAAGGCAGACTAAAAGACAACCTCATTCCAATGTTGGAACAGTTAATTCCTGTTGATTACCAGGGGGAGCTTTCTATCGCCATATTATCCGAGAGCATATTATCGCAAGAGAATTGTTCTCCTAAAGAGCGAGCCATTAAAACACATAGTGTACTGAATAGGCACTTTGCAAAGTACAAGCATCTAAAAATTAAATTCACCATACTAAAATTTGATAAATATTTTAACTCAGGTAAACAACCAAAAATTCACGACAGACATATCTACACTAACTACTACACCATTAAGTGCGGTATTGGCTTTGACCTATTTAATAAAAATGAACGCAAGGTGGAAGATTCGGAAGTTAGTATTCGTTTCAACTTCCAGCCCAGACAAATGAAAACACTCCCTGTTAAACTAAACGGTTTAAAGGTATATGTCAACAACATGAAGAAAATGGATAAAATGGATGTCTTTAAAATGTATCCTGAGAATTTCGATAAATTCCATTGCCACCTTCTAAACTAACCCCTAAAACCCAAGTCCTAATACCTAACCCCTAATAAATGATCAATAAAATTAGCATCCAAAACATAAGCACATTTAATAATTACAACTAGTTTGATACTAATCCAAATGTTATTTACACAACGGGCTAAAGAATATAAATAGATATGTGCACCACTACCGCACACATCCCCCATACTTTTACCCCATGTTAAACTAGAAAAGGAATAAATTATGGAAATTGCTCTAATTATAATTAACAGCATCGTGCTCATTGCAGTCCTGATTACTGTATTTAGAAAACCTAAAGTTTCTGGAATCGGTGACCTGATGGAACCTTTTAGGAGGGAAATAAAAGATGAATTTATTCAGTCAAGAAAAGAACTTCGGGAAGTGAATGCAGAAAACCGTCAAGAAATAAACACTTTATTTCAAAACCTTCAGCATGCTGTAATGGAGCGTATCAAAGAAAATTTGGCACTTCAGAAAGAGCAACTATCTGAATTTTCAACTTCGCTTGATAAGTTTAAAGCCGAGTTGAACAAAACAACTCAGGAGGAGCATGAAAGTATTAAGACCAATCAACTTGATTTTACCGAGAAAACCAGTTCAAAGCTGAATGAATTTGGTGAGAAGCTGGTACAGGAGGGTAAGGAAAACAGGAACGAACTTGCAAATGGATTAAAGGCTTCGAAGGAAGAATTGACAAATACACTAAACACTTTCAGAGACAGTTTAAAGCAGAATTTTGACCAGCAAAATAAACAACTGCACACCTCTCATCAATTATCCTTAGATGGTATTAAAGATGTGAAACAAGCCGTTGAGAAGCAGTTGCATGATATACGTAAGGATAATGAGAAGCAACTTACAGAAATGCGTAATACGGTTGATGAGAAGTTGCAATCAACTTTGGAGAAACGAATTGGAGAATCCTTTAAACTGGTCAGTGACCGATTAGAAGAGGTTCATAAAGGTTTGGGTGAAATGCAAACCATTGCTACTGGTGTGGGAGATCTTAAAAAAGTGCTTTCTAACGTAAAAACGCGTGGTGTATTGGGCGAATACCAATTGGGTAATATTTTAGAGCAAATTCTAACACCTGATCAATATGCTCAGAACGTAGCTACTAAAAAAGGCAGTCAGGCTAATGTCGAGTATGCCATTAAACTACCGGGAAAAGATAATGACCAGGAAGTATGGATGCCGATTGACTCTAAATTCCCAATAGAGAATTATCATATCCTGTTGGATGCTTACGACAAGGGTGAACCAGAGCAAATTGCAGTAGCGCAAAAAGCCTTAGTGAAAACCATTGAGTCCTTTGCAAAAGACATCAGTGGCAAATACATCGATCCGCCGCACACAACCGATTTTGGTATTATGTTCTTACCTGTTGAGAGTTTGTATGCCGAAGTGTTACGTCACCCTGGCTTGTTTGAGACGCTTCAGAATAAATACAAGATAACAGTTACCGGCCCAACCACGTTATCCGCACTGATGAACAGTTTGCAGATGGGATTCAGAACGCTGGCAGTACAAAAACGAAGCAGTGAGGTGTGGAATGTGTTGAGTGCTGTGAAAACGGAGTTTGGTAAATTTTCTGGTCAATTGGAGAAAGTGCAAAAACAGTTGCAGACAGCATCCGGTTCATTGGATACTTTAAAAGGCACACGAACGAACGTTATTGAACGCAAGCTGCGCTCCATCGAAACAATGGAAGACAATAAGGCACTAGACGTGCTGGAGATATCAGGCGAAAACGGACATAATGAACTAACAGAATAAACCATGAACTACTTAGAAAACCAACGAAAAAAGGCGTGTCAATTAGTCAATGAGATTTTTGACTGTGAAGCAGGAGGTATTTATCGTGGTAAAGAACGTGATTTTGTATTATTAAATCCTCTGGAAAACCTTTACAGTGGTATACGCCACGAAGCAATCGAATACTTTAACGACAATAAGATAGTTTGGTGGCCGGGTTGTAATGTGCCAACAGGACACTTGTTGTCATCACAAATTGCATGTGTTAATCATCTGTGCTTTTTGAGAAACAATAAGGAGGCTGCATTAAAAGTACTGCAAGGCCTTAACCCTGAATTTATGGAAGCATGTGCCGACTTTGAAGATGGATACGTTGGCTTTGAGGTAACCAGTAACGAAAGCTACCTAAACGAAGTTAAACCGGGAAAAAAGCAGACCCGTGGAGCTAACTGCACCTCGGTAGATGCCATGATGAGTGGTAAGCTTACAAGCGGAAAGAAAATTCAGGTACTGATTGAATGGAAATACACCGAGTCCTACCCTAAATCGTGTAAAGCTGATGGTAGCAGTGGTGAGACGCGTCAAAATAGATATAATGCCTTAATTAATGATCACGATTCACCGGTAAAAGCCAAGGTTCCCATCCAAAACTTTTACTACGAACCAATTTACCAGTTAATGAGACAGACACTGCTTGCCTGGCAAATGGTAAAGCACAAAGAGCAGGAGTTGAATGCGGATGATTGGTTGCACATTGATGTGATTCCGGAAGACAATATTCAGTTACGAAATAAAGTTGGTGCTCCTGACTTGGTAATAGATAATTTACATGAGTCCTGGACTTCTTTATTAAAGAAACCCGAAAAATACCGGATGTTTACACCTGAAGACTTATTGAAACCTCTGGCTGGAAATAAGGAATTAGAATCTCAAATAAACTATTTACGAACACGTTATTGGTAAAACATGATAGAAATAAAATCGCTATTAAATCAGGTAAAAGCCAAATTAGAAGAAGCAGAAAAGATTGCAAAGCTGAAAGGAGAAAACTTTAATATCTTTAGTATTCTTAACATGGAGAGCGCCGAAAACAAGACACACTCTGCTTTTTTGTGTGAGATCCTTAATTCAGATGGTAATCATGGATTTAATGATGTATTCTTAAAGCTCTTTCTAAAAAGGCTTAAGGCTATTACTCCTGAGAACCCTATTCTTACAAAATTCACTACAGAAGGAGCTAAGGTAACTGCTGAATTGTCGATTGGTAAAATAGATTATGAAGCTAAAACAGGAGGACGTTTAGATATTGTAATTACAGATATTGCCGGGCAGAATATCATTATTGAAAACAAAATATACGCTACAGATCAGGAAATACAAATAGAGCGTTATTGTAATTACCAAAGCAATACCAGTGTAGTTTTTTACCTTACTCTCGAAGGTACAGAACCAGCTGAAAAAAGCTATGGCAATAAAAAAGCTGATAAAGATTTCTACCTACTTTCATATGCTGACGATATTATTGATTGGTTATCACAATGTCAAAAAGAAGCAACAGATAGTCCAATTGTAAGGGAGAGTATCAAGCAATACAATATTCTTTTGAAAAAATTAACGAACCAACTAACTACAAATGCCATGTCGCAAGAAATTAAAGATATTATCAAGCGAAATTTAAAAGGTGCAAAAGGTATTGCCGATTATTATCACGATACCGTAAACGAAATAAAGGACTCGTTTCGACAAAAAGTACGTCATGAATTAAAAGAACTAAAGCTTAATGTAAACGAAGAGTGGTTTGTTGAAATTACAAAACCAAACGCATATATCTGCATTGATACCGAAATGCCTTTAGTTAAGTTTTTCATCGAAACGTTTAATGGAACCGGAAGACATTCATTCCATAATTTGAATGTGGGCATTTGGGTAAACAAACATGAGCTCAAGAATAACTTTGAAGTGGTGAAAAAAGTTATCGGAGACACTAATGAAGGTTATTGGTTTGAAAGAACAGCTTTGGGTATGGACCTCTCTGATTTAGATGAAGTTTCAAAGCTTTCAGATAATCAATATTCTAGTATGAGAGCAAAGGAATTGGCTAATGCGGTAAGTAATTACATCAAAGATAAACAAGCTATAATTGAGGAGTTAAAAAAACTTTCTTTTTTATAACACACGAACTATTACTCTAACATTTCAATTATTTTAGCATTTCAAATTTAACTTAATATTAAAAAAATGAAAGCAAGATTCTTTTATGGTGCAGAAACGCACAATACATGGCCGAAATTATTTGTACTCACTGAGAATAATAAATTCTATTGTGAATACTTAGATTATATGCAACCGACGACAATTAATGAGACTTTTGACTTTAAATCATTTAAAGCAGAAGATTACACGTGGGGAGGGTACCAGTCAATAGTTGAGATAGATGAGAGCACAGCTAAAAAGAAGGTTTTGACAAGGCAGCCCAATTGGATTAGCGGATACCTTGACTCTTTGTAAAAGTATAAGTGCAGCTATAATACATCAGCTGTTTTAGCAATCCATTTACGTATTGTAAATAGTCTAATAATCTATTGTCTATTATCTAATAGTCTTATAATATGATCACAGGAGAATTAAAATCGCAGATAGACCAGATATGGAACGTATTCTGGACAGGAGGAGTAACCAATACCATTACTATTGTAGAGCAGTTGACCTATCTGATATTTATTAAGGATTTGGATGAAATTGAAACGCGCAATGAGCGTAAGGCCAAGCGCGGGTTTAAGTATACGCCTGTTTTTGATGACACTCAACAAGACTTCCGATGGAAGAACCTCAAAGAGATGGATGTGAACGCCCGTTTTACCATTTTTTCATCCACTGAGGATGGCAAAGGTATCTTTCCGTTTATACGTACTTTGGGAAAAGATAAAAGCTTGTTTGCTACGCATATGAGAGGCGCCAACTTTGGTATTTCTAAGCCTATGGTGTTGGATGCTGTTATGGAGAAGCTGGAAAGCATTAACATGGACGACCAGGATACCAAGGGAGATATCTATGAGTACTTGTTATCCAAGCTTGAAGGAGGAGGTACAGCAGGTCAGTTTCGTACGCCGCGCCATATTATAAAAATGATGGTGCACCTGGTTAAACCAACACTGGAAGATACCATTTGTGACCCTTCATGTGGAACCGCTGGTTTTTTGGTGGCAGCTAAGGAATACATCGATCATCACAACGATGTGGTGGAGTTGGATAAACACAGTGCACATATTAATAATGCCATGTTTAACGGTATGGAGTTTGATGCCACCATGTTGCGCATTGCTTCCATGAACCTTTATTTACACGGGGTACAAGAACCTAATATTGCCGATGTGGATGCGGTGAGCAAGGATAATACCGTAGCAGATGCCTACTCATTAGTATTAGCCAATCCACCGTTTAAGGGAACCATTGATAAGGAAAGTGTGGCACCCGGATTAAAAAATGTGACCAACACCACCAAAACAGAACTACTCTTTTTAGCCCTCATGTTACGTATGTTGAAGATGGGTGGACGCTGTGCGGTGATTGTACCCGATGGTGTGCTATTTGGTAGCGGGAAAGCCCACAAAAGCCTACGTCAGGAGATTGTAGCCAACAATAAGCTGGAGGCGGTTATTTCAATGCCTAGTGGCGTATTTAAGCCCTATGCCGGAGTAAGTACTGCAGTACTAATCTTTACCAAAACAGGCAGTGGTGGTACCGATAAGGTTTGGTTTTACGACATGTTAGCCGATGGCAAAAGCCTGGATGACAAGCGTAATATTTTGGTTGACGAAGACCTATTCTCTTCTTTTATTGGCGATGCTGAATTGTCAGAGGAAGTAATCACCAAAAACCACGATAATTTTAACATACCCGACATCATCGCTCGTTACCACAGCCTTTCCCCTTTAGGGGCAATGTCCGAAGGACAAAGGGGTGTCGAAGACGACCGCAAACGAACCGAGCAAAGCTTTTTGGTTCCGTTCTCCGAAATAGAAGAAAACGACTACGACCTTAGCATTAACCGCTACAAAGAAATTGTGTACGAAGAGGTAGAATTCGATAAGCCAGAAGTGATTTTGGAGCGAATTGAGAAGTTGGATGAGGAAAGAAATAGTCTTTCGGTAACCTTAAAATCATTGCTTAATGACTAGTGCTTTTTTACAAGAATTAATTGAAAAACCTATTACGGGAGAATGGGGATCTGAAGGTGAAGTTATTAATGTGCTTCGGACTACTAATTTTAATAATGATGGCACCTTGTCTTTTGATAATGTTGTAAAAAGGGATATTGCACAGAAGAAGGTTGAGGCAAAAACATTAAAAAGGGGTGATATTATTATCGAAAAATCAGGAGGAAGCCCAACACAGCCTGTTGGGAGGGTTGTTTATTTTGATAAAGAAGGAGTGTATCTCTGCAATAATTTCACTTCAGTGTTGAGACCAAAGCAAGAGTTAGTATTTCCTAAGTACCTTCTCTATATTTTATTTTCAAATCATAAGTTTGGTGTAACAAACGGCTTTCAGAATAAGACAACTGGTATTATCAATCTTCAATTACCCAGGTATATATCAAATCTCCAAATCCCCCTCCCCCCACTACCAACCCAAAAAAAGATAGCCGCCATATTAGATGCTGCCGATGCGCTGCGCAATAAAACGCAGCAAATCATCAGCGAGTACGACCAACTGGCACAATCCATCTTTTTGGAGATGTTTGGGGATCCTAGCTTATTTGAAAATAAATCTATTGCTGAAATTGCATCAGAAGAGAAATACTCTCTCTCTAGTGGACCATTTGGTTCGAACTTAACATCAAAACACTATACTAACTCAGGAGTTATTATTTTAAGAGGAACAAATATTTCATCAGGAAGACTGGATTTATCTAATGTTAAATATGTCAGCGAGGAAAAGGCAATTGAATTAAAACGGAGTTTAATAAAACCAGGTGATATTGTTATAATTGCTGTTGGTTCATCAGGTAAAGCACTTCAAGTACCTTTAGTACTAGAAAAGGCTGTTATGTCTCAAAATTTCAATAAAATTACTCCAAACCTACAAAAAGCATTACCTACATATCTTGAATATTGTTTTAATAGTCAATTGGTGCAAAATCAGTTTGCCAAGGAGATGACAGATACGGTTAGAACATTTTTAAGTTTAACTAAAATAAAAGAGGTTAAAATTCCATTACCCCCAATCACCCTCCAAACCCAATTCTCCGAAAAGATTGCTTTAATAGAGCAGCAAAAAGAGTTGGCTAAACAAAGTTTGGCCGAGAGTGAGGATTTATTTTCTGCTTTGTTACAAAAGGCGTTTAAAGGGGAGTTGGTGAGTTAAACTAAAAACAAATATACAAATGGATAGCATACAATTTTTGAGCATGTCGTTAACCGAAATTTTATTGGTTTTAGCATTGATCTTAATCGTTATTGATATCTTTTTTGCATCCGATATCCCCACACATATTGCATGGGTGCTTACAACTTTGGCCATTGTTATCAACATTAATGTTCCCTTGCTCTACCAAGTGCTCATAGCTGTCCTAATTTGGTTTGCCTTGGTGGCCTTTCATTACACCCTGTGGCGCAAAGTACTCGAAAAAATAAACGACACCTTCATTGCACCGCGTAAGCACACAGGCGGTATTCAGGCATTTATTGGGCAAAAGGGAATAGTTACAGAAGTAGATGGCAAGCTTTTTGTAAATATCGCCGACGAACTTCACCAATTTGAAAGCGAGAAAGAGCTTACTGTTGGTGAAACATACCAGATAATAAATACAAAATCGAACAAACTAATAATTTAAACTATGGCAGTAATTTATACTGTACCACAAAACCATGTGGTACTTATCAAGCGCTTTGGTAAACATTCTCGTGTTCAGGGCGAAGGACTTCGTTTTAAGATCCCTTTTATCGAAAGTTTTAAAACCTTGTACGAATGGGATGGTACGGCTAACAAGCGTGGTTACTTTGTTGAGCTGTCGGAGCAGCAAACGGATACACCTCCACGCCAGTGTCAAACACTCGATAATGTAACCATCGATGCTAACGCATCCATCTATTGGCGCATAACCGACCCTGTTAAAGCCGTGTATGATATCGATATCCTACCTAAATCAGTAGCAGATATCGGCCTCAATGCCTTGCGTGCTAATATAGGTAAGTTAAAGCTCGACCAGCTTTTATCAGAGCGTCAGAGTCTGAATACCAAAATTGCTGCACAACTAGCCGAATCAGGTGCCAAATGGGGCATTACATTTACGCGTGTTGAGATTCAGGAGATTAACTACTCCAGTGAGACTGCCGAAGCCATGATGCAGGAGATGACGGCTGAGCGTAAAAAACGTGCCCTAATGGCAGAGGCCGAAGGAGAAGCACAGGCCGAAGTTACCAGAGCCAATGCCGAAGCCAATGCCACCATCATCAGAGCACAAGCCAAAGCCGATGCCATTCGCATCTTAGCCGAAGCCGAAAGTACCTACTTGGGTAAGCTTAAAGAAACAACCAACGAAGATGCTGCCAGTCAGGTTCTGATATCCCAAAAATACATTGACGGCATGCAGGCTATATCCAAAAACCCTGCAGATAAGGTGTACTTACCTAATAATTTCAATGGCCTGTTTGATGTATCGGGTAACGGAAAATAAAGAACTCACACTCCCTGCTTTTCTTTAAGTGTGGGAGTGTTTATTACTACCCATTGAAAAGGTAATTTAATAGAACTTGGTGTGATAAATGAGCTATATTAAAAACATAACGATACAATGGACTTATCCTAAAACCTTTGAATCGGCTTATTATTCCGACGATTCATATGGCAGAGGGGTTTATCAGATTACAAGAGTATTTGGGGGCAATGAATCATTACTCTATATAGGTCTGGTAAAGAAAGAAGGGCGTGACTTTTACAAACGCTTAGAAGAGCATAAAAAAGATTGGTTGGATAATGTAAGAGGTAAAGTCTATATCCGTTTTGGTAAGCTTGAACCAAGGCAGGGTTTCACTCTAAGCGAAGAAGTAATTGAAACCATTGAAGGAGCTCTAATATATGAGCATGAACCCAAAGAAAATACTTGCAAGCGCAACACCTATACAATACATCACGATATGCTTATTTTTAATGAAGGTTTTCGTGGATATATGAAGCCGCAAGTAGACACACGAAAACATGAAACCGATTATAATGACAGACACTAATTTTAAAGCATTTATTGATACGGTTTTTAATGAAATAAAAATCGCTAAATCAATTGGTGAATTAAAGGGTATTGAAGAGCGAACATTTGAGCCGAAATACCAAATGGATGTGGATGCATATCCTAAAATCGAATTTAGTATTAAGTCCGAAGAGATCGCTGATCTGCAAAAGCAAGGTATTCTTAATGCTGATTATACATTGTCAAATACACTGACCAAGGATCTAAACCATCCTCTGAGTAAGTTACTTTATGCGCTCGCATGGAAAAATGGTGACCTCAAGAAGTTAAAGCACATCGCCAAGGGCATTGCGGAAATTGATAAGACTGATGCTGGTCAAGATGAGGCATTGGTATTTTATCAGTTTGGCCGCCACCTTACTAAAACAGATGGTCAACCCATAATCGACCAACATGTCATCAGAGCCTTTGCTGTGTACCAATTGGAAGAAGAAAATGATATGGAGCCATACCTTAAGCTCAGCGTGATAACTGCAAAGCATAAGCCAATGATAAAAAGTTATATCAATTGGTTGCAAAGCTATGAATTAAGCTCTGAACTTAAAGCACAAAAGGACTACAGCTATTACATCGACCGTATTTTGTTTGCTGCTGGCCGCATGATTAAACAGCGTAAATCCTAATTCCATATGCAAATTCCTGTTTATGTTTGCGACTTGCTGGAGATTGATTCTTACAGTGATTCGCTTTGCTAATTCTTCCTTTTTGAATGGCAAATAACAAAGCAATATATTTAATCAGCATTAGATTGGGAGCAACAAAATTGGCCGCCGAAGGCGGTATGGTTAACTGTGTAAGATGGAATAAATAAAAATATGTACTCTATTTGCTAAAATAGTTGCTATTTTAGAGTCATTAAGTCAATCAGACAATGAGCAATTTTAGTTTTTTACAATCCCAATGGCCAGAACTATATCAGCGAGCTACGCGTGCTGAGAAGTTTGTAATTACCGACCCTAGAACTTCGTTAACTTATTCGCGAATGGCTCTGGAGTTGGCTGTTAACTGGATGTATAAGAACGATCACGATCTGGACTTGCCTTATGATAGCTCTTTAAACAGTTTAATTAAGAGTTCTTGTTTCAGAGAACAGTTTCCGCATAAACTGTACAAAGAGCTGGACCTGATTCGTAAAACAGGAAACTTAGCCATCCACAATAAGCCAGTTTCTGTTGTTGACTCAGATCAAAATATTACAAATCTTTTTTACCTCTGTAAATGGTTTGCGAAGTCGTATTCCGATGGTGATATCCAGGTGCCTGGCATTTTTAACGGCGAATGCATTCCCAAAGAGGGAGAAGCAGCTCTCAGTAAGAAACAGCTTGCCGAACTTCAAAACAGGTTTGAAAAGGATCTTAGTAAAAATCAAGAAGAGCTTAGGCAAACAAAAGAACGAAATAAACAGCTACTCGACGAAAATGAGCTTCAACGTAAGCAGATTGAAGACCTCATTAAGGAGCGAAACAAACGTAAGGATGAAGCAGCACAATTAGATGAAGTGCAACATCCACGTAATGAATACGAAACCCGAAAATACCTTATTGATGTTTCCTTACGCGAAGCAGGATGGGATTTAAAAGGTATCAACGACAAGGAGTTTAAGGTGCAGTATATGCCAAAATCAACAAATAAGTCCGAAACCGGTTATGTTGATTATGTACTTTGGGATGATAATGGCAAACCCTTAGCCCTGGTTGAGGCAAAAAAGACCCTGGAAAGCGCCACCAAGGGTGAAAACCAGGCGCAACTATATGCCGATTGTTTAGAGCAAATGTTCCAACAGCGTCCGGTAATGTTTTATAGTAATGGTTTCGAGACCTTTATTTGGAACGACCGTTTCTATAAACAATCACGTGCTATTAGTGGATTTCTGACCAAACAGGAGTTACAAACTATTTTGTTTCGTCGCACTAATCGAAAGGATATTAGAACCCAAGAAATTGATACTGATATTGCTGGTAGAGGCTATCAAATGCGATCGATTAAAAGTATTGCGGAGCACTATGCTGGCACCGACAAAACTACGGGCAAGCTAATTGGAACCAATCGCGGGGCTTTATTGGTATTGGCTACTGGCACAGGCAAAACACGTACGGCTATTGCCTTGAGTAAATTAATGTTGGAAGCCAATTGGGCAAAGCGGGTATTGTTTCTGGCAGATCGTATCAGCTTGGTTAATCAAGCCAAACGAAACTTTGTGAAGTTGATGCCGGATCATTCGAGTGTCAGCCTTCTTGAAGATAAAGAGAACAAAAATACGCGAATAGTCTTCTCCACCTATCAAACATTAATGGGGAAGATTGACTCAAGTTATAACGGTGCCGAAAGGTTCTATGGAGTGGGGCATTTCGACCTTATTATCGTTGATGAAGCACATCGTTCCATCTATAAAAAATACCAGGCCATATTTGATTATTTCGATGCACTTTACCTTGGTTTAACAGCAACACCTTTGGAGCGTATTGATCGAAATACCTATGCTGTATTCGGACTACCGGATAAGCAACCAACCGATGCCTTTACATTTGAAGAGGCCGTTAATTCTTCTCCTCCCTATCTTACGCCTTATCGTTCCATAGAAGTACCAACTAAATTTCATACAAAAGGAATTAAGTACAATGAACTAAGTGAAGAAGAAAAGGAAGAGTTTGAGGAAGAAATTCTTGACGGTGAAGAAGCCACTGGTAACGAATGGGTGGATAAAAATGCTTTGAATAATTGGTTATTCAATAAGGATACAGCCATTAAAACGCTGAATTACATCCTGAAGAATGGAATCAAAAAACGGGGTGGTGATGAAATTGGTAAAACAATCATATTTGCTCGAAATAAGAAGCACGCCCAGTTTCTGAAAGATACCTTACTGGAGATAGACAAGGAGCTCTATGGCAACGATTATGCAAAAGTAATAACACATGGAGAACCCAAGGCTGAGGAATTCATTCGCCGCTTTTGTGATGAAGAAACCGAACGCCTGCCTCAAATAGCGATCTCTGTAGATATGCTGGATACCGGTATTGATGCACCTAGTGTTGTTAATCTGGTGTTTTACAAGCCGGTTAAGTCCTATGCTAAATTTTGGCAAATGATTGGTCGTGGTTCACGTCTCCGACCTGATTTGTTTGGACCAGGAAAGCATAAAGACAAGTTTTTAATTTTTGATCTATGTGGAAACTTTGAGTTCTTTGAGGAAAACCCTAAAGGCATAGAAACATCGGCACAAAAGAGTTTAACGGAAACGGTTTTCAACTTGAAGCTTCAATTGGCTCAATACCTTAAGGATGGTCGCCTAAAAGCCATTGAAGGATTACAAAAATACCGCACTCAATTGTTGGATGATTTGCATCATGAAATCTGCTCTCTTGATGAGTCAAGGTTTGATGTAAAAATGAAAATAAAGTGGGTATTGGATTATGGCAAAAGTAATCGTGAGTTATGGAACCATCTGGATAAAAAAGACATTAAAGAGATTCAAGATCATTTAGCCCACCTCATTAAGCCGGCAAATAACGATTCTGACTTGTCTCGTTTTTACGATAAGCTATTGTACAGCCTGATGACAAAAAGAATAGAGTCGCCAAATGTGGAGGCTTTTATAGCTTCATATACAACACCAATAACAAAGGTGGCAATTATATCCAAAAAACTTCTGAAGAAAACATCGATACCAGCAGTTAATGAAAAAGAAGAAATCATAAAACTGCCATTGGAAGAGGAGTATTGGAAAACTGATGGTTTAATTCACCTTGAAAAAATTAGGCTAGGAATACGCGATTTATTGCGTTATATCGATCCGGTGGACCAAAAGTATGCCACAACCAATTTCATGGATGAATTGTACGAGGGTGATGTGGTTATTAAGGACTATGAAGGTGGGGAATCAAAAGAAAAGTATAATTCGCCGTTTAAGTCGAATATCCACCGATTGGAAGAAATTATTCGTGAGCACAAAGATAATGTTACAATAGCCCGAATACGCAATGGTGAATCAATCACCAATGAGGAACTACGCTCACTTGAAAAATTGCTGTATAACGGTCAGTTGAATAAAGCCGGATTAGATAAAGAACTAGGTAAAGGCTTTAATCTTGTAGACTTGATTATTCACACCATTGGACTTGGTGAAGAAAAGGTTGATAAGGCTTTTGCCCAATTTATAAATAGTAACCAACTATCATCGGTTCAAATAAGTTTCCTCGAAACCATCAAGGAGTTCTTAACAAAGAATGGCGAGATCAATACTGAAAAACTATACGATGGTCCGGCTTTCAAGAAATTCCACAGTCACGGAATAGAAGGTGTATTCACCGAGCAACAAACGGATGTGATATTTAATATCATTGAAGAAATACAAGGCGATAAGGGAATAGGGTAAATCAGCTTAGTAAGGCTTAATGGAATTTGTTATCTACTTTTCGGACATACCTTTAAGAGATATACACAAATACTAAGAGTTAAAATATTAGATAATATACTGCTTACTATAAGGCAATGCGATAAAAATGAAAGGTGCGATACTAATAAATAACAGAGTTTGCCCTCAACCGCACATCTGGAATGAGCTTTGGAAGATAATTCAGCAAGCTTCCGAGGAAAAGATTGATTTGCCTTTAATTCTGGCTGCCTGGCATAACACGTCCGACAAGGAGAAACAAGAGCGTTTTATTTATCATCTTGAAAAGGCCAAACAACTTGGGCTAAACGAAAAGCTTAAAGCCGTTCTGGAAATTGAAGAGGATCAATGGCATCATAAAAACGAATAGGAATGAGTCAGTTGAATTTATTTGAAGAAGAAAAGCTGGATAAGATATACCACATTCGTAACCGGTGGCGTTTTAAGTGAATAATTCATGAACAATTAAAGAACAGATATGTACCAATGTTATATATTATTAGACGGAAAATTTCAAGTTGTTTCATATGAAAAAGACAATAAACCTGATGGATTTATCAAATCCACCAGCTCACATTTAAAATATGAACTAGTAAATGGGATTATATTAAAATTTGATCCACAAAGAAAATCTGATCCATATAATAATCGAAGCTCAATAATCAGTTCATCTCTTGAGATTTTTTTTCGCGAAACAATTTTGAAAAGACAACAAGATTTAACTCCTGCAAACATAGCAGATTTAATGAATCATTATGCAAGCATGCCCCAATCTGATATTGAAAACCTAGCTATTGAGGTGCAGAAACAAACAAGAACAGAACTACAGAATGATATTCAAAAATTTCAAAATGAAAAAGCTGCTTTAGAAGAAAAAGTTAAAACACTCAAAAAGATCATCCGAAAAAAGGATGAGTTGAATCAATTGATTAAAGAATTGGACTGAATTCCTTGCCACCTAAACCCTATAACCGAATAGCCATTATAAAAACAATGTCACAACTCGATTTATTCAGTCAAGCAGACAAGCAACCACAATGGATAAGCATCAATAACGGTGAATACCTATACTTGCCAAACTTCTTCAATATAGAAGAAGCAAACCGGCATTTCAAAGCCTTGATGAATGATATTGAATGGAAGCAAGAATCCATGAATATGTACGGAAGAAACATACCATTCCCAAGGCTCACAGCTTGGTATGGCGACAATGATAAACCCTACTCTTTCTCAGGCATTACCCTTGCTCCACTGAAATGGAACGAAACCTTGTTGAAGATCAAGCAGAAAATTCAACATCTGGCTGAAACAAGTTTTAATAGTGTACTGCTAAACCGCTATCGCAACGGCAACGATTCCATTTCCTGGCATACCGACGCCGAAAAAGAGTTGGGAACAAACCCCCTTATTGCCTCTGTTAATTTTGGAGCCACACGTAAGTTCCAGTTGCGCCATAGAGAGTCGAAAGAGAAGATTGAATTGGAATTATCACATGGGAGTTTGCTCATTATGGCTGGTGAGTTACAGCACTATTGGCAACACCAGGTACCCAAAACAAAAAAAGTGGTGAACGAACGTATTAATTTAACCTTTAGAGTCATCAAATGAGCTGGACAAAAATAGATATAACAAACGATCAAGGACAAAAAGTAAGTGCCCAGGCACCCATTATTGTATCGGCTAGTCGCAGTACCGATATACCGGCTTTTTATGCCGATTGGTTCGTTGAACGGTGGAAGCAAGGATACATCAAATGGAAAAACCCCTTTAATGGCGTACCGCTTTATGTAGCCTTTGCAAAAACACGATCAGTCGTGTTCTGGACAAAGAATCCTCGTCCCATGATGAAGCACCTCTCCTTCTTACAGGAGAACGTAAAAAACTTCTATTTTCAATTCACACTCAACGATTACGATCTGGAAGGCTACGAAGGCAATGTACCCAATGTGCAGAGCCGCATTAACACCTTTATCGAATTATCAAAGGCCATCGGCAAGCAGCATGTCATCTGGCGTTTCGACCCTATGATACTCACAGATAGCATTACGGTGGACACCTTATTGGAGCGGGTTGAAAACATAGGCGATCAGTTGCAGAACCACACCAATAAACTGGTATTTAGCTTTGCTGACATTGCCATCTACACCAAGGTGAAAAACAACCTGAAAAAAGAGAACATCGCCTATCAGGAATTTACTGAAACCACCATGCACCAGTTTGCCAAAGGGTTGCAGGAATTGAATAAAAAATGGAATTTTGAAATAGGTACCTGTGCCGAGAAAATACCATTAGAGCAATACGGTATTGAACACAACAAATGTGTCGATGACGACCTGATGTTTGATCTATTCAAACATGATACAGAATTAGTTAAGTTTTTAGGCAAAGAGCATTTATTGCAACACGATTTATTTGGTATACCTAAAAAAGAAAAAAAATTAAAAGACAAAGGCCAGCGCGAATTGTGCGGTTGCATCATGAGTAAAGACATTGGTCAATACAATACCTGCCCCCACGAATGTGTCTATTGTTACGCCAATACTTCAAAAGAAGTAGCACGTAGAAATTACAAAACATACAAAGAGAACCCGAATTGTGATACGATAACAGGAATTTAATATGCAACAATATATTGGCGGTTTAAAAATATTAAAATCTCCATCATTCCAAGATATACGCAAGTTAGCTAATCAAAGCATTAGTCACTTATCGAGGTCAGAACGAGATAAATTATGGGAGCAATTAAACCATGGTGTTGATCTGCTCGATTCTCATGAACTTATGTGCCAATATTTATGGTCTTTTGGCAATATGCATGAGGCCAAAATTCATGAGGCATTGAAAGGCATACCTCTAAGTGATTTAGGCAGTGAGGTTGAAATAGTAGACTGGGGCTGTGGTCAGGGCATGGCAACTATGTCTTTTATTGATTTTGTCAAAAGCAAAGGACTAAATGTAAGTGTTAATAGGGTTACACTCATCGAGCCATCTGAAATAGCATTGGATAGAGCCGAAATACATCTCAATGCTTTCCTTGGAGACAACAGTAAGATTGATAAGTGTAATAAATACCTAGATGATGTATCAATTAACGATTTTAAGTCGGATGGAAATAGGCCTGTTATACATTTTTTCTCCAACATCCTTGATATTCCCCAAATCGATTTAAAGTTATTGGCTCAAAAAATTGATGATACAATTCTTCACGATAACTATATTATTTGTGTTGGCCCTTTAAACTATGGAAACAGAAGAATTGATGCTTTTCATGATTACTACCATGTACCGACTCTATATGAAAGAAAAGAATCACAATTCGACTATGGAGGTAGAAATACATGTACCTGTAACATTAAAATTTTCCAACTTACTTACACTAGTGATGGTAATTTAATACCTATTGAATTTTATCCTGAAGTTCAATTTCACGCCGCTTACCAATTAGACGCTCTTGGGTATTTGAGAAAACAGTTGGATGACAAAAAGCAAAAAGCTATTGCTGAATTCTATAAGCAATTAAGCTGCTTTGAAACTGCTACCCCTTTTGATATTGGAGCAAGTGTGTACGATGATGTGCATCCTATATTAGCGATACTCAACAATATGGTGACACGTGGTTTACCAACCAAGTCAAGTCCAATTATTGAGGAACAGTTTGAGCAAGCATTTGCTTTGACTCAGCGAGAAGATAGACCAAATGGGGATATTGTTTTTAGCTTGCAAAAAGAGTTCGATTATTTGAAGGTGCTTCGATGGCTCAATAGCGTGGTTAATAGCAAGGAACAGCCTGAATATGCTAAGGTCGATAAAACCGGATTGCAATTGGTACTTTCTCCCATTGCCATAGCCCGCTTGCAAAAAACCATATTAGAAGCGATGATGACAGAGCATTTGAGCTTTGATCAGGATGAGTGGAAGGTATTGGTAGAAGAAAAGGATGTGCCTTGCGCTGCTTTAGCCTTTAAAGATCTGGAGTTGTTGTTTAACAAGCTTTGCAGTTTAAGCGAGCAATACCAGTTTTTGAAATTCCCAATTGTAAAACTGGATGTAATCAGCTCTGCAGAATTTAGCAATTCACCTCTGCATTTAGATGCGAATGTTTCAGAGGATAAAAAAGCAAGGCATGATAAAACAGTGTTTGACCTGGTAATTGAAACCTCCACACTAGTTCATACCAATATTGAGGAAGATAGTTTTAGTCATTTTAAAGCTAAAAATAAGTGTTATTTCAACATTCAATCAGCGAAACAGGTACGTAGAGCAAGAACAATTTACACCACTGATAAAATAAACTATCGCAGCCTGGTGACTAAGGATGAACGAGGCGACTATACAGATATTGAAGAAACGAAGTCCTTGCTTGAATTTTTCTTGCAACTTTTATTCCGTAAACAGGGTTTTCGCCCCGGACAGCTCCCCATTCTTAATAGAGCGCTTCAAAACAGTTGTGTAATTGGACTACTACCTACAGGAGGTGGCAAATCATTAACCTACCAATTAGCAGCTTTATTGCAGCCGGGTGTTACCTTGATTGTTGATCCCTTAAGCTCCCTGATGAAAGATCAATACGATGGTTTAATAACAGCAGGCATCGATTGTTGTACCTATATCAACTCTACAGTATCAGACAAAGAGGCGCGGGCGATCCAGATGGAAAAATCACAAATGCTATTTGCTTTTCTGTCACCTGAACGATTGGCGATATACAATTTTAGGAAACGTCTACAATTAATGCACGATACTCATGTATATTTTGCATATGGTGTATTGGACGAAGTGCATTGTGTTTCAGAGTGGGGTCATGATTTCAGATTCTCCTACTTACACTTGGGACGTAATCTATATAAATATGTGAGGGCAAAAGAAGGAAATGTATCCTTATTTGGCTTAACAGCTACAGCCTCATTTGACGTCTTAGCCGATGTTGAACGTGAATTATCAGGTGAAGGAGCCTTTGATTTAGATTCAGAAACAATAGTACGTTACGAAAACTCTAATAGATTAGAACTACAATATAAGGTTGAGAAAGTAAATGTTGAGTTCAAAAATGAAATTGAAGCGCTTGAAGCTAGTGATTATGGAACACCTGAGAGAGTTAACGAATTAAGTACTCGTTATAGAGATTTGTTAGATAACAATCTTTCTATTCCAATGAAGATCTCAGATAAATGGGGTTTTTATGAGGCCAAAAAAAATTACATAAAGCAGTATATACAGTCTATTCCACAGCATTTATCTGACATTCAGTCTAACCTTGCTATAGAAATGATTAAGTCCTCATTTGAAGAACGACAGGGTAATAATGTAGGCATTGATAATGCTTTAGAGACATCCGTTGACAACCATTTTTACGCACAAAAATCAGAATACGATCAAGCAGGTATTATTTTTTGTCCGCACAAAGCAAAAACAGGCATCTCAGTTCAAGCCAATAAAGATTCTTTATTCGATTTAATACCTGATGTGGGAACTTTCTCCGGTGGAGATGACGAGGATAATAGCTCTATGAAAAATCTCGAGCTATTTAGGGACGATAAGCAACCCCTGATGGTGGCTACAAAGGCTTTTTGCATGGGAATCGATAAGCCCAATGTACGCTTTACTGTGAATATGAATTATTCCAGTTCTCTCGAAAGCTTTGTACAGGAGGCCGGTCGTGGTGGTAGAGATAGAAAAATGGCCCTAGCTGTTATTTTGCTTTCTGATTATAAATTGGCAAGAATTAATAAAAGATACACAAACAATACCGATCCTTTGGGTGTGATAAAGGGCAGATGGTTCAAACCGAATGATCTGGATGAAATTATCAAACACTATAATTTTGATATTCACAACCAACACATTGATTATTGCACACCTGAAAAGGATCTGGTACGCCTTTTTTGTAGAGAAGGTCAAAGGCCTAAATACTTTGGTTTTCGGAACTGTAATGACCGCTCATGTAAAGTTTATCAAAAATGTAAGTTAAGGCAAGTGCCGCAAGAAGCCGAAAACTGGATATACAAAGAGGATCTATTGGATCTGTTTGATCAGCACAATCTATCTGTAGATAAAAAACACATTGAATATCACAATGCAGATTATGAGACGGTCATGTATTTCTACAACAATAGTTTTAAAGGGGCTGTGGCTGAAAAACTATTTATGCATAAACTGTTAAGTACTTTTGATATTGATATGTTTAAAGGTAATGATAAAGAAATAAAGCCTACAAAAAAGGTAAAAGGCTTTTTATCAACCTTAATCTCAGCCGATGAAAACGAAGAAATTGTCGCATTTGTCAATTATATTGAGGATGATAAAGGCAAAGGTATTGAAGGTAATCAAATCGATATTGCCAAGGCCATTTACCGGATGACATGTATCGAATTGATTGATGACTTTACACAGGATTATTCCAATAAAAGATACCGTATCGTTGCAGTTCGAAAGGCCGAAGGTCAATATTTTGAAGGTTTAAACAGGTTTTTATTACGTTATTATAATGCTGATAGAGCTACTTTGGAACTAGAAAAAGCAAAAAAATATCAAATCAACGAAGACCTTGAATATCCTATAAAGAACGAAATCTACAGGTGCTTAGCCTATCTAACCGAATTTGTCTACGAAAAAATATCTGAAAAGAGGAAACGCGCCATTGATGATATGCGTAATTTTTGTATTGCTGGTATTGATGAATCAAAAGACTGGAAAGAAAGAAATGAAGAACTGAAAGATTTTATCTTTTATTATTTCAATTCTAAATATGCCAAAGAGGATTATGTAGCTGACAATGGAGAAGATTATTCTTTAACCATAGATACAGACAGAGGTAAAGATTCTACCTCCGAAATTCTATTCAAATACCTTAAAGTAATAGACGATGAATTAGTAGGAGTCGGTACTCCTATAGATAATGTGAAGCACCTGCAAGGTGCTGTGCGTTTAATTCGTCGTTCTTTAACGGATAAAAACCCTGCCTTATCGCTATTAAATGCATTTTGCCTATTTTTTCTGGGTACCAATAACAATGATATTTTAGTGGCGGAATTAAGCGATAGCTATAAAAATGGATTAATGGAGTTTGAAAAACGATTTACCAATAAACTGGAGTTTTGGCAATTATTTGAAGATTATAATACCTTCTTACATCAAATTGCAACAGAGAAACCATTTTTTCTTCAGCTAAAATCAGAAGTATCCCTTGCAATACATGCCAATAATATTAGTAACATAGCCACAAAATACACTTTATAATGTCTGAAAATATTAATAAATCATTAGTTCAAATACAGCAGAGTTTAACAAAGATAGATTCTGCCAGAGAACAGGTTGAGAAAGTAGCCGATACTGGAACTGAATTCACAAGTGCAACAAAAGCTTTAGCTCATGAAGTGAAGCAAATGGCCGATGTCATTAAAAACGAAACGTCTTCTGTTATAAATTCATTCTCTAGTTCTTTAGCTGATTTTGAACAGAAAGTACATGGCTCAATTGATAGCGGAGACCAGAGTATCAGTCAGAAGTTGAAAACGTTTAAAGAAACGGCAGAGAAACTCGAAAGTTTTGCCAATGCAGAACTTAAGAATGTTAATAACCAATCAGCTGAGCTTATAAAAAAGTATGAAACTGACTTAGCAAATAAAATAAATGCCATTGTTACCAATTTCTCTGGCAAACTAGTTGATTTTGAAGAGAAAATTGGCACTATCACACAAGATAGTCAGAATGGCATTTCTGAGAAAATTGAAGATTTTAAGAACTCTGCTGGTACACTGAAAGAGATTAGCGAAAAATCAATTAATGAAGCAAGATCACTAGCCAGCGAAACTATAAAGAATCAAGAAGAAGAAATCGCAAAAGCTATTGAAACCATTATTGCTAATTTTTCTGATAAGCTTATTGATCTGGAAAAGAAAAATGTGTCTATAACAGAGAAAAGTCAAAATAGTATTATTAAAGAGTTTGAAAACTTTAATAACTCCGTAATAAAATTAAAATCTACAAGTGAGGAGGTAATAACTGGAGTAAAAGAAATAGCTGTTAAAACAATTGATAAACAAGCTTCACAATCCGAGGATATAATAAAGGCTTTGGTTGCGTATAGTGAAGAAATGCATAAGCTCATTCAACAGATATCAGAAACTAACTTTTCAACTGAACTGAATAAGCTTCATAAGGAGGTTAATCAAACGCATAATGACAACCTTATTATTCAAGAGAAAATTAAAACCATGGAGAAAGATGTCACTGAAAGACTAATTCAATCCATCGAGATGCAAGAAAGGTTAATCAAGAAGCAACAAATAAACACATATATTACATGGGCACTAATACTCTTGTCTGCAGGTGGTGTCTTTGTGTTGAGTAATTACAAATATTTTATAAGTTTATTCTAATATAACATGGCAAAATCTGAATAAATAAAATGCATCCTAAGGGTACTTTATTTAATAGTTGGTATGAGATCTGGGGAGAAAAGTATGAAGAATTTAAAGGCGTATTAGCCTACCTTGATACATCCCCGGAAATACTTTTCACCAGCGGTATTATCAGCCACGTAACTTGCGAAAGCATTGACAAGATATTGAGCGAATGGTTTAGCTTATTAGAGCACTTAAACCGTCCTGTTGATAAGCAATTCTTTCAGTCATGCTGGGTACCTGTTGAAACTGATTCATACGATTTTTTTGTTGATCTATCCGATGCTGATTTTCCAATATTTGAAGTGCATTATAATTTCACGGGTAATGGTAGTTGGTTGAAAGATATTTATGCATCAAATATTAAAGACTTATATAAATGCGATCAAACACGATTAGATTGGTACTATGATTATTCTGTTATCTTTCAACAAAACGCTTACAATACCTTTGCCTATCAACTGTTATCGCCACATAGTAAAATAAGGCTTCTCAGCCCCAATGAAATGTTCAATGGTCAAAGTACAGAAATGGATCAAACCAATAAAGATGGCCGGTACATTTTAAAATCTAGTTTATACCATCCTGGTGTTGCACGTTTCTTAGGCTTAAGCACCAGCTGTCAAGCAATTCAATTTTCTAGCTTATATACCGACAAGCAACCCATATCATTTAAACTTTCTCATGTAAGGTCAATTGCAGACCTCTTGCCTTATTTGGAAGATGAAAAAACGGAAGACTTATCATATACCTTGGTATTGAAAGGAGGCCAATTTGTTTTTGATAATGGACATGTTACCTTAACAAATACAGATGAAAATATAACCAAAGCTTTTCAACAAAGAATAAATGCATGGATGGATTACTCACAGGACGCATTAGATCTCATACGTGAGCGTGCTGACATACTTCGATAGAACACAATCTTCGAACGACCTCTTCTGGTGCGCGATTCAAATGCTTGACATTATCATCATGTAAGAGCTTTTTGCAAATCAAAAAGTATCTCTTAGCTTTAAGTGTTAATTTGTCCAATTGGGTTTGACTTCAAACAAGTGGAGTGTGCAACTTTTAGCAGGAACAATGTTTTCCGCTAATCTCTATTCTGATTTAAAATAACTAGATAAAAATTCCTTTGCCCAATAACTTTCATCAAGTCTATTGTTGAAAGTCTCTACACCCTCCTTAGTTCCATCAGATGAGAACATTTCACCTTTCCAAGCGAATAGAGCTTTTGATTTATCAGAACTAAAAGTCACAAAAAAGTACAAATCATAACTGGCACAATATCGTACTTTGTTCGAATCTGCAATGTTTAAAATTGCAATGAGGATTTTCTCTTTATACTCATATACCTCTATATGATGAGCATAAATTACACCCGTATGACCCCTTCTTTGATATTTATCACTGAATACCATCTCGGACGCTGACAACATCATTATATAATCATCAACCATGGCCTCATTCATGCCCTCTATAGGTCTATTCTTGTCAGCCTCTGAAATTTCACAACGTTTTGTAATCTTCGATAGCTCTTCAGGCTTCATGGCTGCCATTTTGAGCCTTACCTCTTCAGCTGCTTGTCTTGCTTTGTCTGTCATGTTTATTCTGGTTTCATATGGGTGCTAGTTCATGTGGTAGCTCCCTTAGTTTATTATTATTCGCTGTGCTGTTGCGCGAGTCCCCTCGCGTTCTATTTCATAACCAAGCTGTACATAGTCTCAATACTTACTACTTTTCAACCACATGCACCAAAATAGCTTTACTCCTGAAAAGCCAACCCAAAACCAAGCACCCAAAACCTAACACCTAAACCCCATTTAACCAAGCTGCAATACATCTCCACATCGCACATCCAAAATCACCTTACCCCACCAGTCTACGATAACCTATAGCTTTTTCTTTCTCTTCTACTTCCTTGGGTTGTGAGGCCCCATGTATTTGCTTCCATTTTTCTATCAAAACCTTAAACGCCTCAAGATTGCGAACATTATCCAGGTCATCATCTGTTGCCAAATGCCCAAAATTAGTGTAACCTTTCTCCAACGCCAGCTCCAAATGAAGGATAGCTGCTTCTTCCTCATCCATTGCCGCATACATACACAGCGCATCATAATAAAAGCCGGCCTCGTCAGGGAAAGATTCAAGTATATGATTCATCCAGGCGATAGCTTCCTGTTTTTGTCCCAGATGCATTAAAGCATATTGTCTGCAATTACCAATTGACGTAGGTACAGTATCGAGTTCTAGAATCTTTTCATAGTCCCTTTTGGCGCTCTCAGCTTGATTAAGATATTTTTCAAACAAACGTCCTCTCTGAAGATAGCTATAGCTATAATCCGGATTAATATCAATAGATTCATTGTAATCAGCCAAAGCTCCCTTATAATCCTCCACATACTCCTTACACCACCCACGACGATAGTAAAACCAGGCTTCCCCCGGAGCCAATTCAATAGCTATAGAGAAATGTTCGATAGCCGAGTTAAAATCTGTGAGCAAGCGGTACGAATCAGCCATTGCCCCGTACAAATATTCGTATTTTGGATAATAAACACGAACGGTCTCAAAATCTTTGATCGCAGCCTTATGAAATCCCAATTCCTGATATTCCATCGCACGCATATACATATAATAGGATGCCTGATCTTTTGTTTTACCATTTATCAAGCGACTATACTCTTTTACAGCTCTATCGTGTCTACCATTTTCACTGAACACTCTGGCTCTAAGTTCATTCCAGGCATCATCTTCCCCATTTTCAAGCTCTCTATCTATAGCACGTAATGCTTCGCCATAGTTTTGAATCGATAAACGGACAATCGCATTCTGTGTTTCCTTATCTTTACCATTGTAAAGGCTAAGGCTCCTGGCATAATGCTTTAAAGCACCTTCAACATCTCCTTTATCCTCAAGAAGAAAAGCTTTAGCATAATGATATCGGGCATACTTAGGATCAATAGCTATGGCCTTATTGATGGATTCCAGAGCCTTGGAGTTGTCATTCGTCCGATAATAAAACTGACAATATGTATCCCAAATAGCCGCATCATTTTCACTGATCACTAAACCTTTTTGCAATAGATCTTCTGCCTTGCTATAATTCTTATTTTCAATGTAAATATCTGCTAAATTTGCCATCACAGTCACATGTTCACTATCCAGCTCTAGTACTCGCTCAAAACATCTAATAGCAGAAGCCTTGTCTCCTGCATAACGATAAGAATAACCCAAAAACCAATTGGCCCGTATGTGATTTTCAACATCTCTTCTTTTAAGCATCGACTTAAACGCCTCAAACCCTCTAATACTTTCATCATATTTCCTTTTGGTGTATGGCATAAAACCCATATTCCAATTAGCTTCAATATGCTTGGGGTTATTCAACAAGAATTGAGAATTCAACTTCATCGCTTCATCATATTTACCCGCATCAAAGCATTCAATAATATCAGAATATTGTAGTTCTTCATTTTTTTGAGCGTGCAAACCAATAGCCAAACAAAGGCTTATTAACAGCAGTAAGTATTTTTTCATTTATTTGATATTTAATTATCACTCTAAAGTGATGCTCTTATTATTCAATTTTTAGAGCACAATACCCTAAAAGTGCTGATCCCTATATTTAAAATTAGCATGTATAAAAATAACGACTAGAAG
Source organism: Carboxylicivirga fragile (assembly GCA_025499625.1). Classification (GTDB taxonomy): domain Bacteria; phylum Bacteroidota; class Bacteroidia; order Bacteroidales; family Marinilabiliaceae; genus Carboxylicivirga; species Carboxylicivirga fragile. Next base: position 887 of record JAFMVD010000058.1, on the reverse strand, counting down.
CTAATGAAATTAATCTGATTCAAATAAATAATTATATATTATTAATGTCATATAATTTTAGTCAATTATTCTTTTGTAATAACATCCACCACTTCCTTTGTCTGGGCAAACAACAAAGAGTGATCTTCACCTTGAAAGCGCCGTACTCTATTCCTTCGCATGGTGCCAAAGGAACGATCATTGGTTCCTCCAACCACTTTAATTTTAGCGGTATTAAAACGACTGGAACACGACAAATATATGTAATCAGCCGCCTTGCCATCACTAAGCTTATAGGCACTACTTACGCCTGATCCACCATTTGATAATCCAACAAATCTACACCCTTGCATACCTTCGTCATAATTATCGTTCATCCAACTACTTTGCAGAAACGTTTGCAAAGCCGTTTCGGTAAATATTCCGCTTACCCCTCGGGTTGTTGGGAATACTACAGGATACACTCCTGAATAGTACTGTTCAAAACACTCCACGTAATACAAAAAGTTTCCTGCATATCCATGAAAAAAGACTTGTAGCTTTGAAGGATCCGCATCCTTAGGAACATACACATAATGATGACTGTAATCGCTGTAAAAACCTAATCCTTGCAATACTTGCAGATAGAATACACCATGTACATAAGGAGTATGTCGGTCGAGTAGCACATTTTCTGCCAATGGAGTGCGTTTACAGTAGCGAATAACATCACCAACTGCCCCTCCCATTTCAACAGGAGCAAACCGCATAACCAGAGCAGCTAATGCCTGAGCATTATTCTCCGGTAACAGTGCATTCATCAGCTTTACAGGGTAATGGAATTACAAATAAAAACCGGACGTTTTTTTAAGACCTTAAGCCGCAATTAAAACTTGGTAATAATTTAATTCATATTCAATGGGAGTTAC
>JAFMVD010000057.1 GCA_025499625.1 Carboxylicivirga fragile | reverse complement strand
TGTTGTAAAATGTTTCGCAAAATCAATTTACAACTTTGAGGGGAAACCTTTAGGGAGTACCCTCATTTTAAAAAATTAGTCGGTCACTAGTGTATGAAAATATAAAATACAAAGCTTTAACCACGCTCTATTTGACAAGCCGTTAGAAGACTACTTAAAAAACAATGAACTCAAACATAGACTTTAAAAACATAACATATCTAAAAGGTGGAAACGACAAGCAAAGGCACGTTTATGAAGTTCTAAGCAAAAATGAAATAATGACTATTCTCAATGAGTTTGATCCAATTTTAGTAGGAACAATCCCTATCAATATTGACATTGAGAATAGTGATTTAGATATCGTTTGCCACTTTACTGACAAACACAGTATTGAAAAACTACTGGTAAGAGAGTTCGGTACTGCTGAAAGATTTAAAATTTGGAAAAACACATCACAAGAATCATTAGCGATTGTTGCTAATTTCTTCATGGATGGATTTGAAATAGAAATATTTGGTCAGAATGTTCCAACTGTTAACCAAAGGGCTTATCGTCACATGATTATTGAGCATAATTTGCTTCTGGAACATGGTGATGAATTCAGGAAAAGAATTATCAAATTAAAAGAAAAAGGATACAAAACGGAACCTGCTTTTGCTATTGAACTAGGATTGAAAGGAGATCCTTACGAAGCCCTTTTAGAACTGGAAAAATAATTAGCTTTTCTTAGGAAGGTAAACAGACATCTAATCAGTTATCTTTTTATTGAGAAACGCCACTTAATTAATCTTCACAAGAACTAATATTTTATATGCACAATCACCGCTATATATATTCATTTACATACGACATTCATAATAGTGAATTATGTAAGTTGGAATCGAGGCAAGTTTTCGATAAAGAAGAAAAAAACAACTTTTTGTTTTCGAACATAAAAGTAGATCCTTCCATAAGTCCCTTTATCAGATGTAGATTTGACATTCATTCACACTCAAGTGATTATTCTTCGCTGCTTGATGAGATCAAACAAAAAAACATTCACATCGATGGTTTTAAGGCTGAATACCTAGTTTTGGATGGCGACAAAACCAAATATCCCGAAAGGTTAAGCAAGTTAAAAGACGTGGGCTTTTGCATCGAAGGCGATCCCGACTATGTTAATCCAACCATTATTTATTCCATATGCTATTTCGAAAACACCTGGTATTTCGGGGTATTAACAAAACACGACAGCGATTGGCTGAAACACCAGAATAAACCTTGTTCATTTAGCAGTGCAATCAACATAGACATTGCGAAAACGCTTGTCAGCATTGCTTCAAAAGGCAATAGTAAGAAACGCTTATTAGATGCTGGCTGTGGTGTTGGCACAGTAATGCTTGAGGCATGTATTTCCGGAATCGACATTGAGGGCTGCGACATTCATTGGAAAGCATGCAAGGCAACAAGAGAAAATCTGGCTCATTTTAATTACACCGCCAATGTGTATCGCTCCGACCTAAAAGACATCAACACCAGCTACGATGCTGCCATAGTTGACTTGCCCTACAATTTGTTTAGCCATTCGGATGACAATAACACCTTGCACATTTTAGAATCAGCTTCGAAGTTAGCCGATAAACTGGTTATTGTATCTACACTCGATATTAAAGCTCTGATAAAACAATCAGGATTGAGCATTTCTGACCATTGTACTGTAGAAAAAAAAGGTAAAAAATTTACCCGTAACATATGGGTCTGCCAAAAAGCACAGTGAGTGCAGGCAAAAAGCCTTATTCATAATCGATCAAAATCACTGTTAGATAGCACAATAAGTATTGTGACTTATCGCTATTTTACTATTTTTGCTGCCTTTGTGTATAAAAACAACATTTATTAAGAGGCTGAATTTAAGAGTATGAGTAAGAGTTACAAAGAGAAAAGGCGGGATGCCAAGGACTTTTCCAATAGGAATGAGTACTTAGAGCACGAGTTGGAAGTGATGAAATTTCGTAAATGGAGATTGAATCTTCCTTTTAGAGATTTCAGAATCGAAATTGAAGATTTTGTTCCTGCACTAGCTGCAACAATTGGTAAAATTGTGATGGTAGCTGCCATGGTTGCGGCATTTGCTACAGAGTTTAATTTATTTGGAGGCGATTCTGTGCTGCAAAATGCATTCATAGCAGAAAATGTACGCTGGGAGATGCTAATCGCTGGTGGTATTTTCGTCATTTTATTTTCAGGCGTTTTAAATCCTAATGCCAACCTTGCCGGAACGCATGGTCCAATGATACCACTAATTGCAATGATTGCTGCTGCCGGAGGACATCCACTGGCATTGGGAGTAATGGTAGGTGTTTTTGGTATGGTGCTGGCTGTTTCCAAAGGTGGCTCAAAACTGATGAACATTACTGGTGTTGGTGTTCGTGCCGGATTGCTTATTTTCCTTGGTGCAACAGGCCTTTTCAGTCAAATTAGCAAGTTTGGTTTATGGTCGGCAGCCGAGGCCGGATTAGATGCGAAAGCAGGTCCTATTTCATTTGTTGTGATTGGTACTACTGTCATTATATATGCCCTTCTGGCACGTATCAACAAGCGTTGGTTAGCTATACCATTGTGTTCGGCCATTGCAGGTATTATTGCTTTTTCCATGGGAGCCGATTTTAAATTTGTTACTGAACCGGGATTACCTCATTTCGACCCGCGTTGGTGGTGGGGAGAAGATACTGGATGGACCTTAGGATGGCCGGGACTAAAAGAATTCTTAGCCGTAACGCCTTTTGCTATTTTGGCTGTTGCCATGTGGACTCCCGATTATTTAGGACACCGCGTATTCCAAGAGCTTAACTACCCTAAAAAAGCGAAGAATGTATTAATGGATATCGATGATACGATGACAATCACATCCATTCGCCAGGCGGTAGGATCGTTTCTTGGTGGTGGTAACTTAGCATCATCCTGGGGTACATACATGATTCCGGCAGCTATTGCTAAACGCCCTATTCCTGGTGGTGCCATACTAACAGGTCTGCTTTGTGTATTAGTGTCTATTCTTGGTGCACCAATGGATTTGGCCATGTGGGCTCCAGTACTACGTGTGGCGCTTATTGTTGGTGTGTTTCTACCATTACTTGAAGCCGGAATGCAGATGGTACAAAAGCAAAAAGATGCCCTAAGTGCAGGAACATGTATTTTTGCAAGTGCATTTGTTAACCCGGTATTCGGATGGGCCTTAACCATGTTACTCGATAACCTTGGTTTAATAGGAGATCCTGACAGAGCTAAACAACTTTCTTTGTCTGAGAAACTAATTATACCGGCAGTTATGTTCGTGATTTGTGTTGTTTCACTTGCATTGGTAGGACAGTTGCCAGGCATACAGGGAATATTCTAAAAACAATATTTAATTCATATTAAGGATCGCATCTTTATACACACATTGTGCTAAAGATGCGATTCTTATTTTTATACCATTCGTAGTTACCTTTTACTTGATTACAATAGTTATATCGAAAATCATTAATTTAGTCGGGAACTTTAGCTGTAATGCTATCCGATTTCATTTTTAATATCGTTAATGCCCACATTTTGAAAAACAACAGAAGCTTCTACTTAGGTGTCGTTTTACCATCCTCTTTGGCAATCATATTGTTTATTGCTTCCATTCAGGTTTTCTTCATTCCATTTTTTGAGAAAGCCATAATGGATGATAAAAAGGAAATGATTGCAGAACTAACCAATACAGCCTGGAGTTTAATTAGTGAATACGAAAGTGAATATGCCGATTCAACAATTAGTCTGCAAGAAGCACAACAGCTGGCTAAAGAAAGAGTAGCGCAAATACGTTATGGCTCCGAGCAAAAAGATTATTTCTGGATAATTGATGAAAAACCAACAATGATAATGCATCCTTACCGCCCAGAACTTATTGGAACGGATTTAAACAACTATTACGATGCCAATGGTAAAAAACTCTTTGTTGAAGCCACTAAAGTTGTAAAAGAACAAAATGAAGGATTTATCGATTACATGTGGCAGTGGAAGGATGATTCCACAAAAATTGTCCCTAAATTATCGTCGGTTAAATCATTTGAACCCTGGGGCTGGATCGTTGGAACGGGTATCTACCTCGATGATGTTGAAGAAGAGATTAAAGCGCTAAAAAACTCCCTTTTAATCATTTCCTTGATTATTGCCTTCATCATCGCATTGATACTTTTTTATGTGGTTCGCCAAAGCTTAGGAATTGAACTAAAGCGGAGAAATCTAACTGCAGAATTACATAAATCACGGCAAAAATACGTCACACTGGTAGAGGCATCAAATGAAGGAACACTCATGTTTCTGAATGAATCTATTATTTTCTCGAATGCAAAATTCAGAACACTTTGTGGCTTTAGTCAAGAAGAAATTAGCCATAAAAAACTAGAAGAATTATTTACCACTAAGTGGGAAAGCATTCATCCCAACTTCAAAGATAACACTAAATCATTCTCCTTTGAGTCGTCTCTCATTTGTAGCGACAACATACTAAAGGAAGTGATCATCTCCATTTCGAAGGTAGAATACGCCGATACCTATGGTTACATTATTACAACCAAAGAAGTATCGCGAAAAGAAGTAGCTGAACGGGAATCAGACAAACTATCAGGAGAAGTTAAGACTTCTCTCTTATTGATGAAGCAGCCTATTAAACACCTGGTTCAATCAATCGCAGCTTGCACAGCTGATACCAGCATTCAAATGGCCGCCAATAAAATGAGTCGTTTGAAAAAAGATTTTCTACTGGTAAAACAAGATAAGATCATTCTGGGCATTGTAACCAACAAGGATGTGACCAAAAAAGCGGTGGCTAAAAGTAGTAATTTAGACAGTCCGGTTGCCAGCATCATGACTGCGCCTATATGCACCATTTCGGACTCGGCCAGTCTGCACGAAGCCTTGTTATCTTTCACTAGCCAAAAAGTTTCTCACCTGGTAACTACCGATCACGATAATACCATCTCGGGCGTTATTTCTTACGAGAGTATTATTTCCATCCAGCACAATACGCTTGCCTACTTATTGCTCGAAATAGAAAACACCAATACAGTTGAAGAATTAGCTATCATTCACAACAAAATACCAACACTCATTCATGCATTAGCCGAAAGCAATGAAAACACATACGACACCGTTGCTTTTGCTTCTTCAATTTCAGATAGAATCACTCGGAAAATCATAGAATTTGGCATTGAGACCTATGGCCCTGCCCCATGCAAATATGTGTTTATGGTAGTTGGTAGTGAAGGCAGAAGGGAGCAAACACTCCTAACCGATCAGGACAATGGCTTAATTTACGACGATGCCCATAGCAATGAAAAAGTACAAGAGTACTTCCTGGAATTGGCCAATTACATATCAGATTCGCTCGATCAAATTGGTTATAACTATTGCAAGGGTGGCATGATGGCTTGTAACCCCAAATGGTGCCAACCGCTCTCAAAATGGAAAGCCTATTTCTCATCTTGGGTAGATGAACCAGATATTGAAAGATTGATTGAGGCCAGTACCTTTATTGATTTCAGAACCATATACGGAGACAATCAACTGAGTGATGATTTGAGACAACATGTTATGAATTTGGCTCAATCAAATAACGAGTTCCTGCTAAAACTAGCTGAGATGACCAGCAATTTTAAATCGCCAATTAATGCCTTTGGTAACCTGGTGGGAAATGATCATACATCAAAAGAAAAAACCATTGACCTAAAAACGATATTAACACCAATTGTAAAATACAGCAGAGTAAGTGCGCTTAAACATGGTATTGAAACCACAAATACGACCGAACGTATTAAGGCGCTTTACGAGGCTGGAAAAATATCAGAGGATTTTTACAAGGACATAAGTTTAGCTTACAATTATGTGATGAAAATACGCCTTAAGAATCAATCCCGCTTAATTCAGGCTGGTGAACACCCTGTAAATACAATTGAACTGGCAGAGCTTTCGCCTGTGGAAAAGAATTTTTTAAAAAGTATTTTTCAATTGATTAATAATTTATCAACAAGCATTGTGAGTGAGATAAAAAATACGGATTAAAAAACAACATGGAATCATGAGACTGTTTACCATCACCATATTGGCATTAATCTTTTTTGCTTGTCAGAATAGTAAAAAAGAAAAAACAATCGCAACCAACTTTCAGTTTGAGTTGGAAACAAAACTATCAGGAGCACCTGAACAAGTGTACGATAAACTAACGGGTGATATCAGTCCATGGTGGGATCATACTTTTTCAGGTAACCCACATCAATTATACATTGAAGCAAAACCGGGCGGTGGTTTTTACGAAATATTTGATGAGTCGGGCGATGGTGTTCGCCATGCCGTGGTTACAGGTGCGCAACGAGGTAAATTGCTCCGCATGGAAGGCCCGCTTGGCTTGGCGGGTCATGCTCTAACATTGGTCAGCACCTATCATTTATCGGCTATTAATGATTCCACCATACTTAAAATAGAGGTGCATGGTGCAGGTGAATTTGAAGCAGAATGGCCCGAGGTAATTGAAAATGTGTGGAAACATTTTATGATTGAGCAGTTTAAACCTTACTGGGAGAAAAGCTTAAAAACGAATAAAAGTAACCCTGGCAAGTAATCGCAAACTACAATGTCCCCATTACTGGGATAGCCTTTTTTATGCCTGTAGTAAACATATCAAAAACCTTGGGGCCAATTCGAAGATCGCTGTTAAGCATTTCGTCCCAAGTAACAATTTTCCCAGTATATGCTGATATTCTTCCCATAATCGCCATTAATGTTGCTTCGGCTATTTGTTTACCTTCGTTGATGGGCACCTTGGTTCTGATGGCAGTCACCCAATCAATATGCTCCTGGGCAAAAGCACGCCAAAAAAAGTGCCACTTGTCTTTTTCCTGTTCTTCTGTTAATTCGTATTTCCATTTCATTTCGCCTTTGGCATTAAATATGGTATTCTCACAATTGGTATAACCATGCGTGCCTCGAATTAGGTCGCTCACCTTGTTAGTACAGCCATTAATTTGTCGACACATGCTGTGCACATGCACCTTGTTAGGATAGATATAATCCACACTGAAATTATCGAACTGATCGCCAGTGGTACGTCTCTGACGACTGCCAAAGCCTGTGGCCGAAAGAGGATGAGAACCGATAAACCAATTCATTAAATCGAGGTTGTGAATATGCTGCTCCACTATATGATCACCCGATAACCAGGTCCAATTAACCCAATTCCGAATCATCGACTCAACTTCAGTCCACTCAGCACGTGGATTAACATGCCACAATTTACCTTGATTGTAATAACAATTGCCCGATACAATATCGCCAATGGCTCCGGATTTAATGCGCTCATAGGTTTCGAGGTAATCGGCCTGATGGCGCTTTATTGTACCCGTTACAACACTTAAACCAAGTTCCTCTGCTCTCACAGAATTAATAAGAATACTGCGTACGCCCACCGGATCAACGGCAACCGGCTTCTCCATAAACACATGCTTACGGGCTTTAACTGCCGCTTCGAAATGCTCAGGACGAAAATAAGGCGGAGTTGCCAGTAGTATCACATCAACACCAGCATCAATCACTTTTTGAAACGCATCTAAGCCAACAAAACACTTTTCCGAATCTATTTCAATTCCCTTTTTTTCCTTTAGGTTTTGTCGGCAAGCTATTAACTTATCTTCAAACACATCGCCCAAGGCCACCAATTCCAAACTTGGCCCTGCATCGAGGTAATTAACTGCAGCACCTGTACCCCGTGAACCGCAACCAATTAAACCAGCTTTAAGCACGGGTCCGTCAGGTGCAGCATCCAAGGGTTGTTTTACCGATTTTGACTTGCAACTCCCCAAGCTCGATGCCAATGTTAATCCACCTGCCAACAGGGTATTATTTATAAACTCGCGACGTGAATATTTGCCCATATCATTACGGTTTTTCTGTATTCTGATAAGTTAATACCAAACGAAAGCCAACATCATTACAATCGGAATACCACCAAATGCTTTTGGGTATTTGCGGATCGGTTTTCATCCAATGATCGTGCTGTGTCGCTTCCCGATAATCAGCTCGATAATTTGTCTTTTCTGATTTGAAAGAACCTCCTTTCAGAACATGCTCTTTGCTGCCTTTCTCAAATTCATCGGCGCAAAACTCTTTGACATTGCCAAACAAATGATGTAAACCAAGTACATCAGGACTTACCTCTTGCGGCTCTATGGTTTTTGTTTTATCTGAATTGATGGTATTAACCAATTCTGATTCTGTTGTAATTACCTGCCTGGCTACATACTCCCACTCCGCCTCAGTTGGCAAGCGATAGCTTTTCCCGGTTCGTACCGACAACCATTTACAATACATACTTGCTGCATGATGCGTCATGGTAATGGCCGGACGACTTCCCATTCCCCAACCTTGATCAGGATTACCCCATGGTGGTGTAGCTCCACTAAAGCCATCGATCTCATTCTCACTTCTGCCTTCTGATTCTGTTTCTCTTAGGAACAATAAATACTCATCCCAGCTTACCTCGGCTTTCCCAATAAAAAAAGATGAATCTCCTTTTTCAATGGCAATCATATCAAAACCAATACTACTTTGAGGAATGGTTTCAGTAAAACTCTTTAAATCGCGTATCTGTGCCGAAACCAGATATAAGGTATCAGTTTTTATAGTTGTGTTCAATAACTCAAAATTATGAGATGCTTTTCCGCCTGGTCCATGTCCAACATTTAAATGACAATCGATACAATGCATATCTGTTTCATGCTGCTGATAATGCCAATGGGCTATTTCACCATTTGGCGATAACTGAATAGGAAACAGTTTAGGGTGGCACTCTAAACAAGAGGCTTTAAATGTATGTTCCCTGGCTTGTTCTGGCCTGGACTTCAACTCCCAATTATGATCCACAGAATCTTTAAAATAATAGGCGTAAACATCCTTAAAACCTCTTTTAATTTTCTCACGATAAAAACCTTCTCCTTTTGGGGGAAGATGACACGAAACACAGCTAAGCTCCTCTTCAGATTCGATGTAATGAGTTGACCCTTCCCAGGACAGTTGAGCATGATTATGAACATGGCAACTATTACAAAAAGCAGCACTCGAAGTATAAGTATCAGCTTGTTTGAACAAGTAAGTACTTAAAACAAGCACTGCCATTAGCAGAACAATTTGTATAATTCGTTTATAGTTCATCAGCATCAAGAAAATTGCTTTTAAACATTACCATTTTTTTTGGATTCATAAAATTTTACTGCGCTGATTTCCTCCATAGCAATCACCACGCTAATTTATTGACTTTGAGAAACGTAAAAGAACCCACAACACATACGTGTCAAATTACATTTCAGTTGAAGCAAATCTTTGACGTTTAATTTACTCATCATCACGGTTATTATTTTTATACATTGTTGAAGCCAATTCTTGTTCTATCTCTTCTACAGTTGGCAACTCAGGCTTTAAGTCAGATGGTATAGATTTTACAATTTCATATTCTGCAACCCCAATTGGTTGAGAGATTCCTCGTAGTGCATACTCTGCTATCACTTCCGATTTACTTTTACAAAGAAGTAATCCTATCGTTGGATTTTCACTTTCACTTTTCATTAAATCGTCAACCGCAGAAAGGTACATATTCATTTTCCCTGCATATTCTGCTCTGAATTTTACGGATTTCAATTCGACAACCACATAACATTTCAATTTGATATGATAGAATAGTAAGTCAATAAAGAAGTCTTCGCCGTCAATTTTTACAGGAACTTGTCTCCCAACAAAAGAAAAACCACCTCCAAGTTCAAGAAGAAATGATGTGATATGCTTTACTAGTTGTTCCTCAATGTCTTTCTCTAGTGCCTTTTCTTTTAAAGTCAGAAAATCAAATTTGTATGGATCTTTCAGTGTCTCTATCGCTAATTCTGATTGTGGTTCTGGTAATGTAGTATTGAAATTTGTTATTGCTTTTCCTGAACGTTTATAAAAATTCAAATCGATCTGATGCTCCAAAACTGCCCGAGACCAATTATTTTCAATTGTTTTGTTAATATAAAAAACAGCTTCTTCTATAGTATCAGCCTTTGTGATAATCAACACATTATGCCCCATGGAATTTGTCCAACAAGTTGCTGGACTTTTTCAATCTCAAGTCTTGATTTTGTGTAAAAATCATACCATTTTCTCATCGAGAAAAGATTCGAACGAGAAAATCCTCGCTGATTTGGAAAATAAATTCTTAAATCCTTCGATGCATTTTCCACAACCGACGTTCCCCAATTTCCTTCATTTATTTTCTCCGAAATTGCTTTTCCAATCCTCCAATATAAATCCAAAAGTGCCTGATTCACAGAAATAGCCGCTTTAATCTGAGACTTCTGAATCTCTGATTTTAATTCCTCAATCCACTTTTTATATTCGTTCGTATTTTGAATTAAATCCATCTTCTAGTATTTACCTCAAAGATAAAATTATCGGGTTAATTTCTTATTTGGCAAGTTATTTTCTCACATTTACAAATATTTAACTAAACTCAGCCTTTACTCTTTCTAAAACACTGGTTCTAAACTAAAACTAAATTCATAATTCTGAGCTGGAAGGGTGTATTCTTTATAAGGCGTTGCTCCCCACGAATTATCGCCCGCAACTCCCATTTGTTTTAAGTCAAAGTTCACAAATACACCATTTTTCTTATTAATGTCGTTAATATGTTTGTGCTCTTCATGTGTTTCCTGATCAAAATCCTCAAGAGGGTTATGCAGGGCAGAGAATCCAAGTGTAGGTACACTACTAATCTTTATTCCCCAGCCGTCATCATTTCTTAACTCAAACCAACGCACATCAGTCTTATAGCCATTCTCCTGTGGTCGTACATAGGGGAAATATTGGTATTCAACTTTACTCTTATAAAGTCCAATAAAAGCACCTCTGTTTCTATCGCAGTAATTCTCATATGGTCCGCGGCCAAAGTATTTCAAGTTATCGAAGCACACTGGTAATTCCATACGCATTCCAAATCGTGGCAAATCGGGTAAGTCTTCATACCCTAATTCAATATTAGTTTTAACATTAATCGTCCCATTACCATTTATCTTATAAACCACTTTTTGAATCGCCCCAACTTCACTTAAACCATATTCAACCCTTACTGTCGCATTATTTTTAGATATCTCATCAAGAATTATAGAATTCACTATAGTATTCCGACCAGCTTCACGCCAAACACCAAGTCGTTCAATCATCCGGCTCCCCTTATCGTTATCATTAGGTGCTCGCCAAAAATTAATAGCAGGCCCTTTCTGAATGAGACTTTTGCCATTCACTTCCCAGGCACTGATTGTTCCTTCTGTTTTATCAAATGTGATGGTAAAATTATCTGCACTCACAATAATTTCCTTTTCCGATTCTGAAGTTTCAACTTCAGCCATATACTCTGGAGAGGCAATCGGATGAACAGGCACAAGGTATTCAAACTGCTCATGAGCCACTTCATGCCCTTCTTCTAAAAGAGATGTGGCTTGTTTTAAGCGAACGGATATGTCTATAAAGTACTCTGTATCTATCTGCCCCTGAACTGCGGGTACAGGTATTTCTACCACCTTGCTTTCATGTGGTTCTAATGCTACATCGAATAGACCATAGTAAATTTCTTTGCCATTGGCCGATAAACTCCAGCGAATATCGTAGGCGTCCAATGAAATGAAATCATGATAATTTATAATTCGAACCTGATTAGCAGCCAATTTGTCCTGATTGAATCGTACATATTGGTAGGCATATTTCACCTCCCACATGGCTGGTTGTGGCGTATAGTCGGGTAAAATAATTCCATTAATCACGAAGTTATTATCAGAGGGCATATCCTCACCATAGTCACCACCATAAGTCCAATAAGGTCGTGCTTCAGCATCGTGCTCCAATAGCCCCTGATCAATCCAGTCCCAGATGTAACCACCTTGCAACTGTTTGTTTTCGCGATTATGAATAACATCCCACAAATCAACAAGATTACCCGTACTATTGCCCATGGCATGCGAATATTCGCTAATAATCATCGGTTTAGTCTGGTGCTTAGACGCATACTTTTTGAGGTACTTTACTCCCGGGTATTGTGGGCAAAACAAATCCGTATTCTCTCCCATTATGGCTCGCTCGTAATGAACGGGTCGAGATGCATCACGCTCTTTTATCCATTTATAAACGGCAGTGAAATTTTCACCATCACCGGCTTCGTTGCCCATTGACCAAACAATGATGCATGGATGATTTTTACTGCGCTCCACCATTCGGATATTACGATCCAGGTGTGCCTCTTTCCATTCTGGATTTTTTGCCAAAGAATGCTCACCATAATACATACCGTGCGACTCAATATTGGCTTCGTCAGTTACATAAAGACCATGCTCATTGCACAACTCATAAAACCTTGGGTGAGTTGGATAATGCGAATTACGAACGGCATTGATATTAAATTGCTTCATGAGTTTAATCTCATGCAACATATCCACCTCATTCACCACGTGACCAGTATGTTGATTGTGCTCGTGTCGATTCACTCCTTTTATCAGTACCTGAACACCGTTGACATAAAATAAATCATCAATTATCTCTACTTTTCTGAACCCAACTTTAGTGGAAACAAACTCGGTGTTACCTTTAGAATCTGCTATGCCAATAACAAGCGTGTATAAATTAGGTGTTTCGGCCGTCCATTTTAAAGGCGTCTCAATTTCCTTTTCAAAAGATAGTTTAAGGTTTTCTTTTTTATGAATATCAGCCTTAACAGTTTCTTCAGCTACCAAATTCCTATTGCGATCGTACAAGTAATAACTCAGCTTATAATTCCCCGATTTTAAATTCTTTACATGATTCTTCAAATCCACATCCAACTTTAATAGGCCATCGGTATATGATTGATATAAATCGCCCTGTACAAAGAAATCGCGGATGCGCACTTTGGGTGTTGAATAAATAAACACATCGCGCTCAATGCCACTGATGCGCCAAAAATCCTGACATTCCAGGTAAGAGCCATCGCTCCAACGATAAACCTCAACAGCTAAGGTATTTTCTCCTTTTTGCATATACTTGGTGATGTCCCACTCGGCTTCGGTTTTACTTCCCTGGCTGTAGCCTACTTTTTGACCATTTACCCAAATGTAAAAGGCCGACTTAACTGCACCAAACTGAATAAATACCTTACGGCCATCCCAACTTTCAGGCACGGTGAAAGTGCGTCGATACGATCCCACCGGATTATAGTCATGCGGAACTTGTCCGGGATTTGATGGATAGATTTTATCTGTAAATTTTATTTCGTCAGAGACCGGCGCCTTATAGTCGGCAAACTCATATTGGTGATTTACATAAATGGGTACTCCATAACCTTCCACTTCCCAGTTGGAAGGTACTTTAATGTTGTCCCACGCGCTTACATCAAAAGTTGGTTTGTAAAACTCCATGGGGCGATCAGCTGGCTTCCGTACCCAGTTGAATTTCCATGTTCCATTTAAGCTTTTGTAAAATACCGAAGCCTGGTGTTTAGCTCCCAAAGCTTTCTCAATATTAGAAAATGACATAAAAGAAGCATGTGGAGCTTCTTTATTCTGATTAAACATCAATGGGTTTTCCCAATCCTGTTTATGATCAGTTTGAGCCAACACTGTTATTTGACTTATAGTTAAAAGTGCACTTATTATTACGCTAAGGGAAAATCTATTCTTTATTATCTTCATGATTTTGCAATTATTCAGACCTGGTTGAAATTTACACATAATCCTCGATAAGTACAGAAGCACCTAACGAGGATTATTAAGAAACATATTTAACTTAACTATTTTAAGGCAAATTATCAAAATCAATTACTGGCTCTACACCCAACTCTGTGCGCATATGGTGACTATCAATAGGAGTTGTTTCATTAAAGAAACCACAATTCTTCATAAAGAAAATACCATCTGAAACACCTCCGGCATAATCCATACGTGACTCTTTTCGAGCAGTAGCATCGGCCGTAAATTTCGCTTTTGTCATTTCAAACCAATCTCCATTAGTATCGCGCACCCACTGATTATTGTATTTAGCCATGCGCGAAATGGCACCAGTTTCGGTATGAAAATTCTCTAAAAATGAATATTGGTTAGTTAACCACGTTTGTGTTTTAGGTCGCTTGAAACTGGCGATTAATCTCCAGTCCTGAAGTTCCGGTCCTTTGAACCAAGCAGTATATTGTGTATAACCATCAGCTAAAGGTTTGCCTTTCAATAAAAACTGATAGGTATTGCCCGTAATCCAATTATACCTTAGAAAACTCTGTCCACCCGATCCTTCATTCCCGAATTCGCCGGTAGAAACACCTTCTCCCTTTTTAACAAGAATGATTTTTTCATCCTCAGGAATTGAACTTGGATCATCGGTTTCAAAAGGACTCCATACCGAAAACAAAACTCTACGCTCTGATTCGGAATTAACCTGTATGCCAAAATAGCCTTCGCCAAAACCATTGGCCATGTAATACGAACCAATCACATCTTGCCCTTCTGGGACTGTTACTTCATTGTAAAAATATTCAACATTGGAAGCTGCACTCGGAACCTCGTATCCTAAATGTACCGACGGTCCTCTACGCCCCCAATAATACTCCTCATTTACAAAGTACATTTTTCCATTACATGCTTCGCCCCCTAATTTTACCTCAGTTATATCAGCAAAAACACCTTCTTCTCTTGAGACACCTTCAAGCTCTACAAAATGATATCCGGCTTCGGAAACCTCAAACGTTCCGATGTAATTGGTTTTTAAAGATGTATTATCCACTTCCTTTTCGATGCTTTTCCCATCAACAGTACACTTAATGGTTGAAGTGCCCTTTTGTACTTTCGATAGCAAACCAACATTTAGCTCACCAGCCTTGGGCAATTTAAAATATACTCTGATTTTATCACCTTTACTTGTCCATGATTGTAATCCCTCGTCGGAAATTAAATGACCTCCTTTAAAAGGATCATCAACTACCCAGGCATTTCCTCCAACAGGTACTTTAATATTCATCTCCGGTACTTTAATTTGTTCCGGATCATCATCTTTACTACAACCTGTGCAGCCAATGTATACTATACACATAGCTGCAAAAACTAAATTCTGAAACCAATTTATATATTTCATGATTATATTTCTTTATAAACTCCGACACCTCAATAATTATTAGGTCCGGACTATTACTTTAAAAAATCTACCATTGCCTTATATGATCACATAAAGATCAGGTTAAGAGCGTTTTATCAATTAATCTTACTTATTACTAAAAACACATTATTTCAGCCATTGCAGCAAACTGCTCCTGATCAAAAGCCGATTTGGCAACCACTTTAAAATATCTGCAACTACAGGCTTCCTCTAAAACCACGTGGTGTGCAGTATTAATGTTTTTGAGCACAAAATTTCCTTTACTTTCCCAGGTTTGACTATCTGAACTAATGAATATCTCTATATCCTTTACTTTTCTCATGCCATCGCGTTGCACAAAAGTAAAGCCATTAAGCGATTGGATCTGCCCCATATCAATGGAGAGGTAGTGAGGGTATGACGCTACATTAGTTGACCATCTTGAATGCCAAAATGTTTGCTTATCACCATCAAGTACATAAGCCGCCTTTTCATTTTGTTCTTCCGAACTAAAATCGATTACTGCCCATTGACTTCTGTCCAGATAGTCCTTGTCTCCAAATTCAATAAATAACTCATTATCTATGAATTCATAGGCATAAGAAAAAGTTGAAATCTCTCCATTTTCATGTAAAAACCGCTGCCGAAGTACATAAGGAGTATTTCCTTTTAGAAATAAATCATTAACAGGCATTCTCACTTCAAAGGCATTATTAATAACCTCAACACACCAGGAAACTGCATCATAATCGGCATTGTCAGTAGCCGGGTCATTGTAAAAATTAACATGACTTACCGGCGTATTCGTTTCAATAGAACCCGATACTACTAAATCACCACCTTCATATCTAGACTGAATACCTTCCACCTCTAACGAAGCTCCTTGGTAGAAAACAATTGACTCACTATCACTTACAACCTGGCAATTATTTAATATGGCACAACTCGCTTTTGTCAGATATGTTGGGTATTTGCCATAGGTATAATTACCACTGCCCATCAAAGCTGTACCTTTATTAGGGTTGTTATCGTCCGAAACAGTTTGTTTGTTATGAGGTAAATTAAGGGCATGCCCTAATTCATGTAAAAGTCCTCCAATGTATGTTGTAGCTTTCTGTCCTCTTTCATCCTCATCCTTTAGATAGGCTATGTCCATATCGTCATAATCTAAAGCAAAGCAGTATCGCCCATAGCCATAATAGGGAATATCACGCTTATCTGGATCCGGATTTTTGACTGGTATCAATACTAAAGTATGATCACTATTTCTTTCTGATGGATGACTATTAAAATACGATTCTATCTCTTCGATCATCTTGACACCACCACCTTCATAGGGATAATAACTCGTTGCATGTTCTCCGCTTATCTTGGTAATTTTAACACGCCCCAAGGTTTTATCAACAAACATATTTACGGTCATATTACCAAAACCATATTCGTTCATATGCTTCAAAATAAAAGACTGACCATGAAGAAGAATCTCACTTAATCGCCGATGCCATTCATTTCTTTCACTAATATCAGTGGGAACGAAATAAACAATGTTTAAATTGTACTTTGCGGATGATTCATAACTGACATCTTCTTCTTTCTGCCTTCCTTCCTCTGGTGATGGAGAATCGGAAGAACAAGCCATGAAAAACGCCAATGTTATAATTATGAAACTAATTAGTATTGATCTCATATCTACTTTCATAAATATACTAAGAGAATGAAGGTGTAAATTCTTAACACCTTAAGACCTTTAATAATGAATTAAGTCTGTTTTTGATTTCGCAACTTAGAGGCACTTAAACCCAAACTATGCATTCGAATAATAAAAAATAGCCTAAATGCATAACGATAAAGCAAATCATCCATTTGGTAAAAATACCAAAATGGTGATTTTCTATCACGATAATTATCGTGACGGGGTTAACCTTCATGGATCCATTAGTTCATCATAAAAAAATGATTCCTAATGAATAATTCAGGTTAAATACAATGGTAACTAGAAATTAAGTTACCATTGTTTATTCTTAAGGAGCTTAATCTACTGACAATTGCTTGCCCGAGTCCGCTTTCTTTAGATTACGAACACCCGTTGTTCCGCCACCTTTTAGTGATAGTTCAAGAGGCTTATTAGTCTTCCACTTACCGCGTGTAAAATCAGGAATATCAATTGGCTTAGAACCATTGGCTATGGACCATTCACTAAGTGGCGTAATGCACGACCAAGCGGCAGCATCATACACATCCATGTCCATAGGAAGTCCATTGCGCAGACAGTCGATTAATCGCCAATCCATCATAAAATCCATCCCTCCATGGCCACCAACTTGTTTAGCCATCTCGCCAATACGCGTAATAATTTCCGGAGCATATTTCTCTTGTAGCTCTTTCATTTTAGCATCATCAGCCTTATTATGTCCAAAAGCAATGTGCTGAAGCGGCCACTTCTGAGCAAAACACTTGGTTCCACTCAACATATGTATACGTGAATACGGACGAGGTGAACTGATATCGTGCTGAATCATCATGGTACGCCCCTTAACGGTACGTATCATTTGCATGTCCATGTTACCGCGCATCTCCTTACCAATAAACTGTTGTAAATCGGGACGTTCTGGAGCCAGCTCTTTAATTCGATTAGCTAAAGTAAAATCGTCAGACATCATAGCCGTCAAATAATCCATTCGGTCGCCACGGTTAATATCCATGGCCTGACAGATAGGTCCTAAACCATGCGTTGGATATACGTTGGCTTTACGAGTATTTTCGTGCAAGCGCCACAACTTATCGTAAGCACCATCGCCACGTGGTTTATCATCTTGTGGTTTATTAAAATGCCAATAATCCAAATCGTGAATATAAGCACCTTCACCATGCACCAAGTCACCAAAAGCTCCCTGACGTGCCATGTTAAGTGTAAGCAACTCGAAGAAATCGTAACAGCAGTTTTCAAGAATTATACAATGCTTTTTAGTTTGCTCTGACACCTCAACCATTTCCCAACATTCGTCCATGGTTCTGGCTGTAGATACCTCAACAGCAGTATGACTTCCACCCTTCATTGCAGCAATAGCTACAGGCACATGCCATTCCCATGGAGTAGCAATGTAAACTAAATCAACCAAGCCACTATCACAAAGCGCTTTAAAAGACGTATCACTTCCAGTAAATTCTTTTGCTTTAGGCAATCCGGCTTTTACCAGTGAGGCCTGAGCACCATCAATGGCAGCCTGACGTGTATCACAAAGAGCGGTCACTTCTACTCCTTCAATAAAACCCATACGGTCAACTGCTCCGATACCTCTATCGCCGATGCCAACAAAACCGATACGTACCTTATCCAATTTAGGAGCGGCATATCCACACATGTTAAACTCCATCTTAGGTACTCGTTCGGCATTCTCACGTATATAAGCAACTGCTTCCTTACTTCTCGAACCTGTACTACATCCGGCTAATGGTGCGGCAGCAGCAACACCTGCTCCAACTGCTATATTTTTTAAAAATGACCTTCTACTTGATGACATACACTTTGATTTTACTAGTTTGTTCAATTTATTAATGACCATAAAAATAATTAATTATTGGCCAAGTCTATTATTAAAAAAATAAAAGACGACGATAAACATCGCCTTTTATTTATTCGTATTTATCTATGGATTCTGAATTAGATTAGGCATCGCCAAAATCTGCGCTTCAGGAATATAGTCAACAACTCGAAGATGATCAGCAGGTATGGTCACCAAAGCATTAGATCCTTTATCATGTGTACCAGGATATTTGCGATCCAATGTCAATCCATTACGGAAAATATCATAGCGACGATGGGCTTCGAAAGCCAACTCTAAACGACGTTCTTCCAATACAACATCCAGTATCGTTTTCCCGTCAGGTACAGCAGTATATATTGGTATACCCGCGCGTTCTCTTATTACATTCACATCGTCCAGTGCACCATCCACATCAAGAGCTTTAGCCTTCACCTCCGCACGATTCAAATACATCTCTGCCAAACGTGAAATAATTGGCGAAAACAATTGTGGTTGCCCTTCCTGATTCGAACATTTAAGAACAAAATACTTAGGATAGCCATTACGAACTTTCATTGTTTTATCAACACGTACATAAGTCTTTTCACTAATATGCTCGCCTTCGGTAATGTAATATTTCATTACACCATCCACTTCCTCAGTCATTACAGCGTGAGTACCACCATTATATTCGTACTCCCAAGTGCCAACATTATCAGTTACTTTATACATCTGAAACATTCTTGCCCCCGTTGGTGCTGCTTTATCATAAGAATAAGTCAACTCATAAGTTCCATCATCCACATACTGCGGCTCAATAAATTTGCTCCTGCGGTCGCCTGGATTCTTTTCCAACAAATTACGATAAGGTTCTGAGGCATACATCTCTCCCCATCCAACACCATCAATGGTAGCATACATACCTCCAAAGGCATACCAACCATAATCATCTTCATCTTTCAATGCACGACAGGCAAAGATTACTTCTGAATTATCTTCGGGTACCATCGTCGGGAAAGTTTCATATGCTGTTCCAGTAATTAATTCGAAATTACGAGATTCAATCACTTTAGTTGCGTACTCAGCTGCCTCTACATTTTCTTCCATATAAAGGTGTACTCGTGATAACAATGCATAAGCAGCCTGCTCTGAAGCATAAATTGGATACTCACTATCTACACGTTTAAACTCACTCATTAACTCAGCAGCGACCTCTAAGTCAGATACAATCTGGTCATAAACCTCTTTAACACTTGCCCTTCCTGGAAGGCTATTCACATCAGGCTCAGCATCCAAAATAATAGGTACCCCCATATTACCATTTGGATCTTGATTATATGGTCTTCCCCAGATGGATACCAAATTCAAATAGAAGAATGAACGTAAATAGTACATTTCTCCGATCACGTGATTTAATCGAGGAGTACCTTGCTCAGCATTCGCAATCACTTTGTTGGCATTCACTATTCCTTGGTAACAAGTAGACCATAAACTATTCAAATGTCCATTAGTTGGGATATGCTGATAATTATACATATAAAACAAATTATCAGTAGTAGACCCACTTAGTGCAATATTATCACCTCCAAATTCGCCATGAAAATGGTAAGGTCGCATAAATCCATTCTTTTTCAGTAGGGCATATGTACCCAAGGCCGCTGCTTCAATTCCCAACTCATCAGCAAATACTTTGTCATCAGATAAATCCTGAAAGGGCTCTCTAGTAATATCGCAGGCAGTTATTGAAAATGCCAGCAAAATCATAATGATCGAATATATATTTTTAGTTATCATACTCTTAGTTTAAAAAGGATTCAATGTTAAAAATCTACTCTTACGCCAAACAATACCTTTTTCGAAATAGGATACAATGCTCCTGTTTCTGGATCTACTCCTGACCAATCGGTAATGGTAATCAGGTTATCTGCACTGACATATACCGAGGCATTCTTAATTTTCAAGCGTTCCGCCAAATTTGTCGGGATAGTATACGATAGGTTCACGTTACGTAAACGAATAAAACTGGCATCTTCAAGATAACGTGACGACACTTTATTGGCATTCAAACCACCGTCATAAGGTTTCGGGTGCGTAGCTACATCACCAGGCTTCTCCCAACGACTCCAGCCATCCATCAGATTCATATTATTGAATCCAACGTACGAACCATCACTATCAAATAACTCGCGGCTGCTGTTATACTTATACACGTCTCCAACAAAAGATATGTTTGCAGACAGTGTAAAATTGTCAAAGCTGAAAGAATTAAAAATACCTCCAACATAGCTAGGTGTTCCTTTAGTTCCTGTGAACTGAAGTGTTGCGTCTGCATAATTCGAAGTCAAACTTATTGTTTCGCCAATCACATTTCCTTCTCCATCCACTTCTTCTTCAACTCTCTCCCACAATGGATCTCCATTATTTGGATTCACTCCGTACCATACACGCTGATAATATGAATCCATGTCATACCCCACTTCAAATCGGTTATTGCCACGATTAACAGCTTGATTATCATACAACTCTTCCACACGGTTTTTATTGTATGCCAGATTAATAGTCATATCCCATCTGAAACGCTTTCCTTTAATAATTTCCGGTGAAATACTTAATTCATACCCTTTATTGCTAACCTGTCCAATGTTCATCCAAACGCCATTATAACCAGTCATTGCAGCTAATGGCACATAAGTCAACAGACCATCACTATTCTTGTAATATAAATCCAGATTCAAGCCAACACGATCAAACAAACGTGCATTAATAGCCGTATTGTAAGTGGTTACTTTTTCCCAGCTAATATCTGGATTACCTTTCTGATATGGTGTAGCTGCTCCCTTTCCATTATACTGATCAACAAAAGCATAATAGCCAAGATACTGGAATCCTCCTGGTGCATTACCAATTTGCCCCATACTAGCAGAAAGCTTAAGCACATTCAACCAATTAATTTCTTTAATAAAATATTCGTGGTGCGCATTCCATCCTACACTGGCAGACCAGAAGTTACCGTATTTATTGTTAGGGCCGAAGCTACTTGATCCCTGACGACTAAATGAAGCTGTAGCTAGATATTTATTGTCATAGGCATACTGAATGTTCGCCATTAGGTTTTGTTTAGCACTTTCACCTTTGTAACCACCAACGCTTAATGCTTCTGCTGTTGTATTAAGCACTTGCAATCCACCACCTACACCTTTTCCAGCTGCTGATGCATTCTCTGTATAGAAATCGCTATACTCCCAGGCTATAAAACTATTTACTGAATGTAGTCCAAAGTCCCTTTGCAGACGGAGTAACTGGTTAGTAAAGCGTCTTTGAGTAAAGCTATGTGTTTCAGAATAACTACCATTATTTGCCATACCAGCGAATGAACGCGGATCGGTATAATAATCGTTCTGACCAAAATTAAGTGCAATATTGTTCATTGAGGAAAAAGTTAACCAATCGTTAATCTTATAATCAAATCCCAAATTGATTCGGAAGTTGTTTCCACGGGAAGTCCCGAAGTTATACTGCAAATCGTATAGATAATTATTATTATCACGACCATACCAAACTTTACCATTCTCTAGCAGATAGTCTTCTCCGGCTTCTGTTCGTGGATCCAACACAGAACCATCTGGAAGGTAGGGCTCATCCCATGGCATGTATGTATACATATTATATAGCGAATGTTCTTGGTTGTATGTAGTGCTGTAATCACCTGAAAGATTTAATCTGATTGACAGTTTTTCAGTAGCCTTAATATTGATGTTACCAAGCGCTGAATAACGGTCATAATCATAACCCTTAATAGTACCAGTTTCCCCATAATAAGTTCCAGATAAATAGGTGCTAATTTTCTCGCCTCCCCCTGAATAACTAACATTATACTCCTGAGCTACTCCTGTTTGCGTTCCATTCTCAAGCCAATCTGTATCGGTTGCTAAAACATCTTCAGAAACATTTGGATTCCAAGTCTTTTGATAGTCATACAATTCCTGTGAATTCATCAGGGAAAAGTTACCCATATTAAATTTAGAGTATCCACGCGACGCATTCACACTAATCTTTGATACTCCATCACCTGTCTTGGTCTGCACTAAGATAACACCATTAGCACCCAAAGAACCGTATAATGATGTAGCAGATGCATCCTTGAGCACTGTAATACTCTCCACATCAGTAGGACTGATTCCAGGATCAAAATTGCCATAGATAACTCCATCTACTACCCAAAGCGGTGCTGTTGGACCCGAAAGAGAACCCTTACCACGAATGGTAATATCCGCAGTAGCTCCCGGCCTACCACTTGTGGAAGCAGCATAAACACCGGCAACCTTACCTTGTATCATGGATGAAACATTGGATGTAAACACATCCTTAAGTTCTTTATTATCCAAAGCAACAGCAGAACCAGTTAGATTTGATTTTTTAATAGTACCATAAGCTACTACCATAACCTCGTCCAGACTTGTCATATCAGAAACCAGAGACACATTAACGACAGACTGGCCTGCTACTGCTACTTCATGTATCTCATAACCTATAAACGAAAAGGATAAAACAGCATCCTGGTTACTAACATTGAGTTTATAATTTCCATCAAAGTCTGTAATGGTACCAGTGGTTGTGCCTTTAATCGCGATAGATACACCTGGTAAAGCTTCCTGAGTTTCAGCATCTATAACAGTACCGCTCACTTCTAGCGTCTGTGCACTAGCATAAAAGCTTGATAGTAAAACGATGATAAAAAGGCTTAAAAACTTCATATTCCGTTTTAGCATATTTATATAAATATTACTTCCAGTAGGAAGCATTGTTGATTTAATATACTTCATTATTTATCGTTTAATCTTGTTAGCTATTAATAAGGCAATAAACCATCTTCGAATACTTCTAATTCTGCCATATGAGTACAAGTTCCAGTTCTGCTTCGTGTATTCAAAATTCTGATTCGGAAGTACTTTGACGTATAATTCTTATCAAGTGCAATATCATTTACACTTGGTTGCACCAAGGCGTCAATTATTTCAGCTGACTCCCATACGGTTGTAAAGTTCATTCCATCAGTACTGGTTTGCACATCAAACTGACCAGGATCGTTACCGTTTGCACCACTAAAACGAGTCATAAACGTAAATCCACCAATACTTTTTTCTTCATCAAAATTAATTTGAATATGCGCTGGTAATTCTGCACCAGCCACCGACCACGCTGAGTGCCAATAAGTACCCGGATCACCATCCACAAGACCTTCCTTTGGCCCCTCATAAGGCTCCTGAACATGTGTTTCAATCATATCTGCCGTAAGAGCATGTAAGGTTTTACCTGCTTTAGTCATGAAAGTAATCGTTTCACCGTAAGAAACACCAGCAGAGTTTGCTGCATATGAACGAACACTGTATTCTGTTTCAGCTGACAAACCACTCAATTTAATTGAATAATCCCAATCCTCCTCTAGAATGCCATTTTGCGTGTACTCTCCAACAGGCACGAAATTATCATCGACAGTTGGCTCAACACTTCCTGGAATCCAACAGACACCCATTGCCAACAGCTTGGTTCCTCCATTGGAAGTAACCTCTCCATTAACAATAACGTCAACATCAGATATTTCTGCAACTTCAATAGTCTCGGTAGTAGGTAAACTTCCAGCTTCATCATCTTTTTCGCAACTTGTGGTTAATGATAAAACCATCAAAGCAACTGCAAAAAGAGATGCTCCCAAAGATCTTATCTTTCGACCATCGGGCAACTTGCTTGCATTAATTGTTTGTGTTCTCATAGATTTTCATTTTTCATCAAATAAATAATAATATTATGGGACATATCATACATTGTAAGTCAATACTTACTTTTATATTCTATCATTATCAATGGTAACCAAGCATCATACTATAATTGACTACACGACAAATCTATTAGTTAAAAAGTGTATACTTTGGTATCTATAACTTAATGCTAGGACAGAGCGTTTTTTTATAGGACGGATCGTTCTAAAAATAGGATTCATTGCTCAATGGCCTATTTTCATTGCCATATAAGCACATTACAACTACCGATTTGAATAAAGTAAAACAGTGACGAAGCCAACTTTTTTTGGTATTTTTAAGCCCTCAACGCTTTCAACGATTCAATTAATATGAAACGAAGTCTTGTACTAGTTCTATTATTATTCCTTTTCTGCACACCAAAGCATGCTGATGTCCGCTTTTCTCAAATCACCTTAAAGGATGGACTATCCCAATCTTCGGTAAAGGCAATTGCGCAAGACCAATATGGTTATTTATGGTTTGGTACTGCTGATGGGCTTAATCAATACGATGGCTACGAAATTAAACAGTATCGTTACGATCATAAAGATCCTAATTCAATAATCAGCAATGACATTTCCTGTTTATATTCCAATCCTTTTGATTCTACACTCTGGATTGGCTCAGAGAAATCTGGCATTTCTGCTTACAAGCGAGAGAATGATCAGTTCATACAATATCATTCCGCCTTCTCCCCTAAAGCCAATGTAACTTTTGGTGAAATAAATCAAATATATGCCTCAAGTAAGGACTCTCTTTGGGTGGCTTCCGGGATTGAAGGTCTGTTTCTGTTCGATCAAAACACCAATGCATTTAAAACCATCAATTTTAAACTAAAAGAAGCTGTTAAAAGAATAAGATGTATTCAGAAAGATTCTAACAATCAGCTTTGGTTAGGCACAAGCAATGGACTTTATGTTATCGACCTAAACCAAGGTGATATTGAAAGAAATATTAAAAAGGTAAAGAATAAACTTGTTTGTAATGCCAGTATTCGCTCATTTAAATTTGATTTAAAAGGCAATATTTACATCGCGACAGAAAACAATGGTTTAATAAAATACCAGTCGAGGACAGATAAAGTCATTCAGCATTTCAGTACAGATAACAGCGCCTTGCCAACCAACATGCTCAACGATGTTTTAATTACGAACAAAGGTGAGGTATGGACTGCATCCAAGGCAGGGCTTAGTTACCTTTCACAGCACTCTGAAAAAATAACTAACCATTTTCATAACCCCTATCAAAAACACTCACTTTCCGACAATGAAACTGTCTGTTTATTTGAAGATAATGCCGGTATATTATGGATTGGAACATTTATAGGCGGGGTCAATAATTTCGATCCAAACTTCAACCGTTTTTCCACATATAACAACTTCTTTTCCAATCCTGAAACAGATCATATTGCCAATAATGTTTATTCAATATGTATGGATAATAATAAATCCATTTGGATGAATACACCCATGGGGCTAATTGAACTGGAGAATGATTTTTTCAAAACAGAATCAAAAAATTCGGCAAAAAAGCATGTAGACATAACTTTTGGAGATTTATTGTACAACAAAAATGCTGGACTGTTTTATTCAAATGAACATGAAATTGTTCTTCGAAAAAAGGATGGTACAACTGAAAAAATTTCAAGCAAAATACTAGAGCAAACAGGCCAAAAAGTGTCTTCTTTCCTGACAGCGCTTACAGATTCTGATGGTACCATATGGTTTTCAAGCGTTGTGGGATTAATAAAATTAGATCTTGAAAGTGAGTCATTTAAATTCATTAAGCCTAAGGGAGATAGCAAAACAACGTTTCCAACTTATATAATTAGCATGATTGAAAATGCCGAAGGGCAATTGATGCTAGGCTCTCGAGATGGATTTTTATACCTTTTTGACAGACACACGGAGGAGTTATCGCAAGTATACCCAAGTGAAAAACACAATGGTGAATCAAAACTTTTTACCGAGATACATACCATTATTGAATCACAGTCGCAAACCATATGGCTTGGCACCAGTTCTGGTTTGTTTAAATATAATCAATCGTCTGAAACTCTAAGTCGACCTACTGATAATAGCGAACACCTACTAAAAACAATTTATGGAATATTAGAAGACGATGAAGGTAGGATATGGTGCACTACCAACAATGGACTAACCACCTACTCACCCAGAACGGATAGAATTCAACACTATACTTATCAGGATGGCCTGCAAAGTAATGAGTTTAACATGTATGCTTTCTTTGAAAGTGAAGACGGCGTTTTTTATCTGGGCGGCATTAACGGTCTTAATGTTTTTAAGCCGGAAAACATACAAGCCAATTCATACATACCTCAGGTAATGATCGAAAGTATGGAAATCTTATATGAACCGATTAATCACAAAACACATCCTGACATCCTAACAAACGACATTAGTTTTACCAAAGAAGTTACACTGCATTACGACGAATCAACTTTCAGTTTTCAATACGCCGCATTATCCTACAGCCAGTCATCCAAAAATCAATATAAATACATTCTTGAAGGCTATGATAAAAAATGGATTAACGCTGGATCAAGACGTATAGCATCATACACGAACATCCCCCACGGAACATATACTTTTAAGGTGATGGGCTCGAACAATGATGGTGTATGGAATGATGAATATACGGCGATAATAATAAATATACCTCCCCCATTTTACAGAACGAAATGGTTCATTATACTGTTACTACTATGCATTATAGCTTTAGTTTATACCATCATATTTTTAAGAACCTACAACATAAAAAGGCAAAATCTTATTTTAACCGAAAGAGTTAATAAAAAAACAGAAACCCTTAATGAGCAAAAGCTACAAATAGAAAAACAGAACGACGCACTGTTAAAAATCAACAGCATGGTTGTGAATAAAAACAAGCTCTTAAGCGAACAACACTCACAAATAAAAGTACAAAACGAGAATTTAAAAGAATTGAGTGATAAGGTTGAAGAGGCCAATCGTGCCAAATTACAGTTCTTTACCGATATATCACACGAATTCCTAACGCCTTTAACACTCATCACAGCACCTCTCCAGAACATAATTGATAACTTCTCAAAAACCAACTCAAACCAGGTAATTAAACAACTTAAAACGGCTTACACAAATGCGTCAAAATTGATGATTCTAATACAACAATTATTAGATTTCAGAAAAATAGAGACCAATAACATGAAACTTGATGTAAGTCAAATTGATGCAATTAGTTTTATCAAACACATCACCTCTCTATTTGAGGATCTTTCCCGGAAGAAAAACATCACGCTTCAATCTTCTTTTTCCAATAAAGAAATTACGATATGGGCTGATCCTAAAAAACTGGAGATGATTTTATTGAATCTTCTGTCGAATGCCTTTAAAAATACTGAAGCAGGTGGTAACATAAGTGTTCAGCTCGACTTACAATCAGAAAATATTTTAATTATTAAAGTATCGGACACGGGTGTGGGTATAGAAAAAGACCAGCTAAGTAATATTTTCAATCGCTTTTATCAGGATAAAAAAGACAATCATAATAGCGTAGGTCATGGTATTGGATTATCGATTGTTAAATCATTTGTTGATCTTCATAATGGAGAAATAGCTGTGAGTAGCGAACCTAACATAGAAACGATATTCACAATTTCCCTTCCAATATCAGATTTAAAGGATAAGGCCAGTAAGAATAAAAAGTCCAACAACTCTGTAAATGAGGTATTCATTTCTGATGAAAGTGAAACAGTTGCATTGGAGAAAATAGATGAAAATGAAGATACAAACAAGCAGGAGCTATTGGTTATTGAAGACAACACCTCATTAGCTAACTTCCTTTTTAATACCCTTTCGAACGACTACAAGGTAGAATTAGCAGAGTCAGCAGAAAAAGGCTTGGAAATGATTAATAAACACCAACCCGACCTCATTTTATGTGATATCAACCTACCTGACATGAATGGTATTCAACTTTGCAATAAAGTAAAATCAGATATTAAAACAACCCACATACCCCTAATACTTCTTACTGCATTATCCGATATTAAATATCAATTGGAAGGATTATCATCAGGAGCAGACGACTACATTACAAAACCATTTAATCTTCAAATTCTTAAACTAAAAATACAGAAGCAAATTGATTACCGCATAGAACTGCAATCAAAATTTCTGAGAGACAGTTTTGTGGATAAATCCAAAGAAGAAGATCAGGAACTATTAAAGCAAATAACTGAAATAGTTAAGGATAACATATCAGATTTTGATTTTAACGTCAAGTCACTCTGCACTGAAGTCAACTTGAGTCGATCAACCATCTACCGCAAGATTCATGATAATACTAACCTCTCTATTCAGGAATTTATTAGATCGATACGCCTTAGAAAGGCGTCGGAGCTGTTGGCCAAAGATGAATATAAAATTAATGAAATAGCATACATGGTGGGCTTTAGCGACCCAAGTTATTTCACAAGGTGTTTCACTCAATTATTTAAATACTCACCAAGAGAGTACATCAATAAGTATAGAAATTAGAATACCTACAATTGATTACAAAACAAAAAAGGTTTTGACGATGCTGCCAAAACCTTTTTAAATACATATCAATTATCCTATTTATTCACTCCATAACTTCAATGGATAAACACCTTGGTTTACCAACTCACTCACCGAATTTATTGCCTTTTCTTTATCAACCTTATAGGTTACTCCAAACCACTGTACTTCTGATTTCAAAACCTTTACACTCGCCATCTCATCCATAATAACCTTACTCACCACGGATGGAATAAAGAATTCAGATTTTAAGGCCTGCCCTTGAGTTTCCAAGAATTCGATAAATTGCACTTCTAGTTGCTCAAATATTTTTGGTGAAAAGCCCCAAAAGTTCATCGAAACCGTTGTGTTTTCATTAACAAAAGTCCAAACATCAGTCTCCTTGTAGGCAATACCATCATCCTTTTTCTCGATATGCGTGCGTTCAATCACATCCAATAAATTTGAATCTTTATCGGTTGAACAGACACCTCGGGAAACAGAACCATTTTCTGAAATGGTATTCTTTATTTGATAACCAACCATCCCATAGGTATTATCAGAACATTCTTCAGTCAAAAACTTAGCTATTGTAACAAAGGCTTCTTTGCCATAAAAGTCATCGGCATTGATAACGGCAAAGGGCTCCTGAATACAATCCTTGGCCATTAAAATAGCGTGCCCTGTCCCCCATGGCTTCTCTCTTTCTGAATTATATTTACATTGATCCGGAACTTTTTCCAATTCTTGATTGACATAGGCAACTTCTAGTTTACCTTCAAGTTTGGCGTTGAATAGAGCTTTAAATTCCGTCTCAAAACTTTCTCTGATCACAAATACAATCTTACCAAATCCAGCCTCAATAGCATCGTGTATGGAATAATCAATAATTGTTTCTCCTGATGGACCAATAGGATCCATCTGTTTTAAACCGCCATAACGACTTCCCATTCCGGCGGCTAATACTAATAATGTTGGTTTCATTTTTTTATTTAGTGGTCTGTTTTGAAATTTTCATGTATTAACGGAACGGTTCTTTATTAGTATCTTGCAATAAAGAACCGTTCCATAGTTTTTTTTGAACGCTCTACCAAGAATTTATTTTACTGCATCTGCAACAACTTCTTTCATTTGACCATACTGCTGCTCGATACTTTGCAATAGCTTGTATTGTGCATGCGTACGAACCAAATTATGCTCAGGCGATTTCACTTTATAATAGTTATCCCCATCAATGTAATCCATTAAAAATCGCAATACTTGTTCGTAGGTAATGTATTTGGCTGAAAACGCCAAATATTCTAATTCCGCAGGCTTTAAGAAAGATTTGGTCTCTGATAAGTAACCTTCAGTATATGCCTTAAAAATAGCCATATCCATCGACACATTATCAAGATTGGTATCATCTTCAAGCCCAGTATTAGTGTACGAACGAATGGCATCACCAAAATCGTTTAATGCTGTACTACTTAATACCGTATCTAAGTCAATCACACAAAGCACATCACCTTTGTCATCAAAAAGGATATTGTTGATTTTTGTATCGTTATGCGTTACCCGGGTAGGAATGGTTCCATCCTCAACTTTAGACCAGAATTCTAGCATTTCTTCTCTTCTGCCTTCAATCCAGTCAATCTCAGCCATTAGCTCCTTCTTTCTACCTACATGATCTTTACTTAATACTTCATCCCACTGCTTAAAACGGAAGCGGATATTATGGAACCCCGGAAGAATATCTGTTAACTGCCCCTTAAAATCAGAAGTCATACTTTGGAATTTTCCAATTCCTTTACCACCCGCGTAGGCTAATTCAGGTGAATCAGCAGCTTCATAGGTTACACTATCGGTAATAAACAAACAGACAGCCCAATATTCACCCTCGGCATCTTTAAAATACAATGCCTGTTCCTTTGTTTTTATAACAGTCATTGCCTCGCGCATTGGATCACCGCCCTGAGCTTTCACCTTAGCTTTTAAATGCTGACATACCCGCTCAATGTTATCCATCATAGCTGGCACATCGGTAAAAATGTTCTTGTTTTTACGCTGCATTAAATAATTAGGCGTTGAACTACTTTCTGTTTCAACAATAAAAGTATCGTTAATAAAACCTTCACCTAAGGGCTTAATTTCCTTTACTTCTCCTTCCAGGAGAAAGTTAGAAGCAATAAATCTTAAGTTATTTTCCATGTTATAAATGTTTTCTAATATCATTAATACTGGTAAGCTTTGTTATTCAAAAACCACCTCTCCAAAGTACTGCGGTAAATGGAAGTTAGGCTGTTCTGCTTTAATTGGGTTCCACGATAAGAAATGAGGTACTACCTGCTTATCGCCACATTTATAAAAGTTACAGTGAGTACTAAGCCCCTTCAAACTTTTAATATCAGTAAACTGAAAAGCTGCTAGTGGTATTTGAATATCTAATGTCCATTCCGTTTTAATATCAACAATTTCAATTTTTTGTTTACCAAGAGATGGTACAACCCTTATTTGTTTAATCAATTCAACATCGATTGCTTTACGCTCGTCCCTATTAGGTCCATATCCAACGAGCACATTGCCTATACAGTTAAACTCAAAATTGTAATACTTTTCATCGCCAAACGAGATGAAAAACTCAACACAACTATCTTCCCAAACAGCTTCATTTATATTGGTATAAACAGCCTTTACATTTGATTCTTCAACAATATATTTAAGATAAATATTGCCTTCATCATACGCAATATCAAAATGGACTTCTGAATCGATGGGATAATTCCAATTGTCGATCATAATGGGATAGCTCTTTTCAAGATCATCCCCATTGTTTCGCCCCATTCCCCCGAGGTATTTAGCTATAATCCTATTCATGGTCAATTAATTTTTTAAGGTCTTTTGCCATTTCCAGGCTGACGATACCATTTCATCTAACTCAAGTTTGGCACTCCAATTCAATCGCTCATTTGCTAAAGCTGTTCCGGCATATATCTTTTCTATATCACCAGCTCTGCGCCCAACTATCTTATAAGGAAGCTTCTGCCCTGTGTGTCTTTCAAAAGATTTGATTAAGTCCAACACACTGTATCCATTGCCCGTACCGATGTTATAATGCTGGTAATTATTATCCGAAGAAATATTCAATAAATGCTTAACTGCCGCAATGTGTGCCTTAGCCAAATCTACCACATGCACATAATCGCGTATGGCAGTTCCATCTTCGGTATCGTAATCATCGCCAAACACACTTAATTCAGGCAGAATACCTGCCCCCGTTTGAGTAATAAATGGCATTAAGTTATTCGGCTTTCCTTTGGGCAATTCTCCTATTAAGGCGCTTTCGTGTGCTCCCACAGGATTAAAGTAGCGCAGTGAAATCACATTAAGATCTATATCAGCCGAACAAGCGTCCAACAAAATCTCTTCACAAACCTTTTTGGTATTGCCATAGGGCGACTCCGCAGGTTTGAGTGGTGCATTTTCAGTTACAGGTAAGTTATCCGGCTGACCATACACAGTACACGATGAAGAAAATACAACATTCTTCAAGGAAAGGTGGTCCAAACTTTCAAGCACATTCATTAGCGAAACAAGGTTGTTTCTATAGTATTTTAATGGCTTTGTTACCGATTCACCAACTGCCTTGAATGCAGCAAAATGGATCACGCCCACAATGTCGTTGTGCCTTTGAAAGAAATCGGACAATAAACCTTCATCACATAAATTAAATTGCTCAAATCCTGGTTTCACACCTGTTATGTCTGCTATACGATCCACCACTTCAACTTGAGAATTTGACAGATCATCGATAATAACCACTTCAAAACCCTCTTGAATCAACTCAACGACCGTATGTGATCCGATGTATCCTGTGCCACCTGTAACCAATATCTTTTTACTCATGCTAGTTTTTACCTCTCTTCTATTTTATAATACACCACAAATGTAATAAAATTATAATTGTGCACGAGCACAATTTGCATAAAATTAATAATTCATGCAAAACACGCACCTTAATCGAACACCATAAAGCTTTGATTATTTGCATTTTCGCCAGACACAATCTATTGTGGAAAATTACAGGGCTCGTACACAAGACTGCATAAGCCGATAATACCGAATACGAACGGTATAACAAACTGAATTAGTCAGTTATGTAGTCCATGTAATTTTCTTTTATAGCTATCTCGATTGGTAAATACTTCAGCTTGGGGATTTCTTTTTTGAAGGCCAAATGATCTAAGAGCAAGGAAATAGCAGTGCTGGCCTGTAAACCAGGATTCTGGTATATGATAAAATCGATGTGCCCAGAATTTAAAAAGTCCACATTCTCTTTTATTAAATCGTAGCCAAGCACATGCACGTTTAAATTATAAGAATGAACCAATTCGGCCACATAATAAACCTTTGAGGTACTCACAAAAATCCCTTTTATTTCAGGATGATCGTCTAAAACACCTAGCAACCTTTTCTCAAGTTCTTTAGTGTCCTCAATCTTCAAGGTATGAATATTCGGATTTCGCCCTCCTGATTCAGAGAAATAGTCTAAAAAACCATCTTCCTTCTCCTGAATATGTTTGGCATTATGGATATCCTCATCAATATGCACAAGCAGATACTCATCGCCCGCTTTTAAAAGTTTAGCCAGCAAAGCTGCTGCTGTTCGCCCGCTTTTTTCCAGATCTTGCCCAACATGACACAGCACATTATCATCTTTAATATGCGTATTAAATGTCACCATAGGCAAGCTCAGTTTTTTGCATTCATTCAAAAACGCTACAGCCTCGGAATAAAAAACCGGCGCTACCAACACTCCACTATAGCCACCTTTCAGTATTTGCTTAGCATGATGGTTAAAACTTATTTCTTTAAACGGATTAAACAGATGTAAATCGACACTTACACCAATAAAAGATAATTCTTCCACCACCTTATTAATGCCATCAATGGCACGTTTCCAATAAACGTCAAAGTCGCTATCTGGCATTAGTACAGCTACCTTGAACAACTCACCTTTTCGTAAGGTTTGAGCTACAATGTTTGGTTTGTAATCGATCTTATCAAGGATGTATTTAATCTTATCATATGCTTTTTTAGAAACCGTTCCTCTACCATGTATCACTCTATCTACTGTTGCCCTCGACACCTGTGCCATTTCGGCTATCTCCTTAATCGTATACGATGTTTTCTTTGTATCCATCTTTGAATAGTCTTTGTTTCATCACCACTATTAAAGGTATAATTATATGAACTCTACCCCTTCGCGTACTTCAACAAAAATAAGCCACATTGTGCTCGTGCACAAATAAAACAAGCGCTTTTTGAGTTCATTTAACAAATACTTCGGGCAGAATAGGAGACAAAGGACTAACGATCAAAAAAAATAGTCCGATTGCTAAACCAAACAACCGGACTAATTAACCACCAATGATAAACCAAATCAATTAATGTCAACTATTAAGCAATTCCATTTCTTTTATACACAACTACATTTCCTGAATCATATAAAGCATTTGGCTTAAGGTCACTCGACACTAATACTTTAGTATATACTGCATTGGAACTACTAGGGAACTTCTCCCATTTATTTCCATATTTGACTTACATTATTATCAGATCAAATTCACTTTAAAGTCACAAAATCGTGAATTTAATGTGTGTTTAATCTGAATTAAGTATGACTTTAAACTAAATTAAAATGCTTGTTGTTATGATGCCGTTACGGAGTTGGACTGTAGATAACGATATAAATACCAAAGCAATTAGTTTATTACATCATCAAGAATATGCTTAAACTCTTCAATACTCTTTCCTCCTGTAGCTTTTAAAATCAGCGCTTCCTTTGCATCAAAAAATAGCATGGTTGGAAAGCCTTTAATTTGATGTACTTCCCTGGCTCTTTTTTCCAGGCTTCTATCTTTAATGGGATCTAATTTTATACAGATAAAATTCTTATTCATTTTCTCTGCAATACTCGTGTCGGTATATACAGACTCATCCATCATTTTACATGGTGCACAACCATTGGTAGAATATTTCACAAACACCTGTTTCCCATCTTGTTTTGCTAAATCAAAAGCCTGTTCAAAACTTATATCCTGGAAAATAACACCACCTTTATCTTGTGCAGTACATACTCCCGAACTTATAAATAACAAACATGCAATCACTAAATTTTTCATCTGTTTATATTTTACTTTCATTTGTCATATAAAACTCGCCTGCAAGTATTTATCCGCGTGTGAGGGATTTTATTCTCATGACTCGTTTCATTATTTTTCACTATTAACCGACTAAAGTCGGGATTCATAAAATTCTCTTCTACAGCGCCCATTTATTGGGCGTTTGGTTTTTTATTTCAAATTAGACC
>JAFMVD010000056.1 GCA_025499625.1 Carboxylicivirga fragile | reverse complement strand
TTATAATCACCTTTAATAGTGTGCTTTAAACAAGAAGCTGCTGTGGCGAACTCTAGCGCCTTCTGATCATCACCTTCATAAGTTAATAGTCCATAAATCAAACCTCCCATGAACGAGTCGCCACCTCCAACACGATCAACAATATGAGTGATATCGTAATCGGCTGCTTTAAATAGCGTTTCGCCATCATACAATACTCCGGACCATTTATTGTGGTTGGCATTAATGGATCCACGAAGAGTAGTAATTACCTTTTTTACACGTGGGTATTGTTTCATTATTTGTTGTGATACGCTGCGGTAAGCTTCTGCTTCAACATGGCCACTAGTTACATCCATTCCTTCAGGGTGAATATCCAGCACCATTGCAGCATCCTCTTCATTACCTAAAACAATATCACATCCCGCCACTAATTCAGGCATCACTTCCGAAGCTAGCTTACCATACTTCCAGAGGTTTTTGCGATAGTTTAAATCACATGACACTGTAACGCCCAAACGATTTGCAGCTTGGATTGCCTCCAAACAGGCATCGGCAGCTCCCTGCGAAACAGCAGGTGTAATGCCTGTCCAATGAAAAAAGGCAGCATCTTTCAATACCTCATCCCAATTAACCATACCCGGTTCTATGCATGAAAAAGAAGAGTGGGCACGATCGTAAACCACTTTACTTGCACGAGCAACAGCCCCTGTCTCCAAGAAGTAAATTCCCAAACGATCTCCACCATACAATAGCTTATCCGTATTAACGCCATACTTACGTAACTCCATCATACATGCTTTACCTATGTCGTTATCCGGAATTCGTGTTACTAATGAAGCATCGATTCCATAATTTGCTAAAGAATAAGCAACATTGGCCTCTCCTCCACCATAGCACATGTCTAACTCTTTGGCCTGTGTAAAACGCTGATAATCTGGTGTTGATAATCGGAGCATAATCTCCCCGAAAGTGACTACTTTCTTTTCTCTTTTCATATCTGATTTAATTCTTTATTAGTAATAATCTAACTTGTGTGCGCACACACGATCAATCACACAAATAATTCTTTTATTGATCGCCGAGGTTTTATTAATGCCCGCATGTATGTCTTATTTTTCACCTAACATTCTTAATGTGTATTCATTGTATTAATGTCAATTAGCTTTTGTAAATTTTTGACACCACATTCCTGTATTGCTTTCAATTGCCAACACATACAAACCAGGACTCAAGCTTCTAACATCTAATTCAAACATGTTGTGATTAATGAACTCGATCTTTTTACTCAAAACAACCTGACCACTAATAGATATTATTTTTACCTGATTAATTTGCATTTTATCTGAACTCATCTTAAAACGAAGATTCTGATTAACAGGATTACCCATAATTACAAATTCTGTCATATTTGGATCATCGATCCAAGTGGCACCAAAATTAGATTCGAAAGCGCCTAAATCAGGTGCATTACCATAATAGGCATAACCAAGGTCGGTACCCGCATTAATAAAGTCGCTACCTTCTACTAGTTTAAAAACGCCTAAATCGGGTAAGCTACCATCTGCCTTTCTTGCTCCTGAAACCCCAGTTGTATCAAGACTTACAAAATCGCTATTGCTGAAAACAAAGCCATTCCAACTATTGGTTTGCTGCGCAACAAAACTTCCTAAACTAATATCACCATCAATTGAAATACAATTGACAACTTCTGCCTGTTTACCGCTATTGAGTGATAAGGGAATTGAATAATCCTTACCTTCGTTTCTAAAGCCTGTACAGTTAAAAAAATTAATATCTCCACGATTATTATTCTGATCAAACCCTTTGGACTTATTATCGAAAGCTACACAGTTAATCAAAGTAAAATTGTGCATCAATGTTTTGTCATCACTTCCTCCAACTTTAAAGCCATTGCCATTTGCTTTTGAACCAGCATCTGTACCATCCAAAAAATAACCGTTCATCCATGTCCAACAGTTTTCTATTGTTGTATTGACATCATCTGCTCCTCGTAAATACCCATCCCAACCATCATCTACATTTAACCATGCCCTACAGCCATAAAAATAATTGTTATCACCAACATCCATTTTACAGGCGAAACCATCTGCATCACCATAATCTGTTGGGTCAGCATTTCCATAACTATCACAATTTATAATTTGATTGTTACTTGCTCCATTTCCCAACTGTAAACCAGTATCATTATTGGCGAAAAAAACGCAATTTTCAACGGTATTATTATTACCTGACACAAACATACCATTGTCTCCAGCGTACTGTATTTTAAGTCCTTTAATCACCCAATAATCACCACTTAAACTAAAACCTCGATTACTGCTGCTCACAGCCATATCAGAGAAATCAATAATTGGGATCTCACTTTCGAAGGCTTCCATCCTAATTGGAGCTTCTAAAGTACCATCACGGCTTAAACTTATTTTAGCGTCATACTTGTATTCTCCACCTCTAACATATATTATATCACCTGCATTGGCTAAAGATATCCCTTTTGTAATACTGCCAAATGGTGTAGATACAGAAGTCCCATTATTCGAGTCACTTCCTTCTGTTGATACATAGTAATTGGTTCCAGCAACACTTACTTGAATAAAAAAACACAATACAAAAAAATAAATAAATCTTTGTTTCATCTTCTCACAAATTAATTATCCCATCACTCCTCTTCATACTTTATCGCTAAGAGAAGTACAATTATGCAATACTTATCGCTAGATTTTTACTCATTATAAACCAAACCCTGTCAATAACAATGCACTTCCCACTAATAAGAATTTAATTATAAGGTCAATACTTTAACAGACTTTGATCCGGCCTGACTCCTTACATTTACAATCCAACAACCATTTGGCAACGAAAACCTTGAATCTTTTCGTGCTATAAAAGTTTTTACAAGAATACCCTGAGTAGAATATACATGTACTACACAATGCTCGTTCACATTGGATAAAACAATCTCACTTTCGATTGCATAAACATTAACCATTGGGCTACTCTTCACCGATGAAATTGCAGTACTAGGATCATTGGCAATTAATACTGCTATAGGATCCCAATTATCAGCGCCTTTGGTAAAATTAAAGGTGGTAATTTCTGTTCCATCTAGTAAATATGGTGTTGGCAATTGTGTTGCCCAAGTTGCACGAGAGCCAGAGAAATTAGCACCTGATTCTTCCATCGTATTGTACTCTGACATCCCTTCAGACTCCCCACTTAATGTACTATTCCATCCAAGCGGCACAATTAATGATTCTCCTTCATTTCCAACGTGGTTGGATGTTTCAATAGTTGTATTATAAAAAACAACCTCTGAAGTATTAGGGGCCCACGGACGGCCAAAGTATCCTGGTTTAGAACGATATGTATTCGCTACATCAACTGAAGGTTTTGCTGATGTCACGGTACATTCATACATTAAGTAGCCTCTACCATAGGTTTGCTGAGGGGCTGTTATATAGGCTACATCATTACCATCAACACTTGTTGTTAAGGCTAGTTCTGCCTTATAAAATACGGCAATCATACCTCCAAAGATATAATCAGTACCACCCATCATATTACCTTTGTATACAGCTACACGAGAATCT
The DNA here is from genome assembly GCA_025499625.1 of Carboxylicivirga fragile. Taxonomy (GTDB): domain Bacteria; phylum Bacteroidota; class Bacteroidia; order Bacteroidales; family Marinilabiliaceae; genus Carboxylicivirga; species Carboxylicivirga fragile. The sequence continues at coordinate 33,165 of JAFMVD010000056.1, read as the reverse complement.
TTACCTCCGTAAAAAGAATCTTGATGACCAACAACACGACAGTTATTCAATATGATTTTGTCACCACCCTGAATGGCAATAGCTGCGGCTCTTTCAACAAATGCTTTATTCTGAACAGATGTATTTCCTGCATCCATAGGTCGAGTACCTTTTCCGCCAACTTCCCATTCAACAACTATATCTGCAGCTTCTTTTGCAGAAACATATTGGTTAAATGAATTCTCAAAAATGATATTATTTGCTTCGAAGCCATTTGCAAGTACAACAACAGTTGCGTTCCAATAGGATCCATTAGAAGTCCCGGCACCTTTGTTTTCATACGATAAATAGCCATTTTCTATATTAACTGCCAAAACATTAGCATGCCATTTTTGATCATTACTCATGCTAAAATAACTATAGCCATGACCGTAATACGAAGTAATACGAACTGCATTGTCATCAATATTAACACCTGCATCTTTTAATGCTATACTTGGAGAAACCGCCGCATTAGTGAGTGATACATTATCTACATCAACTACTAACATTTCTTCATAGTTACCTGGATCAATTTCAATAGTAACACGTTGTTCATCACTACGACTCATTAACTTTATAGCGGCAAGAGCTTCATTAATGGTTTGGTAATCTTTATCATTACCTACGGTAATTGTGGCTGTATAAGGCACTACTTCTAACACTTCGATATTGGTAATGTAAGTTGTTCCATAGGTGGAACCAACCGTTATATTAATCGCTCCATCTACAACACCTGGATACGAGTATTCAACAGTCTCTATAAGACTAGTACTTCCACTACCGGTAGTTATCGCATCTCCACCATCAATTGAAAAGTCAGCATTATAATAATACGAAACAATCATTTTTTGGCCTACTTTCGCTGGAACAGAAATTACATCTCCATTCTTAGCCATTAAATGGCCTTTACTCATCTGACTACTTACAGTGCCAGTACCTGTGAATAATAGCCCTTTGTATGAATCGCCTGTAATTTCTTTATCATCAAAAGTCCAATTTGTAACTTCCTTAAATACTATATCTTTCACTAAAGCTGAACCAGACACTTCTAAATTAGAAGTCAATGCCATTTCAACAGCATATTCATCAGTACCTACTGCTATAATTGAATATAGGCCATCACGTAATGAAATCGTTGAAAGATCAGAAAATGAATAAGAATAACCATCCTCATATAGGTTGGTAAAATCAATTTGTACAACGGCTTCCTGCGGAGCTGTTAATCCAGATACATTTAAAGTAATTGGATATACTGGTTTAACGGCAAAACTAATATCCGTAGTTTCATTACCCGTTATAATAATCGAATTCGATCCTATTGAATAATCATTCACTCCTTCAGCTAAAATTGTATATTCACAATTAGGTTCTAAAACTACAGAATAAGTACTTGCATCAGCATCTATTGTCAGTTCTGGAGAGTAAACTTTATTTTGAGCAGGATCAGGAGTATAAACAAGACTAAGCTTATCAATATCAGCTCCTAATCCTGTTATCGCACCTGAAACAGTATATAGATCGATTTGTTCAATCACGAGATCGAATGTAGTGGCAACTGCAACATCAATTGTATTGTTACCAGAAATAACATAACCATTAGCATCACTCAAGGAAACATTATAGGTATGACCTGTTGGTAAATTAATTGAATAAGCTGCTGATTCCACAATTTCAGTCCAGGATTTTCCGGTAACAGCATTAGTAAAAACAATACCATAACCATTAGGTATTAAAGTAGCTGATGATTCGTCAACAGTACCACTAACAGATACAAAATCAGCATTTTTACGAGTTACACGAAAATAACTACCTTTATCTACAGCATCATAGAAAATATAGGTCCCAGCTTGGTTAGCAATAAAATTAAATTCAGTAGCTGTTCCAACAGGGATAGTAACTTCATCAAATTGTAAAGCTAAATCCTCTTTATATGCGAAAGTTAATGTACCAGGGCCATTATTTGCCATTGCAACCACAGAAACTTCATCATCCTCTTCAAGTTCGATCTCAAAATAACGATTACCTGGAATACCATCTACTAACGAAACCGTACCATTTGCATAAACATAACCAGTGTAAGAACCGTTGGATTTATTATCATAACGTGTAAGTGCAGTGTTTGTTGTGCGTAAACGGTCTGCCGATGGCTTTCCTATCCATGTTAGAACATCCGAAGTAAAAGTTTCGGGTAAATTTACTCCAGCAGTTCCACCAGTAATGCCCGGGTACCATGCATTGATAGATGCTGCATCAAGCATATTAGAATACTGGGTTCCTACTAATGCTTCAGCACCAAAATCCCAAACTTGAGTTTTACCCTCTAAGCTTGGAAGACTTTCTATATTTTCAATTGAAATCTGATGTAAATAAACAGATCCACCTGCATTTAAAGTGGCTTTGATCGTTTGTGCAGAACCCGAAAATGAAAAGGTTACCAGTTCTTCATCAATATTGGTTGTTTTACTTTCTGCGATAACGGAACCTAAGCTATTATCACCTTCATCTGTAAATGAAAAAGTAGCACCTGTTGAACTATACTTACATAACGAAAATGTAATATTTGCTGTATTTAATACTTTCATGGTAATCGTATTACCATTGCTCATGATAGCTCCATGACCACCATTCTGTCCAATAATACTACCTGTCCCCTGACTAAAGGTCAGTGCATTACCATCGTTCACAATGATGGTAGCTTCAGTGTTACCAGAAGATATTATGGCACCTTCAAGATTATAATCGGTGACGCCAACTATTTGGCCTACTGAAGATAAACTAGTAAATGCTACAATAAAAAAAAGTAAAATTGTCGTTTTCATAATTTTGGATTTTTTATACTCTATTTGTGGTTATTTAAATATCGTGGTTGGAGTGTAGCTTTAATAGTCTTGACATTTCCGCTAATTACTTCCCATTCGCAATTGCAATCTTCCGAAGTGAGTTCTGACTCACCTCGCATTTCTAATCGTTTCCAACCATTACCTCCATAATAACTTAGATTTTTTCCAGATGCTAAGCGAATGATCAACTCGCCCTCAGTCATAACAGCTTCGTCGAACAAAAAGAACAATGACTTATGTTCATGTTCAACACTTTTAACAATCAGAGAAGACGTATCCAAAGGATTCCATTGATGATTAAATGACCATGCTGGGGTGATTTGTTCTTTTGTAATGGCAGCATCCTCTAAATTATTGGTAAACCAAGTGTAATTGCCAGTAATACGTTTACAATTATCAAAATAATATCGATCACCATACAAATAGGGCCGATTTTTCTCAGGTCTGTCTTGATAAACCACATGTTCAATGGCTTTATCTTTTAACAAAGCTGGGAAAGTACAATCAAGGAAAAAGAACTGTGCATCGTAATGATGACGTGCCAAATAAAAACTATCCACACCCGCAAATTGACAGTTTTTAAGCACAAACTTTTGGTCAACATGAGAAGGTCCGGCATGCCAAATAGCAGCAGTGTTTTTTAATTCCTTAAAAATTGAATGAGAGATATAACACCATCCTCTGGGACAAACAAAATCAACAGCACCTTCGAAATAACAATTATCATGGTAATACATACCATGCTTGTAATTCCATAAAGAGAGGGTATCTCCACCATTACTCATAACATTACAATTAGTAATGATGGTGCGTGTTCCTAATCCAAATATTGCAAAAGCATGCGGGCCAACTTCAGGCTGTGTGTTACGAATGGTTAACTGATCAAGAATAATATCATCGGCATGAATATTAATAACAGCTGGTCCGATATGATCTTTATTCTTCTGCCAGTCCTCGCGCAATTGCGCATATTGAATAATTGTTGAATCACGACTCTCACCTCTAATGGTCAAGTAATTGTGCTCTAACCGTATCTTTTCGTTGTAAACACCGTTTTTAATGAAAATTTCGATTCGCTCATAATTGTAATATGGTAAACTTTCGATGGCTTCAGATATGGTATAATAGTCACCTGTGCCATCAGCTGCCACAACCATATCCTCAATACTAAAGGCCGAATTAGCACAGCAAAGGAACCCTATTATCAGACCTAAGTACAGCTTACTTTTCATCCAAAACAATTTTTAGAAAGTGAAGAATATGATGACTCGTTTCCGCAAACCAAGGCTCAAACAACCAAAACGAATGAGGTGAATCATTTAAAATATGTATCTCGTAATAAATATTGTTTGCTTTCAATACAGATACGTAAGCATCACGACCTGCATGAAACCTAGAAATAGAGCTATTTACAAATAAACTTGGAGGTGCATATTTGTTAACATGATTAACAGCAGAAGCCTCTTTCCATACTTCAGGACATTGTTTAAATGTGCATCCAAAAAAACGGGCGCCAGCAGATGGTTCTTTGGGATCTAAGTCCTTTCCACTTTCGTTGTGGTCAGTAAAATCAATGATTCCATCAATATTAACCAAAGCCTTAATTGAATGCTTTTCAGAAGTTACAGCAAGCAAACTAGCTAATGAAGCACCAGCAGAACATCCTAAAAGAACGATTTGATTACTATCAATTTGGAATTGTTTTGCGTTCAGTTTAAAAAAATCTAAGGCATCTTCTATATCATTAAAAGCCGCAGGATAAGTTGCTTCATCTGAGAGACGGTATTCAATAGCTACTGTAACATAACCTTGTAATGCTAATTTTTGGGCTAAGGATTCCATCATGCTTTTATTTCCCGATCGCCAGCCTCCACCATGAATCAAAACCACAAGTGGCTTATCACATTTATCGTTCTTTGTGAGGCGATATAAATCAGCATGTAAGTCGCGTTCTTTATGAGAAAAAAAGATCACATCTTCTTGCATTAATACACCTTTTGCATCAACCTTAGCAAGCGTAACTTTTGGATACTTTTTCTTCACCTTTTTTAGTGCAGACCACACAGTATAAGATGTATCTTTAACAGACACATTCTGTCCCTCACTTATCCAAAGCAGGGAAACACTAAATAGTATGATTAGAAATACGCGTATCATGTTGCAACCTTGTTATTACTTTGTCAAAGTCAATGGATTTTCCAGCTTATTAAGTTCATCTTCCAGATAACGAACAAAATCAGCTTCGGAACTTATACCATCTTTTTCAAGTTCCCAGGCAGCCAAGAAATAATAGTCTACTACCTGTAATGCTTTTTCAAAAACAACAACATGACTATCCTTATCTTTTGTAATGACAGCATCTTGATGAAGTGGGTACAAAATAGCTAAGCCAAGATGATCGGCATTTAAGCTTTGCTTGCCCCAAGTTGCCAAACAAGCCCATTTTTGCTCCGAACCTTCAATAGTAATTATTTTGGTTTCGGGCTCAATACGGATACCAGTACAAATATTCTTAATAGCTTTATCGAATGATAAATGTTCGTGCGTCATACGACTGCCAGCATCGATGGATTTTAGTGATATTAAATTTACCTTTGAATCGTTTAGTTGCCAACCATTGTACCATATTTGCACTTGCGAACGCATAATTCCACTTGATAAGATGCGGCAGCTAACACTATCGGTTTGCTCAACCCGAATGGCTTTCTCTCCATCCCACCATCCGGTAGATCCTAGGCCTAATGACTTACCAACCTTCAGTACATCCATGCCCCAATATTCAAGATGGTGATAACTTTCATAACCATCCACACCTACATCTTGTAAAATGGGTTGGCTGACACGTTTACCAAACACATCTATCGCATTTCGCCAGTCGAGATATAAGCGGTAACCCACTTTATCAGATTCCCATCCAGGTCCCTCATACTTAATAAAATAAGCATGATCCATAAAGCCATCGGGCACACGCAGCGAATCAAATTTCGAGAAGTTACCTCCTCCTACATATCTACCTTCTTTAAATTTGCCTGTTGTTTTATGCCACAGCTCTGCTTGTGTCTTGTTTTCAAAAACTACATTTGCCTCACTTTCGTCCAATTCAACCAAGTACAACTGTTTCTTTTCTTTGGCTTTTAGAGCCACCTCTACACAAAGAACATTCTCCTTTCCATCACCATTGGTATCACACCATTGCGTCGCAATTACATTACCCATATGAAAGGCTTGTAACATATCTCCTGCATTCAGCCCGTCTATACTATCAGGATTAATTTCTAACAATCCAATAAAATCGACTGATGCATCGTTAGAAACAGTTATAGTTACACCTTCTTTTTTCTCACTTGATGCGCAAGAAATTAATACAATTGAAAGTATTGCAGCGAGTAATCCTTTTAGCTTATTATCCATTTTATTCATTTTTTGTTTTATACCTCACCCAGTCAATATCTAGCCACCCACTATCGTTCAAATTGTGACCTTTTAACGCGTAAAAACCAAACTTTGAGCCGATCCAACGTCCTGGTTTAGCCTCAAAACCATCAATAACAGTAGTATACCTTACCCCATCAAGAGAGTACTGTAATTCACACAAAGCACCTTGTTTCACAATTAATTTAAATAGGATGTCTGATGCATCAATAGAGATAGGTTCAGAGTATTGTTCATTTGAACCAGAACGGGCATCAACACATAAACAAGACCTTAAAAACAATTGCTTTTCAGCTTTAAACACCTCTAAGCAACAATACTCTGAGCCCATTACAGTAAAACCTACCCGTTCGGTATTATTAATAAGATTGATGTTAATTTTAGCCTCCACCTCAAACACCTGTGAAGGAAACTTTTGCAATAATAAAGATGACACATCCCATAGGTTAGAATAGCTCTGAGGATAGGCTTGACAATTCATTCTAAAAACACCTTCACCTGGGTAACACAAGCCCCAATCAAGGCTCTTATTAGCATGCCATTGCCAAAGCAACGGAATCGTTTCACTATCAAACTCATCATTCATTGATTTTACTTGAAACGAAGATACTGCCGGCGCAACCTTTGGCTTTTCATACATCTGAACAGGATTACCACAACCATTAGTAGGCTTCCCCATTATTGGCCAGTCATCTTGCCAATGCATGGGTTGCAAATGCACAACACGTCCATAAGCCTCCTGATCTTGAAAATGCATGAACCAATCTTCGCCATTTGCAAGGCTGACCATTGCACCTTGATGCGGCCCATTCACATCCGTTTCACCCTGTTGCAGTACAATTTTATCCTCATAAGGGCCATAAATATACTTGGAACGTAAAACAGTTTGCCACCCCTCTGCAACTCCTCCGGCCGGAGCAAATATGTAATAGTAGCCATCTCGCTTGTATAATTTGGGCCCTTCAATGGTTTTATGGTGCTTATGCCCGTCAAAAACCAATATTCCATCATCTAATAATTCTGTACCTTCATCATTCATTCTATTAATGGCCAAAACACTTTTTAAACCAGCCCTTGAACCAGCATAAGCATGCACCAAATAGGCTTTCCCATCTTCATCCCAAAACGGACAAGGATCAATCCATCCTTTGGCTTCCTTAATTAATAAAGGTTTGCTCCATGGCCCCATTGCTTCCTTTGCCTTAAGCATAAAAATGCCAAAATCGGGATCGCCATAGAAAATATAGAAAGTACCATTATGATACCGTAAAGACGGAGCCCAAATACCATTACCGTGCTGTACTTTTGAATAATGTTCTATCGGATAAACAGCATCGCAGGCATAGGTGATCAGTTGCCAATTCACCAAGTCTTTTGAATGTAAAATAGGCAAGCCTGGCGCACAATTAAAGCTCGAAGCCGTCATAAAATAATCATTCCCTACCCGGATGACGTCAGGATCAGAATAGTCTGCTTGGATAATTGGATTGGTATACGTACCATCATTATTATCTGCACTATTTAAAGTAACAGAAACCCCCTGAAAGCTGGGCGTAACAACCTGTTTACACCCTGCTAAAAACAAGATCACCAAAACATATAACAGGCAAAAGAATAACCGCATTATTTCAAATCTTCTTTGATTTCAATTTCACTTAATTTAATAGCTTTAACTGCCAACTCAGCAATCATTGTAGCTCCTTTTACATTAAAATGAGTGTTATCATCAATACCATCCGGATAATTTTCCCAAACAGCAGAATCAGCAATCATAAAAAGGGACTTAGACTGCTCTTCGCCCAACTGAATAAGTAAATCCCCAGACAATTTGTGCATATCAAGTAAGGTAACCTTCTTATCAGCTACAGCCTTACGAACCAGATCAGGATATTCACCATGAACATCGTAAAATACACCATCCTCATTAAATCGGCGACGCATAACAGGTGTCAGTAAAACAGGCGTTGCATTTTTGGCATTCACATCTTCAACAAAACGACAAAGGTTTTGATAAAAATCTTCAGGTGAAGTGTATCTGTCAACTTTATGCTTGCTTTGATCGTTATGACCAAACTGTATAAAAACATAATCTCCAGCATGGAGCAATCCCATAATTGAATCCCATCGACCTTCTTCAATAAAAGTACGCGTGCTCCTGCCATTTTTGGCATGATTAGCAATTGTTACATTATCGTTAAAAAAAGATTGAAGTTCCATTCCCCAACCCGTTTCTGGGTGTTTATCTTCTCGCTTTTCTGCCATGGTTGAATCACCTGCCAAATAGATGGTATAGGTTGATGGTTGCTGACAGGACGCTAAAATCAGAACTGTGAAAAAAAAGTTAATTAAACGCTTCATGCTTTAAGAGTTATTAGATAAGACTATTGATATAGACTTCTACATTGGTATAATTATCATCAAGTGTAAATTCCTTATAATCCAATGGATTTTTAGGGTCAAGGCCATTTTTCTCCTCCCATATATCGTCCATTCCGTCGTTATCCATATCCAGAATCACATTGTATGTTTCAAGAACAGGGTAGCCTTCCACATCTAATTCTGAATCAATTATTCCTGTTTGAGATCCGTAAGATCCACCGTATAAAGCAACTCCATCGGTAACTTCAGAAACAATGCGAGCGTCAACAAAGTCTCTTTTCCGACTCGCTCCAACTTTTTCTAAAACAGAACCATATGCTTCAATTGCAGTTTGGCTTATAATTTCTCCACTGGCAAAGGGAACGGTTGCCTTAACAATTGGATTACTTGATTGACCTTGAACACCTCCGTTCCAATTATCATTCGATATGGCTGGATATCCTTCGATATAATTACCTTCGATAAACCATTTACTGTCAACACTTGATATTTCAACAATCCTGTTTTTCTTTGATGACTGGGTAGCTGGTCCTGACTTATAGTAGTTATTGACCATATTCTGTTGCCCCATTTCACCGCCATATACACTGTTGCCTCCCCAGTTGTAAATAACATTATTTCGGAAATCAACAATTTCTTTTTCTCTTGATTCTTCATGATATCGAGCACCACAGAAGCGAGGATTTCGACTGGTATGATGGGTAATTAAATTATGATGAAAACTAGCTCCCCAACCACCCCATATTCCACCATAACCATGATCACCTTTGGGATGTGTCGAACGATAAAAACTTTCGCTAATCAAACACCATTGCATGGTGAAATTTTCATTATCATAAAAACTGGCTACTTCATCATTTCCCCAACTAAATGTACAATGATCGAAAATAATATCTTTACAGTTGCGGCCCCAAGCTGCATCATATTCTCCTGATCCTTTGGCTGCGCGGAAACGTAAATAACGAATGATCACATTTTCTACTTCATCGTTTAATTGCGTATAATTACCTGAAATACAAATGCCATCGCCAGGAGCTGAATGTCCTGCAATTGTTAGATGACTTTGGTTGATAACAAGAGGAGAAGCTAATTCTATGGTTCCAGATACACGAAATAGAATAGTTCGGGCACCTGCTTGATTAATTGCCCACCGCAAGCATCCGGGCTTATTATCATCTTTTAAATTCTCTACAAAAAATATTTTACCACCGCGCCCACCTGTGGTATAACGTCCGAAGCCCTCCGCTCCAGGAAATGCATCTTTATCACTAATGGGTGAAGGATCAACTGCTGGTAATTGCTCAACATTAACCTCAATGGATTCAACCTTCTTTTGCCCCAAATCATCAATGGCTTCAATTCTGATACTTGAAGTAGAAATTTGATAGGCAACTGCCAAATTAAATTTATAATCGAATGTTCCTTCAGGCAGATTTACTTGTTCCAAAACAACTTCTGTGTTTTCATTAACCTGAAAGGCATGAACACTTTTTAAAGCATTCTCACTACTAACATCTCCACTAATAATAGGCTTGTAAGTCGAAATGTCAACATTTAATGGATTTGGATTATCAAATACTATTTCAATGGTTGAAGGTGTGTCCGGACTTTCCTTCTCATTGGTACAAGCACATAGAAACAAATTGGCTAACTGAAGTAAGCTGAATAAAACAATTTTCATAGAGAACAATTAAATCTGTAGTATAATAGAAATACACTTTATAAAAAATAAAGGCACAACAAGAACAGTTGTGCCCTTATTTTAATAAGTCTTTTAGTACCAGCGAGGATCTCCCGCTTCAACAGCATCACCAAAGAAAGTGAAATCGCCATTATCAGGATCTGTCCATAAACTAGTCGAACTCACTCCAAGTGGCATACACATTTCTACAATTGAATAGCCTGAATTAACAAAATCAGTTGTAGCGTATGTATTATTAATTGCTACTGTAGTTCCATCCGCCGCTCTGATACCGCTTATTGAAGGATCATCACCGTATGAAGTAGTACCAAATATGCAATTATTAACGTAGACACCATCTGAAATAACGGCATTCCTTACATCCATCAAATAACGTCCTGATTTAAATGGCACTTTATTAAAAGTACAATTCTCAACTATTATGCTTTCACAAGCAGTTGCATCGTCATATCGAATAAAATGACAGACAAATTGATCTAATGTTGTATTGCTTATTTTCACAATTCGAGCGTTTGTGTTTGTTTCTGTTGCACAGAACACCCCGTAACTGCCGCTACTAGAACCTAAATCATGGATAATACAATCGTCAATAATAAATTGATCAACCGTTTGATCAGAACCGCCTCTTAATCGCATAATCTGACGCCCCATATTATTGAGTTCACAGCTTAAGAATTTAACTGCCCCAATATTACAAGCTTCCGATTCCATATCAAATACACCACGGATCTTACTACTATTCTCGTCGAAATTCACATATCCACTCATATGTAGTTTTTCAAATACCAATGAATCAGAAGGCGTTAAACTTGAACCAATATAGAACATTCTATCTCCGGACGTTGTATAAACTGCAGGCAATTCACCATCAAGACCTTTAATTTTAAGGCTTTTATCAATAGTCATATCTCCAATAAATCCGTAACGTCCACCAGCTTCCAACATTATAACATCACCAGATGAGGCAGCAGCAATAGCAGCAGCCAAATCAGCTCCTGAATCAATAAGCACATCCCCTTCCATGGTGTAATCCTGAAAACCTCTGACTTTATCACCATTCATTAACCTGATTTCATATACATCATTAGGCAAATCACTAAAATACTTCACACCTGCTTCTAACTCCTCATCTGAAATATCAAAAGATGTTTCATCTGTTGCAGACACAAACAATACCGAAGTAACAGCTTTACCTCCTAACCAGCTCAAGGTAATCTCATTCAAACCAGTCATGATAATATCGTGGCGATTAAAAAGATTCTCTGGCAACGATTTAAAAGCAAGGTTATTCCATTTAGAATCAGAAGCAACACTACTGACACCTTTAACACGTGCAGAGTATTGACTATCTCCTGCAGGTAAATCATAGATATAAGGAATTTCATCAGGAGCAACAGAAGCGGTATGGATGATATTGTCAAACTTTAAACTATCATCACTGATCTCCACTACATAAGAATCGATTCCTTTATTAAAACCCCAACTTATTGATACAGTAGTCTGGTTGCTTATTTTGGCTTCCAAATCCAATGGTGTAAACACCCTATCAAATTTAAGCTCTTCAACCACTGGACTAATATTATCTTCGCAGGCATTTAATGCAAACAGTGCAACTATACCCGCTAAGAATCCGATATATTTAAATATTTTATTCATTTGATTACTTTTTAATTTCACTAATTAAACAATCTTAATTAAGCGGATCATTATTCAGCATACCGTTGCTGGCATCAATAAAAACTTGCCAAATGGGCCAGAATTGATTCTGGTCCGGATCGTTTGAATAGAGCGAGTTAATCTTATCATCTTCAATTTTTGTTGGACTAACCCAAGTTTCCTGGAATTCATAATCGGCAGATTTATCAGCTGTCTCTCCTCGTTCCATACCATAATAATCTAGTGTTTCGCCATCGGCCAAATAACTATAATAAACGGTTGTTGGTACATCAGCATATTCGCCAACTTGATTTCGAAGATCATCCATTTTAATTTTTGCTTCGTCCATCTTTGTTTTCAACAAATTCCAACGAATCAAAGCCATCTTTCTTTCCATTTCACCACAAAACTCAAACCCATGTTCATCTACAATGGCTTTAAACATAGTTTCTTTACTTACTGAAGCAGCATCAACATAAGCATCGACCTTGTCAGACCAATCAGCAGACATAAATGCCCTTTGGCGAATTTGTTTTAAGTAAGGTGCAGCAGCGACTGGACCGTTTAATTCATTTTCAATCTCAGCAGCCATTAATACGACTTCTGCATAGCGCATAAATATTTTATTTACGCCATCGTCATTCGTTGATGTCACGTAACGTTTCATCCATTCGTAACGCCATTTACCAAAATACCAAGTATTAACTCCATCCAACTCTTGCTTTGCCGGATTTGATTGACTCCAGATATAAGGAACACAAGTAACATCTCGACGTGTATCTTTGGAATCAAAATCATAGTAAACATTTGGAAGCGGTCCATAAGCGCCGCCGCGAGGTTGACCTGTGTATTGATCAGCCATTTGATGTCTAACTCCGTAAGTAAACAAATGACGACCACGAGCCTCGGAAAAAGGAACTTCCCACAGCGATTCTGCCCCTGCAGTAATCACTTCCTCACAATTTTTTCTCCAAACGGTTTCGAAGGATGTTTCTAATGATGCTTTGTTACTTTCCATTACATCTTTACATTCTTGCAAAGCAATCGGATATAATACATCAACTGATAATTCCGGATCTGAACTTCGACTAATACTGGCACCTCGTTGTGCATATCCAGAAGCCCACAAACAAAGACGTGCGCGAAAAGCTTTAACAAAAGCCTTATTAACCATTTCAGTAGTAGATGTAGCTGCCGTTTCATTGGGCCAAGCAACTAAGGTAGCTGCTTCTTCCAAATCTGCAATCAACTGCTTATAGATAACATCCCTATTGCTCTTTGACATGTAAATAGTTTCTGATGTTATCGGTTCGAATCTGGCAACAATGTCTCCATGTGCTTTTAATAAGTCAGAATAAAAAATGGTTCTAAGTGTAATTGCTTCTCCAAGAAGCTGTCCCATCTCTGTCCCGGGTTCTGGGCTCCCATATGTTCGCAGCCCTCTAATACATACATTGGCACGCTCTATTCCTCTGTATAACATCGCCCAATAAACATTGTCTCTGTTCATATCAGAATTCGTAGAGGAATTTATATATCGAGATAAATCACCTCGTGCATTTATTGACGTTGAATTATTCCACTCAATATCAGTATTAGATCCGTAATGCGTTAAGAACCTACCTCTATAAGAATTGGTCTGTCCCATTGGTTCTTTTATTCCATCGATCGCTCCTTTTGCCAATTCAACATTTGAAAATATCAATGACTCATCCATAGTGGACTGAGTAGGAGCATCTAGGTAGTCTTCGCACGAGCTTAACACGCCTGCCAAAAACAAAATCAGTATGTATGTTATATTTTTCATAATCAAAAGATGCTTCAATTAAAAATTAAGATTTAAACCAAAAATAAACTGTCTGCTCTTTGGGTAGGGCGAATAATCAACACCTGGTGTTAGAGGTGTTTTTCTACGTGTTGAAACTTCTGGATCGAATCCCGAATAATTGGTTAAAACAAACAGATTGTTGCACGTTGCATAAAACCTTAAGTTATTTATACGTACCTTTTCAGTTAATGATTTTGGAATAGTATACCCTAAGGTTAATGTGTTCAAACGTAGGAAAGAACCATCTTCAACTGCCCAATCGCTCAAAATATAATTCCTCATAAATGGCGACCACATCGATGTATTTTCATTCATCGCAGCTAGTGTCGTAGGGTCATTTACCAATTGTCCACTTTCATCGATATTATTCCATCTTTTACCAGCGGCCATATCATCAATCATAGTTCGGTATGGATACCTACTTGTTGATGAATATTCAATTTTATTAGCATTGTACACATCATTTCCATAACTATAACTAAAGATAGTAGTTAAATCAAAGCCATAAGCTCGTGCAGATATATTAAAACCACCAGTGCTTAGCGGGTTAACATCACCTATCACAGTATTGTCATCTACATCAACAACATCATCTCCATTAATATCTTTTAGCTTCATCGATCCTGGGCGAAGGGTTCCTATAAGACCTGTATTATCAGCAATACCTTCCTTCAAAACCCAAGTATCAGAAACCTCATCATAGCCCTCAAAATCTGACACTTCATATCGACCATCAGATAAATAACCTCTAATTTGACCTACTGGACCACCTTTGGCAATCCAATAGTCAGTACCAATTTCTGTCGAAGCCCATCCTGATGACTGACCGAAATCACCCATTGTACCTAGGTCATTTATTTTATTTTTGTTCATTCCCACGTTGAAACCAAAATTAAGTCCAAAGTTAGGCTTGTCAATTGCTACCCAATTAATAGAAGCTTCCAAACCGTGATTTTGGGTTTCACCCATATTTCTGTATTGGCTCGCATAGCCCGTACCCGAAACTGGGAAGTTGATCAAAAGATCTGTAGTTGTATTTTGATAAACTTCAAAGGTACCGCTTAGCCTACTATTGAATAATCCAAAGTCTAATCCAACATTACGAGTTACCGTTGTCTCCCACACTAAATTTGGATTTGCCATTTGACTATCAACAGACCAATACCCACTTACACCATTAATATAGGTTGTACTGTTCGAACCAAAAGCCTGTACAAGTTGACCTGATGGAATATTGTTATTACCAGCAGTACCATAACTAACTCGTAATTTCAGATTATTTAGAGTTCCTGAAATACCTTCCATAAAACTCTCCTCAGATATTCTCCAAGCTACAGCAGCAGATGGAAAGTATCCCCATCGATTTCCTTCAGCAAATTTACTAGAACCATCGGCCCTAAAAGTAGCTGATACTAAATATTTACCTTTAAAGTCATAATTAGCTCGTCCAAAAAACGAAAGCAATTTATTATCTGCTTTAATTTCGTTATCGATATTTAGTGGTACACCTTGAGTCGTAAGTCTAAAAACTTCGTCTGAAGTAAAAAACGATGGATATCCTTGAACAGTATTTGTAAGTACACTTTCATATCCGTATAATAATTCCTGACCAACTAAAAGTTTAAGACCATGATTCTCATTTTGTACAATATTTGCAAAATCATAATTTAAAGTATTAGTACTTCTATATTTACCCCTTTTTGTTTCTCTAATCTCAGCGGCAGGTAATCCTTGATATTCTGCATCAACATAATTTGAAACATAATAAGTACTTGGCCCATAGAATCGATCTCTCCCATAGGTATATGTTTGCATACCTACTTCAGTTTTAAATTGTAAATTATCAACAATCTCCCATGCAAAACTAGCACCCATATTGAGTGTTGTTCTTTTTTGCACCTGATCGTTATCAGCAACAGCAGTTAAAGGATTAATCATGTAACTAGATACATCTTCATCAGCGTAATCTTCCAATCCATTTAATGGAATTGGTGAATAAATCATCGCATGTTTAACACGTGAATCTGTTGGTGTACCAGAAATTTGATCAATTGCACCTCCTCCATTGATTTCGGCATCAGAGTACCTCACCGAATATGAAAGTGCAATTTTATCATTAGGCTTGTGATCTAATTTAAGCGCAAGGTTGTGTCGCTTAAAATCCGATCCAAGCATAATCTCCTTATTACTAATTCCGGCATAACTGAAATTATAAGCAAACTTTTCTGAACCACCACGGATACTCAAATCCTGATTAAAGGTTTTTCCTGTTCGCCCATAAACTTGCTCCATCCAGTCGTTACCCGTTTGTCCTGCATATTGATCAATATCTTGATAATAACCAAAATACCTTTCAAAAGAAGAAAGATCTTCCATACCATTTCTTAAGGCAGCCACCTCATATTGCCAATGTACAAAATCCTCTACTCCAAGTGTTGGGAGAGTTTTGGCAATCTTTTTAATACCAGTATAAGCATTGTAACTTACTGACACTTTTCCCTCTTCACCACTCTTAGTCGTTATAATAACAACGCCATTTGCACCGCGAGCTCCATAAATGGCGGTAGATGATGCATCTTTTAACACATCGATAGATTCAATCTCAGAAGCGGGAATATCAGAAATTGAGTTAACTGGGAAACCATCTACAATATACATTGGAGAATTATCCTGGGTGATGGAGCCACCACCTCTAACTCGAATAGTAACATCAGCATCAGGTGATCCTTCAGTCGTGATCACCTGAACACCTGCCATCTGACCTGACATGGCTTCAGCAGCAGACGTTACTGGAATAGCTTCTAAAGTTGATCCTTTAACGGAAACAACAGACCCAGTAATGTCTCTTTTCCTTACTGTTCCATATCCAATGGCAACTATTTCATCAAGTTCAGTATACTCATCGATAAGCGTAACATCAATTGTGGAACGGCCAGCAACAGCAATTTCTTGCGTTACCATTCCAATAAACGAAACGATAAGCACATCATTTTGAATATCTGGTATGCTTAATTCGTATCTACCTTCAATATCCGTTATCGTTCCAATATCTGTAGTCCCTTTAACCATAACGGTAACTCCCGGTAATGGCTGATTGCTCGTATCAGTAACTTTACCACTGACTTTTTGTGCCCAACTGGTATTGCTACATAAGAAGAGCATTAACAAGCCAAGCAACAAAAACTTGTTGAGTTGACAATTTTCTTTTTTCATAAGATTTGCTTTAGTAAACTGTTTAAATACATTTCTAAATTTGTGTAGTACTTATCTAATATATACTTGGATCCATCTGTATTGTCATGCGCATTTAGGCCTTGGGAAACTTCCCAATTATCAGGCATTCCATCTTTGTCTGAATCTACAGGGCCTATAACACTTTTTATTTCAGGCCAGCCTCCAACATCTTCCTGTGAATTAATTATGCCGAACTGTGCTCCCAGTGCAGATCCATTTTTAACTTCTTCCACAATTCGTTTATCCACCTTATCTCGGATCAGATTTGCGCCTGCAGTATTTAAGACTTTTAAATAAGCCTCTTGTGCGGTTTCTATTTTAATACCCGAATTGTATAATGGTTCTGACTTTACAAACCGTGTAATAGAATCTATCGGCATTAGAATTGCCTTTCGATTATCTTCGCTTAATTCCTTATTACCATCCACTATATTTTCGGAAAAATTATAATTACTAAATGGTTTATAAGGTTCTAAAATATTTCTGCTTGCTTTTTTACCAGTTGCAGGTCCAGGCTTAAAAAAGTTAGCTATAATGGAATAGTTGCCCTCTTCACCAGCATAAATACATTTAGAGCGCCAATTGTAAACAACATTATTCACCATTTCAACTTGCTCACTCTTCGGACGCTTATGGCCTCTACTTCCTTGCAATCGAGGATTACGACTTGTATGGTGTGCTAATAAATTATGGTGAAAAGTAGCCTTTTGTCCACCCCATATTCCACCATATCCATGAGAGCCTTTGGAATGAAAACTATTATTCAAACTCTCACTTAAAATGCACCACTGAAGTGTTAAATTATTTATATCATACAAAGAACAGACTTCATCCGTTGCCCAACTTAAACTACAATGATCCACTATTATATCTGCTTGACGCATTCCTGTTAAAGCATCCAATTCGGTCTGTAAGCCATCTCCTGGACGGATTCGTAAATATCGAAGAATTACATTATCTGCATTAATACGAAGACCTTGTCCACTTATACAAATTCCATCTCCTGGAGCTGATTGTCCTGCAATTGTAAGATCTCCATTATTAATGGCTAATTGAGACTTAAGATCAATAATTCCACTAATCCCAAAAACAATTGTTCGTGCCCCTTTCTTCTGAACACCATCTCTTAAGCTTCCTGGGCCATCGTCATTAAGATTGGTAACGGTATAAACGAATCCTCCACGGCCTCCAGAAGTGAATTTACCAGCACCCTCAGCACCAGGAAATGCAGGAACTTGCTGAGCTTTGGAGCAGTTAAATGCAAGTGCCACCAAAGCCAAAAACAAAACGTTTTTTACTAGGATTTTCATAATTTAAATATTTGATTTTGTTGGCCAATAGTTATAGCCAACTAACATCAGTCTATCTATCTAATTCAATAGCAGCTAAAATAAAAGGAGCCACTCCCTTTGTGTCGTTAATCACTTTCTTCTCCGAAATGTAATATTCAAATGAACCATCCCGATAGGGATCTCCACCTAACCCACATCCACCGCATACATCCTTCATTTCGATATGCCCATCAGGATATTCAGTAATTAAATTGGTAAGTATCCCTTCAAATGTTTGCTCAGCATATGTTCGATATTTTTTTGGCAAATAGCCTTTGCTTGATCCTTTGGCCATTGCATAACAAAACATGGCCGACCCCGAACCTTCAAGGTAATTCCCTTCTCTATTTCCTTGATCTAAAACCTGATACCAAAGGGCTGTTTCCGAATCACGTACTTCCATCAAAGCACTACAGGTCTCTTTAAGAATGGTAATTAACTCTGATCGATCCGCATGATTTTTTGGCAAAAAATCAAGTACATCAACGATAGCCATCACATACCATCCCATGGCACGACTCCAAAAATGTGGCGATTGACCAGTTTCAGAATTGGCCCACCTTTGTTCTTTACTCTCATCCCATGCATGAAAAAGCAAGCCACTTTTTTCATCTTTGGTTTGTTGATAGATAAGCTTAATCTGAAAGCTTACCACATCAAACCAATGCGGTTCATTAAACTCCTTTGCATATTGAGCCAAGAATGGCGATGCCATGTAAATACCATCCAACCACATCTGATGTGGATAGCGCTTTTTATGCCAATACCCACCATTTTGTGTTTTTGGGTGTTCATACATTTGCTGCACCAACTGTTCAATAACCTTTTTGTACTTAACTTCTCCGGTTCTTTTATAAAGTGTAATCACATTTTTACCCGGATTAACTCGATCGATGTTATAATCGCTTAATTTATATTTGAAAATGCTGCCATCCTCGCGAACAAAATAGTTAATGTAATCCGCCATATATTTAGAATACTTGGCATCAATATCACCCAATCGATCAATGGCCTGTCCGAGAAAAGCATAATCATATTCCCATTTTACTTTTTTAGGATTGAGGTAATGGATTAAACTATCATATTCATTAATCACATTATCTGCCATCTTTACCGACCACTTACGACTTGAATCTACATTTTGTGATGATGCTTCCGAACGATATTTACACGCTAACAAACTTACTAATAAAACTATATATATCAGATACTTCATAATTGCTGATAATTATTTACTAAGAATATTTCCTTGTTGAATAACCAGTTTTGTCTTTGTTTTTAAGCTCTTCTCAACACCCGGCAACACATTGTTAATTAAGTAAACATGACCCGAAGCATCATCAATATCCATATAAAAAGGCATTACATCCGTTTGAAAACAATTGGTAATAAGTAAATTATTAACTTCCGTAACAGATAAAGCTCCTTTATTTAAATTATCACCGGTAACAGTTAAACCGCGCAATTGAATCGCTTTTGATTTTTTAAATTCAACCGGGATGCCTTTATCCACCTGAATACGAATATCACTTAGGTCAATATCTTCGGCATACTCCCCAAAAATACCCTGATTGGCATTAATAGTAACACCACTTATTCGGATGTTTTGAATACTTCGCTCTTCAAGACCAAGAAAAGCAATAGCTTGTTTAGCCTTATTGATACGCACATTACTTATCGAAATATTTCGGATTGTCGGTGTGCGATCTGAAACAGGTTCAACAGGTGTTTCGTGATAACGCATATTCATCATGATACCTTGCTTTAAGATATCGTACATAACAATGTTTGAAATATTTACATCTTCAATGACTCCACCCCTTCCACGCATGGTTTTAAAACGGATACCACGGTCAGTGCCTTTAAATACACAATTAGAAATTGTAACTCGGCGCACACTTCCCGACATTTCACTACCAACAACAACACCACCATGACCATCCATCATTGTACAATTTGTTATGGTAATATTTTCAGTTGGTGATGCAGCTTCCCGACCATCTTCATCTCTTCCTGCTTTTATCACAATACAATCATCGCCAACACTAATGTGGCAATTACTAATTCTTACATTCTTACATGAAGAAGGATCAATTCCATCTGTATTTGGTGAATCTTCAGGATTAATTATCGTGATTCCATCAATGGTAATATTTTCAGAGAAAGCGGGCATAATGGTCCAAAAAGGTGGATTCATAAAAGTAAGACCTTCGATGCGAACATTCTCACAATTATATGGCATAAATAATGGTGGTCGTAGAAAATTACCCATTTTCTGCAAATACGCGTTTTTCTCAATTAAGGCTTTATTATGGTCAAAAAATAATTGCTCCCATTTTGAGTTTGTGGATTGTTCACCACGTTTCAATGGCCACCAGAAATCCCACCATTTTTTACCATTACCATCAATTAAACCCCGTCCCTTGAGTGTTATATTTTTAGCATTGTGAGCATATATGGGCGATTTAAAAGTTTTCACTCTAACACCTTCCCACCTAGAATCAATCATCGGTAAATAATCATCGAAATTATCTGAAAACTTTAAAATAGCTCCTGCTTCGAAGTTTAGAGTTATGTTACTTTTCATTTCAATAGGGCCAGACAAATATTGGCCTGCCGGGAAATAAAGTTCACCACCTCCAATAGTATATAATGAGTCGATAGTGGCATTAATAACATCAGTACAAATAATTTCGCCGGTATTATCAACACCCTTATATACCATATTCACCTGGGCATAAATTGCTGTGTTCATAATAAACACAAAAGCGATAAGACTTGTTACCTTTTTTAAGAAGGTTTGATTACATCGCTTAGCGCTTAACAATGCTTGACATTTTTTCATATATAAAATCATTTAATTAACTTCAACAATAATCAACACGACAACAATTCGCTTTATTTAATATCTGTTAAATTTCAGATAATGTAAAATTAAGGTACGTAGAATAACAAAATGGACTACAAATCGTCTTAAAATGGTAGTCATTTCGCAAGAATTTATAGGAGACATTTTTTCATGACACTCTTTTACAGATTTTTATGAAAACAATTGAAAATACATTTTTTAAGCTTTTACTTTATGTTTCCTTTAAAGATTATCTTTACAATTGTTAAAAATGATTATGAAACTTAGATTTTTTACATATATTTTTTCTTTCCTAGTATTGTCAAACTTCACCTCAAAAGGACAAGATATATTTAGGTTTGAACATTACGACTCCAAAGATGGATTATTGCAAAATTCTGTAGCTAGCCTATTATGTGATAAAGATGGTTTTCTATGGATAGGGACACTGAACGGCTTAAACCGTTTTGATGGTTACCGCTTCAAAACATTTGACAGTGTATTAAAAAGCTCAACCTTCATTAATAACCGTGTAATTAACCTATGGCAAGACCAACAAGGTTATATTTGGATAGAAACCTATGATCATTATTATCATTTCTTTAATCCAATTACAGAATCATTTAAGACCGTTCCGGATTATCATGATCCGAACTATGAAAAGATTAATAAAGCAACATGCTTTTTGCAATATGATTCAAATCAAATCTGGATTGGCACCAACGAGCGTGGCATCTATCACTTAAACCATAATCCATCTGATAATACCTATATCTCCTCCCAAATTAGTGATAAAGGGCGTTTCTCAATAACCAACAATGATGTACGCTTCATTTTCTCAAGTCAAGACTCCGCTGTTTGGGTTGGCACAGTAAGAGGAATTAATCTATTACAGCATTCGGATGTTAAGAAGCAACATTTTGATTTTGAACATTATTTTATAAACTATTCCTTCAATTCTGCAATTGAATTAGATAACGAGGTGTGGTTAGGAACTGACAATCAAGGTTTGGTTTGTTTTAACAAAAAATCTCACTCCTATCACTTCATCAACCAATCTAACAATCAACTACTGCCCTCAAATCAAATCTCTAAAATCTATTCTTCCAGCGATACTACATGCTTAGTGGCATTTAAAGATGGAGGTTTATTAATGTATAACTCGGCCAATCAACAATGGTCGAAAGTAAAAACACATGGTTTAAACATTGAAACAGTTTATTTCGATCGCTTTAATGATGCATGGATTACCACAGATGTGTTTGGCGTAACCAAGCTCAACTTGGCAAATAAAAAAACAAATTATTATCAATTAACTGAACCAGAACAAATAAGTATTACAGATCGCGAACGACATGTTTTTTACGAAGATAAGGACTCTAATTTGTGGATTGGTTTACACGGCGGAGCTTTAGCTTTTTATCACCGCCCATCTGATAGTTTTAAAAAATACGAGAATGAACCGAATGATAACTACTCCATTTCATCAAATATTGTGCATAGTATTACTGAGGATTTATCAGGACAGTTATGGCTTGGAACCGGGCAATACAAAGGTGGACTCGAAAAAGTTATAAAACGCAATCCTGCCTTCAAACATATCTTACCTACGCGCATAATCAAGCAAATGATTGACAATGTGGTTCGCTGCGTTTATCAAGATAAAAACGGATATATATGGCTAAGCACAAAGGATGGAGTTATTCATATCTATGACTCTAATTTCCAAAAAATTCACACCCTTCAATCATTGCTTAACAACAAGTCATCGCTTAAAACAACAAATGTGTACTGCATGTTTGTTGACGATCAAAACCATATGTGGCTTGGTACTAAAGGACATGGATTATTTGTCAGTAAAATGCCAATTGGTAGCAACAAAAAAACCTTAAAGGATCTTACCTTTTATAATTACCAAACAAATACTGCCGATAGCTCATCAATTTCGAACAATAATATTTATAGTATTGAACAAGATAAATTAGGTAATATTTGGATTGGCACATACGGGAATGGCGCTTGTAGAGTAACAGACAAAAATCCAAAACACTTAACATTCGAACATTTTACAAATGAAAATAGTCACTTGTCAAGTAATCAGGTTAGAAAAATCAAATGTGATTCTGATTCTAATCTTTGGTTTGCAACGGCATTTGGTTTAAATGTGATAAAAAAGGATAGCTTGACAAATAAACGTTATACTTTCTCATCATACTTCAAGGAATCAGGTAATTCACAGAAAATTAACTACAACGATGTAGGTGAAGTATTCGAAGATTCAGAGCATCGACTATGGTTTGGTACATTTGGTGGTGGAGTAACTCAACTTCAATTACCTCTCACCGAACACAATCAATTCAAAAACATTACCAAAAAAAGTGGTCTTTCAAACAATGTTATCTATGGTATTTTAGAAGACGATCAAAATCAGCTTTGGTTTAGCTCCGAATTTGGACTGAACCACTATAATCCGGAAACCGAAACAATCGAAATATATAACGAATCAAATGGTCTATCATTTAATAATTTTACAGAGAGTGCGTGTTTTAAATTGAACGATGGAAGACTTGTATTTGGCGGTTCTGAAGGGGTTGAAATAATTGATGCGCAAATAATTGGTTCACCCATCAATCTAAATCTGATTAAGTTAACTAATTTTCAATTGTTTAATAAAGATGTGGCGGTAAATACGACAGATTCACCTTTGAAACAAAGTATATCATTCACAGATGCCATCCGATTAAACTATCTACAATCTAGCTTTAGTCTTGAATTTTCAGCCCTCGATCTTCTCAACCCATCCATGATTCAATATGCTTATTTGCTCGAAGGTTTTGAAAGCAATTGGAATTATGTAGGTAATCAAACAAAAGCCACATATACCAATCTTCCACATGGCCAATACACCTTTAAAGTCAAGCACACAAACCGAAGCGGACGGTGGAATAATTACACTAAAGAAATCAGCATAACTATCACTCCGCCATGGTGGAAAACAACTTGGGCATATTTGGGCTATGTATTATTGCTTTTTGGTATCTTATGGTTCACAAGGGGCATAATAATAAGGGTTAATAAATATCGGCAAGATCTGAAGCTGGAGAAGAAAATTAGTGATTTAAAACTACGCTTCTTCACCAATATCTCACATGAAATCCGAACACCTTTAACGCTTATCCTTGGACCTTTGGAAGATATTTTAGAGGATAGCACCATCACCAAAGACCTTCAAAATCAGCTTGGCCTAATGAAGAAAAACACCAAGCGAATGCTGCACCTGGTAAACCAGCTACTCGATTTTAGGCGTATTCAGAATAACAAAATGAGTTTAAATGTGCAAAAGATAAATCTGGTTTCATTTACCCAAAGCATTTACGAAAGCTTTATCCCATTGGCTAAACATAATGGCATTCATTTTAAGTTTCAAAAAACAAGGGATTGTATTGACGTTTGGGCTGATGCTAGTAAGCTCGATTCAATAATTTATAACATTATTTCCAATGCCATTAAGTTTACTCCCAAAGGAAAAAATGTAAGTGTCTCTGTTGAAGTTGACACTGATAATCCAGATACAGCATTGGTAAATATAGTGGATGAAGGCCCTGGTATTTCTCATGAAAACATTGCAGATATTTTCACCCGATTTGTCATCCTAAATAAGAATGATCATCGTAGCAGCGGTATTGGACTGGCATTGGCATTTGAATTAGCAAAGTTGCATGGCGGAGATATTAAAGTAAACTCTCAGCTGGATCAAGGCAGCTGTTTTTGCTTTAATATGCCAATTGACAATAAGCATCTTTTAAATCAGACTAATGTAATGCACATTCAAAAAATAGAGCTACCCCCACTACCGCATAAGCAATTTAACGAAGAATTCAACTTTACAATGCCAGAAAGTGACTTGTTAGACGAACAAAAAAATACCATTTTGGTTGTAGAAGACAATAAGCAAATTGCTGACTATATACAAAGTAAACTAAAAATAGAATTCAATTGCCTGTGGGCAGCAAATGGAAAAGAAGGTCTCAAACTTGCTGAAATACATAACCCTGATGCCATTGTTACTGATATAATGATGCCTGAGATGGACGGGATAGAAATGACCCAAAAATTAAAAGATAACTTTAGTCTATGCCATATCCCTATCGTTATGATTACAGCTAAAACGGATATGAAAGATCAAATAATTGGTTATGAATCCGGTGCCGAAGCATACATTACCAAACCATTAAAGTCGCAACATCTTAGAGCAGTACTGCACAGTTTCATTGGCCAACGCAAACTTGTTATTTCCAAATATAGAGATAATAAAACCATTGATCCAGACACCCTAAAAGTGAACACAAAGGATGAGGAGTTTTTACACAACCTACTAAAATATGTCGAAGCCAACTATACCGAGGATTTAACTGTTGACTCTGTTGCAAAAAAATTCTGCGTGAGCCGAACTGTGTTATACAACAAAGTGAAAGGTTTAACTGGCCTTAGCCCTCTTGAATTTATAAGGCAAGTAAAACTCAAGCTCAGTCTCGAATTACTTAAAAAAGGATATTCAGTAACCGAAACGGCCTATAAAATTGGTTATACTGATGTTAAATACTTTTCGAAACAATTTAAAATGCTAAATGGCTATCCTCCAAGCAAAGTAAAAAAAGACCTCAATAAATAATCGTAGTTCAACAATAGTTAATAAGCGCATTGTAATTCACGGTATATATTTGGCATGTTATTGCTTACAAATAAACAGAAAGGGAGTAATTAAATTACTACTGTGCTCAACTAACAATATCATAGATAACATTAGATATGCATCTTATCAAACATCAAAAAAAAGGGGAATATGATACTTCCCCATCTAATCAAATAAATCAAAAATTATTATAGTCTAGTCTTACAAACTTTTGTTGTATTTTTTGATCCGTCGCTGTAATACAAACATTCAATATAAACACCTTTACTTAAAGCATTAAAATTGTTGCCCACATTTACTCCATTAACGTTGTAGTATTCTTTTCGAACTACATTTTTATTGACATCTTTTATTTCAATTGATGATGCGTAATCTACACTTACCATGTAGACATTAAAACCACTGGATGCCGAATATAAATAAAAGTTGGTAGCACCTCCAGTATGGCTAAACACACCTTTATCAATGACTGCACCACCTGTTATAAGACGTCCTAATTCAGTGTCCTTATCCCCATATGCGACTACTAGTTCGCGTGTGGCCGAACTGCTTGACGACATTCCATATACCGTAATAGTGCAGCTTCCCGTAACATCAAATCCTAAAACTCGTCCATATGGAGTCGTCGCATCTGTCCAACTTCCAGAACCTCCCAGTTTCATACGATGGGTAAAATCAATACCATCCATTGATTTACTATTCTCTTCAATTATCACAGTTTTGTCAGCTGCAGCATAAATTGTAAAACCAGATACGCTTGTTTCGGTCGTAATAGTCCCTAATGCATTAAAAGCATCAGATGACACATTCCATACTTGCCCTGTCACAATTCCCATTACGAATAGGGCACTTAATAAAGTGTAAACTTTTTTCATAAAACAATTCTTTTAATAGTTAGTAAAATCATTTATTTAAAACATAGGCAAGTTACTAACGCACATAAATTTATATGGGTGGCATTTTATCTTAAAACACCCGTCAAATGAAAACTTTTCATAAATTTCTTAATTAAACTAAGTACCATTATTCACATTTGCTTGCTTTTGAATTGCATCATTTTTGAAATGAATATTATTCTAAATCAGTCACAAATGACCATTCATCTTTAAAGACTGAATAACGCATTCTCTTGGAAAAATATAAACCATGTAAAAACTGAAAGGCTTAACCCATTTTTACAATATGTGCGCGCACACATTTTTTTCTTTAACTTTGTATCGCTATCTCTCTAAAAAAAGTGGACATAGTCAAATTCAAGCATTAAATTAAAGTATACTCATTAATCAAATAATTAAACTAATTACATATGAAAGCTTTAAATAGAACAACATATCCGGAAGCAAATAATTATAATTTTAAGATTCTACAATTTGGGGAAGGCAACTTCCTCCGCGCTTTTGTAGATTGGATGATTCACAAAAGTAATAAGGCGCTTGAAACCAATAATGGTGTTGTGGTTGTACAGCCATTGGAAAAAGGAATGGTTGATTTACTAAATAAGCAAGACAACCTATATCACGTTCTTTTGCAAGGCATAAAAGATGGTAAGCCAGTGCAGGAAACAGAAATGGTAGATTGTATCATGGACGCCATTAACCCTTATTCAGATTACGAAAAGTATCAAGAATATATTCTGAATCCTGAATTAGAACTGGTTGTTTCCAATACCACCGAAGCTGGCATTAGCCGTATCGACAACGAAGATATCCATGCACGGCCCCCAAAATCATTCCCAGGCAAGGTGACACAACTGTTGTTTAAAAGATATCAACACTTCAAGGGTGATGAAGCTAAAGGTTTAACTTTTTTCTGTTGTGAGTTAATTGACAAAAATGCGAGTATTCTAAAAGAGATTGTTCTAGAATTAGCCGCAAGTCATGAGCTAGAAACAGGATTCATAAACTGGATAAACAATAGCTGTACATTCTGCAACACTTTGGTAGATAGAATTGTCCCCGGATTTCCAAGGGATAATATAAAGGCAATACAAGAAGACATTGGTTACGAGGACAACCTAGTTGTTGCAGGAGAGTACTTCCACCTTTGGGCCATTGAGGCACCCTTAAACATTCGAGAAAAGTATCCATTTGATAAAGCGGGTTTAAATGTGGTATGGTTAGAAGACATGACCAAATTTCGCGATAAAAAAGTGCGCATTCTCAATGGATCACACACAGCTTTAGTTCCAATTGGCTTATTAAGTGGATATGAAACAGTAAAGGAGGCTTTTGACGACAAAGTAATTTCAGCATTTATAAATGGTATGGTCGCCAATGAGATTATTCCGAACATTGAAGGTGATAAAAAAAACCTTGGCATATTTGCAGATGAAATACTTGAGCGCTTTTTCAACCCCTATATTCGTCATTTCTTAAAAGACATTTCGCTTAATTCATTGTCTAAATGGATGACTCGCGATTACCCTTCATTGTTTGACTGCTACAACAGTAATGGTAAAATTCCAGCTAAATTATCACTCTCATTAGCTGCACTTATTGTTCTTTATAGAGGAAAATACAACCATCTTGACTTCACGATTAACGACACAAAAGAACATATTGAATTCATACAAAATGAATGGGAAAATATGCAGTCATACAAATCATTAACTGCTGCCATTTTATCAAATCAAAAAATCTGGAACACTGATTTATCATCCATCGAGGGTTTAACGGAGGTGGTAAGCAAAAACATTACTGAGATTATGGAAAATGGTATCCAATCGGCAATTAAAATGGCACAATAAAAAGTAAATCATGAGCAAATACATTCAAATACATCCGGGTGATAATGTAATTGTTGCACTCCAAGCAATTGAGAAGGATACAATTATTACGCATAACGCTTCCAGCATAAGGGTAGCTAATGACATTCCTCAAGGTCATAAAATAGCCGTTTCAACTATCGCAAAGGATGAGCACATTATTAAATATGGCTACTCGATCGGAATAGCTAAGGAAGCGATCGAAGTTGGACAACACGTTCATTCGCATAATGTGCGAACAGGTCTTGATGAAAACCTTGAATACCAATACGAACCTAAAGGACAGGCCTTAAACATTCCTCAGGAACAACGCACCTTCGAAGGCTTTGTGCGAAAAAACGGTGATGTAGGTATTCGCAATGAATTATGGATTATCCCCACAGTTGGGTGTGTAAACGGTCAAGCCAAGCTCATTGTAGATCAATTAAAAGCTGAAACGGACACCAGCCATTTGGATGACATCTTGGTATTAAGTCATCAGTACGGTTGTTCTCAACTAGGTGGTGACCATTTAAATACACAAAAAGCATTAGCGGCTGCCATTAAACACCCAAATGCAGGCGGTGTTTTAGTGCTTGGATTGGGTTGCGAAAACAACCAGACTTCACAGTTAAAAGAAATCATTGGCACATGGGATAAAGATAGAGTACACTTTTTAATTTCTCAAGAAGTTGAAGACGAAGTAGAAGTAGGGCTGAAAATTGTTAAAAGCCTATGTGAACAGATGAGGAATGATAAACGCACAACAGCTCCTGTATCCAAACTTAAAATTGGATTAAAATGTGGTGGTAGCGATGGATTCTCTGGAATTACTGCCAATCCCCTATTAGGACGCTTCTCTGATTGGTTGGTGGCCCAAGGAGGCACAACCGTGCTGACCGAAGTTCCTGAAATGTTTGGTGCCGAAACGATTTTAATGGAGCGGGCCGAAACTGAGAATGTGTTTTGCAAGACAGTTGATTTAATCAATGGTTTTAAAGATTATTTCAGAACAAGTAATCAACCCATTTATGAAAATCCTTCACCTGGCAACAAAAATGGTGGCATCACTACACTAGAAGAAAAATCACTAGGCTGCGTTCAAAAAGGTGGCGATGCCATTGTGAGTGACGTGCTTGCTTATGGCGATCAAATAAAGACACCTGGACTTAACCTACTATGGTCACCTGGCAATGATTTAGTTGCCAGTTCTGCATTAGGGTTTACTGGTTGTCAGATGGTTTTATTCACTACTGGACGTGGTACCCCATTTGGCAGCTTTGTGCCAACCATGAAAATCGCAACAAATTCACAACTATTTAATCACAAAGGCAATTGGATGGATTTTAATGCCGGCGGCTTAGTAGATGGTACAGTAAGTATGGATGAGTTAAGAAAGGAATTCACAGATTTTCTAATTGAAATTGCCAATGGTAAAAAATTAAAACACGAACTAACAAACTTTAAGGAGATAGCCATTTTTAAGAGTGGCGTTACCCTTTAATTAAAACGATATAACAATGAGCACTTTTATACACAATGACTTTCTATTATCAAACGATGTCGCGAAAAAATTGTATCACGAATATGCAGCCAACCTGCCAATTATTGATTATCACTGTCATATTCCTCCGCAACAAATTGCCGAAGATGTTAATTTCAAAAACCTAACTCAAACTTGGTTATATGGCGATCACTATAAGTGGCGTGCAATGCGCACCAATGGCATTCCAGAAAATGAGATAACGGGTGATGTAAGCGATTGGGATAAATTTTACAATTGGGCCAAAACCGTACCTTATACTTTACGCAACCCTCTTTATCATTGGACACATCTGGAATTGAACAAGCCCTTCGGCATTAAAACAATTTTAAACAAAAACACGGCAAAAGAGATCTGGGACGATTGTAATGCTAAATTACAAACCGCTGAATTCTCGTGTAAAGGCTTGATTAAACAAGCTAATGTAGAAGTAATTTGCACCACTGATGACCCGGTTGATTCACTGGAATGGCACCAGATGATAAAAGACTCAGGGTTTGACACAAAAGTATTTCCAACATGGAGAGCCGACAAAGCCATGGCCATTGAAAAGCTGGATGACTTTAATGCTTATATCTCCAAATTAGCAGAAACGGCAGGTACGACCATCCTAAACTATTCTGATCTATTAAATGCATTGCAAATTCGTCAGGACTTTTTTGAACAGATGGGGTGTAAATTATCTGACCATGGTTTGGACCGCTTCTTCTGCGAGGACTTCACCACACAGGAAATTGAAGCTATTTTCGCCAAGGCTTTAAATAAGGAAGCATTGACTGAGTCCGAAATATTAAAATACAAATCAGCAGTCTTATACGAACTGGCAGTGATGGACCACAACAAAGGCTGGACACAACAATTCCATATTGGGGCTATTCGTAATAACAATACCAAAATGTACAATGAGCTTGGCCCTGATACTGGCTTTGATTCAATTGGTGATGATTTGGTAGCAAAAGACCTCTCTAAATTCTTAAATCGTTTGGCCACAGAAGACAAATTGACCAAAACCATATTGTATAATCTAAACCCTTCACACAACGAAGTATATGCCACCATGCTAGGTAATTTTCAGGATGGTAAAATAGCAGGTAAAATACAATGGGGTTCAGGCTGGTGGTTCCTGGATCAGAAAGATGGTATGGAAAAGCAAATAAATACCCTTTCAAACCTTGGTTTATTAAGTCGCTTCGTAGGAATGTTGACTGACTCCAGAAGCTTTTTGAGTTACAGTCGTCATGAATATTTCCGCCGTATTCTTTGTAATCTTTTAGCTGAAGATGTTGAAAAAGGCCTAATTCCAAATGATATGGAACTATTGAAGGAATACGTTGAAGGCATCTGTTATTACAATGCTAAAAACTATTTCAACTTTTAATTCTTCCCAATTAATAGTTTCTTTGAATGCAACAATTGAAAGAACAGGACGCTGGTTTAGAACTGGCGTCCTTATTTTATAAAGCATGAAACGAGCCTGGGAATAATATCTCGCATAATGGTATGATTAGAATTGGCGAGTTCCATATGACAATTGAGTACAGATTAAAGGCATATGAAAATCAGAATAGTCGATATTGCAAAAAAAGCAGAAGTATCAGCTGGCACGGTGGATCGCTTTATACATCAACGTGGTAAAGTCTCAAATAAAGCAGCGGAGAAAATTCAAAAAGCGGTTAAAGAATTGGGATATGAACCTGATATACTAGCACGTAACTTAGCTCTTAAGAAGGAACTGAAAATCATTTGTCTTCTTCCTGATCCCAAAGAAACGAAATATTGGGAACGACCAGATGCAGGAATCAATAAGGCCATTAAAGAACTATCATCATTTAAGTTAGCAATTGAGAAGATTTACTTCGCGCCCCGTGTGGATGCCTTTAACGGAGCTTGTAAAATTGCTATTGACAGCAAAGCTGATGGTGTAATTTATGTTCCCATGTTTTTTAATGAATCAGGTATATTCGCAGAAAAACTTAAAACATTAAACATCCCTTATATTCATATCAACATTCACCACTCAGAAGCTACTCCATTATCGTTTATTGGGCAAAATGCCTTCGGTGCAGGTAAATTAGCAGCCAGTCTCTGTCAGATGGCATTAAGAGAGAAACATGAAGTTTTAATCACCTATATCTCAAAAGAACAACAGGAATATTCACATCATCATGCCCGTATAGAAGGTTTTATAAATTATTTTGAAAACAAGAAATTCGTCCAACCGGTTATTCATCATTTAAATCTAAAAATTGATACGAATAATCGTTCATACGAAAAACAATTAATTGGCTTTTTAAAGGAGCACCCCAACACAAGCACTATTTATGTTCCAAACTCACGCGCTTTTCGAATAGCTTCCATACTTCAAAAAAGTAATATTACCAACATTATGCTCATTGGTTTTGACACACTTGATGAAAACATCCAGTTTCTAAAAGAAGGAGTTATCGATATCTTAATTGGTCAACAATCTAAATCGCAAGGTTACAACGCAGTTATGCTCATGTTTAATGCAATCTTTAGAAAAGAAAAAATAGCTGACATTAATTACTTACCGATTGACGTTTTAAATTGTCAAAACATAGATTATTACGAAGGTTTATAAGTATAGTCCATTCTGACTTGGTCCATAGGTGTTCTTCATCCCGCGTCAGCAAAAGTTCATGCCAGGCTATCGCAGCCTTATTTTCAGCGTTAGTCTTATATGGAGTAAAATAAAGCTGCTCACCTTCGGTCACTGAGTTAACCGAAGTGCGGTCACTCTCCTCGCTCATAACCGACTATACCCGGTCTTTGTTTTTTTAATTTATTTGTACCGGGCTGCGGTCATCGAGCATTCTAAGATAAAAACAAGTTTTTAGCAAGATAATTTCACAAATGGCTCTTCTCTATATGCTACGGCAAATATTCGAAGAACT
>JAFMVD010000055.1 GCA_025499625.1 Carboxylicivirga fragile | reverse complement strand
CATCCTCCGTAGTTCGTTCCTCACTCCTCCATATCTGCCACCCTTGCTCCACTCGCAGTCGGCTCGACCCGCCATTCCACCGCAATCCGCCTACGCTAGCCGCAGGCGCTTGAACCTTTTACTTTACATCATACATCTCGAAATCCAACCATCGAACATTCCTGCTCCATTTATATTCAATATGAGGTAATATTATTTCCTGTTTAGTTTTTTTAATCGGG
The DNA here is from genome assembly GCA_025499625.1 of Carboxylicivirga fragile. Classification (GTDB taxonomy): domain Bacteria; phylum Bacteroidota; class Bacteroidia; order Bacteroidales; family Marinilabiliaceae; genus Carboxylicivirga; species Carboxylicivirga fragile. The sequence goes on along the minus strand of JAFMVD010000055.1, from coordinate 39,193 downwards.
ATAGATATGCCTGTTCGTAGTTACGGCTCAATTTATCAGATAAGTATGAGTGGCTAATTAACCTAAGGACTTCGTCCTTTTTGGAACTTAGTAGAGAAAAAATATCATCAATTAGTTTTATATTAATTCCAGCCATTTCTCCAAGCTTATGAAACTGTTCTTTTACTTTTCCTTTTGCTTCAACTGGAGGCAATAAACCATCTTCAAGTGCGAAATCTTTATCTTCAATATGAATTCGGCTATTTAGTAAGTCGTAAGCTGGACTCAATTTAAAATCTCCAAACTCAGTTTGTATGAGAGAAAAGTTTTTAAAATGTGCATCTCCATTAGAAAATATGTAGTTAAACAGCACAAGCTTTAATAGCTTAGGAGCTTCAACACTGTAGGCAGGGACAAACTTTTTTAGTATTTCAAATAATTCATAATAGTTACCCTGGTATTTATAGTTTGCTCCATGCGTTTGAGGGGTTCTTTGCGCTAACGCAGCAAAATCTTCTTGTGCCCACTTAGTGTCGTCACCTTTAACATCAAATCGCTTAGTAATATATGCTGGATCTCCATTGCTAAAAAAAATAAGTGCGTTCTCAGCAGTTTCTATATTAAAAACTTGTCTGGCTAGTTGCATCGTTAAATGCTCGTTGGCTGGCATCATTTCAGGATGCTTACCTGCATCAGGTTTAGGTTTAAGTATGTATTGTCCATGTTCACCTTCATTAATGAGGCGTAATTTGTTTTTGTCCAACAAAACGGAGAACTTTTCTTGTACGCCTGAAATAGACATCCTTTTTCGATTATCTTCAAATAGTTCATCTGTTACTTCGTTTGTTGCTGGCGATTCATAAGGAAGTATATGACTTACCTTTTTTCCATTGAATAAACGCTTTAAAGCTGTTGATGCATAGGTGTTATTTCCTTCTTTTAATGTACTAGGGCAGTATTTGATATCAGGTAAACTCATACATTATCTTTTTTAATGACTCTAACTGCTCCAATGGTGTCATAGGTCGCAGTAATTAGTAATAAGCTAAAATGATCTTCTTTATCAATACGCATGGCATGACAAACAACCTGTTTATTAGCTCCTTCCGGCAACATATTATAAAAAAATGGGAACAAATACTCAGACTGGTATTCTTGCTGATTTTTAGGTAGTGTAAGACTAATAGGAGGTTTATCGGTGGCATTAATCCATGCATCATGGTAGCGAAATACAAATGCACCACTATCTAATTGAGTAAGCAAGCCTGCCTCCTCGTTTTTATAGATGACCTTAGCTTGTCTCATTCACTTGGATTTAGCTTTTTTACTTTTAATGTTAGTTCTAAGCCCAGTGCATCAGCCATTTTACCAAGCGTCTGCAATGTAGGATTACCTTTACCACTCTCAAACTGCTTTAAGGCTCTAAGACTTACACCAGATAGGTCTGCTAACATTTCTTGGTTTACCTGCAGCATTTCTCTTCTGGCTTTAATGGTTTTTACTAATTCTGAAAAGTGCAACATAACGCTCTATTTGTGTCAAAAATAAAGAAAACTTTAAACAAATACTAGTGAAAGAGCATTAAATTGCACTTGAAGAGATTTTTTAGTTGCCTGGTTGTATTTTATGACAGAAAAGTGCAGTTCACTGCACTTAACGATAATCATTCTACAAATGAAAAGTATTCTATTTGGCACATCGACCAATAAGTGGATCTATTCTTGTCGAAGGTGGTTTAAGCCTTTAAGGCTGGGATAATATTTACAGCTCTATACAAGTAGTAACTTTTCTTAAACATCTCAACATCAAACATCCTAACATCCATTTCGATCCAAACCTCATCTCCATTCAACATAACATCCCTCACAACAGGAAAATACTAACACGTATTACGACAACAATTAGAAAGATTAAGACTGAAGACCTTGCCAATGAATTAAACATGACCATAATATCCTTTAGCCGCTTAATCAAACAACGTACGGGTACATTTGTAGAATTTTTAAATGATTTCCGGATTGGATGCGCCTCCAGGATGCTATTAGATTAAAATGACAGCATTGCTGAGATAGCCTTTAGATGCAGCTTTAATAATTTGGCTAATTTTAATCGGATATTCAAGCTCACCAATAAGGCGAGCCCTTCAAAATAATCAATTAGAGGGTCTATCCATACAGAAAGGTCACCACTGACACCATCACCGTATGCGTCTCCGCGTTGACATATAAAAAAATGCCAATCAAATTAGGTTGGCATTTATTTCAATTAAAAATCATAGTGCATCCTCATTTAATAATTAGTAAGGATGTAAAACTCGAATATAAGTAAACAATAAACTATACGTCATTCCAGAGACGCTTACTTATAATCCTTTATACTCAAACCAATCAAAACTAGCAGTGTTCTTTGATACTTTACCATTACTAGTGGCATATATACCCACACCTGGACCATTGAACTGAGCATTACCTTGATAATCGGCAATAACAATCAAACTTTGCTTCTCTCCAATAGGTACTAACTTGTCTTCTGATTCTCCATAACTAAATTGAGCCTCTAAGTCATTTCCTTTAACATGCAGATAAACATCTTTTTTGGTGTATGGAATACGAGCAACTTCTGTCTGTTCACCTTTAAAAGATTTAATCAGAACAATTGCTTTTTTATCTTTTAATAGTTTAAAATGGTTCTCGTTTGTACGATAAACAGTTAGCCCTGCATGTTCATTATCTTTAGAGGTTTTGAAGCTCATCTCAGTCATCGCTTCGAATTTATGGTGCTCAATTCGCCGAATTAACATGGATGAATTAACTAAACTATCCATTACCTCGGCACGTAGGCTTATAAGAAGTTTGCCAGCCTTAAGAGCAAAAAATGGCTCTTTGGGAGTACGAACAGTACACCATGCCATTCCTAATTTATCTTCATTAAAATCTTCACGAACGGGCTCTTTATCGATGGGGGTCCATGGCAAGTCAGGGCGCTTCTGGTGATCTAACACATGTCCATATCCAGGATTAAAAATGGGTGTTTGCCCTTCAAATTGCACTTTAGCCAAAAATGTTTCGCGAGCTAAAGTTGTTTCCTTATCTATTCGGCGCTTACCAAGTAATACACACCACCACTCTCCATTTTGTGTTTGTACAAGGTCGCCGTGACCGACAGCATGTAAGGGGTAATCCTCACCTAAATGACGATGTGTTAGAACCGGATTAATATAATCGGCGACATAAGGCCCATTGAGAGAATCACTATGATGCGCTGTTATGGCGTGAAACATTTCCGTTCCACCTTCGGAAACCATCAGTAGATACTTACCATTAATTTTATAAATGTGAGGTCCTTCTGTGTAAGGTGCATTATTAGCATGCCCAAAAGTTAGAAAAGTAGGCTTTCCCACTAACTTTTTTTGTTCCAAATCCAACTCCTGATTATAGGCAACGGATTGTGCTCGCCAAGCTTCATTTTCAACGCCCTTCATGCCAGTATAGATGCATCTACCAGCATCATCCCAGAACAATGAAGGATCAATACCTGGAGCGTCTGACAGCCAAATTGGATCGGACCATGGCCCGGCTGGATTAGTGGCCGTAATATAAAAATTCATTTTACATCCTACGCAAGTATTGATAATGTAAAATACACCATCATGATGTCTGATTGTAGGTGCAAACAAACCAAATTTATCTGGCAAGCCATCAAAATCAACCATATCAGGTCGATCAACAGCATGACCAATCAATTTCCAATTAACTAAATCTTTACTGTGGTATATTGGCAAGCCTGGAAACCAAACAAAGGTGGAGTTGACCAAGTAATAATCATCACCAACTCTGCATATGGATGGGTCAGGATGAAAACCTGAAAGAATAGGATTATTAAAATTTTCAGGAGGCGCTTGTGCATTTAATCCAACTAACGTAGTAAATGACAATAAGTTAATCAATACAAATAATTTCATCATGACTTCACTTAGATATACCTATTTTAAAACAACATGAATTGACAACAATTTATTTGCATTTACTCTGTCGGAATCAACCTTAGCATTAATACATCATGTGCTCCTATAGTACCTTTGAGCTTTGTCTTAGTTAAACCCAAATCCTTATGACTATATAAATCACGTACTTTATAAACCTTATTATTTACCTCCAAAGATCTGTTTGATAGGTCATCTTTTACAGGATGCCATGCCCAATCGTGATTTAAATCGATGGCTTTATCACTCATATTTATGAAAGCAAAAGCCCATTCTCCATCATTCAATGGTTTGGCCCAAATCTCTATATCTCCTTCATCAGAATGACAATAAGCTTGAATACCTAGCTTATCTTGGTTCACTTCAATAACCTCCTTATTTGTAAGTATTTCAATGGTTTCTTTTGAGGCCGATCGCAAATCATTACCCATAATTAAAGGAGATGCTAACATAGACCACATGGCAAAATGTACGCGATCTTCAGCCACAGTCATTCCATTCCCAACCTCCATCATGTCAAAATCATTCCAGTGACCAGGTCCTGTGTGCTTACGTATGTCTTTACGCAACTTAATAATTGGCCATACGCCCAACGAACTCCAAGTTCCATGCCCGACAGTACAATCCCAGCAATTGATAATATCACCAGTTACACGCCACATATGTCCCATTTCTTCACCCCACTTCCATGGTTCATTATCACCCCATTCACAAATACTAAATATGATAGGACGACCAGTAGCATGCAATGCATCTCGCATGGTTTGATAAGCACCCTTTGCATTTAAATTTTCAGTATTACACCAATCGTATTTCAAAAAGTCCACACCCCATTCAGCATACAACTTGGCATCTTGATATTCGAAACCCCTGCTTCCAGGATAACCAGCACATGTTTTACTACCTGCACAATTATAAATACCAAATTTCAAACCTTTAGAGTGAACATAATCCACTACAGATTTCATTCCATTTGGAAATTTAACTGGATCAGCCACCAAGTTGTAATTCTCATCACGCTCCATAGCCATCCAGCCATCATCCAAAACGAGGTATTCGAATCCTGCATCTTTTAAACCTAAATCCACAAATGCATCTGCAATATCTTTAACTAAGTGTTCATTAATATTGGTTCCAAATGTATTCCAGCTATTCCATCCCATGGGTGGCGTTAATGCTAAATCATCAGCTTTTTGAGCAGAAGTCCAAACACATACCAGCACCATTAGGGCAATCGTTAATACTTTCTTCATATTCTGTTTTATCATTATGAGATTGATCCAACACATAAACAATGTGCTTCAATCCTGTTATAATTTTATCAATCTTAATTCATAACCAATCAAACTCTTGGCAAGCAAATGACTTTCCTAACTTGAACTGATAGGAAACAATGGTCTACTGTATAATTCAAAAGCTTATTTTAATAGTTCTAACCATCTCATTTTAAGGATATATTCATACACACCATGAGACAAGCCAATATCACTTAAAATCTATTTTACTTGGTTCACAATAGCATCCGCAATTGTAGGAAAAGACCATTGATAATTATCACGGTTGATAATACCAAAATGGCCTAAAGCACCATTGTCCCACCAGATTGGACAAATACCTCGGCAAATACATCCATTCGCAAAATAGGCAGCATGCTTAACACGCTCTTCCAGATTATCATGATTTAGGTTACCCCATTCACCCATCACAACTGGAATACCATTAGCAATAAACTTGTTTACAACTCTATCAAGTTCGGCATCTAGGGCCAGCTTTTCAGCATCTGTACCCCAAGTGGTGTTGAAGTCTGACTCGGCCAAAGCAAATTTGTACGGAAAATAATTATGCACCGAAACAATAAGGTTTGAAGAGTTAGGTAATACAAGCCCATCCATTGCCACTTGACTTGATGAAGCAGCATAAGGCGAAACCATGATATATCGATCAGTATTGTTCCCACCTGAATTTCTGATTGCCGCAACAGCAACATCATGAAACTGATTAATGCAATCACGCCCCTCAGCTGTTCCTCCAGTCCATTCTTCAGCCGAACCTTTCAAGCGCGTTTCATTAAGGGTTTCAAACACCAAGTTACGATCATATGTTTTAAATCGTTCGGCAATTTGTATCCACACTTTTTCTAATTGATCCTTTGCTCCATCAAGCTTTGCATAAGTAGGGATGAGCCATTCTTCATCGTGATGAATATTCACAATCACATGCATTTTATTATCCAAAGCATAGTTAACAACTTCCTCTACCCTATCCAGCCATTGTTTATCAATGGTATAATCAGGTGCATCACCCATATGATATTGCCAGGTAACAGGCACACGAAGTGTTTTAAATCCTTTGGCACTAACCGCATCAATCAACTCTTTAGTAGCTAAGGGATTTCCCCAAGCTGTTTCATCCTCACTTTTAGTGTCTAGCGTATTACCTAGATTCCACCCAACCTCCATACTGGCAACAAACTGCATTCCTTCTGTATCAATAAAAGGTGCTTCACGTGTTGTGAAAGATATTTGTATTTCCTGTGTAGAAGGCACTCCAAAAGTATTAATTACAGCGCCCTTTGGAATTGTTATTTCATAGACTGTTTCATATTGTAACTCAACAGCAAAAAGCAGTTTGGTGAATGAGGCCTCCACCTCTGTTGCGGAACCATTTATGCTAATGCCATGATTTGATGCAAGCGATATGACTTCATCAAAAATAATTTCAATACTTGTTGAAAGTTGCACATCAACAGCATTATTTTCTGGGATACTTGATTTAAGTACAGGTGCAGGTTTCTGCACATCTTTATCTTTTGAACACGCGGCACAGCCAATTAACTGCATTGCAACTATAATCAAGCAAATGTATCTCACCATCATCATATAATTATTTCTTATTAAATATTGTAGCTTTTTTAGCCGTTTCACTTATGCCTACTGGAGAATTAAATATTTCTTCACCCCAATAAGTCAAGGTTTTCCAATCTTCAAAAACTACCAAATCAAGCCAATTATTTTCTTCATTATTACCTGTCCACGACCACACCAAATAGCCCATATTCAAATCGGCACAGGTCTTTAGAATCTGCTTGTGGTTGACCGAACAATTTAAATTATTATCTCCTTTATTATAATTATATCCAAATTCACCAACAATAAGAGGAATTGATTTATTGCGAGCTTCCATTAAATCATTTTTGATTTTCTCTTCATCATTCCACGAACCATACATGTGCACCGAAAACAACAAATTGTGCAATGGATCAAACTCTATCAGATCATTTCCATACAAAAGAATAGGCTGAATATTTTGGCCCCAACCTGGTCCATCAATAACAATGGTATTTCGATACCCGCTTTGTCGTAATTTAACTAGGCATTTCTTATAGGCATCTCTCCAATATTCTGCTGATAATCCGTTAGATCCCCATTCGTTGGCAATATTTATAATTAAATACTTCTCATATTTATGGATGATCGATTTCATTTCATCACTGGTAAAATACGCTGCCATCTGATAGAGCTTTGCTGCCGTTGAATCGCCAGTTGCATCATGTAATTCAACCATCGGGATCATCTCCAAATCAATACACTTTTGAAGAACACTATCCAACCCATCGGCGGATAAATGACTTTCCCATACTAATCGAACACAATTCACCTTTTGATCAGCAATAGTCTCCAATGCTTGATATGATTGTTTAGGATGCCAGGCATTAGGGACATTTATACCTCGCATAATAAATGGGTTTCCATTGGCATCCAGCAACTGTGATGCCTCTGTTTTAAAACCCGTATAAATTTGTTTCCCATGTTTTGATTGACAAGAAGAAATGCTTGAAATTAGAATTATTACAACAAGGTGGTATATCTTACTATTTGAATACTTCATTTAACTTGAGATTAACTTAATACGAGTGATGGCTTCCATTAAAGCTCTTGAATTGTGATAAGGGCATTTCCAGAAACCTACTTTTGGCGGTTTTAAATCGGGCACTCCATTTTTATCAACTTTCCAGAACCATTCACCATTCTTTTTATCTATCACATTATTCAGGACGAATTGCCAAACATCAACCACAGCTTTCAGGTATTTTGTATCAGATGTGTTTTGATAAGCATCGAGTAAGCCAACCAGAGCTTCTGCCTGAGGCCACCAATGTTTATCAGTATCCAAGTGCCCACCTTCCTTTTCATAAAAAATACTGCCATCCCTATCCTGCCCTTCGTTCATACACACATCAACCATTTTTAAGGATGCTTCTTGCAACTCATCTACTAACTCCTTATCCCGAATAAAATGTGCTGCTTCGTTTAATAACCAAGCACCTTCTATATCGTGTCCGTATGACTGTATGTTAGATTTAACACTCCAGTCTACATCAAAAAACAAATTGAAATGGAAAGTCTTTTTATCAATAATTTTATCGCGAAATACCTTTAGTAAACCTTGAATACTTTGTTTTAGCTCTGCATCAGGCCAACATCGATATAAGTTTGTATATGGCTCAATGATGTGTAAATGTGTATTCATTGACTTAGGCTCATTGGCATCTTTGGAACTTAAGCGCATATCATCCAACAATTGCCAATCGTTTGCCAGCGCTTCAATGTAACCACCATGCTTTTTATCCTTATAATTAGCTTCTATCAAATTAAAAAGCTGAATCGCGTAATCTAGACTTTCTTTTTTGTCAGAAGCTTTATAGTACTCAGAGAAACCATAAATTCCAAAACCCTGAGCATAGGCCTGTTTACGACTATTTTCTACCTTTCCATTAGTATTTACCGACCAATACAAACCACCATATTCCTTATCCCAAAAATATTGTGTCAAATACTTGTAGGCTCTGTCAGCCAGTTTTAAATAAGCAGCATCCTTAGAGAAATTATAGGCCGCAGAAAATGTCCACAACAAGCGAGTATTGAGGACAGCGCCCTTCTCAGTACATTCGCTTAACTCACCTTCACCATTGAGCTCTGCAACAAATCCACCGTTCCGATGATCTAAGGTATTGTTAGCCCAAAATTCAAGTATATTTTTCAACTCCTCCTCCAATTGAGGAAGAATAATTGTGTTTATTTTATCTAGAATCATAATCTACTTAAGTGAGCATTTATTTATTCCATATCTTCTTCAGATGTAAAGCAAGAAGCTGGCAAACCCTGAGCATTAAACAAGCCTGGAGTTGCATTACTGCTCCATGCAAACCTAACCCCAATGGGCTTTTCCACTTTCTTATTATACACCTCAATACTGTTATTTTTAATTTTAGCTTTTGCCGGAAACCAAGTACCATCGCTATCTTTTACTTCAAATAATTCCAATGCAGACCCTTTTTCATAAAGACCTTCGCTATAATGAAATTGCACTAGAACCTTATTGCCCTTTGTTGTGAAAGATGAATAAAGTGGTCCCGAAATTGGCAAATCACTTTTCCCATAGGTTTGGTTTAAAGCTAGATTCGCAAATCGCAATCCAGCATCAATCTTGTTTCGCGGATGAATATCTAGGGTATCCCCAATATCACTCACGACGACCATGCCTGAATTATCAATGACACCCAATGCTCGTCGTTGTGCTTCGCGCACTTGCGCTCCAGAAACTGGGCCATAGTTATTCCATGGTGCTATCTGCGCATAATAAAAAGGGAAATCTTTTTTAAATCCATTACGCCAGGAATCTACCATAGTGGATAACATTTTGGTATAGGCTTTGGGGTTTGCTGCATTTGTTTCGCCTTGATACCAAAGCACTCCTGCTATATTGTAAGGCATTATAGGTGCGATCATAGCATTATATGCTTGACCTGGTTCACGGGCACTCCATGCCATTTCTTCAATTTTTTTCGACTCTTCTAATAGAAAAGCATCATTATTTATAGTCGCTTCAGGCATCCAAATTTCAATTGGTGAACCTCCCCAGGCCGTATTAATTAGACCGATTGGCACATTAAGTGAATCCTTTAATGTACGCCCAAAGATGTAACCAATGGCACTAAAGTATTTCATTGATTCTGGTGTACATGCTTGCCATTGACCTTCAACATTTGATTGAGGATATTGCGAAGTGCGGCGCGAAACAGTGAAAAAGCGAATATTAGGATGCTTTGCATTCTTGACCTCTTGCTCAGAATTATCAAAACCCAGTTGAGCATGCCATTCCATATTTGATTGGCCCGAAAGAAGCCAAACTTCTCCTAACAACACATCGTTTAATACAATTTTATTATAACCTTGAATGGTAATTTCATAAGGCCCTCCAGCCGAAGGGGTAGAAAGGTTAACCGACCAATCGCAATGGCTATTACCCCAGGTTTCTAGTGTATCGGTACTCCATGAGGTTGTTACTGTAACTTTTTCGGTAGGATTGGCCCAACCCCATAACTTTACTTCACTGTTTTGTTGAAGCACCATATGATTATTAAAAATGGAAGGAAGAGAAACTTTTGCAGTTGCCAATTGCCAAGTTAAGGCAAGTAACAGAATCGATAAAAGCTGTTTAGCTAGTTTCATGGTATATTGTACTTTAATTATTTATTTCAGTGAAGGCATCTCATCACGGGTAATTACATAATCCGGATTTAAAGCATCATTCCACCAGGATGCATTGGCGAATTGATGATCTGTTGATGCAAAATCGGCGTCATTAACGTTATGTGTTCTATCATGATCGCACCAAGGCATAAACCACGACCATTGAGCTCCTTTGCTCCATTGAGCAGACACATTGGCTACATTACCTAACTCACTTAAGGTAATCATCTTTGTTGGGTAAGCTTCTTGAAGCTCCTTAAATAACTCAGCTAAACCCTCGCTATCATTATTGTTATAAACATCCTTCCCGATAATATCAACATAGGCATCACCCGGATAGAAATCGGCATCCTTTGTTTGTGTGGTCCACACCCAAATGAGATTGTTAACCCCTTTCGATTTAAAATAGTCAAACATAAAGCGCCAAAGTTCAACATACGCATCGCCGCCATCCAATCCCCACCAAAACCAGGCTTGCCCATTGTTATACTCATAAATATTACCAGCTGCTTCGTGAAGCGGGCGCCAAATCAATGGAATACCTTCGCTTTGAAGTAACTGTATATAAGTAATCAACTCATCAAAATCAGCTTTCGCCACCTGATTTTCCCAGGTTCCGTCAATGGGCACATTCGATGGTTTAAATGTGACTTTAATACCATCTTCATTTTCGAGCCGAAATGTGAATTTTGTATGATCTGTAATATTTTCATTGGGTGGAATATTCCAATGCCATGAGGCTGTAATCAATCCGTTATTGGCCCACCAGTCTTTTTGCACATCAATGTTATTATAATCAATCCAATTAGCTGGCGCCCAATTTAAAAAGATATAGTCAATACCAATCATAGCTGGATATTTGCCCGTATGCTGTTTCACCCATTCTGCTTCATTGGTATCCACCGCACCATTGCTCATAGCAGATGACAGCGTTTTTATCCCATAGTTCTCTTTCAGGAAATTGTACACATTAACGGCTTCAGGAGATGAATTACCAACAGCTAAATCAGCATCAATACTTACTGAAACAGGATCTTTAGTTCTAAAAGAAATAATAATTTCATCTGCAGTGCTTCCATCTGGTCCCTTAATTACATGTGCAGGAATCTTTAAGGAATATTCAGTAGCTTCTTCAAGAGTCACCTTAATAGTTAGCTTTTTGTAAGCAGCCATTGCAGCGTTAACCTGAACATCATTCAAAGTAATTCCATGCGGTTTTAACAGGATAACATTTTGATTAAAAATAATTTCTATGGATACATCGCCTTTATTTACATTGATTGCATCCTGAAAACTACAACTTACAAATTCTGGCGGATCGGTATCAACAACAGCATTCCCATCACTTTTACTACAGGCAAAAACTAGTAATCCAAATCCAAATAAACCTATCCACAATCTCATCATGCTACCTTTTTTTAAAGAAAGCCTTCTCAAAGCGAGAAAGCTATCTTTAAATTTTAAAATATAATTTTTTGCGATTCTTCTTTATTATGTTTTCCATAAGGAGAGGTATTCTCCTCCCCTTATATCTATTTTTACAGTTACAAAAAACCGAAGAGGCTATTTGAGCGCCACTTTAGTGACAACATAATCACCTCCATAAGCCCCAAAACCACCATTATTCTGAATAGATGCAATATCTTCGGCGGTTAATTTAAACGATACGCTCGATGTACCTGCGGTTATCAATATATTTCCTTCGCCCGATTCATCACCCGAATCTGTTGCAATCGGAAGCGTAGAAGGCAGTGCGGCCCAGTTACCATTACCAAGACGCATTGTAGCATCAGCATCTGCGGTGTAGTAGACAAACATAGTTTGCCCTACTGTCAATCCGCTGAAATCATAACCACCCCAGGTTAAATTCGTGAAAGATGAACTCCAACCAGAAACTTGAACCGAACCTTCCCAAATGGCTGTTGGCGGGGAGAAGTCCTTCACCCAAGAGATAGATGAAACAATCATGCCGTCGCCCTGAAGAATAATTGAATAGCCCCAATCGCTATATGGGAACAATGAGATTGGTAGGTCGATATAATCAGAAGCCGCTAATATTGCAGCATTTTCATCAGTTGTGCCATCGTATGCAAGCCCCCAGTGACCATCAAATGCTTTCATTTGTGGAGCGTCGTTGGTCTTAGTGTACCTGATGCGCACATAAGAATCAGCCGGGGCACCTGAAAAGTCAACATTCAACTCATAATTCGCACTCCAGTTGGCCAACTCTATTGGTGTATTATATAGAACCGTTTCAACCAGCCCAGATGCTTCAACCTTAATTGTATAGTCCACATTTGTGGTGCCAGACACCAAGGTCAATTTATTATCGCCAACATCAGTTCCTACGGCAACATAAAGCACAGTTCCTACCAATAAATAAGGCGTATCTTCATCATTAAGAAGCACATTTGTAAGACTTCCACTGTTAACAACCGAGCACTCCAACAGATCACCAACCGTTGTTGTTTCCGAAGCAAATTCAGAAACTGCACAGAAAGTAAACGCGTTGATAGCTATGTTTCCTGCAGCAACAGTTTCTCCATTATCCATCACCAATTTTACACTACCTGTTTCAGCCTCTAGGGGAACAACTACTTTAAAACCATCACCCGTAGCAGTTGCTTCAGCTTCAAGGTCTCCAAACATAACCGTTTTCACACGGCTGCCCAAAGTCGATACGATATTAAGCGCATCCAAAGGAGTAGCCATTGAAGGAAAGGTTGCTACTGGTTTGGTCGTTACAAAACCATCAACGGTTACTGTTGTACCATTGGCTGTGGTCAATGTAATTGGTCCGCTCTGAGCGACTGCTGCTACTTTGAGATTCATCTTTCCATCAGTAAGCGTCACTGCCATAGCCTCGCCCCCTGTGAATGTTGCTGTAGTTACTAAGTCCAAATCGCTACCGCCAATAACTACCGTTTCATCAATGCCATAAGAATCCTTCACCTCTTCGATACCGGCCGTAGGTTCAACAAGTGTAATGTCGCCAACTGCAATTTCAATGCCCGAAGGTAACAGCGATGTTGCGGCGCCACTTTTTGCATTGACTGGTATAGTCATCACAATGTTAGAAGCACTTTGGCTTGTAAATTCAGTCACCGTAATGTCACCACCCAATGTAATACCAGTTATCAGGTCTAGATCTGATCCTGCAATTGTTAATGCAGTACCAGGCTTAACCGGATTTGGCGTTACTTCAGAAATAAGTGGGATAAGGATGTCCAGGTCATCCACCGAATAAATAATAATCGGGTCTTCGGCTCCATTGGAGATAGCTAATTTACCCGTTTGAGCTTCAGCCGGCACCATAAGTGTTACCTGTTTTCTTGACTTGGTTAAAAACTTTGAACTATCAACCACTACACGATTGGTAAAAATTACCTCACCTACTAGGTTAAGATAATCCCCGTCAATGGTTAAAGTGGCTCCAGGCTTGATGGAAGAAGGTGCAAAGGTTTCAATAGAAATAGGCTCAGAATAACCTATTTCTGTTTTAGTTGAAAAACTAGTATTATCAGTTATTAGTGTAACATATCCTACTTCAGCCTCCTGAGGCACAATTAGCTTGATACTCTTACCTGTTTGTTCGGTGAATTCAGAATTAACTATCTCTAAATCGGGTGGTATTATAATACTTGTTACCTGATCCAGTTTATCACCAATAAATCGTAATTCAGCTCCACGCGCAATAGGCGAAGGCCCATAGCTATATAATGTTGCCTCATTTACACCACTATCTTCATCCTTACTGCATGAAGTAAGAATAGTGCTTAGGCTTACAAAGCCGACTAAAACCATTAGCAACAATGATTTAAAATATCTTTTATATTTGGTTTGCATAGCAAATCGTTTTTAATGTTCAATAAATCTACATAGGTACAATACGAATGTTGTCAATGCACATGTGCACTCGGCAATCTTCACCTTCCACACCACCGTGCCAAACAAAGAATGTTAATCCTCCAAGCATATCATTTGTTACATTCTCTCCGGCATCTTTGCCATCGTGGAAATAATGAAATTCTTTCATTGGGATCGAAACGGTTATCCATCCATCCGTTTTAAAACTCCCCGATGAAGCCCAAGGATTCCACAATCCTCGCTGGGTAGCATTATCACCGATATAGCCATTGGTTCCACTCACCGAATATGGAGTGAAAATCATTTGCAGAGCAGCCGATTTCCATTCTTCAACCACATAACACTCAAATTTAAGGACAGCCTCGTTTAAATCGCCGTCATAGAATGGTACATCTGGACGACCATTAGAAGCATTCCACAAGTTAAAACTATGCGCATCTTCATTCCAGGTAGCTCCAATTTCACCAGATACATCACCATCAAAACGAACATAATTACCATTAATGCCAGCAGGTTCAGAGTTGGCAATAACACCCGAACGCCATCCGCCGGCTGCATCCAGATTATCCCAATCTAAAATGTAGTTGCGATCATCACGGAAGAAGAAAGATGAACGACCAGCACCGTAAATGCTTTTGACAGTTAACTGTCCAGAAGCAGCGCCGGCTGGTACATTTACCACGATTTCATCAAAATCATCACTAACAGCAACCACTTCACCAGATAACTCACCAGGGAATATCACTTGAATAGGTACATTGGGATCGTTGATAAAATAACTACCCTTGATAATAGCCTGTTCACCATCTGCAACAAATTCACATAACATCGATTTGGGTGATGGAGGAGGCACAATCACATTAAAATCATGTATTATCGTATCCGAACCAGCTACCATGTAAATCTTATTAGATACCTCTCCTGGTATTTCATTAGGAATGGTCACAATAAGTGAATTGGAGGTCATAAAACTAGTATTCAAATACGCTTCTCTATCATTGAACCACATTTCGGTAATGCTGGTTAAATTATCACCAATAAGTGCTATGGTTGTATTTAAAGAAGCACTCACAATAAGTGAATCAGATTTGTCCGGATCGGTCATTCTGATGTAATTCACACTTGGCACTCCTCCGCTTACCTCGTATTCATGCGGATACTCTTCACATGACTGCAACAAGCCTATTCCTGCGATCATTAACAGAGACAGAAACAGTGTATATATTTTTTGCTTATTTATCGTTTTCATATTGAACTCTTTTGTTGAATTAATTATAACCTATGGAACCAAAGTCAAAGTCAACAGGTTCGTCCATTAAACCGGGGTTTAATGAGAGATCAACTTCAGGGAATGGTATTGTAAAATCGTCATCGCTTAAGCCAGTTACTGTATGACTGGTAATGTTCAAGTTTGAATCATCTTCCTTGGTATAGAAATCTTCCAGTCCTTCCCAGGTACCTCTTTCTTGAGAAAGAATTTGGGCTTTAGCCGCTTCTGGATTATAATAATGCAGACGAACCAAGTCGTACCATCTGTCACCTTCCATGGCAAACTCAATACGGCGTTCGTGGTCGATCATGGCAAAATCCAGACTGGTTTCATCCTCATGGTTACCTTTTAAAGCACGCGCCCTAACAGCATTAAATGCAGCCAGTGCCGAAGCATCAGTTGTTGAAGCACTATTACCTAACACCGCCTCGGCATACACCAGATAAACATCAGACAAGCGTAAAATATGTGTACTTAGTGGAGTGTGCATACGGTCGAGAGTTTCGTAGCCCTGTGCCTGAGCGTCGGCCAAACGACCAACAATGTGCTTGGCAACGTTAGACCCTGTGCCACTCGCAAAACTGATAGCACCACCATACATACCATCTGTTGCACTATCCCAGTTATAAGCAAAACCACCCATTTCGGTCCAAAAATAATCGTAGGTATCACCAACCATCATCATTGTTGCTTTTCGTCGCGAATCGCGATAGTTACGCGACAATGTGGTTGCACTTTCTTCAAAAGCGGATTGTAAATCGATAGTTGGATACACCCAGTTACCCCATGACTGAACAGCATCGGAGAAGTTAGTCATTGACAAATCGGACTGCAATGAATTTTGACTGGTCCATTGTGCACCAACTGTCCAGTGCCACGCAATAAGGCTTTCTTCACTAAAATTTCCTTTCAACTGAAATATTTCATCATATTCAGGGTGAAGAACACGACCACTGTTATCTATTACCAACTTAGCATATTTAGCGGCTTCGGCTAATTCAGCTTCATTGCGCGAACCGCTCATGCCGTATCCTGACTTAGTCAAATAAACTTTAGCTAATAAGCCATAGGCACTGTATTTATCAATACGTCCTTGCATATTTTCTTCAGGCAACAGTTCAATAGCATCATGTAAAATCAATGTAATATATTTATATACATCTTCAACCTTGTTACGCTTTAGTGTTGCGGATGAATTATCAGCAATGATAGCCGCATTATCATGTATAATTGGCACTGCGCCAAAACAACGTACCAAATAGAAGTAAGTCATTGCCTTCCACACCATGGCTTCACCCTTAACCGTATTCTTGGCTTTTTGCGATACGCTGGGGCCTGACTTTAGATCAACGTTCTGGATAACTCCATTACAATAGGCATTAACCGACCACAATGATGCTGAAGCATTGGCAATATCAGCATCTGAGTTATTGAGTACCAAATTGGTATAACCATCTCCAATATCAAAAACAAGATTACCAGCCATCACATCACCAATTTTCATAAAACCACGCTGAAAATCATACCATGGTGAGTTATAAATGGTATTTACAGACTGATACAGTTGCTCATCGTTTTGATAAAAACTATCAATCGTGTAGGTGTCCTCTGCCGGACGCTCTAAAAAATCTTCACAAGATGATACAGCTCCTAATACTAGGATGGCTATAATAAATCTTTTAAAACTATCTATTTTCATAGCAAATACGTATTAGAATGAAACACTTAAGCCAAAAGTAAAAACCTGTGGCGACGGATATCGTCCATTATCCAAGCCAAATACATTGGCACTTTGAGTACTGGCTCCAACTTCTGGGTCAAAACCAGTGTAGTTGGTAAATGTAGCTAGGTTTTCGACGCTACCATATACGCGGGCATTGTCGAGGTGCAGGCGTTCAGTTAAATACTTCGGAAGCGTATAACCTAAGGTGATGTTTTTTATACGAATAAATGACCCATCTTCGATGTAGCGATCCGATATTCGATCATTATCGTTAGGGTCGGTACCAGTGGCACGTGGAATATTCGTATTTGAATTAGCAACTCGTACATTCGTAACATCAGACCACCATACGCCTGTATTATTACCATCAATTGGTACCAATCTAGCTCTATCATTTACAACATCGAGCTGATTGGCCCAAAGGCTTTTCATATTTGAGAGGCTAATGGCCGTATAGTTCATGACATCGTTACCATATGAGCCATTTATAAAAATACTTAAATCGAAGTTTTTATATGAGAAGGTATTATTAAACCCAAAAGTAAAATCAGGCATTGGTGAACCAATATTGGTTCTATCGTAAGAATCAATGATGCCGTCTGGCTTTCCATCGGGTCCGCTAATATCTTTAAATTTCAGGTCACCCACATAAGTGGTTGTATTTATTCCAAATACACCATCAGAGGGATAACCAGAAGGTCGCGGGCTATTTTGTAAATCGTCTAAATCCTGATAAACACCATCGGTAACGTATCCGTAAAAATTAAATAAAGGATCACCTACTTCAGTTAATGACACCACATCGCTCCACTGCCCATATCCTTCAATGTGCGCCGACGGTGTGCCATCTAAGGCCACTAATTCATTGCGATTCAAAGAAATTTGGAAATCAGTATCCCACGTAAAGTTACGTTTAAAATTATGCGTCGTTACAGATACTTCCAGACCTTTATTGTTAATCTGTCCGAAATTACCCCAGGGAGCTGCTAGTGCACTGGATGAATTACCTCGCGTACCCATGTATGATGGTAATTGCAAAGGCATTAACATATCTTTTGATGTTTTGTCATACACTTCAAACACCACATCAGCAAAATTAAATAGGGTCAAATCCAAGCCAATGTTAATCTGTTCCTGCTTTTCCCATTGGATGTATGGGTTCGCTATGTTTGACTGACGATATCCAGCTCCTAAACCAGTATCCATTTTAACAATACCTGCACCCCACAAGTAACCGCCAATATTCTGGTTTCCAACCTGCCCCCAGCCAACACGTAGTTTACCGTTACTTAAAAAGTGTTGTGCCCATTCCATAAAAAACTCGTTACTAAAGCGCCATGAACCAGCAAACGAATGGAAACCAGCCCATCTGTTTTCAGGTCCGAAGTTGGATGAACCATCACGACGATAAGTGTAGGTCATCATGTAACGATTATCGTAGTTATAATTTAAACGTCCAAAATAAGACGCATTGGTAGCACTTCCGAACCCATAAGTAATTTGAGGCGTACCATCACCCAATTGTGGGTTTTGGATATCGTTACTTGGTAAGTTCGTATTATACACACTTTCGAATTCATAATTATTTTCCCACATATCCTGTCCTATCATAACCGTTCCGCTATGTCTACCAAAAGTTCTAGAATAAGTCAGGTAGTTCTTCACTTGCCAGAATGTATTTTTATTGTTTTGCGCTCGCATGGAGTTAATAGGCCGTTCCCAATTGCCATAAACAATGGTTGGTCTAAATACTTCTGCTTTTGAAAAATCAAGATTCATTGTTCCTTCGGTATGTAAAACCAAATTTTCCAACAGGGTTGCATCAAAGAACACAGTGCTACCAAACGAATTTCGACTTAAGAAGTTATCATCATCCATGGCCATTCCAATAGCATTAGGCTGTGAAGTTTGCCCCTCTCTGAAAATACTGGCATAAGTACCATCCATGTTATAAATAGGCATATCTGGTGTGGTTTGCAAGGCAATACGAATAATACCAGCCTCTGAATCGGCAAGTCCAAGACGCTCATCCGTTTGTGAATAATTAACGTTTACCCCCATTTTTAACCAGTCTTTGAGCTGAGCATCAAGATTAGTCCTGAAAGAGAAACGCTCAAATTCAGTTCCAATAACAGTACCTTCCTGATTTAAATAGCCTCCTGACACATAATACCTTAGCTTATCACTACCACCTGATACATTAACCTGATGTTGTTGAACTGGTGCAATCTGAAAGATGGATTCCTGCCAGTCGGTACCATGACCTAACAACGAAGGATCTAGAAATTCAGGACGTTCTTCTCGTCCGTTGGTTTGAGCAGCCACAGAATTACTGAACTCTGCAAAGTCTGTCAAGTTCATGATGTCAATAAGCGTGTTTTGGCGTTGCACACCGTATGATCCCTCGTAGTTAAACTTAGCATCACCTTCTTTACCACGCTTGGTCGTGATAATGATAACACCATTAGCACCCTGCGAACCATAAATTGCAGTAGCCGAGGCATCCTTTAATATTTCCATCGATACAATATCATTTGGATTAAGCTTTGAAAGCGGTGAGACACCCGATGTTGGCGAATTACCTAAAGCATCTCCTAATCCTAAATCATGACCACCAGTAGCAGTATTCTGCATCGGCACTCCGTCAATCACATACAATGGCTCAGCTCCGGCATTAACCGTACTTTGTCCGCGCACACGAACACTGACAGCACCACCCGGTTGACCAGACGTAGAAACAGCCGTAACACCAGCAGCACGCCCTTGCAGTGCCTGATCGATGTTGGCGATACCAGCGGCCACCAATTTATCTGCATCCAATGAAACAGAAGCACCTGAAAGGTCACTCTTTTTCATGGTTCCGTATCCAACCACCACAACTTCATCCAACCCTTCAGTATCCATTTGTAATTGAACATTCAGTACTGTCTGAGTACCCACTTCAATTTTTTTATTCTCAAAACCAATAAATGAAAAGTGGAGAATAACATTTCCCTCCGGCAAACTAAGGGTATAATTACCGTCAAAATCAGTAATAGTACCTTGTGTTGTACCTTCAATTTGGATAGATACGCCCGGTAAGGGCTCATTCATATCATCCGTTACTGTTCCAGATATTGTCCTGTTCTGGCCAAAAATGGAATGAACCACCAGAAACATGACAATAACTCCAAATAATCGCAGATTCAAATTCATAAAACTTGTTTTAATTAAATAACTATATTTCATTAGTGTATACTATACACTTACATATTTGGGCAACATTTTAATCATCTATCCATGGTTGAAAAAATCAACTATGAATATCTTCACAACTCTTGTTTCTTTAATTCTATGCTTAATTCCCTAACCTCAGAATCAGGTCAATCCAAAAGTATGTTGTTTAATACTAATATATGTGTCAATTTGTTAACGTCTTATGTATCGATGGTTAACATATTTTGAACTCACTGAATATGTAGCACTTAAAACCTTAATTCTTTTCATGTCACCAGGCAACAAATCAAAATAGTTATCATCGAGTATTAAACCGGAAAGTTCATCGTATAAGTATAAATTTCGAACGAGTGTATTTGACGAAACTAGTAAGTAAGTTTCACCTTCTGCTTCTTCAACTTTCACATTAATTTTAGGTTCCCTTAGTTTCAACTCTTTCTGACTTTCGAAATAATGGTATTTAGAACATAAAACCTCATCGTTTTCAACAACATTTAAAACCAACACATTTGTGGTTGCATCCAATCTTGGAAAGTCGGAGGTTTTAATCGAATTTAATTGTGTACTTGTATTTTGCTCAATAACAATATCTGTCGTTTCATCCTGAAAAATATTACCTTGGAAATCCATTAATTGCATTCGCAGTTGTGCCTTTCTATCCTCTAGTAAATCGGAAACCACAAACACATCAACTTGTTGGCCATTATTAACTGTACTAAGCATAACGGGTTCAAATGCATCTCTAACTGCATAATGAACAGCTTTCCATTTATGGTAATAATCAGTACTACTCCAGCTGGCTACTGGCCAACAATCATTTATTTGCCAATACAAGGAACCCATGCAATAAGGCATTGCCCGCCGATGAGCTTCAATAGCCATACGAATACCATGTGCTTGCAAGACTTGACTCATGTACAAAAACGCTTCAAAATCGTCGGGTACATTATAATACCAACCCATATATTCTCTTATTCGAAGGTTTCCGATCCCGCTTCGCTGATGGGCCGCCATTACATCCGACTCGATGTTATAATCATCGGGCTGCGTATAAGTCTGCACAGACTCAAAATCAGGAAATGATTGAAAACCATACTCACTCATAAATCGAGACCGATATTTATCAAAGTCTTCAAAACGATGCAAACCATGCCATACCCCCCAATAGTGCATATCGCCAGAAGTATTTTTATCACTGGCATGCATTTGCGGATCATAGCCTGCTTGTGGTGATGACGGCCAATAACTCATATTATCCGTATAGTTTTCAACCACCTCGGGCAAAACTGCATGAAATATATCCGTATAAGCTTTATGGATTTCTTCTTGTTGCTCCTCAGAATATTGCTGCTTCCAACCCCATCCTCCTTCACCAAAATGATGCCATGCGGTATTTATCTCATTATTTCCACACCACAAAACTATTGATGGATGATTACGAAGTCGAACCACGTTATCAATGGCCTCTGCTTTAATATTATCCAACATGGCATTATCGCCTGGATACATTGAACATGCAAACATAAAGTCTTGCCAAACCATAATACCATTGCGATCGCATAATTCGTAGAAATAATCATTTTCATAAATACCACCACCCCAAACTCTTAACATATTCATATTGGCCTTCACAGCATCTGATACCACCTTTTCGTAATCCTCTTTTGCCACTCTTGGTAAAAAACTATCATTCGGAATATAATTAGCTCCCTTAGCAAACACCCTAACTCCATTTAATTCAAACAAAAAGCTCTCTCCCTCTTTATCCGTTTCACAAACTAATTTGATGGATCGTAAACCTGTAGAAACGGTTCGTTTCGAAATAGCACTCCCATGTACATTTTTAATTTGGACTCTAAAATCATACATATTGGGAGCTCCTAAACCATTACTCCACCACAATTTAGGTTGTGCTATTTCAAAAGGAATTGAAAAACTATTTGCTCCTTTTTCAAGAACAAGTACTTGCTTTGCCACAAGCCTTTGCTCCTTCATATTTGTAATCTCAACTTCGGCATTTATTTGATGTTCGGCACTTATTTCAATATTAGCAACTAACTGTGCCAATTCAGCTGTAACGAAAGGTTGCTTGATGTATACCGATTCTAAATTTAGATCATTCCAGCACTGAAGCTCAACCGATCGCCAAATACCAGAAGTGACAAATCGTGGCCCCCAATCCCATCCGTAATGATAACCAGCCTTACGCGTAAATACAGATATTTTCTTATCGTCTAAACCTCCATTTTCCGATTGATCATTATTGGCAGGATACGAATAGGGCGATGCATTATACAACTCTAGACCTTTCTTCACTGGAGAATGCAAATAAACTTTAAGCCGATTTTCTCCTTTTTTGATGTAATTCTTAACATCAACCGACCATTCTCGATGCATATTAAATGCCTCAAGTATTAAGCTATCATTCAGATAAACATCGGCATACGTATCAAGTCCATTAAAATGTAGCTCCACTTTATCATTCGATAGTATTTTATTATCTGCAATAAAAACAGTTTGATACAACCAGTCTTTCTTGTCAATCCATTGCAAATCCTTCTCATTGGTTCTGTAAAAAGGATCTTCAATTTGACCATTTTTCAACAAATCAGTATGAATGGTTCCCGGAACAGTTGCATCACCTGAATGATCTCCGTCTATTTCCTGATAGGTCCAGCCATTATTTAATGATTTCACAATCATACTCTCCTCTTTTACTTGCTTACAAGCAGTGAACAAAAACAACACACCTATTGCCAATCCTATTATTCTATACATAACATTTGTTTATAGTTCCGATTTTCTTTTCTCTTCTAATTCTGCAATAATACCTTCCATTTTTTCATCACTTAATTGATAAAACATAATGGTTAATCCAGAAATAAGGGCAGCTGCTCCTGGTACAAAACTCATCATGTATTTTATACCTGTAATGGTTTCGTGCGATTGAACAACATTGGCTTCAAAACCATAATAAGCCAACAACCAAAGCGTAATTGAACCTCCTATTGTCCAACCAAGTTTTTGTGACATACTGGATGCTGAAAACACTAAGCCCGTAGCCCTGCGTCCTGATTTCCATTGTGAATAATCAGCAGCATCGGCATACATCGACCAAAGTAATGGGAAAATTATCCCGGCACAAAAGCTGATTATAGCCTGCAAAGTATAGATCAGCCATAAGTTATTGCTATCGGCAAAATAGAATAAAGCACTTAAGACAGCAGCTCCAAACATGGCATACATAAAGGTGTTGCGCTTGCCTAAAAATTTTGAAACCGGCTGCGCCATTATAACGCCAAACATATTAGTTGTTTGCCCTAGAAAAAGATAGGCTGTGCTATAAGTAAGTGTTGTTGCTGAAAATGTAATGGCAGCCTCGTCAATCACATAATACTTAAAATAGTATAAGGCAACTCCATCGCGTACAGAATTGAAAATGAGTGTTGCAACTCCTGCACCTAATAAAATGAACCAAGGAATATTACCCAGTAGGTTTTTAATATCTTCCTTTAAATTGTTCTTCTGCTCTTTAGGTGGTGAAATACGTTCCCGAGTCCATGAAAAAGTAAGTAGAAAAAAGAAAACGGCAATCATTCCGACTATTATCATGGTAAATTGATACGAAGTAGCTTCACTAAAGCTAGTTTTAAACCAGTCCACCAAAGGTTGATAAATAAGCACCACCAATATGCTTCCGGCAAACGCAAATACCATTCGATAAGAAGCAAAGGATGTTCGGTCGTTTGATTTTGGAGACATTACTCCCAGTAAACTGGCATAAGGAACATTTATTGCCGTATAAGCCATCATCATTAAAGTATAGGTTACATAGGCATAAACTAACTTGCCCGATAAACCCAAATCTGGAGTTGTAAACATTAATACACCAATTAAACCAAAGGGTATAGCTACCCAAAATAAATAGGGTCGGAACTTACCCCATCTGGTATTGGTTCTGTCACAAAGTACACCCATAAAAGGATCGTTAGATGTATCCCAAATGCGTGTTACAAGCAACATTGTACCAACAGCTGCTGCCGAAATACCGAAAACATCAGTATAAAAGATGGGAAGAAATATGGAAAAAATCTTCCAAAACATTGATGATGCAGCATCACCAAAGCCGTAGCCAATTTTTTCTCTTAATATGACTTTTTCTGTCATGAAACTGGATTTTTATAGCTGTAAAACCTACACTAGTATTTTAAACCAAAGAACTCTTATTTAGCCTAATAAGTACAAATGAGCTTTATTCCCTTCTACCAATTTATGAATTGCTTGAACACTCAAATGAGAATGCAATTGATCTTGTGGGGAATTAATACAATAATCGAGTAGTTGATCAATTGTTGAAGTAGCCACATGCATACGCGTATCGGATGAAGCATAATAGATAAAAACCTTACCATCCTCATCAGCAATCCATCCATTCGAGAACACCACATTGGAAACATCACCAACACGCTCATCTTTTAATGGTGCAATAAAATGACCATGGGGCTTATGCGTGATAAGCCATGGCTTTTCTAAGTCAGTCATAAACATGTACAATGTATAGCGCAAACCGGCCGCTGTATTTCGAACACCATGAGCCAATTGCAACCATCCT
Organism: Carboxylicivirga fragile; assembly: GCA_025499625.1. GTDB lineage: Bacteria > Bacteroidota > Bacteroidia > Bacteroidales > Marinilabiliaceae > Carboxylicivirga > Carboxylicivirga fragile. Next base: position 14,011 of record JAFMVD010000055.1, on the reverse strand, counting down.
TTATCGGTACGAATGGGTGCTGGCCCCAAACCATTTTTCATTTCATATATGGTATGATAGGTTTTAGCATCAACTATCAGCTCCTCTTTAACCTCTGGTTGATCCATTGATTTAGATAGTCCAAAACCAATTCCTCCGCCCTTACCTGTATCTATAAATCCATCTTGTGGCCGTGTATAAAACGCGTATTGACCATCGATCAGGTGCGGAAACAAAACAACATTCCGTTGCTGTCCAGTCGTAGATATTAAATCTGGAAGACGTTCCCATTCCAATAAATCTTTCGTGCGTGCGATCCCAGCAGCTGCCACTGCACTACTTGTATCTCCATCAGGTGCATTCGGATCCTTACGTTCTGAGCAAAACACGCCATAAATCCATCCATCATCGTGCTGAGTTAAACGCATGTCATAAACATTGGTATCAGGCTCTTCAGTCTGTGGCAGAACTATTGGCTGATCCCAAAACCGGAAGCCATCAATGCCATTTTCACTTTCTGCAATGGCAAAAAAAGATTTTCTATCATTGCCCTCAACACGCACAACCACAAGATACTTACCATTGAACTTAATAGCTCCGGCATTAAATGTGGCATTAAATCCAATGCGCTCCATTAAATAAGGGTTAGTCTCCTCATTTAAGTCAAAGCGCCAGTTCAAGGGAATATGATCTCGTGTAAGTATCGGTTTTTTATAACGGCTATATACACCGTTCGTACTAAACAACTGCTTATTGCTTTTATTAATCAAACTGTTATAGTTGCTTTTTATCTTCTTCAGTCTTTTTTCAAATAAGGTCTTCTTCATTTCATTTTTTTTATAGGTATCGCATTCAAAGTTCTTTTCAATAAACTTCGTTGTATCTACCTGACTTAGTCCATATTCTTTATTTGTTTAAAATCTTCCAATAACAAGATATCTTCCCTATCAGTAAATTCCTTGGCATATTTAGCCGATGGATGACCCGGGAAAGGGAAAAAGAAATGTTTCAAAGGATCGTTACGCCAAACCAAAGCATAACTAATGTTTGCAGCCACAATACTATCGCTTAACACTACTCCTAATTTAGAAGTATACCAGGTTGAATCAGGGATGTTTTCATATCCTGTCTCAGTGAAGGCAGAAATCTTACCCTTCTCATTGGCATAATCAATAATGATGTGAAGTTTCTTTATAGCCTCATCTAACAAACCATTGGTATAGAGATCGTAGTAATTATCCATACCAATCAGGTCGATATACTCATCGCCTGGATACCAACTTAAATATTCTTCTCTTGTACTAAAGTTTCGATCTGGCGAATAAGCGACTAACATTTGGTTTACAGCTTTTTCTTCACGAAGATATTGAACAGTAAACCTGAATAGTTCTTTAAGCTCTTTGGGAGAGCAGCTGTCACTGCCCCACCAAAACCATGAGCCATCCATTTCATGCCATGGACGAAAGATAAAAGGCACTTTTACACCCTCTACAGTAATTACACTATTCAGAAAATCAGCCAAGGCATCCAAGTCTTTTTTGAAGGCCTCATGATAGTCGCCCCCTGGTATTATCTTATCCACTACACGTGTTTCGGTATTCCACGAATCTACTCCGTCGATAACCGAGAAAGGGTGCCAGCTAAACGTATTAATTCCGCCTTGACCATATGCCTTTATAGCATACTTCCGGATATTATCAAACGAAACGGTATCCAGGTTGGCTAATTTTCCCTCTTCAATGCCACCAAGCTCCCATCCAAATACAGCCGGGTAATCACCCGTAACACGTTTCACATCCGATTGCCCTTCAACATCATTCCAAGTATAACCATAAGCATAAGTATCTTGATGTCCAAATAAGACTCCTTTTCCTTTAAGCGATTGTAAAGTTTTAAATAATTTATCCTTTTCGCTTATTTCATTCTGAGACACACTGCAACTAAGCATTGTACCCAACAACAATAAAATCCAAATTTTCACTCTCATACTATAACTGTTGAATAATATTCTATTTAGTAATATTTCAACGCAATCTACTTAAGTGTAAGCCTATTAAAAAGGGGTAAAAACAAATGCTACATCACTTGTAAACAAATGAACCAAAAAGATTACATTATGACTTCCGCAATCGTAAAATGAGATTATTTATTCCAATCAAGACATTACCAGATACAAAACACAAATAGTAATTACAGTCTCAAACAGTGCTATAACTTTAACTCAAGTCATATCAGATTCTTTTACTTTAGCCTTTACGTAAGCAGTTGGGAGCAATCCATATTCTTCTTTAAAGTACTTACTAAAATAACGCGGATTATTAAAACCAACTGCGTATGCAACCTCTGCAATATTCATTTGGCTTTTTTCGAGAAGCTGAGCACCTCTTTTAAGCCTGATTATTCGTATAAATTCGATGGGTGATTTCCCGGTTATGGCCAATAACTTCTTGTAAAGATAAACCCGACTCATGCCTAACTCCTTGCTCAAATGCTCAACACTAAATCCTGCTTCGGACATATTCTCCTCAACCAATGAAACAGCTTTTTTTATCAACTTTTCATCCATTGAAGTAATTTGCACTTCACTTGGATTTATTTCAACCGTTTCTTGAAATTGCTTTTGCATTTTGCTTCTTTTCTGAAGTAAGTGATTCACTCGAAGCATTAAAAGATCCATATTGAAAGGTTTGGTGATGTAATCATCTGCACCTATTTCCAAACCTTTAATTTTATCTTCATCGGCGCTTCTGGCAGTTAGCAAAATGAGTGGTATATGTGAAGTCCGAATATCTTTACGAAGCATTTGGCAAAGCTCAAGCCCATCCACATTAGGCATCATAACATCGCTGATAATTAAATCAGGTAATACCTTATGTACCGTATCATATGCAATTTGCCCATCGGCAGCCTCATGAACAATGAATTTATCCTGCAAGGATTCTTTCATGAAGGTTCTAAAGTCCAGATTATCCTCAACCAATAGAATGACTGGGACGCCACTTGCAGAAGTCTCTAATTCTTGTTCATTTACACCCAAGTTATCTTCCTTATCTATCTCTGCTTCTAGTGCCAGTTTGACTTTATCATCAGGAAGGCTAACTATAAAACTGGCACCAACCCCTTCTTCACTTTCAACACGTATGGTGCCATTATGCAATTGAACCATTTCTCGAGCCAAATTCAATCCTATTCCACTGCCTGACAGTCCTAACTTCTTATTAATATCTGACTGGTAAAATCTGATGAATATTTTATCTAAATCTTCTTTCTTAATACCAATACCACTGTCAACTACAGAAATATGCACCATCTCCATATCAACAGATAAATTAACCGTTACACTTCCTTTTTCTTGCGTGAACTTTAAAGCATTTGACAACAAATTCATCATTACTTTTTGAAGTTTATCACCATCGAAATTCAACATGTATTGGTCTACTTCATGGCTAAAGTTGAAATTGATATCCTTCTTCTTAAATCCCTCCTCAAAACTTTCAATAACACCTTGTAAAAAACTAACTATGTTGCCATGCGATGGATTATACCGCATGCCATGCAACTCTAATTTTCTAAAATCTAGTAATTGATTTACCAGAGTAAGCAGGTTTCTTGCATTTCGATCAATAACCTCTAAAAGTTTCCGATCTGATTGATATTCTTTCTTCCCCAATATTTTTTGTAATGGCGTAAGAATTAGTGTTAGTGGCGTCCTAAACTCATGACTAACATTGGTAAGGAATCGCAATTTCATTTCATCCATCTCATGATTTTGCTTAGCGCGCATTCGTTCTTGTTCAATGTTAAACTTTAGTCTTTCCTTACGCACCATTGAGTAACGAAAATAAATAACTAAAGACAACAAGAGCAGCGTATAAATAAGATAGGCGATTGGTGTCGCATAAAAAGGTGGTAATACTTTAATGTGAAGTTCGGTATATGCATCATTCCAAACACCGTCATTGTTTGAGGCTTTCACCTTTAAATTATAATCCCCGGCATTCAAATTTGTATAAGTAACTCTTGGTCTGGTATTATCCAGACTTAACCAGCCCTCATTAAAACCCTCCAATTTATACTTATAGCGAATCTTATTGGGGATAAAAAAATCGAGAGCTCTAAAATCAATAGAAAACACATTCATTGAGTGTTGAAGTACTATTTCTTTTGTTGACATTATTGAATTCTCAAGAAGCCTTCTTTTTCCAACTTTCGAATCAGGAAATATGCGTTGATTATACACCTGTAAATCGGTATAAACAACCTTTGGCAATATTTCGTTGCTCTTTAAATCTTTCGACTTAAATAAATTAAATCCATTTACACCACCAAAAATTAGCTCGTTCTTCGATGTTTCATAACTGGCATTTGGATTAAATTCATTGGATTGCAAACCATCCTCTTCGGTAAAATGGTATATCTGAAAATCGTATTCTTTACTACGCGACGATTTACTAACCATTAGCTGACTTAAGCCTGTAGATTTACTCACCCAAATGGTCTGAAACTCATCTTCTTCTATACAATTCATAATATCTTCAGGTAATCCATCCGCACTTGAAAAATGCTTTACAAACAATGTTTGTGGATCGATTACACTCAAACCCTCATTGGTTGCAATCCACAACAAACCGCGTGAATCCTCAAAAACTTCATTTACCGATTTATTGATAAAATCCAGATGTGTTCCATCGTCCGTTCCAGGCAATTGCTTATAACGTTGCTCCTTAGTATCATAAATACTTGCACCATATGCTGTTCCAACAATAATATTCCCGTTAGATAGTTTATGAAGATCGGCCACATATTGCGATGGTAAATTTAACTTACCCATATTAGGTAATTCCAAAAAAGTGTCTGTTTCGCGATTATATATCACAATACCCCCTCCATTGGTTCCTATCCAGATATTCTGTCTGTCATCTTCAATAATTGACCACACATTGTTATTTCTTAAACCTCTGGCCGTGTTGCTATTAAATAAGTACTGCTTAAAACGCTTACCATTAAAACGGTTCACCCCACCGGCATAGGTACCTATCCAAAGTTCCTCTTCCTGATCAATGTGCAAACTAACCACTACATCACTGCTTAAGGAGTTTAAATCATCCTTTTTATGCTTATAGGATGTATATGTGTTCTTTAAGCGATCGAAATAAATCAGTCCTCCTCCATTGGTTCCTATCCATAGATTTCCTTTCTTATCTTCTACAAAACAGTTCACATCACTAAAAGGAAGGCTACTTTTATCCGACAATAAATTTCGGTAATGAGGGAATTTATGAATGCTCTCGTGATAATAACTTACACCATTTTTATTCGTTGCCGCCCAAACGATGTTGTTATCATCAATGTACAGGTCAGTAACAGAATTATCTGCCAAGCTCTTATCATTATCCGATTGATGATACACCTTAATAATTTCACCAGAGTATTTATTTAAAATATTAATACCACCATGATCAGTTGCAATCCAGATTAAACCTTTCTCATCCTGAATGATTTTATAAATAATATTGCTGGATAAACGGATAGATCTTTCATTAACTGAATAGTTATACCATTTCCGTTGAGCTGAATTGAAATGAAAAACGCCATTATCGTTACCGTAGAACCAAATATCATTATCGTCATCGATAAAAAATCCTGGATCCAAACTTCCACCTTCCATTTTTCCATGCAAAAAATTATCCTCGTATTTCAATTGATAACTGGAATCATCGTAGCATTCAATGGTTCCATCGTTATATAAATAATAATATAAATGGTTAGTCTGTTTAAAATCTACAACCTGAACATCAAGTACCTTTTTATGTGAGAATACACGATCAAGGCTCTCGCTATGTGAGTCATACCTGGCAAATAAAACTTCATTTGCAGGTTTTATCCACATTTCCATATCTTCATCGAAATAGATATTTCCTACATAAAACTCTACCTCTTTAATACCAAGGTACGTCTTGACATCAGAGTAAAACTTCTCGTTGTGCGTATTGTATACGATATACCCTAAACTTGTTTGAATCCATAAATCACCATTTTTATCCTCCTGAATTTGCAAGATATAGTTATCAGGGATAGATGTAGAATCTGATGAATCGTGCTTATAGTTAACAAATCCTGAACCATCGTAGCAACTTAACCCAGCCTTAGTTCCAATCCATATAAAACCACGTGAATCTTTATGAATACAGGCAACCCGATCACTAACTAATCCATCAATATTATTGACCTGCAAAAAGGAGTATTGCTTTTGTGCAGATACACTAGAAAGCAACATTAACAACAGAACTAAGCTAACAAAAATATTAGTCAGCATTCTCTTTTTTAAAAATCCCTTATATGCAATCAGGTTTCCCATTCCTTTAAAAATACAATTTTAATTCAACTTTTCTGCCTGCTATAGGTGCATCAAGAGTTTACTTTAAAAGACCGTGCACCAACTGTTCGTATTATAAATGTCAATATTAAGAATTGCACAGCAAAGTTATGTGTCAATTATGATATTAATCGATACATAAAATGATAAGCATTATTTAAATCTTGGTAGTGAATCACCTTCACGAACAATTAGTATCCATTTAATACTGGCATTTTAATATCCATTAAAACAAGGTCTATGGTATTCAATTCACAAAAATCAAGGGCTTCCTGTCCATTTTTTGCATGAATAATTTTGCAGTCTATTACGGAATACTTAGAAAGTAAGGTCTCTAAGTATAGATAATTTATGCCAATCAACAGTTGAAATGACATTAATGAAAATATATTATTCCTTTGCCATTGCACTCCAAACCAAGTAAACTGATCTAGAAACAAAATTCATAAGGGATTGTTATAAACCGAGTAATTGCCCTGTGTAAGCGTACAGGTATCCAAAACTACGATTTAATAAATTTAGATAATGGCTAAGCTGAAAAAATTCGGTACTTTTAGTGGGGTTTTCACACCTTCAATCCTGACAATATTAGGTGTTATTATGTATTTAAGGTTTCCTGCTATCATTGGCCAGGCAGGCCTTATTAATACCATAGGAATCATATTCATTGCCCATATCATATCAATAACTACCAGTTTAAGTGTGGCATCTCTTTCAACCGATAAGCCGGTTCAAAATGGAGGTACTTATTTTATGATTTCCCGGAGTCTTGGTTTACCCATAGGCGGCACACTTGGGTGGGCATTGTTTGTAGGGCTGTCGTTTAGTGTAAGTTTATACCTAATCGGTTTTGCAGAAAGTTTCCTACAATATTGGGAGATGGAGCTGACCATTAACACCATTAGAATCACTGGATCGATTGTATTACTAGCAGTTACTACCATTACTTTTGTCAGTACCTCTTTGGCTATCAAGTCGCAATACTTTATTATGGCGGCCATTGTCTTATCATTACTATCCATTTTTTTTGGTAAGCACGATTTTGTACCTCAAGAAATAAACATCGCTCCACTGGCAACTGCCGCACCGTTCATGGTCTTATTTGGTATATTTTTCCCAGCTGTTACTGTTTTTGAGGCTGGCGTATCCATGTCGGGCGATCTTCAGAATCCAAAAAAATCATTACCCTACGGGGCAATGTTGGCCGTTGGTGTTGGATTTATTGTTTACATAGCTCTGGCTTTTTTCTACGCCTATACGGTTGATGCCAACGCACTCGTAAACGACCCGCAGATACTGTTTAAAATTTCATTGGTACCTGCTTTGGTTATTGCAGGTATATGGGGGGCAACACTATCTTCTGCTTTGGGAAGCATATTAGGCGCACCACGTATATTACAGGCGATTGCAATGGACAAAATAGCTCCAAAAACCTTTGCAAAGGGCACGGGTAAAACCAACGAGCCAAGAAACGCATTATTGCTGGCATTTGTGATTGCCGAAGCTGGCATATTGATTGGTGAGCTAGATGTGATTGCGCGCATTGTCTCCATGTTTTTCATTACCACCTATGCTTTTTTAAACTTGGCTTCAGTAATTGAAAGTTGGTCGAGCTCCGATTTTCGACCTGCTTTTAAAATTCCTCGAATTGTAAGTATTCTAGGAACTTTATCTGCCTTTTTTGTGATGATATTACTTGATTTTGTAGCGCTGGCTGGCGCAACAGTGGCTTTAGGATTATTGTATTTCTACTTGCAACGCAAAGAGTTAATTTTAGAGAGTGGTGATGCTTGGAGCAGCTTTTGGACAAACTTAGCAAAAAAAGCACTGCTTAAACTTAGTATTCAAAAAGACAATAAAAGAAACTGGAGACCCAACATTATCCTTTTTAGTGGAGGAGAAAAAGCAAGACCATATTTGGTTGAAATAGGCCTAGCACTATCAGGAAAACTAGGCGCACTAACCGACTTCAAACTAAGCTCTTCCGAAGAACAAGATCGCAACATTCATAAGCATACTCAACTAAAAAAGAATAAAAAAGGTCATGATTTTTTCGTTAGACAATTGGAATGTTCTTCTGTAAAGGAAGGCATAAAATCGATCACCAATATTTATGGTTTTAGTGGTTTTGAACCTAACACTGTACTATTAGGATGGAGCAAAAGTAATGGCAATACAGGTTTTATGTCAGATGTACTTAAGGATTTTAAAACCAAAAAGCTGAATGCTATTTTTCTGGACTATGATAAGAACAATGGCTTTGGAAAAAAAGAAAGTATAGATATTTGGTGGAATGGAAAAGGAAGACATCTATCCTTTTCGCTTAACATTCTGCGTTTTTTATTGTCAGATAAGTCCTGGCGCGATGCCAACGTAAGAATAATGATAATAAATAGTGATACCTCCTTAAACGACAACCTTTACCGCAATACAAATGCTATACTTATTGACAAACGTATACAAGCAGAGATTAAAGTAATAAGCGATGATTTTGGTTCGCGTACCAAAGAAGAAATTATCAACTCTGAATCAGCCAATGCAGATTTAATTGTATTGGGACTGTCGCAAAGCAGTCATTCATACACCAACGAATACATTGAAAAAGTAAATACGATCTTCAAATTACCTGCAAGCATCCTTTTACTAAGTCCTTCAGATGAATTTGAGGAGACAAATCTAATCGACCATACGTATACTAAATCCAGAGCTGCGATTTATACCGTAGCATTGGAGTTGCCACAGCTGCCTAATTTTGATAGTAACCTTGTGAAGAACAGGATCGAAAAGTTAGATGAAGATCTTATGGAGATTGGAAATGATTTTTGCAATCAATCCCTTAAGAGCGCAGTAGCTCAAATGCAATCAATGGTATTGAATCTCTATGATTTTTCATCGCATATCCTCAACACCCTACAGAAAGAATTAAACGAATCTGGAAAACATGAATATCAAAAAGTTATTGACCGAAATCACATCAACTACCTGAGACATGTATTAAAAATTACTCAAAGCAAAAATGCCACAAACATAAGTGAAGCTGAAGCAATTCTTCAAAATGGCATATCTCTATTCTTGACACGCTTAGGGAACTACAAATATGAAGCAACAGAATCAGTAACTATCTCGTTCCAAATTCCTGGCAAAAAGAAAGAAAAGGTAATGGAATTCCCTTTCCGTAAGGCCATGTCGTATTACGAAGAAGTGAAAATGGACTGAATGCCATTTGTCGTTCGGTAGAAGGAGGAAGAGACGTGCTTGTTAGCTATGATGATGAAATATATTGTTTAGCAATAAAAAAACTTGGTAATTGGGATTAACCTTCAAATAAAAGAAGATGACGTTTTATACTTCATCTTCTTTTGTTTCATCAAAAAAAATGGTAGTTATGAATAACATTTTAAAAAGCATGGGACTCTTTCTAATAACATTGACTTTGGTATCCTGTTCTAAACCTACACTTCATATTAAAGGAAAAATCACCAATATAAAAGAAGCCAATTTATATTTCTGGATTCTAGAAGAAGGGGAGTTTGTACAAAAAGAGGTGATAAAAGTCAAAGAGGGAGAATTTACATTTTCATATGAGATTGGAGATGCTAAAGTGGGATATATCACAAATTTGGAAAACACAGAATATGGCCAGGTTATTTTTTTAGAAAACAAAAAAATAACATTAGAGGGTCTCATTTTCAAAGGCATGCCTCTAATAAAAAAACTGAGTGGAGAAAGCCTTAATTCAAAATTTTTCGCCTATAAAAATGAGAAAACGGAAATATTCAGGAATGGGAAAAACGAATTAGCCTATAAAAAAGTAAGTGAGTTAAGAACAAAGTTTATCACTGATAATGCTTCCAATATTTTAGGATTATATGAACTGTTTGAATGGTCAAAAAATCCGAATAATTATAAAGAGGCAATTGAGCTTTACGCAAAGCTTCCAAAGGCGGCAAAAGACTATCAACTATATACTCACATAGGCCATAATTTAGAAACAATCAAATCCATAGCCCCTGGAAATCGCGCCATCGATTTTAACTTCACCACGCTTGAAGGCAATGCTATCAGTCTTGATTATTTCAAAGGGAAGGTGTTAATGATTGATTTCTGGGCTTCGTGGTGTGGTCCGTGCCGTAAAGAGCTACCTCACATTAAAAAACTGTATGAGAGATTTAAGCCTCTGGGATTGGAAGTTCTTGCTGTTTCTTTAGACAGTAAACGAGAAAGATGGTTAGCTGCTGTTGAAAATCATGAATTAAACTGGCATAATTATTCAGCCCTCAATAAATGGGATTGTGAATTCACAAAAAAGTACAAAGTAAGAGGCATTCCTTACAATGTTATCATTGATAAAAAAGGCAATATCGTCGCTAAAGGTATCCATGGCAAGGAACTGGAAAAAACCATTGAAGGTTTGCTAAAGTAAATTGTCTCGGATAAGAGGGTTTGAAAAACAAGATTTGTGATATCCAGATTAAGTTGTATCACAAAGGACGATAATAAATACCACAATCGTGTATTCACATGAGGCAAGCTGATAATCAGTCTTACGTCTTGTTACTTAATTTTAAACAAATGAAAAGGATAATAGTAAGTTTTTTAATAGCACTTTGTTCCTTAATGGTATCAGCGCAAAATGGAATTAATTTTGAGCATACGTCGTTTAACGAAGCTTGTGAATTGGCTAAACAGCAGAACAAGTTAGTCTTTATAGATGTGTACACACAATGGTGCGGACCTTGTCTTTTAATGGCTGATGAGGTTTTTAGCCTTGATAAAGTTGGTCAGGCTATCAACGGAAAATTTGTGTCACTTAAAATTGATGCTGAACATGGTGAAGGAATTTCTTTTGCAAAAAAATACAGGGTTCAGTCATTTCCTGCATACTACTTTATCGATCCTGAAACAAAAGAAGTGCTTCACCGCTCAGGAGGAAGACATGATGCTGATAAGTTTCTTAAAATAGCGGCTTGCTCAATGAATCCTAAGTTAAGGTCAAGTTACTTATATCCTGAATACGAGAAAGGAAACAGAGATCCTGAATTTATGTTCGACTATATTAATGGAATGGATTTGAGTTATGATAAAAAAAATCAGACCAAAGCAATAGACGAACTTTTAAAGATTAAAGGTGATGACCTTTCTGACAAAATCCTGGGAGAAGTTTTCTTTAATTATATATCAGATAGAGATCATCCGCTATTTAAGAAATTTGTTACTGAACGAGCAAAAATGGAAAAACAATATGGAAAAGAACGTGTGGAAAAGAAATTATATAAGGGCTATCGTTGGTGCAGAGATACACAAAGAGTAAGTGATCTGGAGGACTTTAAAGGCAAAGATTATATTCTTGCATATCATAAATTAAAAAGCACTATTGATAAAAAAGACTATGAAACAGCCGATAAATTGGTTATGGATATGTTTACAAATCCATCATTTGACCAAAAGACTGTAATGACTGATATTAAGTTTACTGCAAAAAGTACTTTCTATAAAGAAGTTGATAAAGAGTGGGAAAAGAAATGCATAAAATACCTTCAGTATATTGCCTATAATGCTCGGGATAGAAATGAAGGTGAAAATCATTTTAACTATGCTTATATCCTTGAAAAAATAATAAAGGAAAATCCTGAGATTCATGAATATTTTCCGGAATCGATAACTCAAGAGCCGGAAACAGGAAAAACTAAATACAGCTTACGCTCACCTAATTTGAAAAAAAAACCACAACGCTAAGGTGAATTAAGAATTATCACTCCTCCATAGAAAAGCTACAGTGGCGGAAACAATAGTACTTAAACATAAAAGTTTAAAAATATGAATCAATTTGTAGGAGCGAAACGCAGCACCGCATGGAAACAAATTTTGTTTATTATTCTGTTGGTATCAGGCTATTATATATGGTACAAGCATCAGGGGAAGTCTGCTAACCACTTTGCCACTTACACTGAGCAGTTTGATGGTATATCTTTTAAAATGATTGCTGTAGATGGTGGTACGTTTTCTATGGGTAGTAATACAGGAGGTGAAGCTGAGCACCCATTACATGAGGTAAAACTAAACAATTACTACCTCTGTGAAACTGTGGTAACGCAAGCCTTGTGGAAAACTGTGATGGGTAGTAACCCAAGCTTTTTTAAAGGAGACAGTTTACCTGTAGAATCTGTCAGTTTGGAGATGACTCAGGCATTTGTGTTACGCTTAAACGAATTAACAGGTGAGCACTACCGTCTGCCTACAGAAGCCGAGTGGGAATTTGCGGCACAAGGAGGTAATCTGAGTAGTAGTTACAAATACTCCGGGAGTGATAGTTTAAACACTGTGGGGTGGTACGGAAAAAACAGTGGCCGTAAGACTCATGCTGTAAAACAAAAGTTAGCCAACGAATTGGGATTTTACGATTTGAGCGGAAATGTGTGGGAATGGTGTAGCGATTGGTATGGCAAGGACTATTACAACGATAGTCCTATACAAAATCCATCGGGACCTTCAGGAGGCACTTTTCGTGTGGTACGTGGTGGTAGTTGGTACTTCGGCGCCGATTACTGCCGGATAACTTATCGTGGCAGCAGTAATCCGGAGAGCAACAGTGGCAATATTGGTTTTCGTCTTGCCAATAATTGGAAGAATGAAGTTGATAAGGTTAAAGAATAAAATATTGATAACAATTAGACCATTAGATTTTTAGATGTTAGACAACAGCCAGGCGATATTCATCATTATTTTATGATGATTAATAAAGTCGGAATCGTACTGCATGTTTTTGACATATACACTATGAAGTTGTTTAATGTTGTCTGGAAATTTCGAGAGTGACAAATTGGTTTTCATTCCCTTTAGCTCAATTCTTCTTGCATAACCTTAGCTACGGAATAAAAATTAGCTGAAGGCAATGAAACGGGAGTTCAATCAGGCAAAAACAAATAATAGAATATCTGATTAAATCAAGATAGTACTCGCAGTTTTTCAGTACGACTTTAAACTACTTCACATTAAAACATGCTATTAAGCATAGATATTCAGATAGCTAAGGTAAATTACTTTAGATGATCACAACATCCCAAAATTTGACGAAGAACCGCAATTATACAAACCACACACCTCATCAATTATAATTCAAAGATCTTTTATCATATATCAAACATCATAATCTCTCATCTACTTGACCCGGTCCATAGGTGTTCTTCATCCCTCGTCAGCAAAAGACCATGCCAGGCTTTCGCAGCCTTATTTTCAGTGTCTATTTTTAAAGGATTCAAATAAAGCTGCTCACCTTCGGTCACTGAGTTAACCGAAGTGCGGTCACTTTATTCATGGGCAATGTGTCTACCTATTATACCTTACGCCTTAACTTTAACACATCGAACATCAATACATCCTACCATCGCCCATCAAATAAAAGTGAACCTGTCATGCCCTTTGCAGTTCCTTCGGTCATCCTCACGGCAGTTCCACATTCCTTCAGGCACATGGTCTCGTTCCTCCACCATAAGCCTTCAGTCCTGTCACTGCCAGTATGTGGCTCGCCTGCTAGTCGCTGCGGGCTTCGGCTGTCTTTATCTATTAGCCTCCGGCAGGTAGGCAGCCTTGTGTGGTAAAAACCACATATGCCATCCTCCGTAGTTCGTTCCTCACTCCTCCATATCTGCCACCCTT
>JAFMVD010000054.1 GCA_025499625.1 Carboxylicivirga fragile | reverse complement strand
GTTGTAAAATGTTTCGCAAAATCAATTTACAACTTTGAGGGGAAACCTTTAGGGAGTACCCTCATTTTAAAAAATTAGTCGGTCACTAGTGAAATACAATAATTAAAATATACCTGCATTTTTGCAGTGGATTTTTTCATATAACTTGGATTTAGTTAGCTGATTTAAGGGTAAGGGCAAGTAAACGTACTTGCCCTTCTTGCATAAAAAAAGGAGCCATCGGCTCCTTTAATAATCAAGTGTTTAATTATTTTTACTACTCGTCCAACAGTGCTATTATAGCCTTTGTCACCCCTTCCTGATCATTGCTTAAGGCTTCAAAAGCAGCAGCTTCTTTAACAAGCGAATGAGCATTGGCCATTGCGTAACTGTACTTAGCCTCAGTCATCATCTCCAAATCATTCAAATAATCACCAAAAACAACCGTCTGCTCTTTGCTCACTCCGAATTTTTCTTGCAAAAATTTAATCGCATTCCCTTTATTAGTTCCTTTGGGCATAATATCTAACCAAATAGGGCTAGATGTGCTTATTTGAAAATCATTAGATAATTCTTTTAACTGAGGATAGGTAGACGATTCCATATTTGAAAAATCGTTAACCGCTATTTTAAGAATATCATCTTGTACAAATGTTAAATCCTCCACTATCTTGTGCCGGACATAGTATTTCGACATCTCACTCACAAAATCTTTGGAAGTGTCCTCTACATAAGCACCATCTTTACCACACAAAACAATATTAGCCCCTTCGATAGCCCTAATCCTATTAATTAAACCACTTGCGTCTTTTGGCTTTACCGAACGAGTTACCATCTCTCCTCCACTCCACTTAATAAATCCTCCATTTTCGGCCACAAAGACAATGTTATGATTCAAATGCTTAAACTCGTCTTCTAAGGTGTAATACTGACGCCCACTAGCTACAACAAACTGTATTCCTTCTGCTTTCAGCCTATTAAACACTGCCAAAAAATCACGTGGCAATTGTTTATTCGAGCTCAATAGGGTTCCGTCCATATCGGACACAATCATTTTTATCATCTTCTTATATATTGTTTTGCAAGCGCAAAGATAGAAGGATTAAAACACATCAAAAGTTATCCAACAAAAAACCCCGCTTTTGCGGGGTTAATATAATATGTATTGAAACTAGCTTATTTTACTACAAACTCAAACTCCACATCTGTTGGAGGTAAGCATGTTTCATTGTCGCAGCACATAAATGTTAAATAACCCTTTACCGTTGCCGGACGCTTTGTAATACGTACATTCTGACTTAAAGTAGCCTTCTTTTTAAAATAGGGCACTTCCATATCGAATACCTCATCGTGTTTTACAGTTGGTGGCGTTACCTCAACTGCTTTCTTAAGTGGTTTACTATTTTCACCACCTTCAAAGGTGATTTCAGTAGCCACTGGTCCACCTTCGGGCACATTTAATCCGTATACTTTCCAAGATTCTTCCACAGTTGCATGAGCCACAACCTGAACTTCGTATTGATTAACTTCCTTAATCTCAAACTTCCATTTTACAGGCTCTTTCATTTGAGCACTTACTACTACAGCTCCAAACACAAGCAACATTAATATTGCAAATACGTTCTTTTTCATATTTTTATATTTTAGTTTTTTAAGGTACAAAACAAATATACTGCCAATTTAAATAAATAGTTACTGATAATTGTTGTGAGCCACTATTTTTAATAACAATCAGTGTATCTAAACCTTCGAAATTCACAAAACGTTGTTAAGCACTTGTTAAAAACTGACTGTAAAAGTCATTTAGTCGAATACAGACCTCGAAATACCAATTGCATTTACTAATTTTAATTTCTAATATTTAATACATGCCATCCATCTTCAGACAATGTATGGCTTGATAGAAAACACACAATAAACGAACTAAATTTATTTCGAATGAAAAATTATCTTTTACTAGCTTTCGCTGCAAGCTTATTACTAACAGCTTGCAATCTAAAAACAAATGAATCAGATGATAACTCTGACAAGGCTGACAAAGTTATTGTAATCGACAACCTTCTTAATGAAGCTGAAGGCTTAGTTGATAAAACAATAAAAATAAAAGGCCATGTGACCCATACATGTAAACACTCCGGTAAACGCGCATTTCTTGTAGGTGATGATGAAAAATTTACCGTGCGAGTTGAAGCAGGTGGAAAGATTACTGGTTTCGACCAAAGTCTTATGGGGAATACGCTAATAGTGACCGGCACCTTGAAAGAGCGTAAACTTACCAAGGAATACATTGACCAGTGGGAAGAGGAACTGCAACACAAAGCGGAAGATGGTTCTGCAGAAGCATGTTCTACTGAGATGGATAACATTAACGACATGCGCGCCTGGATGAAAGAACATGGCAAAGATCACTACTCTATTTATTTTGTTGAAGGAAGCGAATATGAAGTGGTCGAATAAGAAGTTTAGAAAATGGATCCGAATCATCCACCGCGACTTAGGTTATCTGATGGTGGGGATTTCTCTTATCTATGGTATATCAGGATACATTCTTAATCATATTGACGGTACAGATCCAGCTTTTAAAAGCACCGAAGGAACAGTTATTTTAGCCAAACATTTATCACGAGCTGAACTCGCTGCTGAATGGCAGAGCAAAGGTGATCTTCCAGAAATAAAGCGCATATTAAGTATTGATGAAGAACACTATCGCGTTATGCTGGATGGCGGATTAGGCATATACGAGACAGTATCAGGAACTGTTGATTACGAGTATCATAAAAAGAAGCCTCTCATTTACTTTATGAATAAGTTGCACTATAATAAAGTGGCTCATTGGACTATTGTAGGAGATATTTTTGCATTTACGCTCATCTTTTTTGCATTATCAGGTCTATTTATGGTAAAAGGAAAAAAAGGGTTAGCAGGTAGAGGCAAATGGTATTTAATGGCTGGTTTGATTTTACCTTTAGTCTACATAATTTGGATGTAAGTTTCAGCATCTAAAAAATGGAAGGATCGCATCTGTATTAAAAACTTAATAAAGATACGATCCTTTTTTTTATCAATACGAATGTTTACTCCACGAAAACCTCACCTTTAAATTCATTCAGAATCATAAGCGTATGAGCTGATGACCAACTAAAGTTGTAGCAACTTAATCCTTCACCAGTTATAGGGTGGTAATTTTCACGAATAGGATGCCCTTTTTGACTTAAGCCTTCGGCATTAAGCAATATTTTATTGGCTAAAATTTTAGCCTCGTTATCAAAGCCATAGTTACGCATGCCTTTTAATCCAAACCAGGCAGGACTCATCCAAACAGGACCTCTCCAATAACCCTTGGGATTGAAACGCGGATTATCTAAGCCGGCTGTTGGAAATGGCACTTTTGTATTAAACTGTTCCTTATCCATCAGGTTGCTAACCACAGCTTCGGCTTGCAGTTTTGTAGCCACATTCGCCCATAATGGGATCCATCCTTCAGGCCCTTTTCCCCGGCTTGCAACACGCTCTTTACTTTCAATATCTACATCGTAAAAGAAACCAGTTTCTTGATCGAACATTTTTTCACGAATGAAAGTAGCCACCTTTTCAGCTTCCTGTTGATATTTTTTTGCTTGCTTGTTACGCCCAAGTAATTCAAACATTTGTGCTAAATATTGTTTTTCGGCCACCAAAAAAGCATTTAAATCAGAACTTTCCTGATTCATACTATAACCAATTAGTCGACCATGGTAATGATTGTCCAACATTTTAACACCTAAGTCCTCATCGAAACGAATGAAGTTATCACCACCACCTTCCCAGGCAGCTGCTTCAATGCGATGATCGCTTATACTGCCATCCTTCTCGGTAATAGCTACGTTATAGGGATGAATGGTACATCCATACTCGCAAATACCATTACCATCGTGATCACGATTTCGATACCACCAGTTATGATACCGCACCAAACGTGGTAACATCTCTACAACAAAACTGGTATCTTGCGAGTGTTCAAAAGCTTGCCACACTGCCCAGGCTGCCAATGGTGGTTTTGAGTTACGCTCATTCCAATTTCCCGAACCATTCTTATCATCGTAGTAAAAAATACAATCCAAAATCATTCCTTCGTCCCAAGGTCGGTCTTCATCATCGACAGAAACCTGATAATCGAACATGCTACGAATGTTGTTCTTAGCTACTTCGGGTAAGAATGGCGCTAAACCAACACTATGTTTCCACGAGTCCCAGGCCCATACTCCATTGAACCATTTATAAAAAGTACTTGGCACAACACCTTCTGTTAGTATTTTCCCTGCTGGCGAACGACGATTGGTATTCAGAGTCATTAACGCCTTCATCCCTGTTTGAAGCGCTCTTTCGTCACTCCCGACTCTTGATTTCACCTTTTCTTCCAAGGCCTTCCATCGCTTACCGTTGGTCCTATGCACATCATCGGCCGTATTGAAATAAGTCGCCACATTACCTTCGAAGATACTAGCTTCTTCATTAGTAAAAGTATAGGCTTGCAAAACATTATATATCTTTTTTTCTCCCTTGGAAATACTTACATGATTAGGTAATGAAAAGCTAAATTTATCACCCTCTATAGTGCTATTAACCTCATCTTGGAACCGGATAGCAAAACGATGCTCAGCACCTGTCATATAATTCCAAATCTCTTTTTGCCCCTTAAAGTTTATATTCAGTCCAGCACTATTTAACTCTAGTTTCAAGTCATTCTTGTAAGGTAATACTTCGCCTTTCCATTCAACTCGAAATTCTGAATCTTCGTTAGAACTATTTTTTATTTCGTATGAAATTAGAGCTGTACGCGAATCGGCATAAGATAAAGTCAAGTTTAGTTCAAGGTCATTTGATTTTAATGTCTGCACTAAACGCCCGGGATAATAGGCCTTAGAGGTAGAATCAAATTGACATGGAATCCAATTACCCTCGATACTTTTCTTGATGATAATTTGACCTAAACTTTTGGCCAAATAAACAGGGTATTCGCCTGCAATAATATACGGACCGGTAAAGCCTCCCATCATATTTACCGATTCGGGCAAGAAATAACCATGCCAAGCCCCTTTATCGGCAAAACCCGTATGAACATGGTTATTTTTAGATGTTGGTGAATCTGGATTATAGGCTATATCTAATACATCGGCACATGTAGCCTCCAAAAACGAAGTTTCTGTAACTGGGGCTTGACACGACGCCAGAAATATTACTGCGCAAATGACAACTAATTTATTAAATAAATTCATGATATATCTTGTTTGTTAATTTATACACAAATGGGGAAAACCAATTAACGAATCGTTATTCGAATACAATTCTCCCCAAATGATTAACATCAACATTTTTTAATATTGGTCGTATCGAATACGAATAACTATAAGCTTTGTAAGGCAAGCAATATTCAGGGTGTACTTTCGCTCCCCAGCTATTATCACCGCCAACACCTTGCTGCGCTAAATCAATAAATACAGAATAAACATCGCCTTCTTTAACAGAGCCACCGTGCTTTTGCGCTTCACCTTTCTTCTTGTGGTACAATACCGAATAATCGAATGGTAATACATTGGCACTTAATTTTTCATCGCCTCGCACCATAAAACCATTGCCTTCCTTATTGATTATACTAAACCAACTAACATCTGTTTTATATCCCGTTTCTTGCGGTCGAACATAAGGAAAATACTGCTCCCAAACACTTCCTGAATAAAGACCAACAAATGCAGAAGTATGACGGTCATTGTAGTTTTCGTGAGGGCCACGGCCTAACCATTGTAAATCTTTAAGATCAGAATTCACCAACATGTGCATGCCTATGCGTGGTAATTCGGGCATGCTCTTATTTCCAGGAATTAATTGATAATCGACATTGATTACTCCATTGGCCAATACAGAATACACTACTTCAACAAGTACTTCCGTTTGTTTATCCTCAAGCTTGGTTGAAACCACAACTCTGTCTTTTAAGTCTTCTACATCAAATGCCACACACCTTAAACGATCAGCCACATCTTTCCAAACGCCAACACGCGACGAAGCTCCATTACCCAAGTCATTGTCGATTTGAGCTCGCCAAAAATGAGGGCGCAAGTCTCCTTTCATGATATCCAATCCATTCAGACTATACTGTGTTAATGTGCCTTTTTCCTTATTGAAAGTTACTTTATGGTCTTTGGTAGCTACATTCAAACTATTGTTAACAGTGCTCACTTCCAATCTTCCTCTAGCCTTTCTTTTAATCGCTGGCAAAGCATAAGGTAAGCCAAACTGCTCAGCAGCCACTTCATGCCCTTTGGGAATCATCGCTGTTGCGATCTTGGTTTTTACATTTAAGTTTAAATGGTATTGTGCTCCTTTTTTCGGATTAATCTTAAATTTAGGTAAGCTCACCACAGCCGAATTATTAGCCTCAATAGTAGGCACTTTAAGTAAACCTGATTTTATTTTCAAGCCGTCTTCCTGAATAGAATATTCGAATTGATAATTCTCTGAAGTATTAAAGTCAAATCGGTTATGTATTTTAATTTGGTTTGACGACAAATCAAGAGCTTCGAAATGGAAATTCTGATATACCTTTTTAACTTCCCAAATGTGTGGATTTAAAGAGCGATCAGCAGCCACTAAACCATTGGCACAGAAGTTACTATCATTTTCAACGCCAACATGGCCCATGTCGCCTCCATAGGCCCATATTGGGTTTCCGTCTTTATCTTCAATGGCAAAGGTTTGATCTACCCAATCCCAAATGAAACCACCTTGTAATTGGTGATGTTTGTAAATCAGATCCCAATAATCCTGAAGATTGCCAACACTGTTACCCATGGCATGTGCATATTCACACAGAATTAGAGGACGCGTTTGTAAATGGTTGGTATGTTGCTTCAAGCGCCACGGGCGCGCATACATTGGGCAGTAAATATCTGTGTATTCATTTAAGCCGGCATCTTCCGATTGTATTGGACGGGTATCATCAATCGACTTCATCAGTTCGTAACAGGCTGGCCAGTTTGGTCCATCACCCGATTCATTACCCATGGACCAAATAATAATTGAAGCATGATTTTTATCTCTTTGCACCATGCGCTCAACACGATCAAGGTAAGCATTCTTCCACATGGCTTGATTAGCAGTAGCTTTTTCAGGCGAATAACCCATACCGTGTGATTCTATATTTGCTTCATCAACCAAGTAGAGCCCATATTTATCACACAAGTCGTACCACTCCTCACGATTTGGATAATGGCTTGTTCGAACGGCATTGATATTAAACTGCTTCATCACTTCAATATCCTTGATCATGCTTTCCATCGAAACCACACGCCCAGTATTCATATCGTGCTCGTGGCGATTCACACCTTTAATCAGGATTGGTTTTCCATTCACCAATAATTGCCCACCTTTAATTTCGGATGTTCTAAATCCAATTTGGCGTGTCACTGATTCTATGACTTTACCATTGGCATCTTTATGCGTAATGGTAAGCATATATAAATTTGGTTGCTCGGCACTCCATTGCTTTACATCCTTAATGCTTGTTTTAAAAACACTATTTAAAGCTACTGGTTTTGTCTCATTAAAATATTCAATGCCATTTCGCTTTATCGAAACTGTTACATTCTCAGCAGCATCAATGGCTCCAACAAATTTCGTTTCTAACGAAAAAACACCGTCGCGATATTGCTTATCCAACAAGGCCTTAACAAAAAAGTCTCGCAAATGAGTTTTGGGACGAGCAATTAAAAACACATCCCGTTCCAAACCACTTATTTTCCAATAATCCTGATCTTCGAGGTAAGCACCATCGCTATAACGATATACTTCAAGCGCCACAGTATTGTCTCCTTCATGTAAATATGAAGTAATGTTGAATTCGGCAGGCACCTTGCTTCCTTGTCCATATCCTAGTTTCTCACCATTTATCCAAATATAAAAAGCGGACTTAACACTACCCATGTGAATAAACACCTCTTTACCATCCCAATCAGATGGAATAGAAAACGAGCGTTTGTAGCTACCTACCGGATTAAAATCGTTTGGTATAAAAGGCGGGTTAGCCGGGAATGGATATGGTACATCGGTATAAATTGGCGTACCAAACCCCTGGAGTTCCCAATTACCAGGCACTTCAATATCATTCCAAGCTTCAATGTTATAATCGTTCTTATAAAAATCCTTTGGACGGTCGGCAGGTTTCTTCACAAAATTGAATTTCCATGTACCGTTCAGGCTTTTCACAAAGGGACTTTCAAACTTATCCCTAAAGGGCTTATCCGACACTTCATCAAATGGAATAAAAGTGGCATGAGCCGGCTCCTTATTCACACTAAAAACTTCGGTATTTTCCCAATCGTGCTTTCCTTGCTCACTGCAAGCAATGCCTGTAAAAACAAACATTGCCAAAACAATCATTTTCAACAGATTCTTCATAACTGTTCTTTTATTTAAATTCCTAATCTCTTTAATTATAATACCAATTGTATTCCAAAATGATTGATAAATCATTTTGCTAATTACAATGGTTAATGCCGATACAAAAGCACAGGTTGATTTTTTTATCAATCGTTTTGGTTTGTAAGCGGTATAATCGGATCGGGAAAGCAAACTATTAATAAAACGCCTAAGTCTTGCCTACCCCCTAAATTTACATTGAAAAATGGATATAGCTCTCCCATTAAAGCTACACTACTAATCTGTAACTGTCTAATTTTTAACTACAAAAACTCAAAAATCACTTTAACCAGAATAGGCACCAATATTGTTAAGATTATTCCACTAAAGATGGCAATGATGCCGTAATCCTTACCTGTGAATTTCACGATAATGGGTAAGGTAGTGTCCATGGCTGTTGCACCTCCCGTTGCAATTCCAGCTAACTTTCCAAAATATCGAACTAAAAATGGAACAGCCAACAAGGTCAGTATTTCTCGAAAAATATTGGATAGCAAAGCAACTACCCCAAGCTCTGGCCCACTCAACTTACTTATAAAAATACTTGATAGAGAGTAGTAACCAAACCCTGCTCCAACGGCCATCGCTTCTTTCACACTTATATCGCTCAAAATAAAAGAAATTAGTGCTGTACCTGCTAAACTACCAACCACAACAGTTAATGGCACCAACACAACTTTTAAATTCATTTTACGCAGGATGGAAAATGCCGTTTTGTCACTTCCAATACTAATTCCAACGAGGAACATTAAAGCAAATAAAGCATAAGTTGTTAACTCTTCATTTAATAACCAAGTTGGAAAAACATCATAAATACCGCCAACAAGGCCGACTGCAAAAAATGCCAATATTATTAAACTCCCTTTCATAACTATGCCTTATCCTTCGTTTTAAAAAACAACTCATAAACAAGCTTTGCCAACAATACGCTGCCTGCAACGGCACCAAATGTTAACCAGAAAGCTTTATAACCAATTCGTGAAAAATTATTGATAATTTCTTCGTTAACCCCAACGGAAATACCAAGTAAAAATAGTAGCAGGTATACAGCCCAGGTAACAGCTACATCAACATTTTTACGTGTTTTTTCCTTATTTC
Source organism: Carboxylicivirga fragile (assembly GCA_025499625.1). Taxonomy (GTDB): domain Bacteria; phylum Bacteroidota; class Bacteroidia; order Bacteroidales; family Marinilabiliaceae; genus Carboxylicivirga; species Carboxylicivirga fragile. The sequence continues at coordinate 31,358 of JAFMVD010000054.1, read as the reverse complement.
GAAAAAGCCATCCAACGCCTATTCCAACCGAAAATAATGCAATTACAATGTATGAAGCCATATGTATTAGTATAGATGATATTTATTTAACATTTCATTTATCACGTTGAGTGGTTCTTCATACGTTTCAACACTAGAAACACCAGGTGTGGCTATGTACATTTCTTCCCACTCGCGCATATTATTTTTTTGATTTCCCGATTTATCGGAATGATAATTAATCCATCGAGGCACATAATAATCGCGAATTAAACCACTCCAAACACGTCCCGAGTAATCATTAACAGGATCGCCACCCCATGTCGTAATCAATCGTTTGGCATTCTGCTCGTAATAGTCTTTCTCAACATTATTATCTCCCCAGCTACGTGCAAAATTAACCCAATTATCCAATTTATGATTGGGATGTGATTCTAACAAACGATCCATTACCAATAGAATATCCATTATTTCTTTTAATTCCAGATGGTCATTTTCACCTTCTTCATCAAGAAAAAATAATAATTGCTGATCAATAAAAAGCCCCAAATATTGCACAGCCATCTCTATGGCATCGTAGGTATATAAATCACTTTCATCTAATTCAGATGAACAAGCCACAAATGTTCTGACCGCTTCCTCAAAAGTTTGCGATGTATGAACGGTAGCATGATCTTCAACGCCCTGAGGCTTATCATAGGGTCTGAATTGATAACGATGCATTGGATGATCGGTAAATGTTCCAAAGCAAGACTGGTTCAAAAGTTCAAAAGCATCCTTCATTTTCGCAGGATAGGCTCCATAACGTTGAATACAATATTTTTCAATCCAACTATCTAAATTAACTCGTTTATGCGACCAGGCCACATCCGATAATAATTCATAAATAATTTCATTATTTTCAATCCCCTCGGGAGCAAAACCAAATCCAACCAAATTCTTTTTATTCTCATACTCGAGTGCATCAACCGCAATATTAGCATACACATCAAGTACCCCATTCAATGGCACTTTACCTCCCATATTAGGGATAAAAGAATAAATCCATTTTTTACCAAAGAAACCTTCGTACATTTTCCAGGATGAATCAATCTTCCAGAATACATGATTGTACTCGTTCGCCAAATCAAGTATTAATAGCTTGTCATCAGGTACTTTTGAAACCAGAGATCCCAATCGCTCTTTTGTCCAGAACAACTTGCCGTTTTCATCACGGTGATAGGGAAATGTCCAACCTTGCATAACCCAAGTGGCATCCGGATTAGCCTTTTTTATGGAGTTATAAACAGACTCGCCGTACATAGCCAGTTCAGCAAAGGCTTCTTCTGGATCTGGAGATTGCGGCACATCCATTTCATTAAAACTATCGGCCAAATAATATTCACCTTTACCAAATTCCTTTTCCCACTCTTCAATGTATAAAGCACCTATTTCAATAAATTGCGGACTTTTAGGTGAGAGGATGTAGGCATTATTTTCCAGTGGCAATCCACCTCCCCACCCAAGTTCACGCATCTCAACATCAGGATACAATCGCTTTAAGCCTTTAGGTACAAAGCCAGCAAACGCATGAACAATTGGCGTCATCTCCAAGTCATACATCCGATCTAACATTTTGTGTGTTAAATCAATTTGTTTCTGATAATACGAATCAGGCACAGGCCCATCCCAACCATTAAGGTTACCCATGCGGTTCCAGGGAAAATGTGCAGGACCAGAAAAATAAGCTTCAATTTCAGGTTTGGTTAACCCAAGTTTCTCAAACACTCTATAAAGAATCGCCTCATGTGCACCACCAATCAATGGCATATTTATGCCATGTAAAGCCATCCAATCAATTTCCTTCTCCCATCGCTTCCAATCCCAATAGGCAGTGGAGTAACCATGTGTTACCACATTAAAATAATAACGAAATTGATACGGACTTGTTACCTGACGATTAACCTGTGGTAAAACTTCAGGAATATTAATTTTTGAACCAGACCAAGACACCAAACTATTACAATCGTTTTTAAAAAATTCGTAAGTTCCCCTACATAAAGCGATAGGTGTATTAGCTTTAATATGAATCTTTCCTCCATTATTAACTACTGAATAAGCATCCTTTTTTATTGCATTAGGTTCTAATGAAAATTCAAAAATATTTAGTTTATCGGCACCAATTGTCCTGCTTAAAACTTCAATTGCTACTTCTTGATTAGCTTTCTTTTCATCTAATTCAGAACAACTAAAAATAAAACAAGAAAGCACAAGCATACCAAAAAAAACTATCTGCTTACATTTCTCCATCATCTTCAAATCTTTGTTAAGTCTAACTAATAACATATTTAGTAGTATTTTCCTCTACTGATCTAGCATAAACCTTTGGTAAAAATACTTTTATTTTTTACGAAAAAACATAACATTTACTTCATACTCAATTTAAATACTTTTTGATCATATCCCTTCATTTTAACACCTACCAAATAAATACCTTTTCTTATTCCTGAAGTAGATATTTCATTTACTCCTTTACTACGCTTAATAACCTGTCCTGACAAATTATATATTGAAATTGCCTCAACAAAAGGTTCATCTCTCACACTCATAAGTTGAATTTCATCGTTGTATACTATTTGTAAATCATTATCCACATTTATCGTATTAATTGCATTCGATCCAATAGCTCGCAATTCCACATCATCCCAAAACCATCCATAGGCTTGTTCTTCATAAATACAGAATCCTAAATAAATTTTTTGACCTAAAAAGTCGTCGGGAATTTTCGAGACCGCTTCTTCCCATGTGTCGTTTGCTTGCGGGTGTGAATCGTAAATGGTAGCCCAATTCAGCTTATCAGTTGAAATAGCAACCTTATTAGCAGCATCTCCTTTTAAATCATACTTCTGCCAAAATGAAAATTCAACCTCATTATAATCGTAAAGATCAATCTGAGGAGTAATTAACCAGAATGCCTCATTTCCCTCATTCTTATTATAAAACTGAATACTATTTGTACCTGCAGGTGTGTGATTACCTCCTCTTACAGTTTCCCAATAGGTGTCACTACCTTCGTTTCCTTTCAAAGCTTCCCAGCCATCAGGCAATAACGGAATACTTGCATTCTCAAAATCTTCAACAAATAAACGAACGCCAGCTTCTTCATTGATAAACTTAAGGCTTACTCCAGTTTTTTCCGACTGATTAATTTCCTCACTAGTTAGTGTTTTATAGGCGGAATTATGAAACTTAAATTTAATATTATAGCGATTATTCGACGGCTCATGTTGATCTTGTTTGCCAACCAACTCTAATTCTATTGAATTATTTGAAATCCTTTTTGTCCTCACACTATAAACTAAAGGCAAATTTTTCACTTCAAAACTGGAAGATTTTAAACTTTCTCCTTCAAATACAAATTCATCACCTACTAATTCTAAACGAATCGTATTTCGAATTGATCCATCGTTTAAATACGACTCAAAAAAAGTCTCGCCATGCCACAATAAAGTGGGTTGTGGCTCAGCAATATTAAAACTTACTGCATCGTTTTCTAAAACCGTGATATCCTTAATTTCAACCCCAGATATTCCACCTGAAAATAACTTGGTAGAAGGTATTGTAAAAGCACCAACATGTGTTTTACCCTCAATACTTGGAAATAAATCGGCAGCAACTCCACGATCCTCTCCATCATATAAACCACCTGAATACGAAAAATCAGCTTCGAGCATCCGAATCCCAGGATTTTGACGATTATCATTTACACCTCGCTCTTTTTTGCTTTGCTGCTCATTAACTTGGTAAATCGCCAAGCCAGAACCTGGTTGTGCTTCATCATTGTTTTCAGCCTGTCTATTCTCGATCAGAAAATACTCATTATCGCTTCGTGTGTTTATTTTGAGCACCTGGTTTTCAGATGTATTCATCGATGACAAAACTAAACTCTCGTATTCATCAAAATTTTTCTCTATTGGAGTTTCCCACCCCAGTTTATACCTGCACCAAGCCATGAGATTTGATGGTCGATAACCTCCATCCAACCACGAACCTGCCGACATTAAAGCCCAATGCCCAAGTCCACTCGATTTTCCAGTTCCATCATACAAATCGGGTAAACCTAGTGCATGTCCGAACTCATGACAGAAAGTGCCAGAACCAGCGGCTTGCAGAACTCCGTTGTTCTTTCGCATTTCGCATGCAATTACATATTGATCGATTTCAACACCATCGTATCTTACCTGCTTGTCTACAGTACCCGATAATGTCCAGGAGTGAGGCCATATATATTGTTCTTCACCACGATGATCAGCGCCCAAACCTGCATGCATAACAATCACTGCATCGGCATTCCCATTATTATCATTATCATATTTAGAGAAATCAACACCAGAGTTCTCTGCTGCATCAACTGCTTCTCTAACCAAATTTCCAGTTAAATACATACCTTTTTCTTCGGAGTACTCAGTACTCGGATTATCGGTACTCATCCACCCTACTACATCAAATGAAATATTTAATTTGCCATGTGAAGCTCGTTGAAAAAATTCTTTAACACTACCAAACCCCTCGTATCCCGCTTCATTAAACATTCTATCAATATCTTCGCGTGTACGACTATGTTTTTTATTAGAGTAATCAATTAAAAGCACCAATATATTAATATCACCGACACTTTGGACTGAAGGAAATAATTGGGTCGCCTTTAAGATGGCCCTTTGTTGTTGATAATATTGCGCTATCCTAATATTAAAAAGTAAACAATTCTGCTTTTGTTCTTCAGTATGATTCAAGGTAATTTCATGGCCAGACGGATATAACTTTCCATCAATAAAAGCAGCATACTCAAAACATTTTTCATACTGAATAACTGGATAAGAATCTTCAGTTAGAAAATAATTCAGAGCGTTATCTCCAATCCGAGTAAGTTTAATTACTTCACCCAAAGAGTTGGTATAAGCAGTCGTTTCAGGAAAAATAGGTGAACCGACCACTTTAGATTGTGCAACAATAATATTTGTTGCCAATGCAAAAAATAGGAAAATTATAATAAAACGCATATACGATATGAGTGAAACGTTAGTTAAACGCTACAAAGTTTATGGGAAAAATTTAGTTAGTGTGCACAGAAACCTCAGGCACACTAACTAAAGATCATATATTATTTTAATTCATAGTCATGGTACAATTACCAGAACACCATGGGAAACTTCCTTCGGTGCCATCATCACAAACATAATCGAACTGAATGAAATCCATCACCTTACCATCTTCATCCATAGTAGCAATTAAATCAGTTGCTAACCACCAAGCTCCTTTATCATCCCAACCATTATCCAATTTTGTACCAGCTGGAACAATAAAACGTAGATTATTAAGATCGGTAGCATCCACGGTTCCAGCCATATCCAAACCATTACCCCAGAAACTATTCATTACTAATTCGTATGGAGTTCCAGTCGCTTTAACTGAAGCATCACGAGTCCAACCGTCACCTTCGAATGTATAATCTCCAGCCCAACCCGATACATCGTAGTTAATCTTATTTAGAACAACTGTTGAGGTAGTCTTTGAATTTCGTGCACCGCTTACCGTCGTGATATTTAAAACCACCTTTTTCTCAACATCCGCTTCCAGTTTTTGAGCATCAATAACAAATGGCACTTCCACAAAATTAGAACCAGCGACTACTACCAAATTCTTGCTTTCTATTGTAAATTCAGTCCCTTCAATAGCAGTTGTTGCAGCATCAACTTCAATGCTTACCTTTACATCTGACGCTATTGATTTACCAAATAAACGCACATTTACAGGATCAATCTTTTCAGCATAAGGCTCCAGTATTATATTAGCTCTATAGATATCAGCTTCCCATACAACTACGGGCACTTCTTGTTCTATATCTTCAATATCCTTTGTATCGCACGACCATACAAAGATCAAAACTAAAAGAGGAATTATATATATATTTAATTGCTTCATTTTTTTATTTTTTAAGTATTGATAAACTTTATGCCCTTACTTAAATCTATTTTTTATTAAAATAGACTAAAATATTAGGACACATATAAAAAGTCACAACTATAATTCCTCATTAGTGTTAGTTTCACTTTCGGGAATTGGGAAATAAGCATGATTTGATAAAACAAAGTTATCTGCCCCAGGCTTACCACTGTTTTGCATCTTAGATTCAAGTAAGTTAGGATCCCATCGTCGTAAATCGAAGAATCGATGACCTTCATATGCAAGTTCAACAGCACGCTCATGAATAATTCTTTGGCGCATATCTTCTTTACTCAAACCACTAGGCAATGCAGGCATATCAGCTCGTGCTCTAACACGGTCAACATGCGGTTTGGCAGCATCAGCAGAACTTGATTCATTCAAGGCTTCACCATACATCAATAATACATCTGCGAATCGCATAGTTGGTACATTTTGAGAAGAATACCATGGATCATTATCACTCTCTGGTCGATCTGACAAAGTATATTTACGGTAAATTATTTGTTCTGAATCACCAAAAACATCTTTAAAACTTTCTCCAAATACGTCTATATTAGGATCATCAAAAAACAATGTTTCATACATTCTAGTGTCATACAATCCTGTTGTAGCAATCATACCTTCCGACTTAAATTCATCTACTATGTTGGAAGTTGCTTCAATATTTCCCCAACCACCAGTTTGACTGGCAGAAGTAAATTTACCTAGTACATGACCAATATGACGTCCATTAGAACGCACCGGCGAATATTGAATTTCAAAAAGTGATTCTTCATTATTCTCATTTGATCCATCAAAATTTGATTTATAATCGTCCACTAAATCATATTCACCAACACCATCATCAACTAATTTCTTAAACTCTGAAGCAGCTTCGGACCACTTCCCTTGATACAATAAAGCTTTTCCCAAATACCCAATGGCTGCACCTTTTGTTGCGCGACCAGTATTTTCTTTGGTCTGCGTTTCTGGTAAATTATTAGCTGCATCAATCAAATCTGATTCAATAAGTGCCCAAACCACAGAGCGTTCACTAACACCTTGTGATAACTCTTCTGCACTGGTAGGTGCCTTTTCTTTTAAAATAATCTTCTCCCAATTATTTAATAAGCGAAAATGTAGAAATGCACGTAAGAATTTTGCTTCAGCAACAATTTGATTGCGTTGTTCTGGGTCAATTTTCTCATCTCCCATTGCCCCAACTTTCTCAATTACCTGATTAGCATGGTTCAATCCGCGATAAGAATCTTCCCAATAAATAAAGAAACGACTGTTACCAATTGTGTAAGTAAAAGTGGATATGGCTGTCCAATCTGCATATCTATCTGGACCAGGCATACACATATCTGAACGAAATTGCTCAACTACAAAGTTTACCTCAGTCACATCCCAACGGTCTGACGCACCAATCTGAGCATAAACGGTTGCTAAAGCTGCTTCCGCATCGGACAGATTACGATAAAATGTTTCAGTTGTTAGTAAATCATCTGGAGTTTGGGTTAAAAAATCATCACCACAACTCCCCAATATTGGCATCAAGCCAACTAATATATATATAAGATATTTCTTCATGATAGTGCTATTTTATAAAGTAATTTGAACACCTGCAATGTACATTTTAGAGATTGGATATAATGCTGTATCCAGACTTGGGCTCCACACGTCGGACCTACCAATTTCCGGATCCTGCCCAGTATAATTAGTAAACGTAAATAAGTTCTGGCCACTTACATAAAAGCGTGCCTTTTGCAGCTTAATCTTTTCAGTCCAAACTCTTGGTAGAGTGTATCCTAATTGTATCGTTTTAATTCTGAAATAATCTCCATCTTCAAGAAAACGAGTCGATTCCCGACTATTACCATTAGGATCACCAAAAGCAGCACGCGGCATATCAGTATTAGTATTCGATGTAGTCCATGCATTCGCAGTAGTAGCAAACATATTTCTTCCCGTGCGCATACCTTCAAAATAATAACGATTACCATTATATATCTTATGACCTGCTGATCCATGCATTAAGATAGATAGATCAAAACCTTTATATGCAGCATCGATACTAAAACTATAATTAACCTTAGGAATACCAGTACCACTAAATATTTTATCATCGTCATTCAATACACCATCACCATTCACATCTTTAAAACGAATGTCTCCAGGTTTTGCATTTGGTAGGATATCAACACCATCTTTACCCTTAGCATTATAATCACTAACTTCTTTGTCATTCTGGAAAATACCATCAACCTGATACAAATAAAAAGCACCTAATGGACCTCCCACTCGAGTTTGATGCGCAAAGTGTTCCGAATAATTTAAAGCAACACCTCTGATACTTTCTGAATCATTCCCTAATTTCGTCACTTCATTCTTAGTGGTACTCAAACCCCCAAATAGAGTATACTCTAGATCTCCAACTCTATCTTGATAAGTTAATTCTAGCTCAAATCCGCTATTTACCATTTCTCCAAAATTCACTTTTGGAGTATTAATACCAGCTGAAGAAGGAATTGGTTTATTAACCAGCATATCAGTTGTTGTATTATCGTAGTAATTCAATGAACCAGACAGCTTATTATTAATTACTCCAAAATCAAAACCAATATTCATCGTTGTTGTCGTTTCCCATCGGTATTCTCTATTTTCTAAATCTCTCGAGATAGTTCCTAGCCACACTGTTTCTCCACCACCTCTGGAATAACTTAAATATTCACCTGTGCTACTGGTCATCAAAGGCATATGTTCGTAAAGGCCTAAACTATTTTCATTACCAAGAATACCATAACTGGCTCTTACTTTTAAGTTTGACAACCAATCCTGAGAACCCATAAAACTTTCCTCGGTTAAACGCCATCCTAAGGCAAAAGAAGGAAATGTACCGTATCGTGAATCTGGACCGAACTTAGAAGAACCATCACGACGCACCGTTGCCTGAAACAAATAACGACCTCTATAAGAATAATTTAAGCGCCATAACAACGAAGTTTTCGTATAAGTAGTGCGGGATCCACCTACGGATGAATCACCATCTTGACCTGCATCTAAGGTATTAAAACTCTCATCTAAGAAACCTGTTGGTTCTTCCGTAATAATTAATTCATCTCCTTCAGCACTATATACATTCTTAAAGCCACTTATATTGGCAGTCATCCAATCATTTGTTTCTTTCTTAACAACATAAGCACCCATTAATTTCAAACTATGATCCCCGAAATCTTTTGTGTAATTAAGTATATTATTAATATTCATTTCACGCCAGTTAGATCGCTCTTCATATACTCGAGGATAGCGTACAATCTGCTTTTCATTAATATTATATGAAGGATGATGTAAAAATGAATGACGATTGCTATTATTTAAACCTGCTTCAAATTTAAAATTTAGTCCTTTAATAATATCAAATGTCACATAACCCAATCCACTGAAAAACTGGTCTGTTGATTTGCTATCGCGAAAATGCTCTGTACCAACTGGATTATTGTTAGAAAGCATTCCTTTATCATCATCGGCGTAACCAAAGCCATCCGGCCTTGAACCATCAAATACTGGTATCATAGGCATCATTTCATATGCTTCTTTAATACTCATCGACAAATTACTACGATCAGTCTCGTTATAACTCACATTAATCCCTGCATCAAAATACTCTCCTTTGAAATCAATTTTAGAACGAATATTTGCCTTTTTAAAATCTGACCCAATAATGGTACCCTTCTGGTCCAACCAACTACCAGAAACATAGTATTGAATATCCTTTGATCCACCACTCATGCTTACATTATACTCTTGCATTGGTGCATCGCGCACTACAGCATCTAACCAATTAGTATCGTAATAATAAGGTTCAGATAAAAACTGTGGCTTTGATGTATTCGTATTTTCATACATCATATTAGCTACCTTCATGTATTGACTTGAATTCAACATTTGAAGCTGTTCTGTTTGTTTCTGTACAACCATTTTCGCAGAAGCATTAACGGTCATTTTACCTTCTTTACCCCTTTTTGTTGTAATTAAAATAACTCCATTAGCCGCTTCAGTACCATAAATTGCCGCGGCAGCTCCATCCTTTAATACTTCCATCGATTCAATATCATCTGGATTCAGCATAAACATGCTACCCGGAACATTATCAATAATCACCAATGGGCTATTATTATTTAAAGTACTTGCTCCGCGAATTTTGATATCCATGCCTGCACCAGGCCCACCTCCAATTGAAGTGATATTTACACCAGCCATTCGACCTTGCAGTTGCTCAGCGGGATTAGATGCAACTACTTTTGTTAATTTATCTCCTTTAACAGATGCTACAGCTCCTGTCAAATCACTTTTCTTTTGAACGCCAAAACCTATAGCAACAACTTCGTCTAATCCAAAGGCTTCATCCATTAAAGAAATATCAAAACTTGATTTACCCTGAGCAGCAACTACCTGTGTTTCAAATCCAATAAACGAAAATACTATATTTTCATCTGTTGTATTAATCTCCAACTCAAACTCACCATCAACATTTGTAATAGTTCCATTTGTAGTACCTTGCACAAATACGTTAACACCAGGCAATGGAAATCCTGTATTATCAACTACCTTACCTTTAATGGTTTTCTTTTCTACCTGTTGTGCAATATGATTTTCATCTTTCATTATTACAATTAACTTGTCGTTAATCTGATAAGTCAAACCGGTTCCCTTAAGTGCCACTTGTAGCACTTCATCTACATTAGCAACATCAACGTCCTGTGTAATAACACGATTTAAGTCAACTTGATCATCTTTATAAAAGATAGTATAAGATGATTGCTGCTCAATCTCCTGAAAGACATCTTTTAAGGTTGAATGCCCTTTAGTAAAGTTTAAATTCTTTGATTGGGAATAAGATGATGCGGAAATATGCACCATACTAACGATCAGTAGGAATATTGAAAGTTTCATAATCTTCCACTGTTTTGAATTCGCAAAGGAACAGAGCATTCCCATGCTGTTAGAAAATTTTTTCATAAATTTGTGTGATTTATTTTAAACTCGTTTTAAAATTATTCTTAACCGGAAGGATGTTGCCGCATCTCTCCGGTTTTTTTTGTATGTGCTACTTTACCTCATAGGCAACTATTTTTTCAATGTTATAAATACTTTTCTATGCTCAGTTGTATAATCCACTGGCGTGGTCATCCGTATGGCATCAAATGCCTGCCATACAGTTTCTTCATTTCTAAATTTACCTGTATATGTAAGGTCTTTAAAATCTTCTTTATTGTATTCAATGGTAACATCGTACCATTTTTCCAAACGTGTCATTAACTCATTAAAAGGTATACTTTCAAAATAAAACTCATTCTGAGTCCAGTTACATTCTAACTCAATATTAGCCCATTGAATCTTTAAGCCATTATTTTCATAAGTTGCTTTTTGACCAGGCTTTAAAATTATACCATCATCATAAGCAAATCCCTTACGATTGAGTAAGACCTTACCCGATACTAAAGTAGTTTCAACTCGTTTAAATTCGGGATAAGCCATCACATTAAACTCTGTACCCAAAACTCTTACTTCCAAATCATCTACATTAACCACAAAAGGTTTTTTGGGATTATGCTCTACCGCAAAATAAGCTTCGCCTGATAACTCAACATTCCTTTCCTTTTCTGAAAAATTACTTGGGTATACCAACTTGGATCCGGCATTCAATGTCACATTAGTTCCATCAGGTAATTTGAGTGTAGATTTAGAGCCATACGGCACTTCAATTGTTGCGTAATGAACATCCTCATCAGCTACTTCAAAAAAGAAATATCCAGCCATAAGCGCAATTACAGCAACAGCTGCCACCTTAATCAATTCGATGGAAATTCTACGGAATGGGATCGACCTTAATCGAGATTGATTTAACTTCTTCCACTGCTTCTGTGATTTTTCATGCCCAATAACAGATGGTGTGGCATCCCACACATCCTTCATCTCGTGATAATGTTTCCTGTTCTCCTCTGCCTCCTCAAGCCAATTATTTAATCGCTTTAACTCGGATTCCGTTGCAGTGTTATCCAAGTGGCGAATAATAATCTGCTCTATTTCGTTCAATTCGTTCATCTGTCATTTCACTTTCTATATAGCATGACAGACAAGTACGAAAAACTACGTCAACAAAATGAAAGAATTTTTAATTTTTATTTACAAAATCACGTAAGGAGTCGCGCAACTTATTAATTGCCCGATAAATACGAGTCTCTACAGTACGTTGTGGAATATTTAATTTTTCAGCAATTTCTTTGTTCTTTAAGCCTTCAAAACGACTCATTTCAACTACCTGCTTGTAGTCTTCGGGTAATTCTTTAACCGCCGATGCAATTACGCTAGCCGTTTCTTTTTGAAGTAAGCTCGTCTCCCCATTAAAATAATCAAGCTCTTTTTCCCTTAATTCAAGAGAAATTGCCTGATGATGTTGACTATGTAATTTTTGCTGCTCTATGTGGTTCAAACAAAGATTGTATACGGTTTTATAGAGATAAGCAGTGACAGATACTTTTATAAGCACTTCATTCCGGCTTTCCCAAAGTCGGGTAAATGCATCTTGCACAATGTCCATTGCCAGATCTTTATCTCTAACAAATTTATAGGCATAGAGCACCATAGCATGATGGTGCTCCATGAAGAACTCTTCAAAGTTCTTTATATCTGCCAATACAATTTTATCAGACATAAATTAACACAAACCTTTATTATTAGTCTTTTGGTACACGTTTTTCATCCGGAAAACGCTGGCGGTATTCCACCCAAAACGATTTTACCTCATCCTTCATTTCACGATGCAGGAATAACAAACCAATCAAGTTTGGAATGGTCATCAATGCAATTGTAATACCCGATAAAGTCCAAATGATTGTTGTGTCAACAAAGGAAGCCAAAAAGAATGCAACTACATAGATCATGTGATACCAAATGACCGCTTTGGGTCCCCATAAATAGGTAACTGCCCTATCGCCATAATACGACCAGGAAATAGCTGTTGAGAAGGCAAACAATAGTAATCCAATTGATACAATGTATTGACCCCAATGGCCAAACCAGCCTTTGGTAAAGGCAACAGTGGTAAGTGGTGCACTATGTACTAATGATTTACCCCGAATAACTATTTTATTACTTGGCTCAGATGAGAATTGTGCCTTTATTTTATCCATAAACGATTCAGGCTCTGCCGTATCATCTTTCAAACTAACCACACCATTCATCACATCAATATGACCTGTAAATGGAGTACCTCCCTTTTGAACCTTAACATTTTCGGCCAAAGAACGAGCGTGTACAACTTTAACATCTGATGTTATCAACCCTTCTTCAACACTAAGTATACCAGTAAAAAGTGGCAAACTCTCTTCTCCGTTAATATGATTGGCTAGCTGAATTCTACCATTATCACTTACATCTTCATAATGCACACCTTGCAATACTTGCAGGTCGGCTAACTGGAAACGGTTGTCCAATTTTTCGTTCCAAACACCCGAAGCCAATAAGGTTAAACCTGTTAGGGTACAAATAATGATGGTATCAATAAATGGTTCTAATAACGCAACCAGACCTTCCGATACAGGTTCGTGTGCACGAGCCGCGGCATGCGCAATTGGCGCAGACCCTTGTCCTGCCTCATTAGAAAATAAACCGCGGTTTACTCCGCGATTAAATGCAAATGCTATGGTTGCTCCCAGAAATCCACCTGTTGCGGAAGAACCTGTAAATATATCGGCGAAGATGGCTTGAATAGACGGCCAAATATTCTCATAATTAAAAGCAATAACCGAAATAGCTCCGATAAAATAGAGTAATGCCATAGCAGGCACCAACTTCGATGTCACCTTTGCTATACGTTTTATACCACCAATTATAACAAAACCTAATAATATAGCTAACACAAAACCTGTTAACATGTGCGGTAAACCAAAGGTGGCAAATATGGAGTTGGATATGCTATTAATCTGAGGTAAACTACCTGTACCAAACGAAGACAAAACGGTAGCTAGGGCAAAAACAATGGCGATCCATTTACCCGTATTCAGCATTTTACCCGAAGACAATTTGATGTTCAGACGCGCCTTCATGAAATACATTGGTCCACCTGCCATTGAACCATCAGCAACTTTCTCACGGTATTTATGCGAAAGCGTCACCTCAACAAACTTTGTGGTCATACCCAACATGGCAGTTACCAACATCCAAAATAAAGCAGCTGGCCCACCCATATGCACTGCCAAAGCCACTCCAGCAATATTTCCTGTTCCTACGGTTCCCGAAAGCGCGGTTGTTAAAGCCTGAAAGTGGGAAGTATCTCCCTCATCATCTTCCTTATCAAATTTTCCCTGAACAATGCGTAAAGCATATTTAAAAAAACGTATTTGTGGGAATTTCAGATAGATGGTAAAAAAGATACCTGTACCGAGCAATAGCCATACAAACCACAGATGACTACCAATATATGAATCAATTAATTTTAAAAATTCGTTTAGTTCTTGCATAATTTTGGTTTGCTTAAAAGTCTTTGATGTGTTAAGAAATGCTAAAAAACGAATTTTTTATTTTTTATCCCTCAGAAACGAGAATTTTATTGAGAAAAAATGAAAATTAATTTTTTACAAGTTATCCTGACTGCTATTTATCATGATAGTCAAAACGCTAATCTTTCACCATACCACACGTTCTATTGCCTTTTCCATTTATTTCATATAGGGCATCACCGAGCTCCGATCTCATCTTATTAGCCAATATTTTAATCTCCTCAACTACTTCTGGATTTTGCATGGCTACATTCTTCGTCTCGCTAATATCAACTGACAAATCATATAATTCAATTTCATTCATCGTATTATACTCATATTCAACTGGCAATCCATTATCACCACCCGGCCGGCCATTTAATGTTCGATAAGAATGTGGAAAATACATTTTCCATTGCTTATACCTAACGCCATGCAACTCATTAACATGATAGTAAAAGTAATAAGCATCATGCGGACTTTTATTGGATTCTCCTGTCTAGATGTCCCAAACACTCTTACCATCAAATACATTTTGAGGAAGTGAACTACCGGTTATTTCAGCAATTGTCGGCAAGATGTCAATATTCATCATTGGGGTTTCAATGTTTCTTCCTGGTTTTATCTCATCTGGAAAATAAATAATACACGGCTCCCTTTGCCCACCTTCAAGTGCCGTACCTTTTCCTTCTCTTAAAGGATAGGCACTACCAGCGTGTGTTCCATAATTTAACCATGGGCCATTATCAGATGTAAAAATAAGGAGGGTATTATCTTCAATTTTTAACTGTTTTAATGTTTCCATTATTTGACCGACAGACCAATCAATCTCCATAATAACATCACCATATAAACCTCTTTCTGATTTCCCCTTAAATTTATCCGAAACATATAATGGCACATGCGGTTGTGGGTGTGCAACATACAAAAAGAACGGCACATCTTTGTTGCGTTTAATGAAATCAACGCTCCGTTCAGTAATCTGAGTCGTTAGCAGGCTTTGATCAGTCAAAGTGTCAATTATGGTTTCATTTTCAAATAATGGTAAGGGAGGAAAATCAAATATGGGACCTTGCTGAGGGTGCATTGGCCACATGTCGTTGGAGTATGGAATCCCAAAGAATTCATCGAAGCCATGGTTTAATGGCATAAAATCCGGATGATCTCCCAAATGCCATTTACCAAAAATTGCAGTATTATAAGCCTTAGCTTTTAACATCTCAGCAATGGTCGTTTCCGACAAACTCAAGCCATGTTTGCTATCGGGCATAAAGGCTCCATGTATACCTATTCTATTAGGATAACAACCCGTCAATAGCCCTGCACGAGAAGCAGAACATACGGCTTGAGCAGCGTAAAAATCTGTAAGTCTGATTCCACCTTTTGCCAATTTATCCAGGTGAGGCGTTTCAATATCCGGGGAACCAAAACACCCAAGGTCCTGATACCCCTGATCATCAGTGAATATGATAATAACATTAGGCTTGCCACTTTCCTTCTCATGCTTTTGTGAACAAGAAACGACAAAAAAGAAAGTCAGAATAAAAACTAAACACTTGGTCATATCAAATCATTTTTCAAACAGCAATATACCGCAATGATTAGATACTTGAAATAATTTACCTTCTAATTGAGTCCCTTCATCGACAATTGAATACGTTTACGCTGGCGATCAACTTGAATGACCCTTACTTTTACGTGCTGCTGTAATTTAACAATCTGGTTAGGATCGCTCACATATTGATTGGCTAATTGAGAAATGTGCACCAAGCCATCCTGTTTTACACCAACATCAACAAAGGCACCAAAATTGGTAATATTAGTAACGATTCCAGGCAACTCCATACCATCGTGTAAATCATCAATGGAAAAGATTCCTTCGGCAAATTCAAAGGTTTTAATCGTTTCACGAGGATCGCGGCCTGGCTTATCTAGCTCCGACATGATATCATTCAATGTAGGCAAGCCAACTTTATCGGTCACATAGGCATTCAAATCAACCTTTTGACGCAAAACCTTATCAGCAATAAGGTCAGCTACTTCACACTTTAAATCCTTTGCCATTTGTTTGACAATACGATACGACTCTGGGTGAACCGCTGTATTATCCAAAGGATTATTAGCATTAGCTATTCTTAAAAATCCTGCACTCTGTTCGTAGGCTCTGGCACCCAAACGCGGTACTTTCTTTAACTTATCACGTGAATCAAATGCACCATTCTCACTTCGGTAATCTACGATATTCTGAGCCAACTGAGGTCCCAATCCTGAAACATAGGTTAATAGATGCTTACTCGCTGTATTAAGGTTAACCCCAACCTGATTAACACACGATTCAACAACTTGATCTAAAGATTTTTTTAATTGATTCTGATCCACATCGTGCTGATACTGTCCAACACCTATGGATTTTGCATCAATCTTAACCAATTCTGCCAAAGGATCCATCAAACGTCGACCGATGGAAACAGCTCCACGCACTGTTACATCGTAATCAGGAAACTCTTCGCGAGCTACTTTACCTGCTGAATAAACCGAAGCTCCATCTTCGCTCACTACAAAAATTTGCACCTCATGTTTAAATTTCAAACCTTTCGCAAAAGCTTCTGTTTCGCGCGAAGCTGTGCCATTACCAATGGCAATGGCTTCTATTTTATGCTTTTCAACCAAGCGCGTGATTGTATCGCTCGATTTTTGATATTCGTTTTGAGGCTGGTGAGGATAAATATTACAATTCTCCAATAAGCCTCCGTACTGATCGAGACATACTACCTTACAACCACTTCTGTAACCAGGGTCTAAAGCCAAAACACGCTTCTGCCCAAGGGGCGAAGCCAATAATAACTGACGTAGGTTATCAGTAAAAACCCGAATGGCTTCGGTATCTGATTTCTCCTTAAACAAATTCGAAAATTCCGTTTCAATGGAAGGTGACAATAAGCGTTTGTAGGCATCGGTTATAGCATCCTGTACCTGACCAGCCGCCTCTGTATCGCTTTTTACAAAATAACGATCCAATCGATCCAAGGCATTTTCAGCATCAGGCCCAATACTAAGCTTCAAGAAACCTTCTTTCTCTCCACGGCGCATAGCCAAATATCGGTGCGATGGGCATTTTTTCAATGGTTCACTCCATTCGAAATAATCGCTGTACTTTGCCGCTTCTTCCTCTTTTCCTTTGGCAACTTTTGAAGTAATAATAGCCTCTTTTTCAAACACAGATCGCACTATTTCGCGCCCTACCCGATGCTCATTAACCCATTCTGAGATTATATCGCGTGCTCCTTGTAGAGCATCACTCACAGTTTCCACTTCACCTTTGACGAAGGCATTGGCTTTTCCTTCAACATCGTTCTCATATTGTTTCATCAGAATCTTAGCCAAAGGTTCCAAACCTTTTTCACGAGCTTTAACAGCACGCGTTTTACGCTTTGGTTTGTAAGGCAGATAAATATCTTCAAGTTCTGTTAAATCGTAGGTTGACTCTATCTTTTTTCGAAGCTCATCACTTAGCACACCTTGCTCATCCATCGATTTTAGGATGCTCTCTTTCCGCTTTTCAATTTCCTGAAGCTTCTCATAGCGCTCCTTCACGTTTGCAATATCCAACTCATCCATACTGCCAGTCATTTCTTTGCGATAACGACTGATAAATGGAATGGTAGCTCCTTCATCCAAAAGCGTTAACACATTAGAAACACTCGTCTTTACAAGACTTAACTCCTTAGCGATTAGATCAACAAACAAATTTTGCATTGAATAAAAATATGAGAATTAACAATAGTACAACCATCCATAAACTAGATCAGCTTGTGAAAATAGTAAACTTAAAGAGGAGCTAAAAGATTTTCTTAGCTCTTGTTTCCTCCTTTATTGGTTCGCGGCTTTTTGTTGAAGCTACGTTTCTTATTGTAACCACCTTTGCGCCCCCGACCTTTTTTTAAGGCACCAGGATTGTACTCAGGAGCATCACCAATATGCGGAGGTAATGGAATTTTATAAACTTCCTTTTCGATAAGTTGCTCTATCTTATGAAATTCAAGCACTTCCTTATCATTTATTAAAGTTATTGCTACTCCTTGCGTTTGCGCACGAGCAGTTCTACCCACGCGGTGTACATAATCTTCAGCGTCGCGTGGTACATCAAAATTGATCACCAAATCGATCTTTTCAATATCAATACCACGAGCAATAATATCGGTAGCCACAATTATTTGAACCTTCCTATTTCGAAATTCCCGGAGCACATCTTCACGCTCAGCCTGTTCTAAGTCAGAATGAATATCTTTGGCATTAAAACCATTGCTTCTCAAAGAACGAGCAATCTCCTTGGCTTTTATTTTAGTTGAGGCAAAAACAATAATACTTGGTAAATCTTTATCTTTCAATAAGTCATTTAACAAAGCTACCTTTTGTGTATCATACACCATGTAAGCCGCTTGCAATATACCTTCCGCTGGTTTACTCATGGCGATATTCACCTCATCAGGGTCTTGCAATATATTTTTAGCTAACTCTCTAATTTTTGAAGGCATTGTTGCCGAAAACATAAGCGTTTGACGCTCTTTAGGCAAGAAAGTAACCACCTGCATAATATCTTCGAAAAAGCCCATGTCTAACATGCGATCTGCCTCATCTAAAATCAAATGCTGAAGCGTATCCATTTTTACATAACCCATGGTCAGATGCTGTATCAATCGACCAGGAGTCGCAATCACAATATCAGCCCCGGTGGTTAAAGCATTTTTTTGGCGGTTCCATTCATCCTTATCATTACCACCATAAATAGCAGTTGACGATACATCAAGAAAGTAACCAAATCCTTCCATTTGCTGATCAATTTGAATTGCCAACTCACGCGTAGGAACAATGATTAAAGCATTTATTTTATTATGCCCATCTCGTACTAGCTTATCTAGTACAGGCAACAAATAAGCAGCTGTTTTACCCGTTCCGGTTTGCGCAACGGCAATCAGATCTTTACCCTCCTTAATAATTGGGATGGTTCTCTCCTGAACAGGTGTTGCTTTTTCAAAACGCATGGAATCCAATCCATCTAGCAACTCATTGGAAAAATCAAATTCTTTAAACTCCAAGATTATCTTTTTAGTAATATTTAATCTACATAAACTACCAGTCCCTTAAGGTATTCTCCCTCGGGATGGTAAATATCAACCGGATGATCAGCAGGTTGAGTTAATTGCTGCAATATACGAACTTTTCGTCCCGCACGCGCTGCCGCCGAAAACACCATTGTTCTGAATTGCTCTTTTGTTATTACCTGCGAACATGAAAAGGTAAACAGAATGCCGCCCTTCTGAATTTGCTCCATAGCCTTGGCATTAAGGCGTCGGTAGCCCTGAAGTGCATTTTTTACCACATTCTGGTGTTTGGCAAAAGCAGGCGGATCCAATATAATCAGATCATATTGATCTTTTGTTTCTCCCAAGTACTTAAAAGCAT
Source organism: Carboxylicivirga fragile (assembly GCA_025499625.1). Classification (GTDB taxonomy): domain Bacteria; phylum Bacteroidota; class Bacteroidia; order Bacteroidales; family Marinilabiliaceae; genus Carboxylicivirga; species Carboxylicivirga fragile. The sequence continues at coordinate 11,409 of JAFMVD010000054.1, read as the reverse complement.
CTTCGGCAAAGGCCTGATGACGTTCATCTCCCGGAAAATTTAATTGCACATTATCGTTGGTTACCTGTATGGCGCGCTCCGAACTATCAACCGAATGAACCAGCTTAGCATCTCCACGCATGGCATAAAAGGAAAAACCACCTGTATAGCAAAACATATTCAAGACCTTACGTCCTTTGCTATAGCGCTCAATGAGAGAACGATTTTCGCGTTGATCAACAAAAAAACCAGTCTTCTGTCCCTTCTCCCAATCCACGTGGAATTTTAAACCATTTTCAAGGGCAATCTTCTCTGGCTTATCTCCGTAAATATACCCATTGGTAGCATCCACATATGCTTTATATGGCAATGTTCCCTCCGACTTAGCATAAACTGATTTAAGCTTATCGCCCAACACATCTTTCAGTACATCAACAATTACATCCTGAATACGGTACATACCAACCGTATGCATCTGAACAACTACAGTTCCATTGTAATAATCTATAATTAAGCCAGGCAGATAATCACCTTCTCCATGTACTAAACGATAGGCATTAGTCTGTTCATTTTCAGCCAAACCAATGGCCTTACGAAGATCATATGCTTTCTGAATTTTATTTCGCCAAAAATCATAATCCATCTCAACCTGTTCGAAGGATAATACCCGAACTGAGATGGAACCAATAATAGAATGACCTAAGGCAAGGAAATTTTCGTTACTATCCAGAACTTCCACAAAATCACCTTCCATCAATTCACCCTTAATCTTCTTAATGGCGCCCGAGAATACCCAGGGATGAAAACGATTTAAACTTTGTTCTTTACCTGCTTTTAAAACGAGTTGAGGCAATTTTGCCATAAATCAAATTCTATAAAGTTTGAACTTCACATTGCGGAAATTCCGCTGTAAGTTTATTAAATAATTCAACCCCCACCCATGCATCGGTAGCAGCATAAATAACCTGACTATCGGTTAAGTGAGGAGCTTCCCAGTTGGATAAACGCTGTCGCTTGCTTATGCGGAAGTTTAATACAATTCCAGCCAATTTACGCAAACTCATATCTTCTATCCCCACATCTTTCACATAATCCTGCAGCTCAACAAAACCAGCATGACTAAACCCTTCTAAACGCTGTAAGCCTTTTATATCATCTCTTAAAGCAACACCAACCTTTTGAATTTCCGGATTCTCCATTAAACGTATCAAAGACGGATGTAATCCTGTTTTATTCAATCGGAATAAATAGCCCTTTTCTGGCGATGCAAACTGCAAAAGCGATACTTTATTAATCTTTCCTTTTTGAAAAGAAGGTTTCGTTTCCGTATCAAAACCAATAACAGAACATTGCTCAAGCTCTTTTACTTGCTCCTCAATCTGGCTTTCATCTTCTACAACTACCACATTTCCTTCGAAATGATGTAATGGCAATAAACTTAGTTCCTCCTTCGATATGGTTTTTTGCATTAACTAGTGTCTTTTCAATTAACTAATCTTCCTGTTCTTCTTGCCAATCCTTCTGCATGCGACTAACGAACCAATTATCTGTTTTTCGCTCCTTTTGTAAAGTCTCTTCTCCCTCCTCTTCTTCCAAATCTTCTTCACCATAAAGCACTGCGTGCAATGCACGTAAGGTGTTCACAATCCGTTGCCCCCAGTACATTTCAAAATCTTGCTGAACAACAGCTAAGGCATCGTTCATTATTTCAACCGCTCCAATTCGATAGGCCGAAATAAAATCCTTAAGATCTTGATATATATCTGCAATATCCTCGGCAATAAATGCGATAATTGGCGTATCGCTACGTTGCATATCAGCGGTGAATACTTCTAAATAATCATTAAATCGCCCTAACTTAAAAGCGACTGAAGCTTGTACCTGCTCATAAACAATTTCATCAACTGTTTTTTCAATAGGTTCGTCCAGCTCAACTTCTATCTTTGGCAAAACAGCAGCTTTAATATATATCAAAGGAATAATTCGAGTTGCAACCGTTACAAAATCAGTGCGCGAATAATGTTCGCACCCTTCAATAAATGTACAAAACTCCTTGGCTACAGTAACAAATTCAATTACATTCTTGGAATAAACAATGTGCTCTAAAGGCTCTTCCATATACGACTATTATTCAACCCCTCTTAAGTCAATTATTGATTTTATTAATCGCCAAAAGTAACAAAAAAAAAGCAGATTAGGTGCATGCCGATGGTTGTCATTTTCAATCCTTATCAATGCTGACTTTAAAGTGATTTAGTCACGTAATTAATTGCGCCACCATTCGTACATGCCATCTTCCGAAACACCAATTATTTCATATTCTTCGAGCCATCTTACTACCTTTTCCAGCTCATCCGAAGGCACTTTAACTTTTTCCTTCAATTGATTAAGAGACATTGGATTTTGCTTAAGTATACTTTCCAGTTCATTCTGTACTTTATCAAAATCGCTTACCGATAAATCAGTTTTCTTAATCTCCAGACAGACATCGCAATGCCCACAATTTGTTAAATCAGTTTGTCCAAAATAACTTAACAAAAGCTTACTCCGGCAGATATGATTGTAGGTTCCATAATCGATAACACTTTGAATCCGCCCTTCGTATTTTTCTTTACGATCTTGATAAACCGCTTTTCTTAATTCCACATGCCGACCTTCTTCACGCGATGTGGTGTATGTAATAACTGGTGTTTTACGCTGAGGAATATACTTAATCACCTTAAGTTTACTCAAACTAAGCAAGTAATCGTAAATTGCTTTCCTGGTTACATTCATTCGCTTAGCCAACACCTCCTCATTCACCGAAACATACTCGGTAAACAACCCTGTATACGAACGCAATAAAAGCTTCAAAAAACGATCAAAGGTTTCATTAGCAACCTGAAATCTATATAACTCGTCGCGTCGCATTATAAAGTGAACCTTTGAAGCCAAATTCATTTCCTCTGAAAATTCGAGATATCCAGCACGCTGCAATATTTTCAAACTATTATAAACAATCATGATATTCATTTTGTAAGTACTACAAAACAGCCCCATATCAAAATCATAAATCATTCCATAACCACTACCAACCGCTATTTGAAAGAAATTCCCCAAAGCTTCATACACGCGAATAATTATTTCCTTATCCGGAAACGAAAGAGGAATACTTCGCTTTAATCGCGCCTTGTCGTTGTTTGACCACAACATTAATGCGTATGCTTTTTTCTCATCGCGGCCTGCCCTTCCCGCTTCCTGAAAATAAGCTTCTAAAGAATCAGGCGCATCCATATGAATAACTATGCGAACATTGGGCTTATCAATTCCCATCCCAAATGCATTGGTGGAAACTATCACACGTACTTCATCATTTGTCCACATTTGCTGACGCTTATCCTTATATTCCTGAGGCATTCCAGCATGAAACGAACTGGCCGAAACACCATTTTTCAAAAGCATCTCAGCATATTCCTTTGTCTTCTTCCTACTCCTTACATATACAACAGCACTTCCTTTCACCTTCTGAAGCGCACTTAAAAGTTGCTGCTCTTTATCCTCAGCATAACGCACCACATAAATTAGATTATCGCGCTTAAAGCTTTTTTGAAATAGTTTTTTTTGCTTGAAAAGTAATTTATCCTGAATATCATCAACCACCTCAGGGGTAGCCGTCGCAGTTAAAGCTAAAATTGGCGTATCAGGAATTAACTCGCGAATTTCAGCAATCTTCATATAAGATGGCCTAAAGTCATACCCCCATTGTGATATACAGTGCGCCTCATCAATGGCCAACAGTGAAACATTTAACTGAACCAACTTATCTTTAAACAAATCCGTTCCTAAACGCTCAGGTGATAAATACAAAAACTTAACACCACCAAAAATACAATTATCAAGCGCCACATTAATTTCATCTTTCGACAAGCCTGAATGTATAGCAACAGCTTTAACACCACGTTTTTTTAAATTAGCTACCTGATCCTTCATTAAGGCAATTAATGGCGTTACAACAATACAAACACCTTCTTTAGCCAATGCGGGTACCTGAAAAGTCAAAGACTTCCCACCTCCAGTTGGCATTAAACCAAGTGTATCTTTGCCATCAGCAACCGATTGAATAATATCTTCCTGCAAAGGGCGAAATGCATCGTAGCCCCAATACTGTTTTAATATGTGGTGAAAAACGTTCATATTGCAAACAAAGGTAGCCGAAATTAAAGAAAACGAGCGTAGTATTTTTTTAACATCGCGTTCAAAACAAATATTTTTTAGGCCAATCTCTCCAAATAAGCACACGCGCTATTGTTCAATACAAATCCTACCACAAGAGAAGTAAACCCAAATCTTCCAAGCCTTACAAGCACTTAAAAAAATCGCTTCTCAAAAGCTCCCACCGACCCATTGGTCTAAGTTTATTTTTTAAACCAATATTAACATTTTAAAGCGAAGCAGATGTGTGATTTTTTAGTAGTTTTGCCAAAATTTTTTAATCCCAAAAACAAAGGTTCCATGTCATTTATTGAGGATAAAATCGTTTCCGAAGGTTTAACATTTGATGATGTTTTACTAATACCAGCATACTCACAAGTTTTGCCGAGAGATGTTAAACTTAATGGTCTTTTTTCAAGAAACATTGTTGTTAACACCCCTATTGTATCAGCCGCAATGGATACTGTTACTGAAGCTAGCTTAGCTATCGCTATTGCTCGCGAAGGTGGCATTGGCGTTATTCATAAAAACATGAGTATAAGCCAGCAAGCCAAACAAGTAGTAACGGTAAAGCGTGCAGAAAATGGAATGATTTATGACCCGGTTACCATACTTCAAGGCAGTACGGTTGGACAAGCCTTAGGTTTAATGGCCGAATATAAGATAGGTGGAATTCCAGTGGTAGACAATTATGGATACTTAGTAGGTATAGTTACAAACCGCGACTTACGTTTCGAACCAAACATGGAACGTTCAATTGACGAGGTAATGACCACTGAGAATTTGGTTACAACAAACCAAACTACCGACTTAGAAAAAGCTGCTGCCATTCTTCAACAATACAAAATTGAAAAGTTGCCAGTTGTTGACAACAACAACAAACTAATTGGTTTGGTAACTTATAAGGATATCACTAAGGCAAAAGATAAACCTTTAGCATGTAAAGATGAGAAGGGTCGTTTACGCGTAGCTGCAGGTGTTGGAGTAACATCTGACACATTCGAGCGCATCGATGCATTGGTAGCTGCCAATGTTGATGCCATTGTTATTGATACGGCACACGGTCATAGTAAAGGTGTTTTAGAAACCTTGAAAATAACCAAAGAAAAATACCCAAGTCTTGATGTAGTGGTTGGTAACATTGCTACTGCTGAGGCTGCACTAGACTTAGTTAAAGCTGGAGCTGATGGTGTGAAAGTTGGCATTGGTCCAGGTTCAATCTGCACAACACGTGTTATCGCAGGAGTTGGGGTACCACAGTTATCTGCCATTCACGATGTTTCCAAAGCACTAGAAGGCACTGGTGTTTCTGTTATAGCCGATGGAGGAATTCGTTATTCAGGCGATATCGTTAAAGCGCTTGCTGCAGGAGCACACGCTGTAATGGCCGGTGGTTTATTCGCTGGAGTTGATGAATCTCCGGGTGAGACCATTATTTACAATGGTCGTAAATTTAAAGCATACCGAGGCATGGGATCTGTTGAGGCGATGCAACAAGGGTCAAAAGATCGTTACTTCCAAGATGTTGAAGACGACATTAAGAAATTAGTGCCAGAAGGAATTTCTGCTCGTGTACCTTATAAAGGAACGCTTTATGAAGTAATCTATCAATTGGTTGGTGGATTAAGAGCTGGCATGGGGTATTGTGGGGCCGGAAACCTAGAAGGCTTACACAAAGCTAAATTTACGAAAATTTCAAATGCCGGTATGAGTGAGAGCCATCCGCATGACGTGACCATTACACGTGAAGCACCGAATTATTCTAGATAAAAAAGAGCTTATTATATTATTGCGCCCGTTTCATTTATGATTCGGGCGTTTTTTTATATTATAACAGCTTGTTATAAATTTATCGCGACAAAACATATTTTCTAAAAGTATAATAAACTAAATTTGCGAACGTTAATTAAGGAATAATATAATTGAACAATCTACAATGATGAATACACGTATACTCCTAGCCATTAGTGGCATCTTCTTACTTAATGCATTTTTACCAGTTATTAGCACTGCGCAAGACAACACCTTATTAACCATTGGTGAGAATAACTATTCAATTGAAGAATTCGATTACATTTTTGACAAAAATAATTCTTTGTCGCAAGAACCTTTAACAAGAGAAGAGTACGTACCAATATTTGTTAACTACAAACTTAAGGTTAACGAAGCAATGGCACAAGGCTATGATACGATGCCCAGTTTTAAAAATGAACTAGAGTATTATTACAACGAACTTGCTAAACCCTACTTAACCGACAAAAAGGCCACAGATGCTGTAATAAAGGAGGCTTACGAACATTTACTCTATGAAGTTGATGCCTCTCATATTCTGATTAAATTATCACAATCAGCAACACCAGAAGATACTTTAGAAGCTTATAATCGCATTAAAGCTCTAAAGGAATTAATCACTGACGAAGCATCATTTGCAAAGATAGCCCGCGAACATTCAGAGGGGCCTTCATCCAAAAATGGCGGTCGCCTTGGCTACTTTACCGGTTTCATGATGGTATATCCTTTCGAGAAAGCAGCATTCACAACTGAACCTCAAAACGTTTCCAACATAGTAAGAACATCATTCGGTTATCACCTTATCTATGTACACGACAAGAGAAAAAATCCAGGTGAGATTAAAGTGGCACATATCATGAAGATCATACCTCCCAATGCACCTCTTAATTTAAAGGAACAGGCAAAAACAGACATTGATTCGGTATATTCACAATTATTGGATGGTGCTGAGTTTAGCACTTTGGTTCAGGCGTATTCTGACGACAAAAACACACTTCAAAACAATGGAGAACTACCTTGGTTTGGAACAGGACGCATGGTTCCTGAATTTGCAAAAGAAGCCTTTGCCTTGCAAGATAGTGCACAGATATCAAAACCAATTCAAACACCATTTGGCTGGCATATCATCAAACTTATTGAGAAAAGGCCAATCGCTCCATTAGAAGAACAAAAAGAGGACATTCTACAAAAGATAAAACGTGACGAGCGTGCTTATGCTGGGCAAAAAGCTACCATTGAAAAACTTAGAGCTGAGTACAAACCAAAGTATGATCGTAATTTAATTTTGGACCTTAAAAAAGGTACTGGTAATAAAGAAGCAACTAATATATCGCTCTGTACTTTTGCTGATCAAACCATAAGTAGTGATGATTTCTTAGCGCACCTCGATCGAAGTAGAATTGACATATCGAAGATTAACAATGAAGAAGTGTTAGCTGCATGGGAAAGTTATATGGACACAGAACTGTTGGCATATGAAAAAAGTGTACTAAAAAATAAGTATCCCGACTTTAGGTATCTGATGAATGAATATCACGATGGACTGCTTATTTTTGAGATTAGCCAAAAAGAAATCTGGAACAAAGCTTCAACGGATACATTAGGCCTCTCTGAATTCTTCATCGCCAACAAAGAGAAATATCGTCAGGAAGAGTGCTTTGAAGGCACCTTATATTTTTGCAAGAAAAAGAAAGATTACAAAAAACTTCAACTCATACTATCCGACACCTCAATTATAATGAATGATTCACTCAAAAAGGACATTCAATTATATGCAAAGGTTGAAAAAGGCACATTTAAAAAAGGCCAATACCCACTGTTGGATCAACAAATTTGGGGTTCTGAAAAACAAAAAGCAAAAGATTATAAATATCTCCTTCGCAAGGGTGAGCACATTTTAGAGAGAGAGCGTGAACTTAATGAGGTTCGTGGAATGGTGATGTCGGACTACCAGACAGAATTAGAGAAAAACTGGGTGGAAGCTTTAAATAAAAAATACAATCCGCAGATCAACACAAGAATTATTGAAGAGACCAAGCAATAATTTTTAGAGCTGCAATAGTATTGTATATTTGTGATACAAACTCAAGATTTATGGTTTCCGCAATGAAATATCTGTTCACTAAAAGTAGTATCATAACCCTTTGCATCTTCGCATGCTTTTTATGTTTTTCATGTTCTGAGAACGATAAGCAAGAGAATAATGAACCCATCTTATTGGTTGGAGATAAACAACTAACGAATGGCATGTTGTATAGGGCTATCCCCAATCATCTTTCAGATGAAGACAGTGTTTTCTTTGCTCAGGATTATATTAATCGTTGGATTCGCTCGGAATTACTACTGCGTAAAGCCGAGCTTAATTTAACTCCCGAAGAAAAGGATGTTGAAACATTATTGGATGAATATCGCCGATCGTTATTGGTGCATCAATATCAACAAAAATTATTGGAGCAAAAATTTAGTCCCTTCATAACAGGAAGCGAGATAAGTCAATGTTACGACGAAATGGTCGATAACTTTAAATTAACCGACCCTATTATTAAAGGTGTATTTGTGATAGTTCCAAAAACAGCACCTAATATTGAAACACTAAAAAAACTTTACCGTTCTGACAAGCAAGAGGACATGGTTAAGCTAGAAGCTTATTGTTTTCAGAACTCAAAAAAGTACGAAGTGTTCTTCGATCACTGGCTTCCAATGAAAGAAATAAATAACAAACTACCCGAACCCATTGCTCGCACGGAGCAATTCATTCGTTACAATAAACATTACGAAACTTCCGATTCCTTATTTCACTATTTCTTAGCCATAAAGGAATTTAAATTAAGTGCTGAATTGGCACCAATGGACTATGTTGAGGAAAAAATAAAGGCTATTCTTTTAAACAAAAAACGAATGGCATTTATCAAGCAAATAGAAAGTGACTTGTACGAAGAAGCCCTGAAAGACAAATCCTTAAAGTTCTATTAGATCAAACCATTAATATTTCACTTTTTATCACACCTTGAATCTTGTATTTATGCCATCTCAGGCATAAAAGCTAATCCTTTTTTTTATATTTGCAAGAATCAAAAATCGGCAGGCCTAATAGTGCGTCCGAAATAGCATATACAAAACTGAAAGCATGCGAAGAATATATATCCTAAGTACCCTTATCTTAACTTTATTAGCATCGAATCTATCTATTCATGCACAATCTAATGTAATCGATGAAGTGATTGCTGTGGTTGGTGATAATGCCATTTTAAAATCAGATGTCGAGCATCAATATCAGCAGTCATTAATGGAAGGAGCCAACTTTGCTGGCGACTTGAAGTGCAATATTTTCGAACAGCAATTAATAAGTAAGTTATTACTTAATCAGGCTGAACTGGATAGTATTGAAATTAGTGAAAACGAAGTAGTAAATCAGGTTGATCAACGTATTAACTATTTTATTTCTCAGATTGGAGATAAGGAAAAGTTGGAAGAATATTTTAACAAATCACTTCTGCAGATAAAACGCGATCAAATGGAAATGGTGCGTACACAAATGCTGACGCAAAGCATGCAAGGTGAAATCACCAAAAACATTGCTGTAACGCCAGCTGAAATTAGCGCTTTCTACAGAACAGTAAATAAGGACAGCTTACCAATGATACCAACGCAATTTGAATTGAAACAAATTGTGCTTAATCCTAAAATAGAGCAAAAAGAAATTGACCGCGTTAAAACTCAACTGCGCGATTTTCAACGTCAGATAAATGAAGGACGCGACTTTGCAACGCTAGCTGTATTATATTCGGAAGACAAAGGATCGGCTCAACGCGGTGGAGAATTGGGATGGATGCCACGATCAGGATTAGTTCCTGAATTTGCCAGTGTAGCATTCAACTTACAGGATAAAAAAAGAGTCTCAAAAATTGTTGAGACTGAATATGGTTTTCACATCATTCAATTGATCGACCGTAAGGGTGAGCGCATCAATTGTCGTCACATATTAATTAAGCCTAAGGTAGGTCAAAAAGCCTTGGACGAAACAAAAGCTACACTTGACACCATTCGCGGCTTAATTGCTGACAACACCATTAGTTTTGAAGAGGCTGCATTACGTTTCTCGATGGATAAGGATTCGCGTGTAAGCGGTGGTACAATGCTTAATCCTGAGACAGGAACTAAAAAGTTTGAATTATCTCAAATTCCAGTAGCCATTAATAAGGAGCTTCAAAATATGGAAGTTGATGATTTATCCAACTCGTTTTACATGATGGATGAACGTAAAGGACAAGCCACCTATCGCTTAGTTCTTCTCGAAAAGAAAACAGCACCACACAAAGCGAATAAGCGCGATGATTATCAAATGTTGCAGAATATGTTGGAAAACAAAAAGCGCCAGGAAACATTAGATGATTGGATTAAAGAGAAACAAAGCGATACCTACATAACCATTGATAAGAGCTGGGTTAACTGCGAATTCAATTATAAAGGTTGGATAAAATAATAATTCAGAATAAAACAATAGTTATTAAATAGAGTACTTAATAGGCCGTCGTTAGATCGAAACATTCTGTGTATATAAGTTTTATGGATATGTTAGTATGTAAGCACGTATATCATAAACCTACACGTATATAAGATTAGTAATTTTGAAAAAGATTGCGTATATTTAATACTACTATAAAGTGAGCTATCAATTTAAAAAGCGTCATCTCGAAGCCTATTTTTGGTTGTTAGCTATTGTGCTACTTGCGTTTACCAATCCTGAATTAGACAGTCACTTTTCATTGTGCCTGCTTAAAAATTTAGGTTTCGATTTCTGTCCTGGATGTGGATTAGGACACTCCATTGCTTTTATATTTAGAGGCCGGTTTGCCGAATCGTGGCATACTCACCCTCTTGCTATTCCTGCTCTACTTCTCCTACTCTATCGATCCTATTCATTACTGAAACCTGATATTCATTTTAAATCCTTTAATACCAAAAATTATGAATAGAATTTTTACTCTACTACCTGAAGCTGACACTGAAGAAGCCCTTTTCCTTGAATCGTTTCTTAAGGACGTTAGCGATGAGCAACTACAGAATTTTATATTGGTCTATCGTGGACGAAGAAAAGATCCTCAGACCCTATTAATCATGTCTGTAGTTGGATTATTTTTTCTACCCGGATTGCAGCGCTTTATGGTAAACCAAATTGGAATGGGGATTTTATACCTTTTCACCATAGGTTTATGTTTCATCGGTTCAATCGTTGATTTAGTAAATTATAAAAACATGGCATTTGAATACAACCAGCAAGTGGCCAGAGAAATAAGAGTACTTATCTAAAACCGTTTACTAATTAAAAAATTATAGGTATAAAATACAAAAAGAGGGTGTCCAAAAAGTAAAAATCACAATTAGGTTACTTTTAATTTGTAATCAAATATCCTTTTTTACTACCCCTAAATCCCCTGAAGGGGACTT
>JAFMVD010000053.1 GCA_025499625.1 Carboxylicivirga fragile | reverse complement strand
GAGGTAAAGGTGAAAAATAAGCGCACGGATACTTATACGGTTTCAATTGATAAATGGACTATGGGAACCATTAAGGATTGGATGAGCTTTTCAACAGAAAATATAGCTGTTCAACCGAGTAAACAGCTACCTTTCAGTATACCATAAAAGTTCCTTCATACGCCACAGAGGGGCAATATACGCTCCTATTAGATTTTGTTGCCAAAGATGAAGATAACCGGGAGACATCATTTAGCGGTCGAACGCAGAATATTATTATTGATAGTTCCAAGCCTAATAAACCAAGCTTTTCGCACTATTCTACCAGCAAGTCTATTGTTGTGACGAACTGGGAAAGCTGGGATTACATGTCGAATACATACACCACCAATAATAATACTGCCGGTATTTCAGGTATTAAAAGCTATGTGCTAAAACTGAAGGCACCGGGCGGTTCTACTAAGTCTAAGACAATGGCTGCAACTGATTGGAAAAATTATAGTTTTAGTGCATCTCCTAACACTTCATATACGCTAAGTGTAACGGCTGTTGATATAGCAGGAAACTCAGAAAGTTCATCCAAAACCATATCAACACCACCAGCCAAGGTAAGTGGTTTAAGCTTTTCTAATATTACTTATACAAGTGCTAAACTTTCGTGGAATGCTGCAGGAGGTGCAACAAGTTATAAAGTTAATAAGCGTTATAATGGTACAACAACCACCGTTGGCAGTAATATTAGAACAACATCGTTTACTATTCCAGGTTTGAAGCCTGAAGAACCATATGATTTGTACGTGATAGCCCAAAACAGTGCAGGTTCGTCCGATGTAAGTGACAAAGCTTCGGTAACAACTACTAAATTACCTATAATTACAGGAAGCTCTTTATTATGCTCAGGAAATTACGCCTACTCAATTGGTAACCTTTTACCAGGCTATTCCATTACATGGAGTTCGGTACATACAAGAGTTTCAGCTCAGGGCTCTAATCCTTGTACATTCAAAGCTGGTCAAATATTGGGGAACTCAACTATCAATGCTACAATAACAGATAGTTATTCAACAAGTGCAGATTTAAAACCTAAAAGAGTTTGGGTAGGTAAACCCGAGATTTTCACTTACGATGAGAACGGAAATGAAAGTCTTTCAGGTCAAGTATTAAGGGTCCCTGCAGGAACAGTGGTCACATTTGAAGCATATAGTTATGATATAAATACGTCAATCAGTTGGGATGTTACACCCGCATCGGCCTATTATGTAGATAACGGCAATACATGCACAATAATGGCAAGTGCATCAGGTTTTATTGGCGCTATGGCCATAGCTACCAACCAATGCGGCGAAGACTATTTGTTAAATACCCTTACCGGAACAAGTGGAGGCGGTTTTCCGCTAAGTATGGAAATATACCCGAACCCGGCTTATGAAACAATAAATATTTCCGTAGTTGAGCCTGTTAGTGAAAATTCTTTTTCTTCCATGGCTGCCAATACAAATGAGCCTGCACAAGTTGAGCCATATGAAGTTCAAATATGGAGCGAACGCAATGGCTTAGTGAAAAAACAAAAAATTAAAAGCAAGAAAGCCCAAATTGATGTCTCAAGACTTAAACCAGGCATTTACTATGTACATTTAATTTATAAAAATAAGGTTGTTAAAGAGCAATTGATTATTAAATAAATAATTAAAGGCTGTTCTCTCCAGGGCAGCCTTTTGTTTTTTCTATCGAAATACAATGTTTTCTAAATTTGGATTTCGTATCACGTTCAAAAAATCTATTTTTGTACAGCAAACATCAATTATTACTATGAGCAAACAAATAAAGCCAACGCAATATATACTAGAATCAGTTGAAAGTGGAAAGCAATTTGAAGACCAAGGGTGGACCCTAGATGCTCCAAATGAATGTACACTTATTCGTGCTATTTATCCTAAAAAGCAAATTGAAGTCAAAGACGATTCCTATGGCGTTTTTCGCTTTGCCGATTGGTTGCCTGTTCAGAAAATGTTGGATGGCTCATCTGCACCTGTTACATACAAGAGTGAAGGTTTAGCAAAATGTCTTGGTTTATCAAACTTATATATCACTTTCAGTGGATATTGGCCTGAGAAAGGGGCAAATTTCAGAACTTGTTCATTTAAAGAAACCGAAGCTTATTCGGTGGGCGGGCGTTTAAACCTTGATGGCGAAACCGTTTTGGTGGTTGCATCTGCTGGTAATACAGCTCGTGCCTTTGCTCGTGTTTGTTCCGATAATAATATCCCATTGCTATTATGTGTACCCGAAGATAATATCGATGCGCTTTGGTTTGACGAACCAATCAAAGACAATGTTCGCCTTATTGTAACAAAGTCGGGTAGCGATTATTTCGATGCCATTCACTTATCAAATATTGCATGTCAGTTGGATGGTTTTATACCCGAAGGAGGAGCTAAAAATGTAGCCCGTCGTGATGGTATGGCAACTACTACTTTGTCGGCAGTAACGCACATTGGTCAGATTCCTGATTATTATTTTCAGGCTGTAGGTAGTGGCACAGGAGCCATTGCAGCCTGGGAAGCTAACAAACGTTTGATTGAGGATGGGCGATTTGGAAAAAATTTCATGAAATTGATGGTTTCGCAGAATGTACCATTTTTACCAATTCATGATGCCTGGAAAGCTAACTCACGACCATTGTTGCCATTGGATGATGACGTGGCGCGTAAGCAAGTGGAAGAAATTGATGCCAAGGTATTATCAAACCGTAAACCACCTTATTCTGTTACGGGAGGTCTGTTTGATGCAATGACAGAAGCTGGAGGTGATGTGTTGGTCGCTACCAATGAAGAGGCAAAAGAGGCTGCTCGCGTATTTGAAGAGGTAGAAGGAAACGACATTCATCCTGCTGCTGCAGTTGCAACGGCTACTTTAATTAATGCCGTTAAAGAAGGGCTTGTTCAAAAAGATGACTGCATCATGTTAAATATTACAGGTGGAGGAGAGCAACGCTTTAAACATGAAAAAGAAATTGTATACTTGAAACCTTCACATGTGTTTGATATAGATCCTTCTGTACAATCAGTAAAGACTGTTTTAGATAAGCTATTTTAAATATATTCTTGCTATAACGATATTTAATGCTCGCCTATTGGTGGGCTTTTTTTATACAGCAAAACCCGGTTTTAATAAACCGGGTAGCATGCAACTTGTGCATTCAGCTTAACAAAGCAATCATGAATATTATTCAGGATTAGGTCCGCCAGGTGTTGGTCGTTGTGGTGCATATTCTGTATCTGGATTGCCTGGTATCGGACGGTCAACAACATCATCGCTTGCCGGAGTGAATTCCCATATTGAATAAGTATTTAGGTTGATGGCCATACAAAAAAATGTAATGATTTGTGACTCTAAATATTGAATAAAAGTTAGTGATACGCAAGTATTATCTCAGTTACATAGCTAACTTTGTAATCTTGTTTTAGATAAAAAGATAAAAATGAATATAGAAAAAGCAATACAGACGCGTAGTGGTTCGAAGTGTGAATTATGTGGTTCAGGTGATGAACTAAGTGTTTACGCTGTTCCGCCAGTGGAAGAAATTACGGCTGATAAATGTGTGTTGGTATGTGCAACATGTAAAGGGCAAATTGAAGACCATTCTACTGTTGATGCAAATCATTGGCGTTGTCTGAACGATAGTATGTGGAGTGCGGAGCCTGCAGTTCAGGTTATGGCTTGGCGCATGTTGAATCGCTTACGTGCCGAAGGTTGGCCACAGGATTTATTAGATATGCTCTATTTGGATGATGATACCTTGATATGGGCTAAAGCCGATGGCGATGGATTAGATGATGATGAGGTATTAAAATACATTGATAGTAATGGAGCTGAATTGAAAGCAGGTGATAATGTTGTTTTAATAAAGGACTTAAACGTAAAAGGTGCCGGTTTTACAGCTAAGCGTGGCATGGCAGTGCGTAACATCATTCTCTCTCATAACGATCCTGAGCACATCGAAGGAAAAGTAAATGGTCAGCACATTTATATCTTAACTAAGTATGTAAAGAAGAACTAATGTTAAGGATCGCATCTTCATTGGATTTAATACCAAAAGATGCGATCCGTAATATTATTCTTGAGTTAATCGTATTCCATCATCTTCAATGGTGATGATGCGTTGCTTGTAAAGCGTGCCAATAGCTCTTTTAAAGCTCTTTTTACTCATTGAAAACACTTTGTAAATATATTCAGCTGCACTTTTGTCTGAAACGTCCATTGAGCCTCCTTTAGCCTTTAATATCTCTAAAACTTCGGCAGCATGTCCTTCTATGCCTTCAACCCCTGTTCGGCGAAGTGATACGTCAACCTTATCATCTTCACGCACGTTTTGAACATAGCCTTTAAATCGATCGCCAAGTTTGATGGGTTGAAATATTTGGTTGTGATACAGCATGCCAGTGTGCAGGTTGTTGACCACTACTTTGTAGCCAATGTCAGCTTTGTCATAAACGAATAAGTCAACTTCCTGACCTTTTTCATACTCAGGTAAGATGTTATTTAAAACCGTGTAAAGTTTCGATGTAGCTACAATGCGTTTACTTGCATCGTCCACATATACATATACGGCGTATGATTGGCCCTCAATCATTTTTTCATCTTGCTCGCTAAATGGAACCAGCAAATCCTTCATTAATCCCCAATCAAGGAAGGCGCCAATCTTGTTTACCGATTTCACTTCCATGAAGGCAAATTCATCGACACAGGCGTTGGGTTGCTCAGTGGTTGCTATAACACGATCTTCAGAATCGAGGTAGATAAAAACTTCCAATTCATCATCAACAGAAATGTTTACCGGAACGTATCGAGTGGGTAAAAGTATTTCGCCATATTCTTCTCCACCATCTAAATAAAGACCAAAATCAACTTCTTTAACAACTCGAAGCTTGTTGTATCTACCTATCATTTATCAAATTTTAGAATGCAAAGATAATTAAAATTAACTGTGGAAGGTGATCATCGTTAATACGTCTGTTTAATTAATAATATTGAATGAATAAAAAATAAACTATTTTTGAAAATATCACTCAATCGTTATTAATATGCCCAGATTAAAGCTTTCATCCATCTGGATTGTTGTTTTATTTTATCTCTTATTTACTCTTGTTTTATGTGCCATTTGGGATGTAAAATACCTTCAAACATTGATTTTTTGGCGGCCGCGCCTTATCGTGTTAATATTTATATTATTTCGCACACTGTTACTGAAAACCAGATTCAGGGCACAGATAAGTTTAATTGATGCTTTATTAGTTTACTTTTTGCTCGGAAGCTTTTATACCGAAACAGCCCACTTAAATACCTTATTGTTTGCAAAATGGGATTCCTATCTCGATATGGCTGATATGTGGATGTTTGGTTTTCAACCCGCATTGTTGTTTTCAAAGGTCTTAAATCATGGGCTTTTTAGTGAATTGATGTTTATGGGATATTTCTCATATTACTTGATGCCTTTGGCAACATTTGTTGTGGTTTGGGTAAACAGAAAAGTACATTTTGAAAAAGTTAGTTTTATTATCCTGACATCCTTCTTTTTATATTATGTGCTATTTATTCTTATGCCTGCCGAAGGGCCACAGTATTTTTATGCCTTTCCACACAACCAAATAGAAGCGAAAGGTGTATTTGCTTTTTTAGTAAAACAAATACAATTATTGGGAGAGGCACCCACTGCTGCTTTCCCGAGCTCGCATGTTGGAGTTTCAGTTATTATTTTGCTTATTCTAAGCAAACATAAATTGATGCTTTTTTGGATACTATTACCATTTGTAATAATCCTATGTTTTTCTACCGTTTATATTAAGGCGCATTATGCAGTTGACGTATTTGCTGGACTAATAAGTGCACCGTTAATTTTAAAACTTTCCTCTTATATTTACTCCAAATTAAAACTACAATAGAACCAAGTTGATGGAATTGAGCGTTAAAGAAGTTGTTTCAAAAAAAGAGCTGAAGACATTTATTCGCTTGCCTGCAAAGATACATAAGGGGCATAGCAATTGGTTGCCTAATCTGTACACGGATGAGTGGAAACTCTTTTCGAAAGACAAGAATGCCTCGTTCAAACATTGTGATACAATTTTATTAATTGCGTATAGGGGCAAAAAGCCTGTGGGGCGCATCATGGGCATTGTTCCGCATAAGTATAATGTCATTCATAAGTTAAATACAGTTCGATTTGCCTTTATGGAATGCATTGACGATGAGTCGGTATTTGGAGAGCTTATTAATGCAATAGAAGAATGGGGAGCGGAACGAAAATGCGATCAAATTATTGGACCTATGGGATTTTCTGATAAGGATCCGCAAGGTTTTGTCATTAAGGGTTTTGATGCGCCTACAATGATGGTAACCAATTGTAATTATCCATACATGGTTGAATATGTAAGTCAATTCAACTATCAGCCACATGTGGATTTATGTCAATATGAAGTGCCGTTGACCACTAAGCTAATTACACGCTACAAGCCACTTGCGCAAAGAGTGGAGAAATACAATTCTATTACAGTTCATGAATTTAAAAGTATTCGTTCGATAAAACCGTTCATCCCTTCCGTTTTTCGTTTGATCAATGAAACATACAAGAATATCTATGGCTTTTCGGCATTAAGCGATCAAGAAGTGCATGAATTTGCCAATCGATATTTACCATTATTAAATCCGCACTTAATAAAAATAATCACTGGAGCTGATGGTGAAGTAGTGGCTTTTGTAATTGCAATGGCTGATTTAAGTGAGGGCATACGAAAATCAAAAGGTTATTTATTTCCTAGCGGTTGGTATCACATACTTAAGGCTAATCGAAGCTCAAAGCGACTGGTGCTATTATTGGGTGCTATTTCCGAGGATCGTAGAAATAAAGGTTTGGATGCAATACTTGGTTATCGATTAATCAAATCTGCTTTAAAAAGTGGCTTTACATCCATGGATAGCCATTTGATAATGCGTGATAATTATAAAATGCGTCGCGAGATTGAGCGATTAGATAATCATCATCTTTACAAAGAATATCGTATTTTTCAGAAAGCATTGACAAGTGAGTAAGAAGTATTGACGGCTGTCTATTGACCTTAAAATTATAGCTTATGTGTTATGATATTAAATCGAAATTAGAAACTCAACTAAAGAGGGCAAAGCATTATAATAACGAAGCATGGATTGCAGAACTTGAAAAAGAATTAAAACCATATTTGGACAATGATCACCATCATGCTTCTGGTTTTACTCACCCCACGGTTTTAATTTATACCTGCGATAAACCCTACGAACCGCTGCCTTTTCAGTGGGGCTTGGTGCCATATTGGACTAAAGATGAACTCAAGAAAAATCAAATATGGAATAAAACGATTAATGCACGTTCTGAAACTATTTTTGAGAAACCTTCTTTTAAAAAGGCGGCAGCTAATCAAAGGTGTCTGGTATATATCGACGGTTTTTATGAGCATCACCACTACAATGGTAAAGCCTATCCTTATTATATTTATCGTCTTGATGGGCAGCCATTGGTGCTTGGTGGTTTATACGATCAGTGGTTAAATGTTGAATCTGGAGAGTTGCTTAATACTTTTTCTGTTGTAACTACCAAAGCCAATGATTTAATGCGACAGATTCATAATAATCCAAAATTAGCTGAGCCCAGAATGCCTTTGATTTTCAATACTGATGAGAGTGCTGACTTATGGATGTCACCATCAAATGATACAGCAAATTCTCTTGAAGATCTTTTCATGCCTCTTGCAGATGGTGTTTTGGGAGCTCACACAGTTGCTCCATTGCGAGGAAAGAATGCTTTGGGAAATGTATGTGAGGTTTCGGATAAAGTGGATTATGAAGGTTTGAGAATAAGTATATAATGTTCTAATCTTTCAATACGATTATTAGCTCAATCACAATATTTTTTGGTAGTTTTCCACTTGAATAAGAAAATCGAAATTTTAATTTATGATGAAATATAAGCTACTTGTCATTTTTATGGCAATTACCATGGTTAGTTGTGATTCTGTTAAGGTTATGACTGAGAAGGATAAGAGCGTTGACTTTAAGGGGTATAAGAGTGTTAAGTTTTATGGATGGACAGACAATAGTGATCAGATTTTACGAAACTTTGATAAGGAGCGTATAGAGAATGCCATAAGTATGGAGTTCAGAAAAAGAGGTCATAAAGTGGTGAAAGAAGATAACGATTTGCTCGTTTCACTTTTTGTAGTGAGTCAATCACATATTCAGAAACAGTCAAATACCAACATTACAGTTGGGGTAAGTACCGGTTATGGCATGGGTGGATATGGTTATGGAGGATATTATGGTTACGGTCCCGGATGGGGCTGGGGAACCCATTATCATACAACGCTAAAGGTTGATAAGGAAACCATGCGTACAGGAACATTGGTTATCTCGGTTTACGATGCACGTAACGAAGTTTTGGTTTGGGAAGGAGTTGGTATGGGTACCATAAGTGATGAAGGGGGCAAACGCCAGCATGAGGTAAATGAGATAATATCGAAAATCATGTATAAATATCCAGTTCGCAAGATTAAATAACTACAGAATTTTATAATGTGTATAATTTAATCGGATTTAATTGTCTGATTTTTTGAATTTCCTATTGCTATTATTTAACTTCCTAAAGTTTTAATATCAAAAACAGAGTTATGAGAAAAAATGTATTTGTATTAGCGATACTAATTGTGGCGTTTTTTTCTAGTCAAAACGCAATGGCAGGTGATAAATCATACGGCGTACGTGCTGGTTGGCAATCTGCAATGTTGAAATATTCAGGAGGCGATTCTGATAATTTAAGTTCTTATTACCTTGGTGGTTATTTGGAGCATGATGTTATTCCATTCTTAAAATTCGGTTATGGATTGGAATATGCACAGATGGGTGGAAAGGTTGAAGGCTTTGGTGATTATAAATTGGGCTATGTTGGTGTACCTTTGTATTTAAAAGCAAAAGTTGGGCCTTTATATGCCTTGGCAGGTTCCGGTATTAATTTTAAAATTTCTGAAACAGATGTTGAAGAAAAAGCAAAATCCACTGATGTACCTGTATTTGCTGGTATTGGAGTTAATTTCCTAATGTTGTCATTGGAAGCCCGTTATCATTGGGGTATGATGGAAGTGCAAGAGGATGCAAAAAATCAATATTTACAAGTTGGTTTAGCAGTTCATTTTTAAAATACAATAACATAAATAGTACGAGGGTGTCCAAAAACTCTGAAAGCATACGTTCACTGAGGCTTGCTGAGCTTGCCGAAGTATGTCGAAGTGATAATCAGTATCAATCAAATTTCATCTCGACTCACCCTTCGACAAGCTCAGGGATCATCTCGATGAGCGAGCTTAGTTTTTGGACATCCTCGTATATTTTTAGAGTAAATAGATTATTATTCTATCCACTGCAATACATCCCTTGCAATGCACCATCGGGGTTCTTTTATGTCAGCCCCTTCACCTTCTATCCAATACTTAAATAGTGCATCGGTAGTTCCTTCTTTTTGCTTAAGTTCTATCCAGGTATCAATAAATAATTTCCAACTTTCATCATTCATTGGAAGAGGATAGGCACAAGGCACTTTTATCACATCAGGTCGAGGTATTGAAACATGAAACTGGGGATAAATTACCGTCCATGCCGACCCAGCTTCAGCAGATAGTAGTAAAGCATCAAGTGTTAGGTGTTTATCCTTAAAATATTCGCGAGGCGAGTTTAATGAGATAATATCAGCTTTAGGAAGATAGTGTTTCAGTTTATTTGCAAAATATGGGTGAGCAGATCCAATGCGCAGACTATCTAGTCCTTTGATGGTAGTACGTGAACTAAACTGAGTACGCATATGGTCAGGCACCATAAAAGCCAATGTTTGATCAATGTAACTCTTGCTAAAGGCATAATGAGAAAGTACATCTGTAGTGACTATTATGCCAGACATGACAATGTCAATTCTATCTTCCTCAAGTAAGCTTTGCATTTGGCTTTTATTGATCCTGTAAAACTCGGCTTTAACCTTTAATTCTTTGGCTAATAAATGAGCCATTTCTACGTCAAATCCTACTAGTTTACCATTCTGATTACGGAAAGCAAAAGGAAGGTGATCGGGCAAATAACCAATCCTAATTGTACCTCTTTTAATGATGCTTTCGAGTTGGTTTGAAGCGTAGTACACCAGCGAATCTGTATAAAGAGATTCAACCGTTTTAACTTTAGCTGCTTTGTAGTCATTCGTGAAATCCATTTCAACAAAACTGGTGTATTGTTTGCTTTCACCCAAAGTATACGATAAATAAATACGTGTTCCCAGAAGGCTTAATACCGTTAAAATAACACCAATAATTGAGCCTCGTATGAGTTTTTTCCATTTGGGTTTTAAACCATGAACGGTCCACACTACTGTAATAATTGTTAAGGCCAGTAAATGGATGGTACCAAATACAACTCTTATACGATCGGTGTAAACACTTGAAATAACAAAGAGTTGAAACATTTCTTGTGGTAACTTTAACAAATCCAGAATGAATGGGATACCTGTTACCGGGGCAACAAAACTACTTAGCAATGTTGAGCCTACATATACAAAATTCTCTTCGATACTAAAGCTATTACCCATGTACCAACCAATAAAAGGAACGAACACAAAAATGACGAAAGTACCAAGGTTTGGGAAGGGATAAGAGAGCGGCATCATTATTTCCGTTTTTGCTGCCATTTCCTCATTCTTACTGTATTTTGGAAGTAAAACAGTTTTTATATCTTCAATTAACTGGGGTAGTACAATAATTATTTTCGATGTTGCAAATATTGTAAGTAGGGTTGGTTTAGTCGCTTTAAAAAGAGCTTTGGGTGAAACATCAGTCAAGGACGAAATGAGCAGCGGAATCCAATAAAAGCCAAAAACTAAAACGGCAACTGTATAAATAATAATATAGGCATGTAGTCGCTGTATTTCGTCCATGGTCATGTTACCAGCGTTGTATGCAGCGATGGCAAAAACACCATAGGGTGTCATTTGAACCACCATTTTATTAATCTGGTTTAGTCCATCCCCAAACACATCCAGGCTTTTAAGTATAACTTCTTTATCCTTTAGTCTTGAGAGGCCAATGCCAAGAAAGATGCTGAATATTACAATTGCAGGTACAACACTGTTGGCCATCGATTCAAAAGGATTCGAAGGGATGTAGGTTTTTAGAAAATCCATCTGTGGTTCTACAGCAACAACTGAAGGCTTAAAGAAGGAAGATGCAGTCCATTGGGGTAATCCTAGTGGTAAAATTATCAAGGCGATAACACCTATACCCAATAAAAGTAAAAGTACTTTAAGTCCGTTGAATACCATTTTTTTACCATCACTCATTGACATGCGACCGAGGTTGGCAACTATGTTCACGATGATATAAGGTAATACCGTCATTTGAAGCAATCCGATGAAGCCATCACCAATATAGGAGAAGAAGAAGCAATGCTCACCAAAGAATAAGCCGGTTAAAACTCCTGTAAATAGACCAATTAGAATTTTCTTTGAAAGACTCATTAAGCAGTAACTTTTAATGTGTATTTGTAAACAAAAATATAAAGATATGTCTTAGTGAAAAACAAAATGCTAAACAAAGCTTCATATTTCGTGAATATGGGATGAAACTATATCTTTACATTTATGAACACCACTAAATTGCCGTACTCCGCATTAGAAGAAAAATGGAATGTGTATTCTCATAGCTTGGGCTTTATATTAGGTATACCGGCCTTGGTACTACTTTTAATTAAAGCGATTAAGCTCGAAAATACTTTAGCTTTTACTGTTTACTTAGTATATGGATTGTGTATCCTTACTTTATTTGCTGCTTCAAGTCTATACCATAAAGAGATTGATTTAGATCGGAGAAAGAAATTAAAGGTTTTTGATCACAGTGCAATATACCTATTGATAGCAGGATCGTATTTGCCTTTTATTGCCTTAGGTATGGCTAATAAATGGGGCTATGGTATTTTAATCGTTGTATGGTTGTTAGCCATTGCGGGTATTGTGCTGAAGTTATTTTTTACTGGTCGTTTTAAGTTACTATCCACTATTAGTTATGTGTTATTGGGTTGGATAGTGGTAATCATCATTAAACCTTTGATGAACGCTTTATCGGGTGAGGCGCTTAGCTTATTGGCTGTGGGAGGATTGTTTTATACGCTTGGTGCAGTTTTGTATTCGATTAAAAAAATACCGTTTAACCATGCTATCTTTCATGTGTTCGTATTAATTGCGGCATTTTCACATTTCTTAGCCATCTATCTTTACATTTAATAGAATGAATTGGGTACTACTAATTATTGCTGGATTATTTGAAGTTGGGTTTGCGAGTTGCCTTGGTAAAGCTCAAAAGTCGCAGGGAAACATTGCTTTGTTGTGGTACAGTGGTTTTGTGGTTTGTTTGGTAATAAGCATGCTGCTTTTGATTAAAGCAACACAAACTTTGCCCATAGGAACGGCGTATGCGGTGTGGACAGGTATTGGAGCGGTTGGTACGGTTTTGATGGGCGTTTTTGTGTTTAATGAACCGATCAATTTTTGGCGTTTGTTTTTTCTCTCAACGCTTATTTTTTCTATTGTAGGATTAAAGTTTGTAAGTAATTAATGGATATTAGTAAAACTGCTTTGGTGCTTGAAGGCGGAGGTTTTCGAGCCATGTTCACTTCTGGTGTATTAGACGCACTCCTTAAACATAAGGTGCACTTGCCCTATTGTATCGGAGTGTCAGCAGGTGCAGCATACGGAATTTCTTATGTTAGTAGACAATTTGAGCGTAACAGAGAAGTCAATCTTCAATATACATCCGATCCACGGTATATGAGCTGGCGAAACTTCTTTAAAAAAGGAAGTTTGTTTGATTGGGATTTTGTTTATGGTGAAATCCCTAACAAGCTTATTCCTTTGAATTATGATGCTGCCTTGTCAACTGATACGGTGTTTAAGGTTGGTATCACCAATGCATTAACAGGCAAAGCTGAATTCATAAAGGTTTCTGATTTAAATAAGGATGAATTAATGCAGGCTGTTACTGCTTCATCTAGTTTGCCATTTGTATCACCTGTGGCTCAATTCAATGATCAAATGTACATGGATGGCGGCATAAGTGATGCCATACCTTTAAGTTATGCTTTGAAAGATGGGAACAAACGTGCTATTGTTGTTTTAACGCGCAATGCGGATTATAAAAAGAAAACTATACGCTTTAAAAGCCTGTTTCGATTGTATTATCGAAAATATCCACAATTGGTAAAGGCGATACTGCAAAGGGCGGAGAATTATAATGCCTCTTTAAGGTTAATTGCAAAGCTTGAAGCTGAAGGGAAGGTATTTGTTATTCGCCCCAACGAACCTATGGATGTTTCGCGTATTGAGAATGATGCACAGAAGTTAGATGTTTTATACCAAAAGGGTTTTAAGCAGATGGAAGACCAAATGATAGCATTGAAAACCTGGTTAAATTCTTGATTGTACACTTGAATATTGTTTTTCATCTTCGTTTCTTATTAGATTAAAAAGTTGATGCTATGAAGAAAAAAGTAACTGGTGTTGGTGGTATATTTTTTAAAAGTGAGAAACCGGAAGCTACCCGAAAATGGTATGCCGATAATCTTGGCTTAGTTTGTAACGAATATGGTTCCTTATTTGAGTCGCGCAGTTCGGATGAGCCAAAGGATAAAACCTATCTGCAATGGAGCCCTTTTGACAAGGATACCAAATATTTTGAACCATCGGAAAAAGAGTTCATGATTAATTATCGGGTAGAGGATATTGAGTCGCTAGTTGAGGATTTGAAAGCTGCTGGTGTCACAGTGCTTGATGAGATAGAATCTTTCGAATATGGTAAGTTTGTACACATTCTTGATCCTGAGAATAACAAAATTGAATTATGGGAGCCTGTTGATTCGGTATTTACGAAAATGTACGACGGTAAAACTACAAAGTGATAAAGTAGTTTTTACATTGGATCGTTGCCAATGGGTCCTTTAGTTAATTCAATAATAGTGATTTCGGGAGGCATACCCACGCGCGCTGGCATTCCTAAATAGCCCAGGCCACGGTTAACATAGAGGTATTGCTGACCTTCTTTGTATAAACCCGACCAACGTTTAAATTTGTATTTGGCAGGACTCCATTGAAAGCCTTTATATTCAAACCCAAGTTGCATGCCATGAGTGTGACCAGCTAGGGTCAGGTCGAAATCAGACTCTGTTGTAACTTCTGCATCCCAATGATCAGGATCGTGTGATAATAGCATTTTAAATGGAGCTTTTTCTGTTCCCAAGCTTGCTAGTTCAAGGTTACCATATCTCGGAAATGGTGGGTGTCCCCAGTTTTCAACACCTGCAATTGCTATGCTTTCTCCATTAATATCTATTAATGACGATTGGTTATTCAGTAGTTTAAAACCCAATCTGCCATGTGCTTCCTTAATTCCTTTTAGGTTATTGGCTTTAGCTTCTGATGATGGCCATTTTGAGTAATCGCCATAATCGTGATTGCCAAGAATCGAAAATTTACCCAAAGGTGCTTTTAACTTGCTAAATACTTTTTCCCATCCAATGGTTTCTTCGTAGAAGTTGTTTACCAAATCGCCGGTAAAACAAATGATATCAGGATGCTCTGCATTTATCAATTCAACCGCTTCTTCCATTTCACGATAGTTTGAATTTAAACTACCAAGGTGCAAATCAGATATCTGAACGATTTTAAGCCCTTCAAATGAATTAGGTAAATTTGGGAACGATAATTTTGTGTATTTTTTAGCGAAGGAAAAACGCCCTTTAATCACACCAAATAAGAGGGATATAAAAGGTGCTGATGCTACAACAATACCTACTTGACTCAAGAATTTTTTACGGCTGATTGTTGGATACCTGCCATCATTCATTTTTTTAATCTTACCATCTTCCGAGAATTTGTCTAAGACCTTATGGAATCGACCGATAATTTTATAACTCAGGTAGTAAAACGTTTTTGGTATATAAATAAGCAGGTAAACAGTCATCATCCATTGAAAAAACACATAAACTGATGATGATGATGCCAGAGGTATTAAAAAATAAAGGATTGCAAAACTCAGAATAAAGACGGCGGTCATGCCGAAATGCCAAAATGCGCCAAATGGAAAAGAGAAGTGTGCGCTTTGCTTTTGCCGTTTTTGAATTACTAATCGAAAGAGAAGATAATCAATTAGTAAAGTTAAAATAGTAACGCCCACAAAAGCCCACAAGGTATACTTCATAATCACTCATTTGATGATATCCAATGATTGGATTTAAAAGTTTCAAATAGTAGTACGCAAGTAATTAGTAAAAGTTCAAATAGCAAGCTATATAATCTCGATTTTAAGTTTTTTTAAATTTATAGTGAAGCCTTTAACGATTACCAAGTGCTACGCCTGAGAGCCCAATGCTCAATAAGAACTCATGGTAATTATCTTTGTTTTCAGGGATATAGGCATAACGATAACCCACAGTTATTGGAAAAATGAATCGAAATGGATGTAATGCTGCTCTTAGCTCTGTACCCATCGATTGATAATTGCTTGTACTTTTAGTCCATTGCCCATTGTCAACCAATTGACGCTCAAGCATGGCATAAGAGTAATCGTAAAACAAGTTCATTGTGATGCGCTTTAAATAAATGAAACCAGGTATGTTCAAATCTGGATTCATCATTGGCATGGTATAATCGGCTTTCAGCGAATAAAGTTCCGTATTCGACCTTTGAGATATTCCTCTTGGAAACTTTACAAAGTCGGAGAAACTGTAATGAAAGTTGTAGGTGTCATTATTGCTATATTTTTCTCCGTAGTTCTTTCTGTGCCAATCATTATCAATTTTTAAGGCGTGATGGCGACCAATACCAGGGAAATAGATTCTGGTATGAAGACCAATTATACTACCAAAGTTCATGCCTCCAAAGGGCGTGTGGCGATACGATAGTTCCACAACTTGTCCCCACCTGCTTGAAATATCACGTTGAGAGGCTGTATGCAGATTGTATAAAAAAAGTCCATAATCTATGGATCTGATCTCAGATTTTTTAGTTGTACGTGTCGTCTGCTCATTTATAACTAGTTGTTTGTCCTTGATAGGTGTGTGTAGATATTCAATACTACCAGTAAGTTGATAACTTGCCGCAATGGATGGTTGGATACGTCTTTGCCATTTACCGCGTGTCAAATTAAGGGGTAGATTAATTTCAGTTTTAAGATGTAGGTGAGTTTCTTTGTCGTTAATCTGAATATAGAAAGAATCAGGTTCATTTATAACAAGCCCTTCTAATTTATACTTCTCATCACCCGCTTTCACTTCAAAATCAATAACTGGCCACCAGGCACGATGTGATATTTTGAAATAGTATTTTTCGCGTGAAAGTTGACTATCTGCATTGTAACCAATTGTTGTAAAAGTTGAGCTCAAAAGGTTTTGTGATGTCACAAAGGCACCTGGAGAAATTGTTGCATCATCAATATTTAAGAAGGCTGGCGCCCAGCTGTGGAAATTAAACAAGTTCCATTTTGAGTATTTTTTAACTGTGTAGTCCTCAGTTGGCAAGTTTTTCAAATTAGGCAAGCCTAACTCATCATCCTGAAGTTGATTGATCAAGGCTTCGTTCGGAAATACTTCTGGCGAATAAACTTGAATATTTAGGGAGTCCAAATTTGCCATTGCAACTTGGTAACCATCCGAAGTGTAATCCTGATAAAGGATGTGTTTACTATCTATGCCTTGAGCAACCTGAGTTGCACCAAAGCGTGATTCGCTTACTTTTTGCAAATCTGTGCCATCTGATTTTATACGGTAAATATTGTCAATGCCGTTCCAAGAGCCACTAAAATATACCCAATCACCAATGTATTTGGGTGCTACTATTTCTGTAAATTCTGGTGAAGTAAGGTCTGTCCATTCTTTAGTGCTAATATTTAATTGACTTAATTTTTTACCCTTTGGAGTTAAGCGCACCATAATCAGGTGTTGGCCATTGGCGCTCCACGAAGGAGTAAGGATGTGATCGTTATTTGGAGAAGCAATTGTTGTTAGTAGGCTTCCATCTTTAGTCGACAATATGTGTATGCTTCTTAAGTTGTCGTTGGTAATATGAACCACAGCCAGGCGTTCAGCGCTTGGTGAAAGTGAAGGTGCAAAATAGCGACTGTTCTGAGTTATTTTTTGTTGAGTTTTACTAGTTAGATCATAAGTTCGAATAACGGAGAAGTGTTGGTTTTCCCATCTGGGATGTTGTTCCAATTCGGTCCAACACAATAGGCCATTGCTATACGAAAATGGTTCTTGGGCTTTTCTTCCAATCGTTAATAGTTTTGTTTCTTCTTTCGAATGAGGATCTAATTTAATAAAGTGCCTCACTTCACCCGGACCATTAATCTCTGCGATAATCGAACTATCTTCTGAAACCACAGGGTATTGATAGTTTTTGTAGCGCTCGTCGCGCATGTTAAGATAATTAACCTTGCTGATTGTCAGGTTTTGTTCTCTTTCTTGCCACTGATCTTCCCAATCTTGAAAAACTTCGTGGTATAAAGGGACTTTATTCTTACCAGTCACTTTTTTAATGCCACGGTTAAAAGGAGTTATCGACCAGCTTTTACGGCCCGTCTCTTCAAGCGCACGTTCCCAAACATCACTGCCATACTTTTGACGTGCGCCGGCAGTGAACAAGTAACCCATTCTGTAATGGTTAGGAACAAAATTTTTATAGGATCCAAAATAGGCTTTTTCGTAGGAGTATCGTTCTTTCTCCAATAGTTGAGCTCTGGTTTCTTGTTCAAAGGAAGGAACTCGTCCACGTCCCGACTTAGATAAGCTTGTTTCAGTTAGGGTGGCATCTCCTTCCAAAAACCACATTGGTACGTACAAGCCCAGCACTGCGCCGATTGCCTGTTGTCCAAAAGGGATGCTTAATACTTTGGTAAACCCCCTGTTTAATTTATCAATCTGAACAACATGTCTGAATTCATGAATAGCTAGTTGCTCCAAGTAATCTTGTGAAAAAACACTTTGATTGGCAGTTGGGTATATCTCGATTCGTTTGGGAGCCCATGATACCAAGCCATTTGAGTAGGCTGTTCGTGAGTGAACCAACACTTTAATGGGTTTTGGTGTGTGATCTAAAGTATGTCCACCATATAGATACAAAGAATCTAAAATGGCAATGAAACGTTTGGCTTCATGTGAAAAGTCATCTGGAAAGACTACTTTAAAAAATGGACTATTTACTTGCTGCCACTTTATGTTAGCCGGATCGGAACCGGTGCTATAGTATTGCGATTTAGCATTGAAAACATTGAAAGCGAGAAGTGTTATAAAAATATATTTTAAAAATTTCATAAATCATATTTGTAAGCCATCAATGCACAACACAGATAGCGGCTACATAATTGTTATGGCTAAAGTAGAAAAAAAAATCGGTCACTTTAGGTCAGCTTAATAGTTTATTGCCTTTCGCTTATCACGATCATAATCGAAATGAATTGCAATTGTTTATAGAAATACTTTAATTGCTGATCCGAAAATCAGTTATCTGTGCCCAAGTAAGTATTGTAAATAAAAAGTTTAAATGCATGAGTAAAGTAGTCATTTATCAGATTTTACCCCGTTTGTTTACCAATAAAAAGCAATCGAATATATTTAATGGTGCAATTGAAGATAACGGTTGCGGTAAACTAAATGATATAGGTGATAATCAATTATCACACTTTAAGGAATTGGGTTGTACGCATATGTGGTTCACGGGGATATTGGAGCATGCTACCTGCACCGATTATACTCAATTTGGTATTGTAAAGGATAATGCCAATGTGGTGAAGGGAAAGGCTGGTAGCCCATATGCTATAAAGGATTATTACGATGTTGATCCAGACCTAGCAGTAAATGTTGAAGATCGCATTGGCGAGTTCGAAGCTTTGGTGGAGCGCATGCATAAAGCTGGTTTAAAAGTGATCGTTGATTTCATCCCAAATCATTTGGCACGACAATATGTTTCGGATGCTAAACCTGAAGGGACTGAAGATTTTGGTAGTGCGGATGATAAAGATCAACGATTTAATGTCAATAACAACTTCTATTATCTGCCTGGTACTTCATTTAAAGGACCTATATCCGATATTAATGGTGATCAGGCTTGGGATGAGAGTCCTGCACGTGCCACTGGTAATGATTGTTTTAATCCAAGCCCTGGTATTAATGACTGGTTCGAGACTATTAAACTAAACTATGGTGTTAACTATCAGGATGGAACTAAGCATTTTGATCCGATACCAGATACCTGGTTTAAAATGCGTGATGTATTAAAATATTGGGCTTCGAAGGGTGTAGATGGTTTTCGATGCGACATGGCAGAATTAGTTCCTGTTGAATTTTGGAATTGGTGCATCGTCCAAATCAAGCTTGAGTTTCCTGAAATTATTTTTATTGCGGAAGTGTACCAGCCCAATTTATATCAAAGTTATATCGAAGAAGGTGGTTTTGATTACTTGTATGACAAGGTGGGATTCTACGATTCTTTAATTGAGATTTCTAGAGGAGATGCGCCTTTGTTGCGTATTGCTGATGCATGGAAAGCTATTGAAGAGCGATCGTCTAAGATGTTGTTTTTTATGGAGAACCATGATGAACTGCGCTTGGCATCGGATCAACTCTTTTCGACAGGTATTAATGCCTGGCCTGCATTTTTTGTTAGCGCAGCTTATAGTAGTAATCCTGTAATGATTTATAATGGACAGGAAATAGGCGAAAGAGGTATGGATAAGGAAGGGTATAGTGGTAGAGACGGAAGAACAAGTATTTTTGACTATTGGAGCATTGACTCATTCTGTCGCTATAACGATTTTATAAAGGGCAATGAAGAGGCTCTAAAAGATGAAGAAAATGAGTTGTTACTTTATTATAAATCACTGCTCAGTCAAGTAAATAAATTTCCTGCATTAAGCGATGGTGGGCTATACGATTTGATGTGGTGCAATAATAATACAGCCTCAAATAAAATATTCGCATGGTTGCGTTATACCAATGAGCAATTTATTTTATTACTCGCCAACTTTAGTGAACGAGAACAACATAGTCGACTCATAATTCCTGATCATGCCTTCCAATTAATGAATCAGCAGAGTAGGACTTATTTTAAAGGCACTGATATTTTATTGGGAAAATCAATAATACAGTATCCTAAAGAAGTTGCTAGCACCAAGGGCGTCGGCATACGATTAAAAAAGAAGGAGTGTTTGGCTTATTTGTTCAGTTAATGAATTTTTTCTTTAATTATTTAGATTCGTACTAAATTGAGATTTTCTTAAGAAAGAAACTTTCCTTTGGTTTAATGATGTTGTAATTTACAGTTACCTAAACATTAAATGGAGGAACAAAATGTCAGAAGTAAAATTTACAGTAAATGTTGTGTTGGATGACAATGAATTTATCAAAATTGATGAACATGTTTATACAACGCGAGCTTCGTTACAACGCGAAGAGATGAAAATTCACATTGTTGACAAGTGTTGCCTTAAAGTATTGAAAGAATTTGAGGGTAAACTTTCGCAGAATGTGGTTGATGAATGGCTCTTGCTTTCAAGAGCTCTTGATCAATCCTGTTCGTTCGAAAGCAATTGGGATGATCGTAAAATTTTAAAACAATTGATCGATGGTTCAAAGCATTCTGTATCGTGGTATGCTACCAACTGTAGGGTGAATTGATTCTTCTGTATTAAGGTATTAAAAAAGCAGTTGTTTTAACAACTGCTTTTTTATGCAACAATTTATTGGATTGATGTATATTTGCCGTGAATATTAAAAATGCATTCTGCAATGATTGATTTTACACAAAGCAGCATAAATAACATAGTAGTTCACCAGATTGGTTGTCGTGCCGAAGGTGAAGAGTTGAAGTTATCAAAATCCGAAGTTCTACTTCAGGACGAAGAAATGATTACTGAGGTATTAAAACAATATTTTTTCAAACCTTTCAAGACGGAAGCCTATTTTAATTTTCATCATGAAGAAGGCCTTGAAAATAATACCATGTTCCCTATAGTTGGGCAAGTATTTGAAAATCCGTCTAGTTTTTTTGATGCTTCCTTAAGTATTGCCAATCATTTGTTTGAACAATCGAATCATCCAAAAATAAAGGGTGGAGAGTTTTATCAGGTGTCGTTCAGTAATATAGTTGTGGATGGTGAAGTAGTAGATGCTCTCGGTATATTTAAATCGGAGAATAAGGATACTTTCCTGAAAGTAATGATGCGTAATCAGAATTTTGAATTGGGAGCACAGGAAGGTATTAATATTAAAAAACTGGATAAGGGCTGTTTAATATTCAATACGGAGAAAGAGTTAGGATTTAAGATTTGCTCCGTTGATAATATTAATAAGGGTAACGAAGCGCAATTTTGGTTTCAGGATTTCCTAGGATTACGCCCTCGTGAGGATAATTATTATTTCACAAATAATTACCTGCAATTATGTAAAGGTTTTGTTGGTGAGGTTTTTAATGAAGATAATGATGTGGCACGCCCCGATCAGGTGGACATGCTTAATCGCTCCATTGAGTACTTTAATAAGAATGCCAACTTTGATGAAAAAGATTTTGAGAAGGAAGTAATTCGTCAACCCGATGTTGTGGATGCCTTTCAAGAATATAAAAGCTTTTTTGAATCGGATAAGAATATGCCACTTCAAGATTCATTCGATATTTCAAAGGATGCGGTTCGTACCGAGAAGAAACATTTTAAATCGGTATTGAAACTCGATAAGAATTTCCATGTTTATGTGCATGGTAAGAGACAATACATTGAGAAAGGATTTGATGGCGATCGTGGCCTTAAATTTTACAAATTATATTTTGAAGCAGAAGAGTAAAGTGCTCTATATAGTTTGATTTGTGTGATAATTGTTTAATATTTGCGACCAATAGGTCTAATGATATTATAAGGTAGTATGAAGCAGCAAATTTACATTTCGATTTTTACGGCTCTTTGTTTGATATTCACCTCTTGTGAAAAAGAAGATGAGCAAGCAGTAAACTGGAAATATGATTTTAGTGGATGCGTGCCTGCTACTAGTTCTTCTGCATTAGAGGTCGTTACTTTCAATATTGAGCAGTTTAGAAATAGTAACTATCATGACTATAAAATGTCAGAACGGCTGCCTTATATTGCAAGTTTAATAGGGCAATTAGATGCGGATGTTATTGCCTTACAAGAAATGGGAAGTGAATATTGGGTTTCACGCTTAGCTGATGAGCTTCCAGGATGGGAAAGTGTATTTACGCCAGAATCTTCCGGGTCGCTTTCTTTGGCATATTTGTATAAGACTTCAGAAATTGAAGTAGTCGAGGAAGAAACCGAGGCTATTTTAGATGATTGGTATGCTTTTCCTCGTTCTCCATTTAAAATTAAAGTAAAACATCATGGATCTGGTTTGGAGGTTTTTTTAATTAATAATCACCTGAAGTGTTGTAGTGGGTACGAAAATGAAGGCCGAAGAAGGGATGCTTCTGAGCAGTTGAGAGATTATATTGATACTAATTTAAACGATGAGCGAGTAATTGTTTTAGGAGATCTGAATGATGATATAAGCGATGTTTATTCTTATGACAATGTTTTTTGGAACTTTGTTGAAGATGCAAATAATTATCGTTTTGCTGACATCGAAATCGCTTTGGGATCAAGTGCCAATTTCTCTTACCCGGGCTGGCCTAGTCACATCGATCATATACTAATTACCAATGAGTTGTTTGATAATCATCAAAGTAGCACAACCATTAAACCTTCCGCTTGTCAAAAAGATTTCTTGAAGAAGGGAAGTGATCATCGACCAGTAATGGCCGTATTTAAATAGTTCTTAATATTTATAAAAATCATCTTTGGCGGTATTGGCCAATTCAATAAAGAAGTTGCTCATAAGCTGACAAACATCGTTGAAATACTTTTCGCCTTTCTCAGCGCTCGCATAGTGAGGGTTTCCAATGCCAGTATCGTTGCTTACTTTGGTCCATTCGCGTTCGGCCCAAGCCCACGACTCATTTAAAGCATGCACTCTGAATTTTTTATGCTGACCATTACCCGCTTCGCTCAAAGGAAGTACCAATTCAGGATAGAGATACATCATTAAACTAGTCTCCATTTCGTCGGCATGTTGCCCCGCGTGATCAAAGTAGTTTTTGTGGTTAAGCGCTTCAAACCAATTGCAAGTACAGATTAATTGATCAGGAAATGAGTGTCCCACCTCTCTGGTGATCGATTTAAAATCGTTTCCTCCGTGACCGTTGAAGAGTAAGAGTTTTTTAACACCATGCTTAAACAGAGATTGTGCTACATCTTTAATAATAGCTGCTTGGGTAGAAGGCATCATGTTGATAACGTATGGTATATCTGTTTGTCCGGTATTGACACCATATGGAATAGGTGGTAATACAAGTACTGAAGCTCCTTTGTCGTTGGCTATTTGTGCCGATTGTTTAACAATCACATTTGCTTGAAAATTATCCGTTCCATAAGGCAGATGAAAGTTGTGAGCTTCGGTGGCTCCCCATGGAAGGATGGCTAATTCATATTGGTGATTTTTCAAGTTTTTATAATGAAGCTCCTCAAGTTGTGTTGATAGTGGCATGTTATGATTATTTTAGGATGAGATTTGTCGGTATTACTCATCGGATGACTTTTAAAAAACATTGTGAGTCACCCGATGAGTTTTGCTCTACTTTTTATTTTTAACGTATTTTTCAAGCCATTGATCTTGCTCCCATAACATATGAAGAACTGATTCGCGCGCTCTGTAACCATGGCTTTCTGATGGTAGCATCACTAACCTTACCGTTGCACCAAGGCCTTTTAAAGCGTTAAAATAACGCTCACTTTGCATTGGGTAGGTACCTGAGTTATTATCCTCAATTCCATGAATTAATAACAAAGGATGTTTCATCTTCTCAGCGTTCATAAATGGAGACATGGTATTGTAAATGCCGGGTGCTTCCCAATAATTACGTTCTTCACTTTGAAATCCAAACGGTGTAAGCGTTCTGTTATAAGCACCACTACGTGCAATACCTGCAGCAAATAAATCGGAGTGAGAAAGAAGATTAGCTGTCATGAATGCGCCGTATGAATGCCCGCCAACAGCAACTCTGTTTCTATCAATGTAACCTTGCTCATCCAAATAGTCGATGGCAGCCTTTGCATTACCGACCAATTGAGGAATAAAACTATCGTTTGGTTCAGTTTCACCTTCTCCAACAATTGGGAAGGCTGCATCATCCAATACGGCATATCCCTTCATGACCCAAAATACTGGTGAACCATACCAAGGGTAAATAAATTCATTGGCAGAGCTTGTTACTTGTGAAGCACTTTTTTTGTCTTTGAACTCATAAGGATAGGCCCACATAATGAGTGGCAACTTTTCCTTCTTTTCAAAATCGTAATCAGCCGGTAGGTATAAAGTGCCATTTAGGTCAAGACCATCTTCACGTTTATAGTTAACCATTTCTTTGTGAATGCCAGCAATGCTTTTAAATGGATTCTCGAAGTTGGTAATAGCCTGCGGTGCTTTCCTTGATTTAATGTTGCGTAGGTAGTAGTTAGGGTAATCCGTTGGAGATTGAATTCTTGTAATAATCTTCCCTTTCTTAACATCAATTACTTTGGATATTGTTTCTAACTTATCGGTATTATCAGCCTGAAATAAGCGGTTCTTAGCTTTTGTTTTCAGATTCATTTTATCGATGAACGGCTTTTGACCTTCCGCAGAATAGCCATCACCTTCAAGGTAAACATAGTTTTTGTCTATGACCAATACATGTCTGTTAAGGGAATTTTTAGCCGTAACAAACGAACCCGGATCAGCATACTTATCCTGGTAATTTCTGTCAAATAGAATTTCAGGTTTCTGATCTGCATTTGAAGGATTAAACAGGTAAGTCTTTACATTACGTGTGTTCCACCAGTAATCATAGGCTATTGCCTTATTGTCATCGCCCCAGATAATACCACTAAAGCGATTGATAACTTTTAGGATAGAACGTGGCTCACCAGTAAATGGCGCTGGCCATTCAAAAACTTCATCGCGATAATCAACTTTTACTTCAGGATCTCCATTGTCAAGAACTTCAGCAAAATATAGAGTTGCTGGTTTGTCATTTCGCCAGCCGAAATCTCTACGCCCTGTTCTTTCTGCCATAAATCCTTGAGGTAGATCTTCGATTAAGGGAATATCAACTAATGTTTTTACTTTTTCACCCTTCTTATTCATTAATACATATTCTGTTGTAAAACGAGTATAAGGTACCAGATAAGAATAAGGTTGTTTTGTAATACCTACAATTGCGTAATTTCCATCAGGTGAAAAGTTTATATTTCGATAAATAGCTTTGGGAGCCCAAAGTGTAGAAGAGCCATCAAGTCCGATGATGTTTAACTCTGATTGAGCCAGTAATGTGAAGTTAGTTTCATCCGTCTTATCTTTCAATAAATCTTGATAAGTTCTGTTTTGGGCTTTTTTGCCCTCATTAACAGATACAACCGGACCAGTTGGAATCGCTGTGCTTTTATCAATTAATGGCTTGCGATTCTCTGGGAGGGTTTTAGCAATCAGACCCGAATTATCCTTAAGCCAAGTGAAAGGTGTACCTCTTAAATTGCCATTGATGATATCAGATGTTAGCTTTTTAGCTTTTAGAGTAGCCAGCTCAATCATCCAAAGCTCAGTTCCAGCAAGGGTGGTATTTGTAAAAGCCAATTTGCTTTGATCGGGCGACCAACTAATGTTAGCAATTCGTGGGTTTTCTGGTAAGCCTTTTACTTGTGCAGGTTCAGTTTCACCATTTTTTAAAACTTTAAAGTTGTTTACAAACCTTGTTCTCGACGACATGTTTGTATTAGGATTGGTACGAATACCAGCCAGCTTCATTTCTTTTTCCGATAATTCTCCAATGCTTTTGTATTGATTACGATACATCAATATAATAATGGAGGCGTCATTGTTAGTTGAGGTAGAGGGAGGTAATGGAACATCGGCCAGTTCTAAGATTTCTTGAGAAGGTAGTTGGTAATTAACATCCACCTGAGCGAAATTGCTATTGTAGAAGGCAATTAACAGCAATGCAATACTTGTAATTTTGTACATGTGTTTAGATTAAATTAAAGTTGTTTTTGTTTATTAAAGGTGTATTCAAGGTAGAAGTATTTTTTCTAATAAACAATAATAACAAAAAAAGAGCTACCATCAGTAGCTCTTTAATTCAAGTATGTTGTTTGCTTGTTATCTTATTTGTAGTAGTTTTCCTTGTTTTATTTCATCACTATAGATCAGGTGATAAAAGAAAATATTAGAAGATGAATTGTCAGGCTTGAAGTTAAATTGATATTTTACATCTTTCTGCACTTCGCCTTTAAAAAGTTGTTCCATTAGGTTACCCTGAATGTCATAGATGTTCAGTTCCACATGTTCATTATCGGTAGGGGTGAATTCAATTTGAGCCATGTCCGTAAAAGGATTTGGAAAGCTATTTATTTCAGGCAGCTCTGCAATATTAGCATCAAAATAGATAGTATCATATGACACGCATTGGGCTGCCTTGTAAGCTACAACAAATGATGTCTGAGCTTCGTTACTATTGCAAATTGTAAAGCTGAGTTCAAATTGATTTTTGTCTTTTTTGCCGAAGTTAGCAATGTCGTCAAGTTTAAAACCATAAATGCCTGTGGTTGGATCTTTAGAATTTTGTTCAGTTTTCCAGCCTTTAGAATTATAAATATCAGACATATTACCTTCTTCAATTTGAACGGTAAGGTGCGACAAGTCGTATCGGCACGAACCATCTGTTTTGATAACAGCTTCATATTTAAAACATTCATTATCTAATGAGCTTATATAAAGATTCTCCCATGTATAACAGATTTCGCAATCATCTTTGGGATCATCCGGATCAATAGGCTCTTTAATATCATCTTCACTACATGCAGTTGTAAGTGTATCAATTACTGTACATCCATCCGAACTAATACCTTTGGCTATAAAGGTCGCCTGGTTACTTCCAGATGAAAAGAGGGCATAGTCAATATTTGTTTCCTCAAAGGCCCAATCATTGTTCGTACTTTCCACCAACCACTCCGTATTTACTACGTTAATTGTTTCCGCATTTAGAATATTATTAAACGAACTACAAAGGATGGTCGCATCTTGCATAGTAAGTTTAAGCGATGGAAGTAAAATTTCATTAATGTTAACTTCATGTGTAGCCGAACAGTTTTTACTATCTGTTATTTCGAGCGTATAGGTACCTGGTGTTAAGTCAGTGCGATTGGCACTTGTTACACCGTCTGACCAATAATAGATATAGGGAGCAGTACCTGAGGAGATAGTGACGTAAACAGTGCCAAACTCCGATTGTTGACAGCTGGGCTGGGTTACGGTTATGTTACTCTCTAATTCTGCTTTATTTCGAGTGACGAGTATGCTGTCAGTCTTTTCGCAGCCATTAATATCAACGACAGAAAAGGTGTAATAGCCTTCTTTATCAACTTGTAGATTATTTTCTGTTTCTATCTGATTGTAATAATAAGTGTAAGGGCTTGTTCCTCCTGATGCAGAGAGGTTTATTTTAATTATCGAATCTGCTTCGTTACATGAGCTTCGGTTGAAGATGGCCTGTAGTTTTATTTCATTTGGTTCTTTAATTTGTACATACTTGCGGAAGCTGCATCCCATTGAATCCCTTACCTCTGCATAATACCAGCCAGCATTTAGGTTTTCAATAGTTAGTGTCGTATCTCCAGTGCTCCATTTTACTTCATAGGGTTCTGTTCCTTCACTAATGCTTAGTGTTGAAGAGCCGGTAGATTCGCCATTGCAAACAGGTTGAATAGTACTTGTGGTAACAGATAGTCGTTCTAAAATGACGTACCCATATTTTTCTATTTCACAACCCATGGCATCTCGGATTAGAACTTTGTGAGAACCACTATCCAGATTTTTACTTGTATTGCTTGTATCTCCATTTGCCCATAAATAGGTATAAGGTTCGGTACCTCCAGTAGCATTAACCGTCAATTCACCAAATCCATTTTCGTAGCACTTTAGTACGTCAGTTGATACTGTTGCACGTAAGGAAGTTAATTTTTTGAGTGAATAATTATAAGTCTTTGAACAATCTTTCGAATCCGTAACAATTAATGAATAGGTGCCACTTCCCAGTTGATCAATGTCTTTCGTGGTAGCGCCATTATTCCACTCATAGCTGTATGGTGGAGTGCCTCCTTCGGTTATAGTCTGTATTGCACCATCATTGGCATTACAGTTGGTATGTGTAATGGTAGAATTTGTAATTATTTCAGGTGCTTGGATTAATTCGCTTGATAGATTGATGCTTTTACCTGCCGCATCATTTATTGTTACTTCGTAAGAACCAGCGTTTAGCTTATCAAGATCTTCAGTGGTGTCTCCTGTGTTCCAAAGAAAGTTGTACGGTGGTGTACCCTCAGTGATCGTTACATTGATGTGCCCATCATTTGAGCCATAACAAGTAGGGTTAAAACTCTCTATCTGAGCCTCTAGATTACTATTGTCTATTTCAATGGTATCAATAAATACGCATGTGGCTGCTTTATAAGCTACACGGAAATCTTCATTCTTAATCAGTCTTATGCAATCAGCGTTATCTGAGCAAATGGTATATGTCAATCTGAAACTTCCCGTAGCTCCATTTTCTCCGAAATTTGCAATGTCATCCACTTTTATACCTTGTATTCCTGTAGTGGGATCAGTACTATTTAGTTCCATAAGCCAGTTACCACTGTTTGAAGCCTCACTCACTGTTCCACATGGTATTTCGGCTGTAAAGTGCGATAGGGCATAGTTGCAATTGGATGCATTGACTTCCAATTCAATTGTAATGCATTCATCAACTTGCTCCATAGATATAAGCTCGGTAGTAAAGCAGTTGATACAATCACCACCAGTTTCTTCGGCAAAGCTTGGTAAGAAGCAATTAAAAACAACAATTAATAGCAGTAAATTGTATTTACTACAATTAATCCAGTTTGAATTTTGTTGTGTAAAATTCATAATAACGTATTTGGGTGTATGCTTTTTACCTGTTTATCATCAAAAAGGTTTCATTCGTCAGGTAAAAAGAGCTTTTTGTGTAGATGGATTGATTTTTTTTGTAGGTGTTAATTGTTAAAAGCAGGCGTAGAAAGGTATGCCCGAAGAGGTAGAATTGTTATCTTTGTTTTAAGAAAGAAGGAAAGTGAAAGACGAGAAAATAAAGACAATCAATATACAGAAAATAAAGGATCACTGCGATTCAGTCGTTCTTTATCGTTTGCCTTTTCAGAAAGAATCAAAAATTCTTTTGGGAAAGAGTAGGGTGTTGGTGAACGGGATTTGTGATAGTGATTTAAATCAGAAGGGTTTTGTGTTTAATCCCTTTGCAAAATCAAAGGGGAAGTGCTTCTTCATTGATAGTGTTTTTGAAGAAGTTTATTCGTCGGTGTTATTGAAACGATTTGATTCGGAGATTAAAAGGCTTTTAACAATTCAGGAGTCTGGTGGTAAGCTTTCTGAGCAGGATTTTGATAGCTACTCCGATCAATTTAAAAAGATGTATGAGGCTTTATCCGAGGGAACTCTTGATAAGGTAATACTATCTCGATTGAAAAAAGAAGACGGTCTTTCTTCATCCAGTATAATTCCCTTATTCGAATCCCTTTGTGAGATGTATCCACATGCTTTTGTGTATGTTATCAATTCCCCTATTTCGGGACTTTGGATAGGGGCGGGACCCGAACTTTTGTTGAAACAAGAAGGTGGGCAACTACAAACAGTTTCTTTAGCCGGAACTTTACCAAATAGCGATGAGCTGGAATGGGGTGAGAAGGAGCTTAAAGAGCAAGCCTTAGTGACAGACTACATGAAAGATAAGCTGAAGAATATTGGCATTGAGTCATATCGTGAAGAGGGGCCTTATTCGATGAAAGCTGGTCAGGTACAACATTTAAGAACAGATTTTTCTTTTGCCAAAGAACAATTGAAAACTAATACTTCTGATTTGCTTTATCAATTACATCCAACTCCAGCGGTTTGTGGTATGCCTAAAGAAAAAGCTAAGCTATTAATAAGCGAATGCGAAAATTACGATAGGGAGTATTATTCCGGTTTTTTAGGCCCAATAAATTATGATGAGTTTGCTTTTTTTGTAAATATTCGTTGTCTCAAATTATTTAAGGAAAGTGCTGTGTTATATGTAGGTGGAGGACTTACAAAGGGCAGTGAGTTACAAAAAGAATGGGATGAGACTGAATTGAAAGCGCAAACGCTATTGTCTGTTATGAAAAATATGAGAAATTTGCAGACTTATGAGTAAAGCAGTTTCAGAAAAAAGAGTTGTTAAGACTTTAGTAGATATTTGTTTGGCTGAGGGTTTAAGGGAAGTAGTTATTTCGCCAGGATCGCGAAATGCGCCTTTAACCATTACCTTTGCTGCTCAACCCGAATTTAATTGTTTCAGTATAGTTGATGAGCGTAGCGCTGGTTTTTTTGCCTTGGGCATTGCTCAGCAAACCAAACGACCTGTTGCATTGGTATGTACCAGTGGTTCCGCACTGTTGAATTATGCACCAGCACTGGCAGAGGCTTATTATCAGCAAATTCCCTTGGTGGTTATTAGTGCCGATCGTCCCATGGAATGGATCGATCAAGGTGATGGGCAGACCATTCGACAAATAGGAGCACTGGATAATGTGGTTAAGTATTCTTGTAATTTACCCTCTTATCTGGAAGAGAATAGTTGGTATGTAAACCGATTGGTTAGTGAAGCTTTTTATCATTGCCAACATCCTAAAGCAGGACCGGTGCATATTAATCTACCTCTACGCGAACCATTATATGGAAAAACGGTTCATCCAAAATCGGAAGGCAAGTTAATTCAACAAGTGGCAAGTGAATACCATCTGCCAGAAACCGCCATTGCTGAATTAAGTACGACCTGGAATAAGAGTGATGCCATTTTAATAATAGCTGGTTTACAAACGCCTAATGAAGCATTAAATAAGGTGCTTAATCAATTGGCAGAGATGGAGCAGGTAGTTGTGCTTAGCGAAACAATATCAAATGTCAGCGGAGATCAGTTTGTTGCTGGTATTGATAAGGTGATGTCTACAATTACCGAAGAGGAAGTTCATTTTTATAAGCCTAAGTTGCTCATAACCATGGATGGGGCTGTTGTTTCGAAAATGGTGAAGACTTTCTTAAGATCGTACCCAGCCAAATACCATTGGCACTTGAGTGGGGTTAATCGTCATTTGGATACCTACAAGCAACTATCTACCTCTATTGAAGCCGAGCCAGCACAATTTTTTGAGCAATTATTGCCGAGCATAGAAAGTGTTAAGAGCAGATATAAAATAACATGGTTATCACGAGCTGAAAGGTCTGAGAAGCATCATGCCGAATACTTGTCAAAAGTTAAATGGAGTGACTTAAAAGTGTTTGACTGCCTAAAACAGAAATTGCCTCATAACTGGCAATTACAGTGGGGAAATAGTTCTGCTATTCGTTATGCGCAGTTATTTGAAAGTTTTCATCAGCTTGAGTCCTATTGTAACCGTGGTACCAGTGGCATTGATGGAAGCACCAGTACGGCCGTTGGCGCTGCTTATATAAGTGAAAAGCCTACTTTATTGGTGACAGGAGATTTATCCTTTTTATACGATAGTAATGGTTTATGGAACAATTACCTTAAACCAAATTTGCGAATATTAGTAGTGAATAATGGGGGAGGTGGAATATTCCGCTTTATTCCCGGGCCATCTGATACCGATGAGTTAGAGACTTATTTTGAAGCAAAACATCAGTTAAACGTCAAACCTTTGGCTGAGATGTACGGCTTGGATTATTTATGTGCCGAGGATGAGGAGCAATTAAATGTAGGTTTAGATAGCCTTTTTGCAGAAAGTGATAAAGCCATTATATTAGAAGTAAAAACACCTGGCAAAGATAATGCGGGTGTGCTGAAATCTTATTTTAAACGTTTAAAAGAAGAATTATGAGCCAATTACAATGGACTTCAGTAAAGGAGTACGAAGATATTAAATTTGAATTTGCAGAAGGAATAGCAAAAATTACCATTAATCGACCAAAGGTATACAATGCTTTTCGACCGAAGACTGTTAATGAATTAATTGAGGCATTTGATGTTTGTCGTGAGCGTCAGGATGTGGGTGTGATAGTGCTTACAGGGGCTGGTGATAAAGCTTTCTGTTCAGGTGGAGATCAAAATGTAAAGGGACATGGTGGTTATATCGATGATGATGGTATACCTCGCCTTAATGTTCTGGATTTACACAAACGCATTCGTTCCATGCCTAAACCTGTTGTGGCTATGGTGAATGGTTATGCCATTGGAGGAGGCCATGTATTACATGTGGTATGTGATTTAACAGTTGCTTCAGAAAATGCCATATTTGGCCAAAGTGGTCCTAAAGTTGGTAGTTTCGATGGCGGATTTGGTTCGTCTTATTTGGCGCGTCACGTTGGCCAGAAAAAAGCGCGTGAGATTTGGTTCTTATGTAAGCAATACTCTGCAAAAGAGGCCGAAGATATGGGCTTGGTTAATACGGTTGTTCCATTTGATGAGTTAGAAGCTACAACTATTGAATGGTGTAAAACGATGATGCAGCGCAGCCCTATGGCACTTCGTATGATTAAACGTGGATTAAACGCTGAATTGGATGGACAAACAGGTATAATGGAAAT
Source organism: Carboxylicivirga fragile (assembly GCA_025499625.1). Classification (GTDB taxonomy): domain Bacteria; phylum Bacteroidota; class Bacteroidia; order Bacteroidales; family Marinilabiliaceae; genus Carboxylicivirga; species Carboxylicivirga fragile. The sequence goes on along the minus strand of JAFMVD010000053.1, from coordinate 9,941 downwards.
GGCTGGTGATGCTACCTTAATGTTCTATCTGATGGAAGAAGCTCAAGAAGGACGTAATGCCTTTTTAGAAAAAAGAGATCCTGATTTTCAGCAGTTTCCTAAGTTTCCGTAGAGTTTTTTAGGATGCTGGAGCTTATAACAGTCCCGGGTATCGGGATAGGATGTTTAATGATTAGTAATTAAAGATGAAGAATTAAAGCCCCGATCCCGATCCCGATCCCGATAGCTATCGGGACTATCGGGGAGAGAATAAAGTATAAGTTATCCTTGGATTATGTAAGGAACGATAATAATAATGCGATCTCTATTTGCAAATTGCTAATAGAGATTGCATCCTTAATTTTTTAAAGTTACTATTAATCCATTCTTCTGGCTTCGATCAATATTTGATTATTGGCCAGTAGGAGTAGAGTGTTATTGAATCGATAGAACGTTTCTGTTCGTTGAAGGGCTTCTAAGAATTCTTCTTCAATTTTACTAAAGTCACATTGCTTGTTGGTAATGGTAAGTTGCGAAATGCTAAACTTATTGCTGCCATCTTCAGCTTTTAATTGAGCACTGTATGAATTGCAACCGGCTTCACCCATTATTTTTAGTTTTTGCGTATTGATTTCTATTGATTGAAATACCTTACTTGGTCTGGTGGATTGGCCATTGAGAGCTACAATACCCCAGATATCGTAGATGCTAATTAAATCTTGCCTTACTTTTCGTTGATCTTTTATTTCCATCAATTCGTATCTGATGTTGGAAGCATCGGCAGGAGGGTTGTCCATAGGAGATTCTTTTACTTTTAGTATGTAGGTATAGCCCGCTTGGTGACTAAATCCATCGATATTATCGTAGAAAAAGTTCCATTTTGCATCAATGTTGTGTTTTACTAGTAAACAGCTTTGTTCACTAACACCTGTGCAATTTACTTTGTAAGGTGCAACGTAATAGGTCTTGGCAACCTCAGTTGTAAGTATTCTGCTAGAACTTGTATTTTTCTTTGTGATTGAGCAAGCAACAAAAATAATAAGCATTATAAGTGCAATGCTTTTAGTGTGTATTCTTACCATGTTGTATCGTTATAAGAAACAATCAATTTACTCAATATTTATTTGTGTTACAACACAAAGGAGCGGCTCTTTTGCCAAACGCATAGAAAGAGCCGCTCCTTAATCCTTAATCTCTAATCCTTAATCAATAATTATTTTAATCCTCATAATACCCTTGTCCATATCTATATCCATAGCCGTAACCATAGTTATAGGAGTAGGCGTATCTACCTTTCTTCACGTTTACATCGTTTAGAAGAATGCCAACATTTGTTATGCCTTCGTCTTGTATGTTTTTCAAGGTGTGACCGAGTATCTTTTTTATGGTATGATTTTGACGCACCAAGAAAACTAAAGTGTCGGTGTGGCGAGCCAGTAAATAAGGGTCAGATACTATACCCATAGGTGGGGTATCTAATATGATGGTATCGAACTCTTCTTTCAGCTTGTTGATTAATTCTTTTGTTTTTTCTGAGCTTACGAGCTCTGATGGGTTAGGGGGGATGTCTCCTGTGGGTATAATGGTAAGATTTTCCTGACCCGACATCATTTTAATTTCATCATATTCAGCTTGCCCAATGAGGTAGTTGGAAATTCCCATTTGACCATTGCTTTCAATTAATTTATTCAAACCAGGTTTACGTAAGTCAAAGCCCAAAAGTACAGTTCGTTTGCCGCTTATTGCCAGGGCAGCCGCCATATTCATCGCACAAAAGGTTTTTCCTTCACCAGGCATGGATGAGGTTACTCCAATAACAGGGCAGGCTTTTCCTTCATTCATAAAATCAAGGCGCGTTCTCACACGACGGAAAGTTTCGGTGATGACTGATTTAGGATGATGACGCACTACATTGCTTTCTTCCTTTGTATTATGAAGGATCTGACCTAGAATTGGTAATGATGTAATTTGTTCAACGTCTTCGTGATCTATTATTTTGTTGTTTAAAATTTGACGAAGTCCAATAAAAGCCAATGGTAGAATAAGCCCAACTAAGAAAGCTTTTTTTCGATCTCCAGCTGCATTAGGTGATATTTGACCATTGTGTTTAGCTGCTTCAAGTACTTGATGGTCGGGTGTGTTAGAGGCCTTTTGAATCTGTGATTCTGATCGCTTGCGAAGCAGAAAGGTATATACTTCGTTACTTAATTCAAACTTACGTTCTATGCCCAATAAGCGTCGCTCAGTTTCAGGAAGTTGATAAAGTTCCTGTTCCCTATCTGCCTTGTTTTCATTGATGCGTTGCACTGTGCGGTCAATTATTTCGAGTTGGCTATTAATTGTTTTAAGAAGGGTCATGGTTGCAATACTGATCTGATTTTCAAGATCCTTATTGGCTGGATTTAGTACTTCGCTATATGATTCGCGCAGCCCCATTCTTTGGCTGTTCAATTCCATTATTTGCCTGATCTGATCATTGAGTAAACCGTTATCGGTTTGGTATAGGGCCGGGGCAATTACTTCGTTGGCACTTAAGTCTTGACTGAAGTATTCTTTTAAATAAAGAAAGTAGCGACGCGTAATTTCGTGTTGAGCCAGCTGCTGCTCCATGTCCTGCAAGCCTGTAAATAAGTAATCTGCTTTAGCTGAGACACTTTGTATGCGGTTGTTGGTTCGAAATTGACTAAGTTGCGAGCCCGTTGTGTGTAAGGTGTCAGATATAACCGTTAATTGCTCTTCAATAAATTTAATGGTGTTGGTAGCAATTTGGTTCTTCTGAGCCAGGTTATTAGCAATAAATACTTCAGCCAGTTTATTAAGAAAGGTAATGTTTTTAGCTCGGTTAGTTCCACTTAAAGAAACTCTAACGATGGAGGATGTTTCGTTGGTGCGATAGGCACGTAATTTACTTTTGTAAGTAGCCGCTATGCTACCGGGATGATTAAAAAGGAAATATAATTCCTGATCACTATTAAATGAATTATATCGATTAGTAATGGTAAAAGAAGCCCAGGCTGTAGTAACCTTCTCGCCAAATTTATAAACTTGTTCAAAAGCTAAATTAGAAACTTTGGGACCTCGTCTTTTATTTTTATAAATATAGGTACTGGCTGTTTCGGTATTAACACTTAATTTATATTCATCTTTACTGATGTAGGTGATGTTAATGGGTGTGTTTAATAGCTGTGGGTGAATCGAATCAAATTCGACCCAATAACTCGGATTGTCGTAAATCTCGGTTTCTTTAAGATGCCCGCTAATAAAGTAGGAGACGTGAAAATCCAGTTGGTCGATGGTGCGTTGTACAATGTCCCAGGATGTTAGGATGGCCATTTGGTTTTCTACATTCTGTTGCCCGGGCGTCAAACCAAAACCTTCCATCATATTGGTTTGCGTCCCCTTTTCTCCACGCTCTTCAAGTAATAATGAAATGGAGGCACCGTAAACAGGTACGATATACCTGTGCATCATATACACGCTAAGAATACTAATTGGCAAGGTAATGGCAAAGATCCACCAGTAACGCAATAAATCATGCAGAAACCGTTTGGGATCAATGTTGAAGAATGAACCTTGAATATTGGTAGATTGATTGGTAGTTGAAGGCATTCTTATGATTATTTAATAAGCGTAGATAAGGTTAGGTATAAGGCTAGCGCAGCACTAAGCATGCCTAAGGAAAATGATTCGCCAATGCCAAATTGTTTCGCTTTCATTGGGCGTACATACAACATGTCGTTCGGATAGATGTAATAATACTCCGAGTTGATCAGGTTTTTATCTGTTAGATCAACTATGTGAGTAACCGCGCCATTCTCTGTTTGCCGCATAATACTAAGTTGTTTGATCTTTCCGAATGGTGTTGTGCCTCCAGCCAGGGCAACGGCCTCAAATATGGTGACCTGCTCTTTGTTCATATTAATCACCCCCTGGCTCCTGAATTCGCCCAAGGCTGTGAAAGTGTTCGATGCTAACTTGAAGGTGAGGTTATATTCTTTTAAGTAGGGCTTTAGTGCCTCTTGTACCTTTGCTTTTCCCATCTTAACATTACATCCTTTCAGGTTGATATCACCAACATAGGGGAAATCAATGTTCATCTGGTCATCAATCTGGTAATAGAAAAAGTTTTGATTCTGTTGTGTGTTTGCCGTTCCAGATCTAGTTTGATTAAAGAACTCTGAGATTTTCGGATCCGGTGTGGTTACATTAATGAATAAATAATCGTTGGCTTGTAAGATGTATTTATCGGTGATGCTTTCAAGTTCATCAAAAGGATTTTTATAGTTCTTATCACCCTCCATATCTTGAAGAAGAACAATCTCCTTTTGCGGAATGCAGCTATAAAAACTTAGTAATAACAGAAGCATAAAACTAAAACGTCGGATTTGCCCTAAGATAGTCTTGCAATGAAAGCGATTCATGTATTTATATTTATTCATTTCTTTGCTTAAATAATGTGTTGTAGGTGAGCTGTTTGTTGAAAAATGTAATAATTCATATTTCAATTAGCCTACATAAACGAATTGATAACATTCAAAAATAGCTATTTCTTTAGTTATATGAAGTATTATTTAACGATTTTGAATTTCTAGGTCTAGCAAACGTTTGGATGGGGATGGGTATTGTATGTCCTAATACCTCACCTCGATCCTCTCCTGAAGGAGTGGAAGTGTGCAACTTGGGGTAGAAAGTTGGTTGAAATGGTTTAATGCTAAGCGTTTAAAATGGAAAAACGGGCTGAAAGCCCAATTGACTTCAGCCCAAGGTATCGCCTTGGACAATAATATAATGTGGGAAAACGCCCTGAAAGGGCAGTTTAGATCGTATTATGCCGATTGGGGTTGTGATAATGAAATATATTAATTAGGCTCTTCGTTTTGGTTATCTTCCCTTTCAGGGCGCAGGATCAAGTGCGTGAGGTATACCCATGCGTAGCATGGGCTTGAATTAATTAGCCCTTTCAGGGCAAATATTGTTAGATGGATATTACCAATTTGTGACGTAATACCTCACCTCAATCCTTCCTGAAGGAGAGGAAGTGTGCAACTTGAAGCGAATGCTGGTTGAAATAGCTTGCTACTATGTGTTTAAAATGAATACCGGGCTGAAAGCCCAATTCACTTTAGCTCGAGGCATCGCCTTGGGCAATAATGGTAATAGGGGTAATCGCCCTGAAAGGGCAGCTTATTTAATATTATGAAATATACAATTCAAGGATGATGTTGCTGTTCGACTAAGCCTTTGAACCATCGGATCTTTGCTCACTATTGCTAAAAAATCGACTTTAATTACAAACAAAATTAATGATGTTGCGTACATTGTGTGTGCGGGATAATAGTTTCTTGAAAGTGTTTTTGTAATTTTGCATTTGTATTTAATTAGTTTTATGAACGATTATACCATTCGTCTATTAGTTCCGTTTGCTTCATTTTTATCATTCTTGTTGGTATTTCTTTCTATACCAACCATCTTAAGGGTGGCGCGAATGAAAAACCTGTTTGATGAACCAAATAAAAGAACTGTACATCGCATTAAGATTCCTACCTTGGGAGGAATCGCCATTTTTATAGGTTTCATCTTTACTTATACACTTTTTGTTGATTGGTTTGAGTTTCCACATATCCCTTTTTTAACACCTGCACTCATCATTATTTTTGCCATTGGTATTAAAGATGATATTTTAGCTACGGCACCAATGGTGAAGCTGGCTGGTCAGTTGTTAGCTGCCATTATTATTGTTGGATTAGGTGGTTTGATGTTAACGGACTTTCATGGTTTCTTTGGTATTAATCCCAATGCATTTTGGAGTGTGATGTTTACTATTTTCAGCATCATCTTTATAGTTAATGGTTTTAACCTCATTGATGGGATTGATGGTTTAGCTGCTATTACTGGTATTATTAGTCTGCTCTCCTTTGGAACCTGGTTTTTTATCAATAATCAATTTCATATTCCTGTTTTAGTGGCCGCTTTAGTTGGTGGCTTACTGGCCTTTTCATATTATAATATTTTCTCCAGACGTCAGAAAATTTTTATGGGTGATACAGGTTCACTTATTCTAGGTTTCTTGGTGGCAGTGGTTGCAATTACCTTTAGTGAATTTAATAGTAAGTCTAATGTTACTCAGCAGGTTTATCAGATGAACAGTGCTCCTGCTGTTGCTTTATCAATACTAATTGTGCCAGTGATTGATACCATCCGTGTTTTCTTCTTAAGGGTATCACAAGGTAACTCGCCTTTTACAGCTGACAAAAACCACATCCACCATCGTATGTTGGCTCTCGGTTTTACACATTTGCAAATAAGTCTCATTATCGGTGGTGTCAATATCGCCTTTGTGATTTTAGGTTTTAGCTTGTGTAACTTGGGTATGCTTAAGTTGACTATCTTGGTTTTATCCCTGGGTATGTTTGTGGCCTATATTCCTTCCCTGGTTTTGTATTATAAAAAACGCCATTTGATTAAACGTTTAAAACGCATTCAAAGGCATACGCGGTATTAGGATGCTGGAGCATACGACAGTTCCTAGTATCGGAATGATGGTTTGAAAATGAGTCAATTTGCTAATTTGGAGATGGTTCAATTTGGAGCTTAATGAATGTTGGAATTTAACCGAGGATCATTGCTCACTGTTCACTGAATAAGGATTACTGATGAGCTGGTAGGTATTAGGTGTTTGTTGTTAGGTGTTAGGTGTTAGGTGTTTGTTGTTAGGTGTTAGGTGTTAGGATTGCGAAAATCTATAAAGAGATATGTTGAATTGAAGAATATTTACCTCCACGAGCTTAGCCTGGCTCAGCTTCCAGCTCGAATAATTAAATTAGATGTGAACGTAAACTTTTAGCTACACTACTTGTTTCATTTTATTATACCATTTGAACTATGTGGCCTTCTTATTCCTTGATCCCTATAATCATTTGTATTGGGGTTATTGTTATGTCAATTTAAAAGTATCAACTACCTTTGGATTGCAAAGTGTCACATTATTTAAGAAAAAAGTAAAAACTACATATATCATGCAAAAGTTATCAGATATAGGATTGATTGGTCTGGCAGTAATGGGAGAGAATTTAGTGCTAAACATGGAAAGTAAGGGTTTTCAAGTTTCTGTATTTAATCGTTCGACATCAAAGGTGGATGATTTTTTGGCCGCCCGCGCAAAGGGAAAAAATATTATGGGTACGCATTCTCTAAAAGAATTGGTTGATTCATTGGAACGACCACGAAAAGTAATGATGATGATTAAGGCGGGTGGAGCAGTGGATGCTACCATTGATGCACTCGTTCCTTTACTGGACAAGGGTGATGTGATAATTGATGGAGGCAACACCCACTACCCTGATACTGAACGACGTGTTAAATTGGTAGAAAGTAAAGGTCTACTTTATGTTGGTTCTGGTGTGTCAGGTGGTGAAGAAGGTGCTTTATTGGGGCCTTCGATTATGCCAGGAGGATCAAAGCAGGCGTGGCCTCTTGTTCAACCAATCTTTCAGGCCATTGCTGCTAAAGTGGAAGATGGCACGCCATGTTGTGACTGGGTTGGTGAAAGTGGAGCCGGTCATTTCGTAAAGATGGTACATAACGGTATTGAATACGGTGATATGCAATTGATCACTGAAGCTTATCATATCATGAAAGACTTGTTGGGCTTATCGGCTGATGAGATGCACGAGGTATTTAAGGAATGGAATACGCAGGAACTGGATTCTTATCTGACGGAGATTACTCGCGACATCATGGCTTTTAAGGATGAGGATGGCTCACCTCTGGTTGAGAAAATTTTAGATAAAGCAGGTCAAAAAGGTACTGGTAAATGGACGGGCATTACGGCCTTAGACCTTGGAGTACCTTTGACATTAATTGGCGAAGCTGTATTCTCACGCTGTTTATCGTCTGTAAAGGATGAACGAGTTGAAGCATCAAAGCTATTAAGTGGACCTAAGCTTGAGTTTAAAGGCGATAAGAAACAATTTATTAGTGATATTAAGGATGCCTTGTACGCCGCAAAAATTGTCTCATATGCCCAGGGCTATGCACTCATGAAAACAGCAGCAGATGAATTTGCATGGGATCTGAATTATGGGGGTATTGCTCTAATGTGGCGAGGTGGCTGTATTATTCGTTCGGCCTTTTTAGGTAAAATTAAGGAGGCCTATGATAAGGAGCCTAAGTTAACAAACTTATTGCTGGATCCTTATTTTATAGAGACAGTTAATAATGCACAAGCCGGATGGAGAAGAGTTATTGCAGCGGCTGTAACAAATGGTATACCTGTGCCTGCTATTTCCACAGCCTTAAGTTATTTTGATGGATACAGAAGTGAGCAATTGCCTGCTAACTTATTACAAGCGCAACGTGATTATTTTGGAGCACATACCTATGAGCGAGTAGATAAACCGCGTGGTGAGTTTTTCCATACCAACTGGACTGGACGCGGAGGGGATACGGCGAGTACGACTTATAATGTGTAGTTAGGTGCTGGTTGTTAGGTGCTTGGTGTTAGGGATTAGCTTGATTATTGATTAACGATAATGAATTAAGGATTAACGATAAAAGATTAAGGATTAATTGATGCTGGAGTTTACAACAGTCCCGAGAATTGGGATGGCGATGTGCTAATTTGAAGATTCGATTTTCGAAGCGAATACTGAGCTTGTCGAAGTATGTCGAAATGTTTAGATGTACGATGTTTAGTTGAGTGATTAGTGATTAATTGTTAATGATTAATGGACGATGATAATAAGATTACGGATTATTGATTAGAGATTAGTTGATATGACAAATTTTATAATGGAATAATTTGAACTTAAGGGTTTTATTCAAGTTCACCTGTATTAAATTTCTTAAAATACGACAAGAGGCTATTGAAAGTGAGGTAGCCATCTTTTTTCTTTTTGTTGATACGTATGGCGGTACTTAGAAAAAGTACTATCGATTTCATATCGGTACAACCATTTATTGCTAATTTTCCTTTCTATATAACAGGGCGGATGAGTCGAATGAAATCAAAGGGAAAAGGGAAATGCTTACCCTGTTTAAAACAGAAGAGTAAAGTCTTTATTCTTTTTTTTGTATTTTTCAATTTCTGCCACGTAGAACTTAATCTGCTGTGAGGCAATAAAAGTTCTAAATATATTTGGATCTTGTTGTTTCTCGGTTTCATTTAAGGCATCAATGTACTCAGCTCTATCTTCAGTGAATATTTTTATGAGTGGTTCTTTATTAAAAAGCTGAATATAATTCATTAGAAGGCGAGAAGTACGGCCATTACCATCGCCAAAGGGATGAATATTGACTAAGTTGTAATGAACATCAGCAGCTAGTTTTAGACAATCATTGCCGGATAATCCCTTCAAACTCTTATTGCTTGCTTCAACGAGTTGGCTTAATAAGGATTCAACCTTTTTATAGTCGGGAAAATATTTTTGGTCGACATAAACCTGTGCCAAGCGTAAGTCGCCATGGGCGGTATTAAAGGAGCCTGCCATGGAATTTGCTTCACCACCCGTGTTTTTCATGACTTGAGCAGCAATGGCTTGAATAAATTCGATGGATATCTTCTGTTGTTTCTGCGCAGATTCTTTAACGAAGCGAAAAGCCTGATAATGGTCTTTCACCATTAAATGATCGCTTAGCGGTTTGCCTTTAGCCGTTATGTCTTTTTCTAATAGTACTTTGGTATCACTCTCACTCAAGGAGCAGCCTTCAATCTTTGTGGAATGGTAAACAATCGAAATCATAGCAAATTTCTCATAGTCAATTACCTCATGGAGGTTTAAGTCTATGTATTGCTTTCGTAATTGGTCTAGTTTATTCCACATAATACAAAGATAATGTAAAATATTTTAGAAGATATTGGATTCTTATATTGTCGACTTCCCTTTTTTAGGACATGTTAAAAGTAGACTTTTTTCTTTTTTCTCAAAACCAATTTTCAAAAGCTCTTTTAGTAAGGCTGAATG
>JAFMVD010000052.1 GCA_025499625.1 Carboxylicivirga fragile | reverse complement strand
TAGCGCCGATGGTACTGCGTAGAAGTGGGAGAGTAGGTCACCGCCTTTTTTTAAGAAAAGAGCAATCACAATGTGGTTGCTCTTTTTTGCGTTTATATACTTCACTCAATTTTATACCTCCTCTTTATTACTTATATTAATACCCTCAATTAATAAAAAAGTGTACGATGAATTTATTGTTAATAAGTAACTCAACCATGGCTGGTGAGGCCTATTTGGATTATCCAAAACAGAATATTTCTGACTTCTTAGGGAAAGAAAAAACAACTTGTCTTTTTATTCCTTATGCCGGTGTAACTGTGTCGTTTAACGACTATGAAGCAAAAGTAAAGAGTCGTTTTAATGAAGTGGGGCACGATGTGGTTTCAATACATCGCTTTGATGATCCGGTAAAGGCAGTAGAAGAAGCGGAAGCTATAGTTGTTGGTGGAGGAAGTACGTGGCAATTATTGCGAATGATTCATGATAATAAATTAACTGAACCAATTCGTAAAAAAGTATTTGGCGGCACTAAATACATTGGTTGGAGTGCAGGTTCAAATCTCGCTTGCCCAACTATAAAAACAACCAATGATATGCCAATCATTGATCCGTTAGGCTTTGATGCTTTAAACATGATTCCTTTCCAAATTAATCCGCACTACCTTGATGCTAATCCTGAAGGTCATGGCGGTGAGACGCGTGAAGATCGTATTATGGAGTTTTTAGAGCTTAACAGGGAAACAACTGTGGTAGGTTTACGTGAAGGTTGTATGTTTACTTTTGAGAAAGGTAAGATTGGTTATATTGGAGATCTTTCATTGCGAATTTTTAAATATGGAGTTGATCCATATGAAGTGCAAGCTGATAGTGATTTTGAATTTCTAATGAAATAGTAAATAAAAAGGAGGCTTAGCCTCCTTTTCTATTCATCAATCGATTTTAATATTTTTTCAACTTCTACTTCGGTTTTGTGAAGTTTATCTTTGCAAGTTTTAATAAGTGCACTAACGCGCTTTACTTTTGATGATAACTCATCAACATCTAACTCTTCATTCTCTATTTGCTGCAGAATGTCTTCTATTTCACCAACAGCTTCTTTGTATGTTAATTTGGGGTTTGTCATGTTTTATTACTCTGTTTTGTCAATTGGTAATGTGAAATAAAATTTGCTACCTTTTTCCAGTGCGCTTTCGGCCCAGATGGTTCCTTTATTAATTTCAACAAATTCTTTACATAGAACAAGCCCGATGCCAGTCCCTTTTTCATTAAACGTTCCTTTGGTTGAAAATGTTGAATCTACCTGGAAAAGTTTTTCAAGGTTTTCCTGTCGCATGCCAACACCTGAATCTGTAATGGTGACTTCCACCATTTCACCTTTTTTAGACGCGGCAACATAGATTACACTACCCACCCTTGAGAATTTAATGGCATTGCTTATTAGATTACGTAAAACAGTGCTGAACAGATTAAGATCAGCCCAGGCCACCAATTCTTTTTCAACCTTTGGACTTATAACAATGTCTTTTTCTTCAGCATTCAAGCGCAGTAAAGTTACAATATTATGCGTATGGATTGAAATATCTAAAAGAGCAGGATTGTATTCTGTAGTACCCAGTTGTGTTCGTGACCATTGTAATAAGTTTTCAACCAAGCTTAAAAGACGTTTAGTCGAAGAGTGTATTATCTGAGAATATTCGATAACTTCTTTATTGTTTTTTGATTCTGCATGCAAAGCAAGCATTTCAGCAAAGCCCATCAATGAGCTGAAAGGACTCTTTAAATCATGTGCAATAATGGAGAAAAATTTATCTTTAGTTGCATTTAATTGACCTAGTTCTTCATTTTTTTCTTTTAATTGACGACTAGTGTTTCGCCTCAATCTGAACAATAAGAAAAGTATTATTAGAAAAATGAGCAAGGCAATGCTTACTATAAGATAAATGGTTCGGGTACTTTCAGCTTTTGTTAAATCTAATGATTTATGAATGTTTTCTTGCTCCAACTTTGAAATGGTTTCTTCTTTCTGAAGCAAATTATATACTGCTTCCATACGAACGCTATTGGCAATAGCCTTTTCGTCAGTTAGAGAATCCTTTATTTCGACATGAAGTGTTTTATAGTGTAAGGCCTGTTTGTAGTTATACTGTTTTTTGTACAGATCAGATAAGCTATTATAACATTGTGACAATATTGTTTTTTCACTATACTTAATGGCCAGATTTTTTGATTTTTCAAGGTAATGCTCGGCTTGAGAATAATCGTTATAAGATAAAACGGTTTGTCCAAGGTGAAGATAGGTTTCAGCTTGTAGCGCTGGATCGTTAAAATTGACAAGTATTTTTAAAGCTTTCTCAAAGTAGGTAATGGCCTTATTGAAGTGTTTTCCTGTTTGGTGAGCTCGTCCTATATTCACATATGCAACGGCTATGTCTGCGCTATCGGTTTCATCGTTGTTATGCGACAAGGAAATAGTGTAGTTGTCGAGTGCGGATTGCACATCGCCCAATTCAAGAAATACTTCACCGATATTATTGTAACAATCGCTAATGCCTTTGGCATCGTTCAGAGCGTTATATATTTTAAGTGATTCGCGGTAGTTACGAATGGCAGAATCATATTGTTTTAGCGAATACAATACATTGCCCAAGTTGTTAAGTAAACTTGCTTTACTTCTAGTATTGTTATTAAGTTGGTTAAGTTCTAAAGCCCGTTCGAGACAGATTAATGCCTCGTTGTATTGCGCCAATTGGTTAAGTACGACGCCCTTGTTTGTAAGGGCCTTGATTAATAATTCCGAATCATCAATGGTTTCACCAATTTGTAATACCTGATTGAAAGAGCTTAATGCCTTGGAGTAATTACGCTGATACCAATACATGGCTCCAATGCTATTCTGTGCGTTTCCTAGTTTAAGTTTTTTATCTGAATCTAAATAATATGAACTAGCTTCGTTTAAATATGAAATGGCAGAATCGTATTCATTATTAGCGGATGCAATCCAGCCCAGGTAATTGTATGCTTCGCCTATTTTATCTATTTCGTTAATAACGTCTCTGTACGAAGTGGCTAAAATAAGTACATCAGTTGCCTCATTATAGAAATTATTTTCATACAATACGATACCAGTATTCAGGTAGGTTTGAAATTTGATTGGGTCCGATTCTTTTTCAGATAATTCATTGATAGCCAAATTACATAGCTCAATAATTTTATCCTTAGATGTAGAATCGTTGATTTGTTCGAGGTAGTGTGCCGCCGACTGGCTTGAGCTGACAGATTGAGCGCTACTGTTTTTACAATAAATATTAGATACTAATATCACCAGCACCAAGAACCTAGATAGATTTGGATTAAATATCATTTATACGTGTTATTCCCCTGTTAAAACGAACTAAAAATATAAAAAGCATTGATTATTTAACCCTCTTTAGTCATTTAATTTTTCAATGCGACTGATAAAGCTTCCTTCCTTGAGCTGAGTGTATATCTCGTCACCTATAACTAAGCCTTTACTACCCTTGATAGGCTTGTTGTTTTTATAAGATATACTGTAGCCTTTCTTTAAAATATTTTCAGGAGATGAAAGGGCATTTGTTTTTTCGGCCAAAATCAATTGTTGTTGTTTGTTTTTTATAAACGAAGCAAGTTCTAGTTTTAGTTGTGCCTTTTGAAATTCACACTTTTGCGTTTTTACTTGTACTTGTTTTTTTGTCTGGTAAAGTATGGATTCCTTGATGTGAGAAAAATTGGAGTGTTGTGTTTCGAAGTATGATTTTACAGAAAAACTTAAACGTTGAGCGGCTTCAACAGGTTTGCGTTTCTGTTTCAAAAGTATTTTCGAAACCAAAGGTTTAAGAGCGCTTGTTGCCAACTCTAATTGATGTTTGCTGCTTGCCAATTGCTGTTGTGTTATATTTATTATTTGCCCTTGCAAATCATCAAGGTAAGCCTTGAAATTTTCAAAACGATCAATAATAAATTCGGCTACTGCAGTTGGTGTTTTTAGTTTGGTATGAGCCACCAAATCGGCAATGGATTCATCACGCTCGTGACCAATGCCTGTAATTATTGGTAAAGGAAATTGGGCTATGTTAATGGCCAATACATAACTGTCGAAACACATAAGGTCAGCTGTTGATCCTCCACCTCGAATTAGTATTACAGCATCAAATGTAGCTTCATGTTCGTAAATTCGTTCAAGGGCTGAGATTATCGATTGTTCAGCATCGTTACCCTGCATTATCGCCGTAAAAAGATGGTGATATATTTTAAAACCAGATGGATTATTGTTTAACTGGTTTATAAAGTCTTCATAACCCGCTGCTGTGGGTGAGGATATAATTGCCAATTTTTGAGGAAGAGCAGTAAGTTCTACCTCTTTATTCATGTCTATTACACCTTCCTCTTCAAGTTGACGAATTATGTCCAGCTTCTTTTTAGCAATGTCGCCAAGTGTGTAGGAGGGATCAATGTCTTTAATGTTAAGACTAAAACCATAAACCTCTTGAAACTCAATACTAACCTTAACTAGAATCTTTAGACCACTTTCCAATTGCTGTTTTGTACTTGTTTCAAAGTACGGTTTGAGCATTCGGTAAGTAAATGCCCAAATTGTAGCTCTGGATTTGGCAACAATGTTATCCGATTCTTCGTCTTTTTCAATTAGCTCTATATAGCAGTGACCACTTCTTACAGTTCTTATTTCACTAATTTCGGCAATAACCCAGTAGGTATCCGGAAAGGAACGCTTAATGTTATTTTTTACCTGTTCGTTTAATTGCAGAAGTGTTAACTGTTCAGCCATATCTTATTGTTTCATGACTTTAAAATGCTGTCGATCATTACCATTCTCGATTAGCAATAGGTATAAACCTGAGGGAAGATGCGATAATTGATCTAATTCAAAGCAATTTTTATTTTCGTATGCCTTGCTTATTTTTAATTTGCCTACAAGGTCGTATAGCGATACTCGTACTGCCCCGTTTAGTGCAGATGTATTCATGTTTTGAATCGTTAGTTTCCCTTTGAAAGGATTTGGGCTTACGCGCCATGTCTTATCTTGTGTCTCAATAAAAGGAATATCAGTTTTTAATGCCAGATTAAAATCAGGTACACCATTCCCCAAGGAATAATCTGGCTTAAGCACATTATGACAACTTGCTATAATAATATCCATTATCTCATTTGAAGTGTATTCAGGTAGGGCTTGCCAAAGACAAGCTGCCATTCCTGCAACCACTGGCGCTGAAAAAGAAGTACCATTACCTAAACGAATACCACCATTGGTACTTTGAACCGCCGTCTTATAACCTAAAGCTGTTAATTCAGGTTTTAAGCGTTGATCAAAAGTGGGACCGTACGATGAAAAGCTGGCTCTAGTGCTATCACTTTGCATGGCACCAATGGATAAAATGTTACTAGCATCAGCAGGAGCGCCAATGTATTTCCACGAACTGCTACCCTCATTTCCGGCACTAACAACAACGAGCATTCCTTTAGAAGCGGCAATACTTGCAGCATGCGAAGCTCTTGTTGTACCAATCATGTCAGCATAAGTATAACTATTAAAGGGGGCATCAAACTTATAGTATCCTAGCGAACTGTTTATAATATCAACACCCGCACTATCTGCGAATTCGGCAGCGCAAACCCAATAATCTGCTTCAATGGGAGTCTCCGAACCAGCGTCTTCGGAACGAATTAACCAATAGCTGGCATCGGGTGCCGTTCCCATGTAAGTGCCAGGAATATGGCCACCCATAATGGATAGAACCATCATGCCATGGTCATTTTCATTAAAGATATTTGAATTAGGGTCTACAAAATCTTTGGTACCCAATATTTGATTATTATCCCAAAGGTGGAGTAAGGATGGTAGTTGATCAGCAGAATCAAAGCCAGCATCAATTACTGCAATATGAATATCTTTTCCTTTTAAATCTTTCTCGTGTAGCTTATGTCCGTTGATGGTGCTTATTTGCGTCCAAGCGGCTCCGTAGTCATTGACGGCTTCGCTTTTTAGTACGTCACTAATGATTGGATCTTTCTTAATCGAGCTACTTGCTGTTGTTGGTGCTTTTGTTTTCTCAAGCGAAGTAATAAAACTTACCCGACTGAGCGTATCCATTAATTCCTGATCAGAAGAAAAAACAATGGCTGCATTTAACCATTTGCTGGTGTGCTTAACTGAGATACCAAGACGCTTTAAACTATCGGTATAGTACGAAGATACCGGTAAGTCTTCTTGGGTAATTGCAATGTTTTGTTTAACGCGCCTCTCAATAGCACGTGCCGATAAAAAAGCTAAGGGTTTATCAAGGCTGTATTCAGAATGGTTTTTATCGCTAAAGGAAACAAGATAGCCATCGCCTTGTGCATTTGCAATAAATGTGTTGGCCACAATTATCAGGCAAATGAAAGTAGTGAGGCGTAATATGGTGTTTGTTTTAACGAATGTATTCATCCGGGTTGTTTTTCATTTTTTCAGGATCTTTAATCAGATGCTTATTTTTCTCGAATTCAGCTTTCTCCTTGGCTTTTCGTTCCTCAATGACTTCCGGATTTAAAAGAACACCATCCTTATATTTTAAGATGTAATTGACTTTTCCATCCTCAAAATAAAAAGTCCATTTACCATCTTCTTTATCATTTTTATAGCTAGCATCTATTTCTAATTGACCACCTTCGAAATAGTATAAGTATTTTCCTTCCAACAAATCATTTATGTACTCAGCTTTTAATAAAACGGCTCCACTTTGAAAGAACTTATTCCATTCGCCATGCTTTAAACCCTTATTGTAAGCATAGGTTTCAGCTATTTTACCATCGGGGTAATACACAAGGGCCTTGCCATGTTTCTTGTTGTTAACAAATTCTTCGGTGGAAGCGATGACCTGTTTTGCAGTATAATAAGTCCAGGTTCCTTCTTTACTTTTGCCTACAAATTTTCCTTTTGACGCTAATTCTTCTTTATCATCGAATAATTCGGCTTCTCCATTAACACCTTCGGCATCGTAAACAATGCGCATACTCATTTTTCCATTCGGATAATATCTGATGTATTCTCTAACTGGTTTGTCATCTTTAAATGTAGCCGTGTAGAGAGGTGCCCCACTCGTATATCTTTTTTCCCATTTTCCTTGTTTCATCCCCTTAGCGTCAGTTTTATTATAATCCGCTGGGATAGGGGCTACCACTTTTTTCTTAGATGGTACTTTATTGCCAAAAACATCTGTTGTTTGCGCAGTGGCTAACGATGAACAGAAGATTGAAATAATGAAAAGGAAATATTTGATTCGCATTTTATATAATTTTTTATTGAAATCTTATTTTGAAATATAATGAACAACATCTACTACCTGTTTTTGGTTACTCATTAATTCCAAAACAGTTTCAAAAATACAAAAAAAAAGTCCTCTTAATTGAGGACTTTTTAAGCTTATATGCTAATTGAAGAATTATTTCACTTCTTCGAAATCAACGTCGGTTACTTCGTCGTCTTTACCGCCTTGTTGTCCAGCATCTGGTCCTGGTTGCGCTCCTGCATCAGATCCTGGTTGTCCACCTTCGGCTTGGCTGGCATTGTACATCTCTTGAGATGCCGCCTGGAAAACTGTATTTAACTCAGTTGTTGCTGCTTCAATTGCTTCCAAATCTTGAGCTTTGTGAGCTTCTTTTAACTTCTCAACAGCTGCTTCGATAGGTTGTTTTTTGTCAGCTGGTAATTTGTCGCCAAACTCCTTAAGTTGCTTTTCAGTTTGGAAAATCAAACTATCAGCACCATTCAACTTATCGATTTTTTCTTTTTCCTGCTTATCCGCTTCAGCATTAGCTTCAGCTTCATCCTTCATGCGTTGAATTTCTTCATCAGATAAACCAGAAGAAGCTTCGATACGAATACTCTGCTCTTTACCGGTTGCTTTATCTTTTGCAGTAACATGTAGGATCCCATTTGCATCAATATCGAAAGTTACTTCGATCTGCGGTGTTGCACGTGGTGCTGGTGGAATTCCATCAAGGTGGAAACGACCAATTGTTTTATTATCCTTAGCCATTGAACGCTCACCTTGCAATACGTGAATCTCAACCGATGGCTGGTTATCAACTGCTGTTGTAAATGTCTCTGATTTCTTGCTCGGAATAGTAGTGTTAGCTTCAATCAACTTAGTCATTACACTACCCATTGTTTCAATACCCAATGAAAGCGGCGTAACATCTAATAACAATACATCCTTAACTTCACCAGTTAATACACCACCTTGAATAGCTGCACCAACGGCTACAACTTCATCAGGGTTAACACCTTTTGAAGGCGCTTTACCGAAATATTCCTTAACAACTTCCTGGATTGCAGGTATACGTGTTGAACCACCTACTAAGATAACTTCATCAATGTCAGATGGTGATAAACCAGCATCTTTTAAAGCTGCCTTGCAAGGCTCAATTGTATTCTGAATTAGTTTGTCAGTAATTTGCTCGAATTGTGCACGTGATAATGAACGAACCAAGTGTTTTGGAATACCGTCAACTGGCATGATATATGGCAAGTTGATTTCTGTACTTGTAGAACTTGATAATTCAATCTTAGCTTTTTCAGCAGCATCTTTCAAACGTTGAAGCGCCATTGGGTCTTTACGTAGGTCGATGTTTTCATCTTTCAAGAATTCATCAGCTAACCAGTTGATGATTGCATCATCAAAGTCATCACCACCAAGGTGAGTGTCACCATTCGTTGATTTTACTTCGAATACACCATCACCTAATTCAAGTACTGAGATATCGAAAGTACCACCACCAAGATCGAATACGGCCACTTTCATGTCGCGATCCATCTTGTCTAAACCATAAGCTAAAGCTGCTGCTGTAGGTTCGTTGATGATACGGCTAACTTTCAAACCAGCAATTTCACCAGCTTCTTTAGTAGCCTGACGCTGTGCATCGTTGAAATAAGCAGGAACAGTTACCACTGCCTCTGTTACTTCCTGACCCAAATAATCTTCAGCTGTCTTCTTCATTTTCTGAAGAACCATTGCTGAAATTTCTTGTGATGAATACTGACGGTCGTCGATTTGAACGCGAGGTGTGTTATTGTCACCTTTTACAACCTTATATGGTACACGTGTTACTTCGTTAGGAATCTCATCAAACATCGAACCCATGAAACGCTTAATCGAATAAATCGTTTTTTCAGGGTTAGTAATTGCCTGACGTTTTGCAGGATCACCTACTTTACGCTCACCACCTTCGATAAATGCTACAATTGATGGTGTTGTTCTCTTTCCTTCGCTATTTGGAATTACAACTGGCTCGTTTCCCTCCATTACGGATACACACGAGTTGGTTGTTCCTAAGTCTATACCAATAATTTTTCCCATTGCTATATATTTATATTTTTTGTTTTTAGTTTTGAATTACACGAGCCTTTTAATCAAATGGTGTGCCAAGAGGGAAATAGTGTTTTTTCAAGTAATAATGACAGGAACTTAATTGTAGACTTAAAAACTTTGTCAGGTAAGGTGACAATATGACAAGCTATATTAGTTTAGGATACGGTTCTTTATGGCTAGATGAAAAAAAAAGAACCGTTCCGTTTTGCCTCGGCAGGCTCGGCAACCTACCTCGGTGAGCTATTCTGCAACTAGGTTGTTGTTGTTATTAACCAAGACCTCGGCTATTCTCGGTCACCGACTTGGTTGTTATCTGCTCATCGAGCTTGCCGAGATGGCATTTGTACCTGTGTCTTAAAGTATGATGTTTTTTATAATAAAACACGATTATTACAAACGCAATAAAGGTAATTCACTAACATTATCAGGAGCGTTCAGAAGAACTTTATCTCTCTCTTGCAAGCCTTCAGTGATTTGAAAGAAATCTTCATTTTCGAGATTAACTTTAATTTCTTGTCGTTTGGTCTGAAAACCATCCTTTATGACAACATAGCGTAAGGTATCGTTGCCAAAAACTGCTTTTTTATCAACAAAAAGTGCATCAGTAATGGAGTTGGTGATTATGGTATTAGTTGTTGTCATACCCGGTAAAAGGGTTTCTTTGTAATCAGAGAGCTTAACGATTACCTTGAAGCTATTTTGGAATTCGCCAGGATTGTTTTGGCCAACATTAGCAATGCTTAATATTTCACCTTTGAATGATTTTTTAGGAAAGGCATCAATTTTAATTTCCACCTGTTGATTGGTTTTAATCTTAGCAATGTCAATTTCCTTTACTTGCATCTCTGATATGATAGAACTTAAATCGGGAAGCGTTGCAATCAATGGCATCCAGCGACCCACTCGCGATCCAACTTTTACTTTTTGACCATTGTAACCAGTACCATAGATAATCATACCGTCGGCAGGAGATACAATTGTTAATTCACTTCTTAATTGTTCAAGTAGTTTTTGTTTGTTTTCATATCGATTAACCCTGCGTTGACTTCGTGCTATCCTTGATTTATGCTTTTGCGTTTTA
Organism: Carboxylicivirga fragile; assembly: GCA_025499625.1. Taxonomy (GTDB): domain Bacteria; phylum Bacteroidota; class Bacteroidia; order Bacteroidales; family Marinilabiliaceae; genus Carboxylicivirga; species Carboxylicivirga fragile. Next base: position 32,485 of record JAFMVD010000052.1, on the reverse strand, counting down.
GTAATTAAATCGCGTTGAGCTTTTAATAAAGCTCGTTGCGCTTTTTCAAACTCAATTTGTGTTTGACGTTGAATGGCCTTTGATTCAAACGACGACTGTTCGACCTTGAGTTCAGAGTCAAGTACACGATCGTGTTCCTTCTGAATTGTTTCTCTCGATGCAGCCAATGCCAGGCTTGAATCGATCTTAGCATCTTCCACAAACGTGTATTGCTCGTTAAGCTTTTCAGTTACGCTAGCTAAATTCTCTTCAACCTCGGTTGGTTCAAGCTTAGCAACTTCTTCGCCTTTTTTTACAATTTTCCCTTCCTCAATCAAGCTGAGGATTTTCATTGCCCATATGTCTACTTCCTCATTAAAGCTAACCTCTGGTACTTTGATGTCCATGGCATCTTGAGCTTTTAACTCACCTGTGGCAGTAACGATTGTTTCAAATAGTCCTTTTTGCACTTGAGTAATCTGTTCCGATTTATTTTTAGAAGCCCAAGGCTGCCAGATAATGACAAGAAGAATTATGACAAACCCTGATATATAGACGATCTTTTTTTTGTTCATTTTTACCTATTGTTCAAGTAAATAATCCAAGGACTTAATAAGTGTTTCTTTTCGTTCGAAGTCGAAAAGCGTAATCTGACGTATGGTATAATAGCCACGCCAATAATCGGATAATGCGTTGATGTAACTTCGTTTTGCGTCATCAAGAGATTTTTGTGCTGCATTAAGCTTAATGACATCCACCTTATCGATCATGAAACGCTGCTTGGTAACGTTGTATCCCAATTGAGCAACAGTATCGGCTTTGGCCGAAATGTTGACAAGTTCTTCCTGAAGATTGAATTGTAATATTTGCATTATTACATCCTGTTCAAAATCGATCAAGGCTTGTTTAACTTCCGCTTCAGTTACTTGTCGATTAGATTTTGCCATTTGAATTTGACCACGTCGGGTTCCCCAATCAAGTATTGGTGCATTTAGGGTTACGCCAAGCCCTCGATCATCGCTGAATGGTGCATTGTATACATCGGTGATATTATCAGCCTGCTTATTAATACCCAGGTTAGCTCTTAGGTCTGCACTTAAGCCGCTTGTTCCCTTCTTTTCTGCTACATTATGATTGGCTCTAATGAGACGGGCTTCCATATCTAAAACTTCAGGATTGTTTTCTTTGGCTAAAGCAAGCGCTTCGTCAGCATTCACTTTTAGCCCTGGAATATTATCAGGAATAAGAGCTATTATTTTTAAATCTTTGTCAAAGCCGAGGAATGAATTTAGCCTGTTTTGAGCTTGTTTAAGACTAACTTCTGCTCTGGTTTTTGATATCTTTGCATTCAAATAACTCAACTCTAAATCTAATAATTCGTCCTGAGTAACTGTACCTATTTGAAAACGACCTTTTCCAATCTTGTATAGAGTGTCAGCATTGGCAAGGTTGATTTCCGCAATTTTCAGATCTATTTCGGCTCCCACCGAGTTAAAGAACTCACGAACTGCTTTCTCTGACAAAGCCTCCATCTCAGATAGAAATAATTTTTTTGCTTTTTCGAATTCGAGTGGTTTTAATTTTGACTCCCATTTAAACTTATTGTATCCAGTTAGTGGTTGTGAGAATTTTATTCTTATTGGTACGGAGGTTATGTCGACGGTGTTCTTATCTGCTCCATTCTCATCTGTTCCATTGTTTTCTAGACGTCGTACATTTGATTCTACACCTAAGGTTCCACCTGTTAATGTTATGTTTTGACTAACAGATAAACCCACATCTGAAGACAACGTTTCTGTTGGAACATATCTAATTTGACCATCAACAAATTGAGGTGTAACTGATCGATCGTAATTAAGTGGTGTTGTATTTAATCTTAGTCCGGGTAATTGCGATGCTTTATAACTTCTGAAATCCCAATAGCTGGCTAAATACATGTTTTTAGACCGGAAACTTGATAAAGACTGGAGCTTAGCAAGCTGAATGGCTTCATTAAGTGTAAGGTGCATTTGTTGCTTATTGGCTTGGTTTTGACCAAAGGTATTTTGTGCCAATAAAATGAATAGAAGTATGATGGTGTATAATCGCATGATGTTAATGTCTTAGTGATTCAACAGGATCTTGGTTAGCTGCACTTTTGGCAGGTATGTATCCGAATATAATACCGACAGTGGCAGATACGCCAAAGGCAATAATGACGGAAAAGAAAGATACAATGGTTTTAATGTCTGCTGTTAGATGGATTAAATGTGCCAGCAGTACTCCTAGTATTATTCCGATTAGTCCGCCCGATATACTTATCAAGGTAGATTCCGCCAGAAATTGCACAATAATGTCCTTACGTGATGCACCAATGGCTTGTCGTGTTCCAATTTCACGAATACGCTCCCAAACAGAGGCCAGCATAATGTTCATAATTCCAATGCCCCCAACAATAAGGGAAATGCCTGCGATGGCACCAAGTACGATATTGAATATCTCATTGGTTTTTTGTTGTTGCTTTAATAAAAGTTCTGGTACGGTGACTTCAAAGTCGTAGATGTTTGAATGGCGACGCAATATGAGTCTTTTAATGACATCAGCCGTTGCTGAAAGTTTTTCTGTTTCTTCAACCTGAACTATAATCTTGTCTAACTGATTGCTTGTCGTGGTTTTCTTTTGTTCAGTTTCTTCTTCACCATTACCTCCCATGAAAAATACAAAGCCGCCTCCAGCCATGTTATCCATAACCTCAGGGTTAATGTTGCCGCGATCTCTAAAACGCATTAATATGGTTTTGAAAGGTATGATGATTTTATTATCGCTACTGCTAATGCCCATTTCATCCGAGGCGGAAGTGGTAAAATCTCTTTTCTGTATCGTACCTATAACCTGAAGCCAAACCTGACCGCATTTAATATACTGCCCAATAGGATTGTCCTGATTGAAAAAGCGATTCCGAATGTTGTTGCCAATTATGCATACTGGCATGCCTTTGTTGGTTTGCTGCTGGCTAAACTTTTTACCAGTGCCAAGCTCAATGTTAAGCATCTCAAAGTAATCGGGCGCAACGCCTTCAAGTGTTACGGGGTAACTTTTACCTTCTTTAATGGCATGATAATTTAGCGAGACAACCGGACTGATTTTTTTAACTGATGGTATGGTTTCGTAGATGGCTTGAACATCCATCTGGTGCAAACCTTTGGAAAACTTTTTGTTGTTATTATTTTCTTCACCAGAATCACTGCCATTACCTTCGAGTGATTGATCTACTGGTGTGATGATAATATTATTGACGCCGACGAGTTTTATTTGTTCAAGCACTTCTTGTTGAGCGCCTTTGCCAATTGCCAACATGCTAATTACAGCGGCAACCCCAAACATAATGCCCAATGCTGTAAGAAGCGATTTCATTTTATTCGAAAGAATCGCTTCGATGGCTATTGTAATATTATGAGCGTATCGAAGGTATGTTTGATAGGGAGATTTATTTTTTCTCATTATAAATAAAATTCTGATTTATTTATTATCAATAGAGTCAGTTCGAGCCGCTTTTTGACGTTGGTATATTTCCAAGCCATTATAGTCGAGTGCTTCCGCTTTTTCGGGTTGGTTTAAAAGTAGAGTTTCATCAATTTTTAAACCATCTAAAACAACCACATGGTTTTCGTTGTGTATGCCCAGTTCAACAATTTGTTTTCGAAATGTACTTGAGCCTTCTTTAACAAATACATAACTCAGCGAATCGTTGCTAAAAACAGATTCTAAGGGTATGTAAAACACATCATTTAAGCTGGCCGTATTTATAATGTTACTAGTCGTCATGGCAGGACGAAGGTCTTTGTCAGTCCCGTTTATTTTTACGGCTACTTCAAATACCTTTGCATCCCCACTAGGTATTACTTGTCCAATGTTGGCTACAGACAATACTTCTCCGGTAAATGTTTTTTCAGGAAAGGCATCGATACCTATCTTAACACTTTGTCCGGTTTTAATTTGCGATATATCTATTTCATTGATGAAGGTTTTCGAAATCATAGATGATAAGTCGGGCAATTCAGCTAATTGAGGACGCCAACGACTAATTGTGGAGCCTGCTTTAATTTTCTTACCAAATCGATCGAAACTATAAATAACTAAACCTGGTTTTGGCGCCTTAACCTCAAGTACCTTATAAAGCTTATTGATGTCATCAACTTTATCTTGCTTTTTCTTTACTTTTTCCCAAGAACGGTACACTTTATATTCATCCTGCTTTTCCTTGAGTTTATAGTTTCTGTTTTTTTGCTCTAAATCTCTTTGTGTGCGTTCTACATCAAGTTTTGATTGACGTTTAACCGCTGGAGATTCGTAGATTGACTGTTCAAGAATAATCTTTTTTTCTTCCAAATCCACATGTGCATTGAGTAGTTCATCGCGAAGTGTGCTTAAATTAAGGTTGGTATCTATTTTAGCATCATCATAGGCATTTAATGCCGTTTCTAACTCTTCGTTTGCCTTGGTTCGTAACTCTTCAACTGCCGCATGATCTAATGTCGCTACATAGCTTCCAGAATCTACCTCAGTTCCCTCTTCCACAATGTTGGAAACCTTTATTTCATAAATGTCAATGTTCCTGCTTGACATTTCTTTTGGCAAAACTATTAGTTCGGAGTTTTCGGTTTGAAGCTGACCTGTTGAGTGTATTTGAGCAATGAAATTTCCTTTTTTTACATCTGTATACAGATAATTTTCATTGCTTTCTTTGCTTGGGATGAGTATGCTGCCAACAATTATGACAAGTACACAAAGACCCAAAATGAAGTATAACCTTTTATTCATCTTTTTGTAGTATGGATATAGAAAGCACGATATTAATTAAAAAGATACTATTGAGAACAAAAAAAGCCCATTAAAAAATGGGCTCTTTGTTAAATGATGTTAAATACTTCTTAAAGCAATGCTTTAATATCTGCAATTATGTTTTGAGCTAATTTATCAGCTTCGCCAGCCGATTTAGCTTCTGCATAAATTCGAATTATAGGTTCAGTGTTCGATTTACGAAGTTGCACCCAACTTTCAGAAAAATCAATTTTTAAACCATCAATGTCATTAATCTCTTCTTTAGCATACTTGTTTTTAATGCTCTCAAGTATTTTATCTGTATCTATTTCAGGCGTTAACTGAATTTTGTTTTTTGAGATACAGTACTCTGGGTATTTGGCTCTTAGCTCAGAACATTTTAAACCACTAACTGCTAAGTGAGATAAGAACAAACCAATGCCAACCAAAGAATCTCTTCCGTAATGACTTTCTGGATAGATTACGCCACCATTACCTTCACCACCGATAATAGCATCGGTTTCTTTCATTGTGGCAACTACATTAACTTCGCCAACAGCCGATGCTGAATATTCACCACCATAGTTACGTGTTACATCTGCCAATGCTCGCGAAGATGAAAGGTTGGAAACAGTATTGCCAATTTTGTGCGATAATAAATAATCAGCCACTGCAACCAATGTGTACTCTTCTCCAAACATGGATCCATCCTCGTTGACAATAGCTAGTCTGTCAACATCAGGATCAACAACAAAACCAACATCTGCATTCTGTTTTTTGATGGCTGTAGCTATATCAACTAAATGTTCAGGAAGCGGTTCAGGATTATGAGGGAACTGTCCGTTAGGTTCAGTATATAATTCAATGGTGTTTTTTACATTCAATGCTTTTAATAATGCAGGAATAGCAATTCCACCAACACTATTCACACAATCGATGGCGACTGTAAAATTGGCATTTTTAATGGCTTCAACATTAACCATGTCTAAGTTTAGAACATGTTGTACGTGGAAGTCGGTATATGTATCGTTTTCTTCAACTTTTCCTAGTTCATCAACTTCTGCAAATTCGAAACTTTCGTCCTCCGCAATTTTCAGAACCTCTGCACCATCGGCTGCAGTTAAGAATTCACCATTCTCGTTGAGTAATTTTAAAGCATTCCATTGTTTTGGATTATGGCTGGCTGTTAAAATGATTCCACCATGCGCTTTTTCTTCAGTAACGGCAATTTCAGTTGTTGGCGTTGTGGCTAAGCCAATATTTACAACGTCTATTCCAAGGCCTTGCAAGCTGCCGATTACAAGATTTTTCACCATGTCTCCCGAAATGCGAGCATCGCGTCCAACTACAACTTTTAATTTACCTTCGTGGCGTTTTTTCACCCATTGTCCATAGGCTGAGCTAAACTTAACTACATCTAGTGGTGATAAGCCATCACCCACTTTTCCTCCAATCGTTCCCCTTATCCCAGAGATTGATTTAATTAATGTCATAAAAATGTTGATTTGTTATAATGGAACTGCAAAAATGATTGATTTTTTTATAACTGACAACCTAAACTTGCAAATCCTCATTTATTTAGGTGAAAAAAATGCATTTTCTATAAGATGCTATACCTTATTCACCCTGGTTTTGTCATTAAAAATTGAATTAATAAATGTACGGCATAAATTTTTAATAAAACCTGAGTCATGTCATCTGTTTTTTTCTCAACTTTGCAAATTCAATAACTACATATAAAATAGATGCGTAACGAACGAAATAATAATCGCAAGCCACGACGAAATTTTCAGGATGGTGATAGTACTAAAGGAGAAGATAGGAAGAAATTTGAGAGGCGGGGAGAAAGTCCAAAATCTTCGGAATTTTCAAAAAAGCGAGTTGTTAAAAAGGAAGAGCCAGCTAAGTCGGAAAAGGAAACAATGCGTTTGAATCGTTTTGTTGCGAATGCTGGTGTTTGTAGTCGACGCGATGCGGATGAATTAATTGCCAAAGGTGAAATATCGGTTAATGGAAAAGTTGTGACTCAAATGGGTACAATTGTTTCTTTTAAAGATAATATACAATACAAGGGAAAGCGTTTAAATGCGGAGGAAAAAATATACGTTTTACTCAACAAGCCAAAAGATTTTGTAACAACGCTTGAGGATAAACATGCCAAGCATACAGTTATGGATCTGGTTCGTGAGGCTTGTACCCAAAGAATTTATCCCGTAGGGCGATTGGATAAACAAACCACAGGTTTGTTATTGCTGACCAACGATGGTGACTTGACGAAGGTTTTGACACACCCTAAACATCAGGCAAAAAAGATATACCATGTGTTTTTGGATAAACCTGTATTTGCAAGCCACATTGATCAATTGGCAAAAGGGATAACGCTGGAAGATGGTCCGGTTCATGCCGATGCCATTAGTTTTGTTGAGAAAGAAGATAAGACGCAGGTTGGAATTGAAATTCATTCGGGGCGTAATCGAATTGTTCGTCGTATGTTTGAGCATTTAGGTTATAAAGTAATGAAACTAGACCGTGTTTATTTTGCAGGCTTAACAAAGAAAAACATACCGCGAGGCAAGTGGCGTTACTTAAGTGCGAAAGAAATTACGCGCTTAAAGGCCGGTTTTGTAAAATAGAATATTAGGAAGAGTCATTTAATGGCTCTTTTTTTATATTTTCGAGTAGGCAAATAAAGTCATTAACCAAATACCCATGTTAACTACTTTTTTCAAGGCTATAAAAGCGAATTTTAACAAACTGTTTTTTTGTTTGTTTCTTGTTCAACTTATGCCAACCAATAGTGTTGCACAAGAATTAACCGGACAGGTTGTTGATGCACTTACCGATCAAGGTATTCCATTTGTGAATGTGGTTTATGGCGATCAGGAAGGAACCATAACTGATATTGATGGTAAATTCAGAATAAGGAATTTAAAGGAAGTTGATCACTTGCAATTTAGTTGTCTGGGCTATTATCAACATCGTTTGGCGAAAGATCAGATTACTCCTTATATCTATGTTGAGCTTAAGCCACTTCAATACCAATTGGACGAAATAAATATTTTGCCTGGAGAAAACCCAGCCTTGCTTGTAATGCGCAAAGTGGTTGAAAATAGTAAGAAGCATAATCCCTCATCATATGATCCTTATAGCTGTATTATCTACCATAAAATGAATGTGGAATTTGATTTGCCAAAGGATATTGATTATGAGCAATTGCCACCTGAAGTTAAGCAGTTTGGAATTAATAAGGATAGTTACCTTATGCTTTTTGAGTCTGTTTCTGAAAAACGACACCTAAAAAAAGGTATTGAGAAAGAGCGAATTATTTCTGGCCGGGTGAGTGGATTAAGAACACCAACCATGGCTTCGCTACCAGCTTTGCTTCAACCATTCTCCTTTTACGATCAGTATGTTAAATTATTAGACCGTGAATATTTAAATCCTGCTTCAAAGGCGGGTTTATCTTCGTATAAATTCCAATTGCTTGATACATTAGTGAATAGTGTAGGCGATACCATTCATTACATTTCGTATCAACCTAAAAAGAATAGAAACTTTCGTGGCTTGACTGGAACTTTCCATATACATGCGTCAAGTTCAGCCATTAAAACGGTGGCTGCCAAAACGACCGGAACCGAGAATGGCTTAAAATTATTTATCAGACAAAATTATCAACCGGTGGCTAATGGCTTATGGTTTCCTAAGCAATTGGAAAGTAGTTTGGAATTTGGAAGCATTGGCAATACCAATCAATTACCATATCCGCTTATAGGAACTGGTAAAAGTTACGTTACAGCTATTAATACCGAGCCCGGATTTAGCAAAAAGGATTTTGATAATATAACCCTAGAGGATGCATCAATTTTACGCAGTGCGCCAAATGTTGGCGTTTACCGTTATGAGCCCTTGTCTGCAAAAGACTCGGCCACTTACCATTTGATTGATAGCTTAGGGCGGAAAGCGCATCTTGATGCGATAATTAACATGCAATTGTCTGTTGTTCGAGGATATATACCGGCAGGTAATTTTCAGTTCGACCTACGGCGTTTTATTGATTACAACGATTTTGAAGGATTGAAACTGGGAATGGGTTTATATACAAGCCCACGAATGTCAGAGAATTTTTCAACGGGAGGTTTTTTCTCTTATGGATTTGGTGATAAAACATGGAAGTATGGAGGTGAGATTCAACTGACACCCCATGTACATAAGGAGAATAAATACATATTTGAGTATCGTGATGATGTTTTTGCCACTGGTTCATATTCCTATCTGGATGGAATAAATAAGCGTTCGAGTGAGTTATTCAGAGGTTTTTTAACCGAAACAATGGATCGGACGCGAGAATTTAAGGTGGGTACTGAGTTCCGGTTTTTTAAATATTTCAAATCTGGCTTGTATTACCGACAGGCAAATGTGTCGCCACAAAAGCGATATATCTTTTTAGATAGTGATCAAATTGCACCTGATTTCGACTTTAAGGAAGCTGAAATAAGGTTAAAGTGGGCACATCGTGAGACTTTTACTAAAACGGCACTTGGCTTAATTTCCGAAGGCACGAAGTATCCAATGGTTTGGCTTAATTTTGCCTATGGCGAAGGAGTGCAGAATCGAAGCTTTGAGTATAATAAAGTTGAAGTGCAACTTGAAAAAACGTTTCGATATCCCAATGCCATGTATTCGACAATTCGTGCACAGGGAGGAAAGCTTGATGGTGATTACCCGAGTACGTTTTTATACAGTTCTTTTGGCTCGTACAAGAGTTTTACCATACATGTGGCCAATACCTTTGGAACAATGCGATTAAACGAGTTTGCTGCTGATGAATTTACGGCTGTTTACCTAAGTCACGGTATTCCTTTATCGTTAAACACCAACCGAAGGGTGAAGCCTGAAATAGTATTAAATACCAATATTGCATGGGGTACAGCACCAGATGATGTATCTTCTTTTGATAAAGGGTATTACGAATCAGGAATCTATTTTAAGAATATCCTTTCCAGCTATATGTTGCAATATGGTTTGTCGGTGCATTATCGTTATGGACCTTATCAACTCGAAAATGCCATCGACAATTGGGCTTTTAAGCTTGGTTTAGAGTTTGGCTTCTAGAAGTATAAAAACAAAAAACCTCGGACGAACCGAGGTTTATGCTCTAAAAATACAATTGTTGAATATTTGGTGATAGTAACAATTTGTTTTTGGGACTACAAATTGCCACCATTGGTCACAAATATAGACTTATAATTTAATTCACCAACTGATATTTAGCCTAATACTGTTGGAATTACAATGGCTGTAAACAATTAAAACTTGAATTGAAAGTTGAAGGATAAATTATAATAGTATATCCAGTAATTCTGATAAATTATCAATTTCGTGGGTAATCTTTTTTTCGTGACTTAGGCCTTTTGTATTAAAAAAGACCTGATCAATACCTGCTTTAATGGCTCCTTGAATATCTGCTTCCAGACTATCGCCTATCACCAAGCTTTCTTTTTTACGAGCATTGCAGCTTTTTATCGAATAGTCGAAAAAGTAGGGGTGAGGCTTTTGAACGCCTATTAATTCAGAAATGTAGATATTAGAAAAGTAGGGTCTTAATCCGCTGTTTTCAAGTTTCTTTGCTTGTACCTCTCTGAACCCATTGGTGATGATATGCATTTCGTAATGCGGTTTCAGTTTTTCAAGCACATCAATGGCATTAGGAAATAACTTGGTTTTGCTTGGACTGATTCTAACATATTCACTTGCAAATTGCTCAGCAATTGCTTTGTCATCAAAGCCTACTTCGCAAAATGGAAGGTGAAACCGTTGAAAATTGAGCGTTTTTTTGTCGACCTTGCCTTTTCGGTATTGACTCCATAAGTACAAATTATGTGATTCGTAGCGCTCATGAAAATCTTCGAAACTTTCAAAATATTGATCCAGATTAAAAGTTTCGTAAAGCTCAATTAGTGTTTCTTCCGAATTAGCTTCAAAATCCCATAAGGTATGGTCAAGGTCAAAAAACAAATGTTTGTACTTACGGGGCATAGTGATCTAATTTTTTGTAAAGATATTTATTGTGACAATAGGAGCGTACATATGCTTGTTAAAAAATGTTTGTATAAAACAAGGATGACATCTTTCATACTATATAGTATTGAAAGATGTCATCCGTATTCTTATTTGAATTCTCTTAATTAACTTGCACAACCAAATGGCGAGATAAACTCCAAAAGGCCTCCTTGTCTTCAATACGTAAAACCATACTTCCTTCTTCCGTTTCTTCTAGTTTATAAGAAGAACCAGGATGATTGGTTAGTACTTTGGCTTTAGGTCTGAATAAGGCAATTGAATCAATTTCTCTCAGGTCAATTGTAGTAAAATAATCCTCGGAGAAACCTTCACCCATTATTTTCTTTTTAAATAGGCCATCGCTACTAATAAGGTTCTGCTCTTTCAATTCTTTTTTAGTACCAAAAGCATAATAGGCACGGTATAGCTTTTCGGTAGCTTCGGCCAGTTGCTGTTGCGTTGCATTACGAACGTTCTGTAATGAATCAACTACGTTCTGCATGCCTTCAATCGTGAAATTTAGTTGAGTAATTTCTAAGCTCTGATCTTCAAGTTGTTTTTTAAGCTTTATAATTTCAAGGGTTTTATCCTTTAATTGCTTGTTTAGGCGATTAACTAACTTGTTTAAATTGGCATTGTTGGTGCCCGATTGTTTCAGGTTTTTTTCCAATTTGCTAATTTGCTCCTTATTTTGAAGCATCAACTCATAGATTAATTGAATGTCTCTATTGATACGATCTTCAAGAGCTTTACCTGTTGTTTCTCCGGAGCTGACATTTAAGCTAATAATTTGCTCTTTCTCTTTTATCTGTTGCAGATTATCGTCAATTTCAATCAAGGCTGTTACCAAGCTATTCATTTGGCGATCTTTTTCAGCCGATGCCAGTAGTAGTGAGTCTTTTTGTTGTTCAACTTCGCTTGTATCAGTTAATGAACACGACGCTAAAAGGGCGGCTATAAAAAGAGTGAATAATACGTTTCTCATGTTTGCTTATTTCTTATGGTTTCCTTCAACTACAATAACAATTTCTCCTTTAACGGTTTTTGCAGCAAAATATTGTGCGAGTTCTTGAAGTGTTCCCTGTTTATTTTCTTCGTGAAGCTTCGATATTTCCCTTGAAACAGAGGCTCTTCTATCTTCTCCCAGTTGCTCGCCCAATTGTGTTAAAGTTTTTACAAGTCGGTAAGGCGATTCATAAAAAATCATGGTCCGTGTTTCTGTTACTAAAGATTCCAGTTTGGTTTTTCTTCCCTTTTTTTGGGGTAAGAAACCTTCGAAACAAAAACGCTCATTGGGTAAACCTGAATTAACAAGGGCTGGCACAAATGCTGTAGCTCCAGGTAGACATTCCACCTCAATTTCAGAATCCAGACATTTTCGCACCACCAAATATCCAGGGTCAGAAATTGCTGGCGTACCTGCATCGGATACGAGTGCCGCATTTTCACCTGCTTCCAAGCGCTGAACCACTTTTTCAACTGTGGCATGTTCATTAAACTTATGGTGCGACATCATTCGTGTGGATACTTCAAGGTGTTTCAGCAAGAAGCCAGTTGTTCTGGTATCTTCTGCTAGTATGAAATCAACTTCTTTTAGTATTCGAATCGCTCGAAGCGTTATGTCTTCGAGATTGCCAATAGGCGTAGGAATAACAAATAATTTTCCCATTTATATTTTAAATAAAACGTCGTTTAATACTCTTGTAAAAGGACTCGGCAACTTCATTATCGTCGTCCCAATTGTAATTCGATTGTATGAATTGGAGTGCTAATTCATAGGAATCCATTTGATTTACCTGATCTAAGATGTTGTTAAAGGCATCTGCATTACCATCAAAGAGTTCGCGTTGAAAATAAAAACGGTCATTCAATCCAATGGCTTTACGTACATCGCTTACGGGTTTGCCGTATTGCGAAACCATGCTAGATGTATCTTTTTTATCAGCAATGCGCTCGTTTACAGAGGTGGCTTCTTGTTTTATTTTTTCACCAAGTATTGAGCTATTTTCCTGTGGAACATCTTTTACTTCAGCTTTTTTTGGAGGAGTGCTTACTTCTGTTTTTTTATCCTCAATTATATCTTGAGGTTTCGTTACAGGTGTTTCGCTAATTAGCTCGTTTTTGCTTGGCTCCTCCTTATGTTCGATTTTAGCTTTGTTTTCTTCAGCAGCCGTTTCTCCACTCAAAAATTTCATACTTGAATCAGCAATGTCTTTCGAGTCTTCTTCAGTGCTTTCTTGCGCAGTTATCGAACTTAATGATGATTCGTATGGAGTTTCTGTATTTTTCGAAGAAATATCGAATGATTCTAATAAGTTAATTTCTTCACTGATATTTTTTAGTTTGGTGTGACTTAGGTTGATAAATGCCTGATTAATGACTTCTTTACCTTTAAAAGTGGTAATTAAAGAATGAACTTCTTTTAGATCATTTAAAATAATATCGATGAGAGCTTCTTTTTCCATAGTGAATTCCTAAGCATTTTACTTACTTTTGCAAAGGTAGTGATTGCAATTTAAAAAACTGAATACGCTAAATGTTTCTTGAAAATAAGGCAAATAGAGAAAATTCCAAAGGGTGGATTGAAGTAATAGCCGGTTCAATGTTCTCGGGTAAAACCGAAGAGTTGCTAAGGCGATTGAAACGGGCAAAAATTGCCAAACAGAGTGTTGAGATATTCAAGCCCATGGTTGATGTTAGATACAGCGAAACAGAGGTGGTTTCGCATGATTCAAATGCTATTTCTTCAACACCAGTTGAGTCGTCGGGTAATATACTATTATTGAGTAGTAATGTTAATGTGATTGGAATTGATGAAGCTCAATTTTTTGATAATGGTTTGGCGGATGTCTGTTTAAAGCTGGCCAATCAAGGTATACGTGTAATTGTGGCAGGTTTGGATATGGATTTTAAAGGCAAACCGTTTGGACCTATACCTTCATTAATGGCCACTGCAGAATATGTGACGAAGGTGCATGCTATTTGTATGCGCTGTGGTGATTTAGCCCACTTTTCACACCGATTGAATGATAACGAGAAATTAGTGCTGTTGGGCGAAAAAGAAGAATACGAACCATTATGTAGAGCATGTTTCACAAAAGCTAATTAAGCGATATGATTAGAATGACTGTTGAGCAATTGACTTCGTTTGCAGAGGGTTTACTGGTTGGTAATGCTAGTTTGCATGTAGAGCGCTTATTGTTTGATAGTCGAAAAATTGTAGAATGTGAATCCACGCTTTTTCTGGCCATAAGAACTTCTGCTCATGATGGGCATTTTCACATAGATGACCTTTACAAAAGAGGCATCCGGTGTTTCATGGTCGAACAAGGGGCACATTTAGATGTTGCAGATTATGATGGAGCTTGTTTTATTATCGTTGAGGATACCTTGCTTGCCTTGCAACGAATCGCTGCTGCAGTCAGAAAAACCTTTGCTTTTCCTTTAATTGGGATTACAGGAAGTAATGGTAAGACCATCGTCAAAGAATGGGTGGCGCAACTTTTTTCTGGTGGTAAAAAGGTTGGCCGTTCGCCGCGTAGCTTTAATAGTCAGCTTGGGGTGCCCTTGTCCTTGTTGATGCTTGATGAGGGCTGCGATCTTGCGATTATTGAAGCTGGTATTTCATTGCCGGGCGAAATGCAGAAACTCCAGAAGTGCATAAAGCCCGAAATTGGCGTTATTACAAATATTGGTCAGGCCCATCAGGAAAATTTCACATCTCTTCAGCAAAAGCTAAATGAGAAATTGATACTTTTTGCTGATTCAAAAGTGATCTTGTATAATTCTGATCAGGTTGATTTGAGTGCTTCAATCAATGAATTATATCCTCTGAAAGAAAAGCTTACGGTAGGTAAAAATCAAGGTGCTAGCTTGCGTTTGTTGGATCAATCTTTTAACGATAAAGGCGTTGAGCTAAGTGTAGAGTGGGAGGAAAAATCGCACCTTGTTAATTTGCCATTCGCTGATCAAATATCAATTGATAATGCCTTGTTATCAATGTTAGTGGCTTTGTATGTGGGTATTTCAATGGACGAATTGATGGTGAAAGTAAATCAACTTGAGCCAGTGGCAATGCGTTTGGAGCAAAAGGAAGCCGTTAATAATTGCTTGCTCATTGACGATGCTTACAATTCTGATATAACTTCTTTGGATATAGCTTTGGACTTCCTGAATCAGTTGGGGACAAAACAAGGATTGAGTAAAACTTTGATTTTATCCGATATTTTTCAAAGTGGCTTAAGTGAGCAGGTGCTTTATAAAAAAGTATTTCAATTGGCTTTTGAAAAAGGGGTGGAGCGGATTATTGGTATCGGTCCTGAACTTTATAAAGCCATGCATGGAAGAGGTGCTTTTAAAAGTACCGAAGAGTTTCTGAGACAAATGAATACCAATGATTTCCAGAATGAAGCTATTCTTCTGAAAGGATCGCGACAGTTTTCTTTTGAGCGAATATCTACCTTAATTGAAAAGAAACGACATAAAACAGTATTGGAAATCAACTTGAACGCATTAATTGAGAACGTTCAGTTTTTTAAATCAAAGTTAAAACCTAAAGTGAAGATGTTGGCCATGGTGAAGGCCTTTTCATATGGGAGTGGCTCATTTGAGATAGCTAACTTATTACAGCATCAGAAGGTAGATTACCTGGGTGTGGCTTTTGCCGATGAAGGCATTGAATTGCGTGAGGCTGGTATTACTTTGCCAATCATTGTAATGAACCCGGAGGTAAGCAGTTTTGCTTCCATGTTACAATACGACCTTGAGCCTGAGATCTATAGTTTTAATATATTGGAAGCCTATGCAAATGTAGTTGAACGCCAAGGTCAGAACGGAGTGCCCATACATTTAAAGTTGGATACAGGTATGAATCGTTTGGGCTTTTTGCCTGATGAAATGGAAGAATTAGTCAAGCGATTAAAAGCTAATGCTACACTAAAGATCGCTTCTGCATTTTCCCATTTGGCTGGAAGTGATGAGGCCGTTCACGATGATTTTACAAAGCAACAAATAAGTACATTTAAGGATGTTTGCGCTTTGCTAGAGAAACAGTTGGCTTACCCATTTTTGAAACATATACTTAATTCAGCAGGCATCGAGCGTTTTCCTGAAGCGCAATTTGACATGGTGCGCTTAGGTATTGGTATGTATGGTGTTTCGGCTGAGGGTAATAATTTGCAGCAAGTTGGGACCTTAAAATCGTATGTGTCGCAGATAAAGCGAGTGAAAGCAGACGAAACAATTGGTTACAGCAGGAAAGGTGTTTTGATAGATGATAGCACCATTGCCATTATTCCGGTAGGATATGCCGATGGTTTAAATCGTAGATTAAGTAATGGAATTGGGCAAGTAATTATTAATAATCAAGTAGCTCCAATTATCGGCAACATTTGCATGGATATGTGCATGGTTGATATAAGTGCCATTACTGCACAAGAAGGCGATGAGGTTGAGATTTTTGGTAAGTTATATACCATTAACGATATGGCACAAGCACTTGATACCATCCCTTATGAAGTACTCACCAGCATTAGTCGGCGTGTTAAGCGCGTGTATTATATGGAGTAGTTGGGCTTTATAAAACACAATTAGCAGCTATTGAAACTTGATCAATCAATATAAGTACGTATATTTGTACTTATAAAAGAACCTTTAAAATAAATACACTATGATTGCTGCAAATTTTTCTGAATTTAGAACAGAATTAAAAAGTTATTTAGATAGCGTTGAAGATGATAATGAGACTCTAATTATCAAGCGTAAGAGTGGCAAAGGTGCTGTAATGATTTCTTTGGATGAATACAATTCAATTATGGAGACTTTACATCTGCTGAGTTCAAAGAAAAATGCTGACAGGCTATATGATTCAATTCAACAAATGAAAACAGGTAAGACTGTTAATCCCAAAATAGAAGATTAATATGGTTCTTACTTTCACAGAGAATGCATGGGAGGATTATTTATACTGGCAAAAAATTGACAAAAAGATTCTCAAAAAAATTAATGCATTTTTTAAAGAAATTCAAAGGACTCCTTTTGAAGGTTCAGGAAGACCTGAGCAATTAAAATATGACCTTGCAGGATATTGGTCACGCAGAATTGACCATGAACATAGATTGGTGTATCAAGTATCGGAAACAGAAATACTAATTTATGCCTGTCGTTTTCACTATGATTAAATTAAAATTAATGTCGCTATTGCTGGTGATTCTGTGCTCTTTCTCACCTGTAGCTTCAGCTAAAAATCTTAAAGGATACATCGTAACACATAGTGAGGATACGATTCGTGGTGAGGTTCGAGTTTATCTATTTAATCGGATGACGGGCCATGCCAATATACTCGGCCTTGACTTTGAATCACTGCACTTCGAAGTTTCTTTTAAAAGCAATGTTTCTTTACGATTCAAAACGTATAAACCTAAACAGCTTAAAGGTTTTGCCTTTGAGCATAAGAGTAGGAAATATGTATTTCATAGCCGAATAATTGAGCGTAAAAGCATGGTGAGGTGCGAAAGAGAGGAGGCGCGATTCCTACAGCTCTTGTCAAATGAAACGGTTTCGCTCTATGTTGATTTGCGCAGGCAGTATGTTAACTCAGCAGTCAAAGACTGGTATGGTATGTCGAATTCATATATGTACCGTGAGTATTATTTGTATAATTCGCAATTGGGTTTATCGGAGGTGATGGAATCGCGTGATGAAAAGCAAATTGAAAACTTATTGGTGATCTATGGTATTGAGCAAGCCTTTATCGACACCTTAGAGCCCAAAATAACGTTTAAAGATATTAGATATATTCTGATTCAATACCACGCATGGAATGTGGATAGGCAATTAAAAAGTGCACAATCTTAACCTAGTTTCGAAATTCTCTCTAAGCGTTCAGCGTCTAATATTTTAATGATACGGCCGTTTACAGCCAATACTTTCTCATTTACAAAAGTACTGAGTGTTCGAATCGCATTTGACGTTGTCATATTCGAAAAGTTGGCTAAATCTTCACGTGATAAATAAACACTTAAGGTGCAGTCATCTTCTTCGTAGCCATAAATATCTTTCAACACACACAGGCTTTCTGCTAATCTACCTCTAATGTGTTTCTGAGTAAGCGTAACTGTTCTGTATCGCGCAAAACCAAGCTCTGTAGCAAACGATCGAATAAAGGTCATTGATAAAGCTGAGTTGTTCTTCATCAGCTTATAAATGATATTTTTTGGTACGTGATAAATGGTGCAAGGTTCAATAACTTCAGAAGATGCAATGTGCAAGTCTTCAGCAAACAAGGCACGGTAACCGATAAAGTCAGGCGCAGTAACCATTCTTACTATTTGTTCACGTTTACCTACACCTTCTTTAAAAATCTTGATTTTGCCTGTCCCTAAACACAATAAGCCTGTTGGTTTCTCACCTTCATGATAAATAATATCATTTTTCTTATAAACATGAGTCGAGTGGTTGTCAAGCAAGAGTTGCTTTTCTTCCTCATTAAGAATGCTATACAGCTTAGTGATATCCTTTATCGATGGTTCAATATCAGTTTGCTTTATTTTGTTTGGCATCTCAGATGTGTTATAGAACAGTGTTTTATAACATACAAAGCTATGAAAAAAAGATGGGATATCTTGTTTCTAGCCTTATAAAAACTGCTCAATCCATGGTTTAGTTAATATTTTGCAACTAGTGGCATTCTTCGGCCCATTCCAAAAGCTTTGCTCGATACCCGTAAAGTAGGAGCCGTTTGAAATCGTTTGTATTCATTCATGTTTACCAAGCGTATGGCTTTATTCACGATTGCTTCGTCGAAACCTGCATTTATAATGTCGTTTGGCGATTCATGTTTTTCGATGTATCGAAACAGGATGTCGTCCAAAATATCATAGTCGGGCAAAGAGTCAGAATCTTTTTGATCAGGCCTTAACTCGGCCGATGGTGGTTTGGTAATCGTGTTTTCAGGTATCACTTCCGAATCGCGATTAATGTAACGAGCCAATCGAAATACGTCGGTTTTGTAAACATCACCTAAAACGGAAAGGCCACCGTTCATATCGCCGTATAAGGTACCATAACCTACGGCTGCTTCACTTTTGTTGGATGTATTCAATACAATATGTCCGAATTTATTGGACAGTGCCATTAACAATGTTCCGCGAATTCGTGCCTGAATATTTTCTTCTGTAACATCTTCTTCTTTACCGGCAAAAATTGGACTCATCAGCAGATTATAGCCGTTGAATAATTCCTTAATGGGAACAATGTTATATTCTATTCCCAGGTTATTTGCCAAATCAACAGCATCGTTGATCGAATGGTCTGACGAATATTGCGATGGTAATAATAAAACACGTACATTTTCCTTACCCAATGCCTCAACGGCCAAAGCAACTGTTACTGCTGAATCGATACCTCCTGATAAACCAAGTGTTGCTTTTTTAAAACCCATTTTACCAAAGTAATCATGTATGCCGCACACCAAGGCGTCATTAATGAGTGCAATGGACGATTGTTTATCTTGAGTTATTGCTTTATGATTCGTTTCGTCCATATCAAAGCTGATATAGTCTTCTGAAAAAAGTGCACCTTGATGCGTGATTTCACCTTTCTTATTTACGACCATCGAATGACCATCAAAAATTAATTCGGTATTAGCACCTACCTGATTTACGTATATAAATGGAAGTTCAAATTGTTTGGCTTTATTACGAACTATGTCCTGGCGAATATCAACTTGAGTGTACGAAAAAGGAGAAGCAGCAATGTTAATAGCAAAATCTGGTTTTTGCTTCATTAACTCTTTCATCGGCGAAAGTGTATAAAGTTTATCGCGGGCAAATGCGTTAGCCACTGGTTGATCGTCCCAAATATCTTCACATATGGTAAGTGCTATTTTCTTGCCCTTCAATTCTATTACTTCAAACTGCTTGTTCGGCTCAAAATAGCGGTACTCATCAAATACATCGTAGTTTGGTAACAGGGTTTTACGCACGATTTGTTGAATGGCACCATCATTCAGAAAATAGGCGGCATTGTACAAGTTTTTGCCTTGTTCGGCAGGATTTATTTCCGGGCCGCCAACAATGGCTGCAATGCCAATACATTTCTCTGCAATTCTGTCAATAGCAGTTAGGCAGCTCTCGATAAATTCTTTTCGTTCAAGAAAATCATATGGAGGATAACCACATATGGCTAATTCCGAAAAAACAACTAAGTCAGCACCCTCTTTCTTCGCCTTTTCAATGCTACTAATTATTTTATCAGCATTCGATTCAAAATTTCGGATGTGATAATTTAACTGAGCCAGAACAATTTTCATCTTATATTTTTCTTTTTAGATGCAGTTAACCCATGAAAGAATTAAACAACGTCCAGTAATAATTTTATTGCTTACGCTTAAAAAATCACACCAAATTGAAATACGAAACGATTAAGGTGTGTTTTATCTTTAATGGCATGATCTGTTACATCAAGAAATCCATTGTTATAAAGAATACCAATTTTTAAGTGAGTATCTCCACCAAGTGAGTACTCCATACCACCTCCCAGATGGTAGCCCATATCAAAGAAGTTAACTTCACTGCTAAGTGAATTGTCATCTTGATCGACGGCTTTAATGTTGAATTGCCCAAATAAACCAAACTGTCCATAATAACGCGAGCGATGAAATTCGTTGGTTAATAATTTAAGGCTAAAAGGTACTTCCAGATATTTTAGTTTATAAGTGGTGTTTTGTAAGGTAGAACCTGTTTCGCCTTCTGCTGGAGGTAGGTTATAACTTAGTTTGCCACCTGTTGAATTTATGGTTATACCAGTTGTAAAAGCATAGTTCTGTTCAAAAAAGCGATCCATCTCAATGCCAAAGTTAAAGCCAAACTGATTGCCGTTCGAACTTACTTCACTATTATCGGAATTGAGCCACGATAGCTGTGGACTTAGAACAAAAGCTAATCGAGTGCGCTTTTCATTTTGTGCATTGGTGTTAGCATAAATGAATAAAGCGATGAATATTAATAGTATCTGTTTCATTAACGTTAATTTATCGATTGAAAACGCTACAAACTTACTTAAAACTAGTTTTTCATCCACTTTTTTTTTAATCGAAGCGCAAATTTTCTGAGCTTTTGTATTTTTACGATTAAATAAAGAAGATTTCAATGAGGAAGAATTTCGTTTTTCAAGGTTTGGTTTTGCTTTTATCAATAAGCTTAATTGGTTCCTGTAATAGGGTTTCGGCACCTGATGTAAGTAAGGTTGATGTGACGGTACATTCACATTTGTTTTTTATGGATGTGTTTGATAGTAATTCTAAAGAGATTGGTGCTCGTGTTGAAAGCTTAAAAGAAAAGTATGGCTTGTATTTAGAAGCTTATAGCCAACGCATGATTCAAATTGGAAGTGTTGAAGATCCATCTTACCCGCAACATTTGCAAAGCTTTATTGAATATGAAGCCAATCAGGATGTGTTTGCAAAGAGCAAAGAAGAATTTGCTCAGGTGGACGATATTATGAGCGACATGGCACAAGCATTTCGATATTATAAATATTATTTCCCTAAGACAACGATACCAGAAGTGTATTTTCATATTTCAGGTTTTAATCAATCCATTGCAGTCGATTCGGCATGGATTTCGATAAGTGTTGAAAAATACCTTGGTGAAGATTGTGAGTTTTACGAATGGTTAGCTATTCCGGCATATTTGCGTAAGCGAATGGTGCGTCAAAAAATTGTACCTGATGTAATGAAAGCAATGGCTATGACCAACTTTCCAGGGGGAATGAAAAATGAAGATGTATTGAGTAATATGATTCAAAAAGGTAAGGAGTTATATTTTACTGGTTTAACGAATCCGTATCTGAATAAAAAATATTTATTTGATTTATCGGAGCAGGAGTTGGAATGGTGTGAAAAAAATGAGGCTTTCATTTGGGCTACCATGGTGGAGCGCAAGCACGTGTATAATAATGACCGCATGGTTATACAAAAGTACACGGGAGATAGCCCCTTTACCTATTATTTCGGACAGGATTCTCCTGGAAGAGCGGCTGTATATTTAGGTTATCAAATTGTAGCTGCTTATATGAAGCAGCATCCTGAGCTCAGTATATTAGATTTAATGCACGAAAGTGATGGGCATCTTATTTTCCGAGAATCGCGTTACAGACCATAAGAATTAGTGACGATGGTAAAAGTAGGAATACTTCAGTTTGCACCTGTTTTGGGTGATGTAAAGGCTAACGTTAGTCAGGTTCGTGAGCTGGTTACATCGAATAAAAGATGTGATTTGTATGTGTTGCCCGAGTTGGCAAATTCTGGTTATCGTTTTAATAATCGAGATGAAGTGATACTGGCTGCAGAAAAAGTGCAATCCAGTTATTTTCTAAAGGAGTTGATGCAATTAGCTGTTCATAAAAATGCTCATATCGTCACTGGCTTTTGTGAACGAGAAGGTAGTTTATTGTATAATTCATCCGTTCTTATTGGGCCAGAAGGATTAGTTGGAGTATATCGTAAATTGCATCTTTTTATGGATGAGAAAGATTTTTTTGAACCCGGGAATTTGGGCTTACCTGTTTATGATACACCGATTGGAAGAATTGGGATGTTGGTTTGTTTTGATTGGATGTTTCCAGAAGCATGGCGTGCTTTGGTTTTAAAAGGAGCCCAACTCATTGCTCATCCTTCCAACTTGGTATTACCGTATTGTCAAAGTGTGATGCCATCGTATAGTCTGGTTAATAAATGTTTTATCGCAACTGCTAACCGAATTGGAAAGGAACGTGATTTAACTTTTACGGGTCAATCTGTATTGGTTGATCCCACCGGAGAATACGTGTTAAAAGGAAGTATTGATCAAACCGAGTTTTTAACTGTAGAGGTGGATCTAAAGCAGTCGGATAATAAAAATATTACACCTCGTAATGATGTTATGAAAGATAGGCGATCAGATGTTTATGGAGATTTTAATGTGAGGTAAATGAAGGATAAGAAAGAATTAAGAAGGGCGATTAAAGCAATCAAACAGTTGAAATCTAAGGAAGAGAAGTTAGGGCAATCGATCAGTATTTGTAAGCAGTTATTGTCAAATTCAATTTATCAAGAGGCAAAGAATATTCTTTTTTATTGGGCCATGGCCGATGAGGTGGAGACACAGACCTTTATTTCCGATCAATATCAATTGAAGTCAATTTATCTGCCGGTTATTCGCGGCGAAGATTTGGATATGGTTTTGTTTGAGGGAGAAGATAAACTGATTCCCGGACCTAAATATGGCATTCCTGAACCATCAGGTGAACGCTTATTGGATGAATCAATAATTGACTTAGTTATTGTTCCTGGGGTGGCTTTTGATTCAGAAAATAATCGAATGGGTAGAGGTGCTGGCTATTACGATCGAATATTGAATAGGTTGCCCAATGCGAAGAAGATTGCTTTGGCTTTCGATTTTCAAATGGTGGAAGAGGTTCCAACCGAGCCACACGATATAAGAATGGATTCAGTAATATTCTATCAATAAAAAAGCCCCTTTCGGGGCTTTTATATTTCTTTACTTACGCTGGGTGAATCGCTTCAGTAGGACAAACATCAGCACAAGTACCACAATCAGTACAAGCTTCTGCGTCAATTTTATAGATATCACCTTCGGAGATAGCGTCTACTGGACATTCGTCAGGACATGTACCGCATGCAATACAGTCGTCATTAATTACGTAGGCCATTTTATTTTTTCTTTAATGGTTATTATTACAGCGGCAAAATTATTGGCTTTTTTTAATTAATGAAAGAAAACTTGTTGAAAGTCGTTTATTTTGAAAGGTTATAAATAAGGTCTCGAGGTCTTAAATAGTTAATTGCATTGATAGTTAGCGCTTTGGCTTACTTATGATTTGATATTGGCTTATTTCGAGAGAAATCGAAAGGCTATATAGGCCATTGTTCCAGTAGCCGTTTCGAGAGAATTTTCGTTTAAATTGAACTGTGGCGTGTGTAAACTGCCTGTTTCTCCTTTATCTTGTGCCACTCCAAAACGATAAAAAGTGCAAGGATATTTCTGGGAGAAGTAGCCAAAATCTTCGGCAGTCATCCTGATATCCATTATTTCTGTGTTGCTCTTACCCAAATATTCATTCGAAAATTCAATGGCTTGGGCGGTGATGTTTTCATTGTTATGAACCACAGGATAACCATCTTTAATGTCAACTTCACATTCTGCTCCCATCGAAGCTGCTGTTTGGGTGGCGATTTCCTTAATTTTTGTTTTAATGATTGCTCGCCATTCCTCGTTCATGGTGCGTAAAGTTCCAGCTAATTCCACTTTTTCAGGAATAATATTAGTAGCGCCATTGGCAATAAATTTACCAAAAGAAAGAACCGTAGGTATTTGGGCAGGTACAATGCGGCTCACAATTTGTTGTAGCGATATGAGTATTTGCGAGGCTATAAGTACATTGTCGGTTAGTGCATGTGGCATGGCGGCATGACCACCTTTGCCTTTAATCGTCAGGTAAACTTCGTCGCCCGAAGCCATGTACATGCCACCTTTAAAGCCAACATGACCCGTTTGCATACTTGGGAGCACATGCTGACCTAGAATGATGTCAGGTTTGTAGGTATCAAAAATACCCTCTTCCATCATTAACTTAGCGCCACCCGGAAATACTTCTTCTGCTGGCTGAAAAATAAGTAAGATAGTACCTTGCCATTCTGCTTTGAGTTCATTTAAAATCATGGCGGCACCAAGCAATGCAGCTGTGTGCGCATCATGTCCACAAGCATGCATCACACCTTCATTTCTCGAAGTGAATTCAAGATTTGTGGCTTCCTGAATTGGTAGCGCGTCCATATCGGCTCTCAGCGCAATGGTTTTAGATGTAGGGTTTTGTCCTTCAATTATACCAAGTATACCTGTTTTTACATAGCCCGTTTTAAAAGGAATACCAATTTGTTTAAGTTGTTCTTGTATGTATAAGGAAGTGTTGTTTTCTTCAAACGATAGTTCAGGGTGAGCGTGTAAATGTTGTCTAATATCAATTACTTGCTGTAAATATTGTTGAGTAAGCGCTTTAATTCTTTTTTCCATCACGGTTAATTCTATGCTTGTTCTGCTTCGATTAATGTAAAACAAAGATAACAGTTATAAACTCAATTACTAGTAGTCGATTTGTTGAGCATTTCTTATAAACTATTTTATATTTTTATGGTTTACTTGTTAAAGGATAAAAATGGGAGAGCATCATCATGATCATGATTTAAAGGGTAGAAGTTTAATAATAACTATCCTTCTGAATATTGCGATTACTGTAGTTCAGGCAATAGGGGCATTGTTGAGCAATAGTTTGTCGTTACTAAGCGATGCCCTGCACAATTTTTCTGATGTTATGGCTTTGGTCATAAGTTATATTGCCAATAAGCTTTCTTTGCGAGATTATAGTAGTGGTAAATCGTATGGTTATAAACGGGCCGAAATTTTAGCGGCTTTCATTAATGCAGCTGCACTTTTAGGGGTTTCGTGTTATCTAATTATCGAATCCGTTGATCGTTTTTTTTCTATACATCAACCAGAAGTAAATGGCTTTTTAGTTGCCCTACTCGCGGGTTTTAGTATTGTTGCTAATGGTATAAGTGTTTTGTTGGTCAAAAAACATTCGGACAATAACATGAATATGAAGTCGGCCTATTTACACCTGTTTTCCGATATGCTTTCTTCACTTGCCGTTATGATAGGTGGAATAGTCATGTATTATTGGCATGTGGCATGGGTTGATGTTGTTTTGTCGATTATTATTGCCCTGTATTTAATTTACTCTAGTTGGAGCTTGTTGGTTAAAACAATAAAGGTGTTGATGCAATTTACACCAGCGGGAATTGATGTTGAAGAATTGGCCAATCATTTCAAAACTCTTGAAGGAATTAAGAATATCCATCACATTCATGTGTGGCAATTAAACGATGAGGAGATTCATCTGGAAGCGCATATTGATTATGAAGCGGATGTGAAAATATCGGAAGCAAATAAAATAATGGGTGTTATAAAAAGCGAATTAAAACAAGAATTTAAAATAACGCATTGTACACTTCAGCCTGAATTTGAATTAAATGACGATAAAAGTTTGATTGTGAATGGGGCTGCCTGTTCTGAATAGTTGGTGAGATTTACAATTGTTGTAGGCTGGCGCAAAAATATTCTTAATTTTGTATGTTAATCATTCAATTTATAGAATAAAGCGGTATTATTTTTGAACAATTAGCTTTGCACTGCGTACAAAAGCATTGCGTAGTGTTTTTATTAAAAGAAAATAATTGAAATTAAAGAGTAATAGAAGATAGTTATGAAACATTTAACACTTATCCTTTTATCCCTAATTATTGGATTATCATCCGCTTCGGCACAACATGCCAAAGCAAACCTGGTGTTTGAGGAAACCATTTATGATTTTGGTGAATTGAAAGAGGATGGCGGAAAAAAAGTACATTCATTTAAGTTTAAAAATACCGGAGGTCAACCGGTTGTTCTTCATAATGTGAAGGCTTCATGCGGTTGTACATCTCCTGAGTGGACACGTCACCCAATTCCTCCTGGAGGATCCGGTGAAGTAAAAGCAATTTTTGATCCACGTAACCGTCCGGGTAATTTTAATAAAACAGTTACGGTGGCATCTAATGCTCAAAATGGTACTGTTGTTCTTCGTATCACTGGAAAAGTTTTGCCAAAGGTGAAGACCGTAGCAGATATTTATCCTCGTAACATGGATGTTATTCGTTTGGAAACATCGCATCTGGCATTTACCAAGATGACGCCTCAGCAAAAGAAGGTTGAGCAAATTAAGGTGATTAGTACAAGTGAGGAGCCTGTAAAGATTAGTTTTTTAAATGTACCAAAGCACGTTGTTATAAAAGCCGTACCTGAGGTATTACAGCCAAATCAAGCGGGTGTAATTACTGCAACCTACGATGCGAAAATTAAAAATGATTGGGGATTTGTAACCGATAATGTGTTTTTGATTTTTAACGATGTACGTGAATATAAAAATCGTTTGACGCTTAGTGCATCCATTGCTGAAAATTTCAGTGACTGGACTCCCGAAAAATTAGCACAAGCTCCCAAGGCTGAAATAGAAAAGAAGGTATGGGATTTTGGAGAAATTAAACAGGGTGATAAAGTAACACATGCCTTTGAAGTAAAGAACAATGGGAAAAGTGAATTAATTATTCGTAAGGTGAAAGCCTCGTGTGGTTGTACTGCAATTAAACCCACAAAGACTATACTGGCACCTGGAGAAACAACAGAAGTTGTTGCCGAATTTAATTCAGCGCATAAAACAGGTAGGCAAAATAAGTCGGTAACAATTGTTACCAATGATCCCAAGAGCACAACACTGATGTTGCGTATCACAGGAAATGTAAAAGTGAATTAGAGTTATAAAGTAAACAGAAGAGAGTTGATACTTGTTAACTCTCTTTTTTATGTCCAGAAAGATTAAGAATGGCCACATTTGACGACCACGATCATGTTGAAAATAATCCTGCCTTTAAGGGATTAAAAGTTAATAAAGGTGTTGCCTCGGCTCCCTCGGTTAATCCCGACGCAGCCAAACGTTTCTTAAAAAAGCGTAAGCCACAGCTGAGTGTTGATGATTTTGTTAAAGGTGTTCTTAGCGGTAATGTAACTATACTTAGTCAGGCTGTCACTATGGTTGAAAGTGCTAAACCTGAACATCAAAAAATAGCGCAACAAATAATTGAGAAGTGTTTACCGCATTCGGGTAAAAGTATTCGTTTAGGAATAACGGGTGTTCCAGGTGCTGGTAAAAGTACCTTTATTGAATCCTTGGGCATGCACATTATTGAGCAAGGTGGAAAATTGGCTGTTTTAGCAATTGATCCATCAAGTGAGCGTTCTAAGGGAAGTATCCTCGGAGATAAAACCCGAATGGAGAAGTTGTCTGGTGAGCAGGATGCATATATTCGCCCTTCTCCCTCAGCTGGTTCATTGGGAGGTGTAGCACGTAAAACACGCGAAACCATTATTCTGTGCGAAGCCGCTGGTTTTGATACTATTTTTATCGAAACAGTTGGAGTTGGGCAATCCGAAACAGCTGTTCATTCAATGGTCGATTTCTTTTTATTGTTGATGTTGGCTGGTGCTGGAGATGAGCTTCAGGGTATTAAACGTGGTATAATGGAGATGGCCGATGCCATTGCTATAAATAAAGCGGATGGCTCAAATTTACAAAAGGCTACATTGGCTCAAACCGAATACAAAAGCGCATTGCACTTATTTCCACCAACCAAATCGGAATGGACGCCTGAAGTAAAAACATGCTCTGCTCTTTATCATGAGGGAATTGCCGAGATTTGGGAGATGTTAAATAAATACGTATCCTTGACAAAGCAGAATAACTATTGGAATAACAATAGGCGTTCACAAGCTAAATATTGGATGTACGAAAGTATAAATGAGCAGTTAAAAGATCATTTTTATCAGCGTGATGATATTAAGCAGAGCCTGGCGGAGAATGAAGAGTTGGTGTTGAATGATGAGAAAAGCTCATTCGTTGCTGCTAAAGATTTACTGGAAACATATTTTAAAAATATTAAATAATTAGATGCCATTTTAATGGCTAAAAAAAGTAAAATAATGAAGAAGTTAATGTTGGCAATCGTAAGCGTTGCTATGTTGGTGGCGTGCCAGCCAAAAGGATATCAAATTACTGGAACACTTGAAGGTGCAACAGGTCAGGCAATTTTAAATAGCATTCGTAAAGGACAACCTGTAGCTGTTGATACGGTTGACATTGTCAACGGTCAATTTGCATTTTCGGGAATGGTTGATGCGCCCGAGTTGTATTTACTTTTTATTGAAGGACAACAACGACCTGTTCAGTTTTTTGTTGAAAATACGACCATTACCATTAATGGTAATATGACTGATATGGATAATATTGAGGTAACAGGTTCTAATTTAACTGAGCTATTCAAGCAATTTGAAAACGAGCGCCCTGGTAAGGAACGTCAGACACAAATTCAGCAAGAGTATATGCAGGCTCAAATGACACAGAATAAGGATGCCATGCAACAGTTAGGTGAGGAGATGAATGCCATAATGGAAGATCAAAAAGCTTACTACAAGCAATTTGCAGAAGCCAATACAGATAATGAATTAGGTGCCTTATTAAGTTTAGGACTTGCACAAACTTTAGATTTAGAAGCTTTAAAAGCTTTGGTAGAGAAGTTGGAAGTAAATATGAAAGATCATGTTTATGTACAAGAAATGCGTGCCGCTCTTGAGCCTTTAGAGACTTTCGAGAAAGCTGTTGAGGCAGTTAAAGAAGGTGCTGTTGCACCGGATTTTACACTTTTAACAGCAGATAGCACAAAAGTAACTTTAAGTAGTTTTAGAGGTAAATATGTTTTGGTAGACTTCTGGGCTAGCTGGTGTGGTCCTTGCCGTCAAGAGAATCCTAATGTTGTTAAAGCATACAATGCTTACAATGCAAAAGGTTTTGAGGTACTTAGTGTTTCGGTAGATCAGGATAAAGTAGCTTGGCAAAAAGCGGTTAAGGAAGATGGTTTGGTTTGGACTAATGTTATTTCTGATGAAGCAACTAATGTGCCAGCCAAATATGCTATTCAAAGTATTCCAACAACCTTTTTATTAGATAAAGAAGGTGTTATTATCGCCAAAAACTTGCGAGGTGATGCTTTGGAGAAAAAACTTGCTGAGCTCTTAAAATAGAATTCTAGGAAAATACCCTCTAGGTATTTATAACTCATACTTAAAAAACTACATCATGAAAAAACAATTTTTTGGAACCCTAATGGCAGTTGTTCTTTTAACGGCATGTCAAATGCAGCCTGCTGGTTTTACCCTAAAAGGTAAACTTACTGGCGAAGCCGATAAGGCACTTATTGTTAATGTTGTCGATAAGGACGGTTTGTCAGCTATTGATACTTTAACTTTGGTAGACGGTGTTGTTGATTTTCAGACGACTTTGGATCAACCGATGCTGATTGTAATTCAATTAGAAGGAGCACGTGGTGGATTAACATTTTTTGGAGAGAATGTTGCTTATACTATCGATGGAGACATTAATGCGCTTGCTGATGCAGTGGTAACTGGAGGTGAATTATTTAATGCAAATAAAACACTTGACGATCTTCAGAAAGAAATTAATAATAAAGGAGAAGAGCTTCGTGTTGCCTATGGCGCTGCAAGCCAAGCTGGAGATACAGCTAGACAAAGCGAAATAGTAAAAGAATTTGAAGCTGGTCAAAAGCAGTTGGAAGATGCTCAAATCAAGTTTGTTGATGAGAATCCAACTTCACCAATTTCGGCATTTATCGTAAGTAATGTATACCGTCATAAGCCACTCGAAGAAATTAAAGAAGGTGTTGCAAAATTAGATGCATCACTATCTACTTCGCCTTATTATCAAGTTATCTCGGAACGCGTTGCTAAATTAGAAAAGGTGGCTATAGGACAGCCTGCCCCTGATTTCACAATGAATGATGCAGATGGTAATCCTGTAAGTTTATCTTCTTTTAAGGGTAAATTAATATTGGTTGATTTTTGGGCTAGCTGGTGCGGACCATGTCGTCGCGAGAATCCTAATGTAGTTAAACTTTATGCTGAGTTTAAAGACAAAGGTTTTGATATTCTAGGTGTATCATTGGATCAAAAGAAAGATGCCTGGTTGAAGGCCATTGAAGATGATCAATTGACTTGGAATCATGTTTCAGATCTTAAAGGATGGGGTAATGATGCAGCTAAATTATATGCTGTTTCAGGAATTCCTCACACCGTATTAATTGATGCTGAAGGTGTAATTATTGCTAAAAATCTTCGTGGTGATGAGCTACATAACAAGGTGGCAGAATTATTGAACTAGAAATTACACGAACTTAATTTTGGAAATATAGAATTAAAAGGAGGCCATGCGGTCTCCTTTTTTTGTAAATAAGTTGACAATTATCGTTTTATTGCAAACCTCTGCCGTCTAAATTTGTTATCAATTAGATGTCTGATTTTAAGGACATAATTTTTTTCTTACTTTTGTTATTTAAACTTTGTCTAAATAAAGAAAAAATATAGCAATATGAATTATGATGTAATTGTTATCGGTACTGGCCCAGGTGGTTATGTGGCTGCCATACGAGCTTCGCAACTAGGCTTGAAAGTTGCTGTTGTAGAACGTTCAGAGTTAGGCGGTATTTGTCTTAATTGGGGCTGTATACCTACAAAGTCGTTACTGAAAAGTGCGAGTGTATTTGAATACTTGAAGCATGCTGCCGACTACGGTGTTAAAATCGAAGGTGAAGCAAGTGCTGATTTCGAAGCTATGGTTAAGCGCAGTCGTGGTGTAGCCGATGGAATGAGTAGCGGTATTCAATATTTATTTAAGAAAAATAAAATTGAAGTCATAAAGGGTACGGGTAAACTTTTAGGTAATAAAAAAGTTGAAGTGACCACTGAAAGTAATGAGAAGCAGGAGTATCAGGCTGATCATATATTATTGGCCACAGGTGCTCGTAGCCGTCAATTGCCTAACTTGCCACAGGATGGTGAAAAGGTGATAGGATATCGTAAAGCATTGACTTTGGATAAAAAGCCGGAGTCGATGATTGTAGTTGGTTCAGGTGCCATTGGAAGTGAATTTGCTTATTTCTATAACGCCATCGGTGTTGATGTTACTTTAGTAGAGTATTTGCCAAATATCGTTCCGGTTGAGGATGAAGAAGTATCGAAGCAATTAGGACGTTCGTTCAAGAAATCGGGCATTAAAGTTATGACTGGTGCCGAAGTTACTAAGGTGGATACTACTGGTGACAAAGTAAAGGCTGTTATCAAAACTAAAAAAGGTGAGCAAGAGTTTGAAGCAGATGTTGTTTTATCTGCAGTAGGTATTACGCCTAATCTTGAGAATCTTGGTCTTGAGGAAGTGGGTGTTAAAGTTGAGAATGGTCGTGTGAAGGTTGATGAGTATTACAAAACTTCAGTTGAAGGTGTGTATGCAATTGGCGATATCGTTCCTGGTCAAGCATTGGCGCATGTTGCATCTGCTGAAGGTATTATTTGTGTTGAGAAAATTGCAGGACATAATCCGGAAGCGCTTAACTATAATAACATACCTGGATGTACATATACCGTTCCTGAAGTTGCATCTGTTGGTATGACAGAAAAAGCTGCTAAGGAAGCCGGCCATGAATTAAAAGTTGGAAAATTCCCTTTCTCTGCATCGGGTAAAGCGAGTGCAGCTGGTCACAAAGAAGGTTTTGTAAAACTTATTTTTGATGCTAAATACGGCGAATTACTAGGTGCACATATGATTGGTGCCAATGTAACTGAAATGATTGCGGAGTTGGTTACAGCACGTAAACTTGAGACAACAGGTCATGAGTTAATTAAAGCTGTTCATCCACACCCAACCATGTCGGAAGCTGTTATGGAAGCTGCTGCCGCTGCTTATGATGAGGTAATTCATATCTAGTATTTGCTAGATATTTGGAATATATAAAAGAGGGTGTCTCAAAAGTATTTTTGTGAACAAGCAAACTTACTGTTTGTTATTTTACTTTCGTTTTACCCCTCCAAACCTCCCCTAAAGTGGAGGCTTAAGTCCCCTTCAGGGGATTTAGGGGTAGTAAAAAAGGATA
>JAFMVD010000051.1 GCA_025499625.1 Carboxylicivirga fragile | reverse complement strand
ATATCATTAAAATTATAGTTAACAAAATTAAAGTAAAGTTAATAGTTGTTAAAGTTTTCGTTAACCACTAGGGATAAAAAAAAGAAGGACAGATTAAAAAATCTGCCCTTACCTTAAATCAGCTAACTAAATCCAATTTTTATGAAAATCCCTTCTGCAAAGGTGCTAATTATATTGAAACAACTACAAACTATCGCCGTTAATAATTGTTAAACATCAAGCCGAAACTATAAGTTGCATATTACTTATAGATTAAAACCAGCAACTGAAATACAATTAAGCATTGAGCACTTCTTTTTCGTAATATTTGCAACACTCTTTTAATCCGCATTTTGCACACTTTGGTTTACGAGCAAGGCATACATATCTACCATGCAGAATCAACCAATGGTGCGCAACAGCCAATAATTCTTCCGGGAAATATTTAACCAATTGCTTTTCTGTTTCCAGAGGCGTTTTTGAATTAGTACTTAAACCAATGCGTGCTGCTAATCGAAACACATGCGTATCAACAGCCATGGCAGGTTTTTCGTACACAACAGATGCAATAACATTGGCTGTTTTACGACCCACACCAGGCATTTTTTGTAATTCTTTTATATCGTCTGGTACAACATTATTAAAATCATTGACCAGCATTTTTGCCATACCAACCAGATGTTTGCTTTTATTGTTAGGATAACTGCATGAACGAATGTATTCAAACACCTCTTCGGGTGTGGAATCAGCTAAATCGTGAGGCTGTGGATAACGTTCGAATATAGCAGGTGTTAATTGATTCACACGCTTATCGGTGCATTGAGCTGATAGGATAACCGCAACTAACAATTGATAGGGATTCGAGTAATGCAGCTCGGTTTCAGCCACTGGCATATTCTTCTGAAAATATTCAATTACCTTCTCGTAGCGTTCTTTCTTTAGCATCCTTAATAATCTTTATAATAATTCATCACAATGAATAATTGACTCAATTTCTAAATCAACGGTTCGACAAGCTCACCGCGAGACACACTTTTACAGCTTATAACCTGTCATCACAACGGTTCGATATACTCACCACAAGTCGACAAGCTCATTGCAACGCATTTCCAAATCGACTCATCTTCAAATTGAAATATTTTCAAATCAGAATTATAAACTCATTAACTTCAGCCCTAAATAAACTGTACGCGGACGAGATGGTCCATAAACATAGTTACTATCTCGATCTTTGCCTGTATCAAAATCATCTTGATATTCGTTAAATATATTCTGAACACCGCCAAAAAATTCAACGCCGACACCAACTTTTCGCCAGTCAAGGGCATATGTTAGTTTAATATTGTTTTCGAGAAATGATTTGGATGTTCGCAATTCAGGGCCATTATAATAGGGCACCAGCATAGGACCAGTATAAACACCGGATAGTGCTGCTTTGATTCCCCATGCTGGGCTGTATGTTAATGTGTAATATCCATAAGAATCTGGCGAACGCAAATAGCGTTTGCTACCTTCTGTCCCTGCTGACCATTCGACCACTTCGTCGTATTTGCTCGATTGAACCGTAATACCAGTTTCTAATTGCCAAAGACGATTATAATTACCACGTAATTCAAAAGTTACTCCCTGCACTGTTGAATTACCACCATTACGTTTCTCTAATATGGTATTATCATTCTCATCTTTATCTTCTAACTCTTCCAAAACAAAGGCATCGTATAAACGCGTATAGAATCCTTCGAGCGTAACACCCCAAATGTAAGATTCGGTTGGCTTATCGTAGTTGACAGAAGCACTTAAACTTTGTGATTTCTCTTCGTGCAAATCAGGTGCTAATTGAATGCGCTGTACTTCACCTGCAGCAAAAGCCATATGTAAATCAGAATCAAAAGCCTGCGGTGGACGAAAACCAGTTGACCAAGATCCACGCAATTGCATTCCATTATGTTTGTACAAAGCAGATATACGTGGGCTCCAGATTACTTTATCTACCATGTTATGCTTATCAGCCCTAATACCTGTTAATAGATTAAACTTCTTGGTTAATTCCCAATCACTCTGAAAATAGGCTCCAAAATTACGTGTGGTCTGATTAATACCTCCATTTTCTCCGTATGCCTTAATTTCATCCTTCACCATGTCGTAATTATACTCAGCGCCAAAAGTCAAATTATTCTTGCCCGATGTAAAATCCGGTAAGAGGTGGTTCATCTGTACACCTCCCATGTATGTCTGGTTATCCGTTATACCATAAGGCGGAAGTTCAATATGTTTCCAATAATCTTCTTCCTTCGTTTCTTTATCAGGTTTAATACCCGTGTAGTGATCACGGTCTGTTTTCTGTCCTGCCAGGAAAGCCGCAAAAGAAGATTGGTTATCGTTAAAATTGAAGCTATAATCCAAACCACCCATTAATACATTATGCGTGCGTTCTTCAGTTTGCTCCGCCAAATAAGCGGGTAGATCTTCGCGATCACCACCACGGCGATACTCGTGCATACTTGACAAGCTCAACTCAATCTTGTGATTGGGTGCCGGCAATAAAAAGGATGTAAAACCAAATGAATTGTTTTTGAGAACAGGCAATTCACTAAAACCATCATCGTTATGATCGTAGGATTCGCGATTACGGTGTGAGGCAAATAGAGTTAATCCTGCATTACGTCGATCGCTCAATACGCCCGCATTGGCATACAGTTGTCGGTCGCTAGCTTGTCCATTAATTACCGACTGCGTTGTTGAAGCCGAGAAAGAACTGGCATCAGGCACTTTGGTGATCACATTAACCGTTCCACCTATGGCACCTGCTCCATAAAGTGCAGAACCTCCCCCACGCACAACTTCTATGCGTTCAATCATGTTGGTTGGAATTTGCTCCAAACCATATAAACCAGTCAGCGGACTAAATACCGGGCGACTGTTAATTAATATCTGCGAGTAGCCTCCACCCAAACCATTCATACGCAATTGGGTATAGTTACACGTTTGACAATCTGTTTCCATACGTAAGCCCGGTTGAAAAGCTAGCCCCTCCGATAAAGTACCAGCCTGAAGCATTTCTAGCTTCTTCCCTTCTAACACATTCACCACAACAGCAGATTCTGTCTTTCGCTTAAAGGTTTTAGTTCCGGTAACAACAATATCATCCAGAGACATCACCTTTTCTTGCAATACAAAGTTAATCTCCAAAGATTTACCTTCAACAATGGTCACTTCCTTCTCAACGGGTTTATAACCCATTAAACTCGCTACTAATACATGCTTCCCGATAGGTAAATTTGTTAACATGTAGTGACCCGATAAATCAGTCATTGTTCCATATTGGGTATCTTTCAAATACACACTTACAAAGGGCAAGTGTTCATCTTCAGCTTTAACATCACCAAAAATGTTGGCATCTGTTTTTTGAGCTAAGGTCGTTCCAACTCCAATTAGGGCCATTAATAGTAGGCCTAGTAATTTCTTCATTCTATTTTTTATACTTTACAAAAACAATAATAAACTGATGGCCATTACGGCCATGCCGGCAAATAAGCCATAAACTGAAAGATGATGCTCACCGTATTCACGGGCCGATGGTAACAGTTCATCTAAACTAATAAACACCATAATACCGGCCACACCCGCGAAAATTATCCCAAAGGTCATGGGTGTCATAAATGGCATTAAGATAAGATAACCAATAAGTGCCCCGATGGGTTCGGATAATCCCGATAAAAAACTTAAGCGGAATGCTTTTCTACGGCTGCCTGTGGCGTAATAAATTGGTACCGAAACAGCTATACCTTCCGGAATATTATGAATAGCGATGGCGACAGCGATGGCAATCCCTAGGTTAGGTTCGTTAATGGCGGCAGTAAAAGTGGCTAAACCTTCCGGGAAATTATGGATGCCAATGGCCAGGGCGGTAAACATACCCATGCGCATCAGTTTCTTATCCTTCCCTTGTGGTTTACTTCCCATCTCCTCAACCGAATGCAATTCGTGGGGGTTTTCGGCCGATGGAATAAACTTATCGATAAGGGCAATGAACAATACGCCGCCAAAAAAAGCAATAACCGTATACCAATTTCCAGCAAGCTCACCATAACCTTCCACCAAACTTTCGCGTGCCTTCACTAATATTTCAACAAACGACACGTAGATCATTACCCCGGCAGAGAAACCCAAGGAAATGGCCAAAAATTTTGTATTGGTTCGTTTCGCGAAAAATGCCATGGCACTTCCAATACCCGTACTTAAACCAGCAAATAGTGTTAATCCAAACGCAAATAAGACATTATTTAGCTCCATAAACTGTATATATAATTAAGCTGCTTTTATTAGCTCGTGTAAAGGAATTGCATTTTTAATAAACAAGCAATAAACAAGTGCTTGAATTATAAGATACGCGCAAATACTAACGATTATTACCGAACATTGTTCCAAAAAATTCAAATCACGTAAAGAGAATGTCTTTTTTTTATATCTTAGTCTCCAATAACAACTATAATCTTATTAGCAATATGAGAAAATTTGTACCCTACGTTAATTTAGAAACTGTAAAAGGTTCTGATGGACGTATCGAAAAATTTATTATTAGAACCGTGACTTACTTGCCGGAAGACAGTAAAATAACAACTAGCGGAGAAGGTAAAATTGCAGACAATGTGCTTTACCGCCAATTACGCATTAACTACACCGGCACTTCCAATAAATTTGATTATTTTGGCGAAGACTTTACCATTGAGCGTGAGGATGTTGGTTTGTTGGAAAGAGGCGTGAATGTGAAAGTTGTATCTGCATCACTTGAGGCTCAACCAATGGCAAGAACATCGGCTGAAGGTGATGAAGGTGATGAAGGAACATCATTAGATTACAATGAAATTGAAGTATAATAAAAATATAAAAGCAATGAAATTGAAGGGCTCATTATTATACTTATGGGCTTTTCTTTTTTTCTTAATTAATAATATCGACGCTGTAGAAAAAAAACATCTGGCTGCTCCTACTAGCTCCAAAAAGAATGCGATATTTAAAACAGCTAAACACCACACTCAATCACATCTTAAAGAAGTTAATAAAGATAGTATTCCGATACTACTTAGGTCTGGTGTGAGAAACTCATCTGATTCAATTAGTAAATGTGTTTTCCTTATAGAGCTGGGTAAACACCTCTATAAAATCAAAAAATATTCGAATTCACTAGACACCTTGAAGTTAGCTCTTAAATTAAACAAGAGCATTGATTGTTCTATTGGCGAGGCCGATTCATATTTTTACATAGGAAAAGTTTATAGCAAACTTAAAAACACAACACTTCAAGTTACTAACATTAAGCAATCTATTCTTATTTACAAAACCCTTGGAGAGGTCAATAAAATTATACTAGCAAATTTAGAGTTAGCTTCTCATTTTTCTAAACGAGAAAATAATGAATATGCAAATATATATTTTAATGAAATAAACGAATGGCTATACCATACTTCTAATTTACACATTCAAAAAACGGTACTACTGCATTTAGGCAATCATTACATAAAAAATGGAAAATCAAAAGAGGCAATAGAAAACTATTACAAACTTGAATTACTTGCTACTTCTAACAACGATTATCGTATTCTAAGTATGGTATATAATAATTTAGGGGTACTGTATTTAAAAGAAGATAATCTAGAGAAAGCAAAAAAGTATTTAATAAAATCCGTTGAACTAAAAACGAAACACAAATACAACAATCTGGAAACTTGCTATTTAAATCTATACAAGATTTCTTCGATAAAAAATGAAACAAATGAAGCTAATCAATATTTTAAAATCCTTTCCTCTATGTTGAAGGACTCAACTCTTAAAAGTATTGACATATTAGATTTTTATTACAATTCCGTTTTTTATTTTAGCTTAATAAAACAGCCGAAAAAATCCCAATTCTACCTTAAGGAATATATTGAATTAAAAGACTCCCTCTCTAATCTAGCCTTCTCCGACAAGCTAATTGAGATGGAAAAAAGTTTTGAAATACAGGAACGAGATAAAGAAATAAGCTTATTGCAAAAAGAAGATGAATTAAAAG
Organism: Carboxylicivirga fragile; assembly: GCA_025499625.1. GTDB lineage: Bacteria > Bacteroidota > Bacteroidia > Bacteroidales > Marinilabiliaceae > Carboxylicivirga > Carboxylicivirga fragile. The sequence continues at coordinate 37,480 of JAFMVD010000051.1, read as the reverse complement.
AAGCAAAACTACACAACCAGCTACTAGCCATAATATCCATAGCTAGCACTTTATTAATACTTCTCGTACTTGGTTACTTTATAAATCGTCAACGCTACCGCCTCAAAAAATCGGAGAAACACCTACATCTTCAAAAGAAGGAGATATCAGATATAAACGAGGCACTTAAATTATCGAACCTAAGTAAGGATAAATTACTATCGGTAATTGGGCACGACCTGCGTGGCCCTGTTGGTGGATTAAAAGAGTTGATTGAGCTATACATGGATTTGCCCAACTATGAGCCCAACGACATAGAGAACCTACTAAAAGCTGCCCGTGAGTCGTCAACCAGCACCTACCATTTACTCGAAAACCTATTGAGCTGGGCCAATTCGCAACGCGGCGAAATTGATTACAATCCGGTTGCCACACCTTTGTTACCATTAGTAAAACAAACAGTTGGTATACTCGATAGTTCCATCAACACTCGCAAAATTGCCTTCGAATACCAGATTGATCCACAAATAGTAGTTGATTCGGACATCAATATGTTGCGCACCATCATTCGTAACCTAGTATCCAATGCCGTTAAATATTCACCACCTGAAAGTAGCATAATCATTTCGGCGAATCTGAACTCAAAAGAAACGCTCATTTGCATTAGCGATAAAGGTTACGGCATGAGCGCCGACGAAACCCAGCAACTCTTTGAGAAGAAAGAAACCTACTTTATTGAATCGGGTCCAAATGCAAAAGGCAGTGGTTTAGGGTTAATCTTGTGTAAGGAGTTCGTTGAACGTCACGATGGTCGTATTTGGGTAGAATCGGAAAAAGACAAGGGTACCAAGGTTTGTTTTACTTTGCCTAATAGTAAAGCCATATCACATTCTGCCATTGTAGCTACTGAACAAAGCGAGGCGCTTTCATAACTTTATTTTTATCCGCGAATTGCACGAATTAAAACCCTGTTCGGCGTAGCGTCTCGCTACGTTGCTACAAACATGGCCTCTGGTCTAAAGTAAATCCCTTCCTAACTTTTCATTAAACCACAGGGTGGAATAATAACTTTAATTTTGCCCACGAATTACACGAATTTACACCAATTGTTTTCCTTAGGAAAGAATTACTAGCCATTTGGCGTAGCTAAACCATTTATTCTAAGGAACGGTTCTCTTTCTCAAGACGCCCATAAAGAACCGCTCCCTGTTCGGCGTAGCGTCTCGCTACGTCTTTACCATCATGGCCTCTGGCCTGAAGTAATCTCTTTCTAACTTTTCATTAAACCACAGGGCTGAATACTACGAGGTCGTTCCATTACTTTATTGTGCCCACGAATTGCACGAATTTACAGCAATTGTTTTCCTTAGGAAATAATTATTAGCTACTTGGCGCAGCAAAACCATCTATTCTAAGGAACGGTTCTCTTTTGCAAGATGCCCATAAAGAACCGTTCCCTAAGCTTCCGCCAGCTATGCGGTACAATGCCCAAGTTCGTAAATCTTTTATTTTGCTCGTAGAGCATGAGAAATTGTAGCAATGTTATAATTCATAAAGGTTGCTCGTAGAGCATATATCCAGCAGTTTAGCATAGCATCTACCAACATGGCCCCTGTTCGGCGTAGCATCTCGCTACGTTGCTACCAACATGGCCTCTGGCCTGAAGTAAATCTCTTTCTAACTTTTCTTTAAACCACAGAGCAGAATACTGCGAGGGGCTTTCATAACTTTCTTTTTGCCCACGAATTGCACGAATCAACACCAATTGTTTTCCTTAGGAAATAATAACTATTTGGCTTGACAAAACCATGGCACCAATACAATCAGACAAGAAATTGGTTTAAATCAAAATAGACATGTAGCGAGAATACTCATTTTGATGCTAAAAAATATTAGTTATTTTTATACCAAAGTAAACTGGTATGATAAAACCTCTGCTCCTCCTTTTAGCCTTTCTACACATTACTATTATTGCTTGCCTTTCTGTTCCACAAGTAAACAAACAAGACTCATTATCACACGTCTTCTATACTCATAAAGAAATCGCAAAAGACAAGGTAGCTCAATTACCAGCAGAAAAAACGAATACTGACCGATACAAACTATTATTAGAACAAAACAAACCAAACAGTCAATTAATAAAAGCGGTTTATATTATTCAGTACTGTAAATCCATTATATATGATTTAGAATATCAAGGGACGGATTCTCTTTTAAACCATGCCTTAACCATTTTTACTAAGAACGATTGCTATGCCGGCCTCGCGGAAACTAATTATGTTATTGGTGCAAGAGCAACTAAACGGTTTCAAACAGAAACCTTACACACAGCGTTTACCAATGCTGCCCATTATTATTCCTTACTAAAGAATGCCCAATGGGAAGTAAATAGCTATAATCGCTTGGCAAATTATTTTTCTCGAAACGATAATGAAGGACTTGCATTTAAATACTATACGCTGGCACTAGAGAAACTTGATCAGTGCGGCATCAACACAAAAGAGATGACCTATTTAAATGTAGCCAATTATTATAATGATTCATCACAACCAGAAAAGGCACTTCATTATTACAAAATAGTCGAAGAGAGTATTAATGAGAGCAACAATACGCATAGGCACCATATGCTATACAATAATCTAGGCGTTATTTACCTAAAGCAAAAGGAATACAATAAAGCTAACAACTATTTAAACAAATCGCTTCGATTAAAAGAAGCAAAAAAAGACACAATTGGCATTTTAAATACGCTTCAAAACCTATATCGAATAAGCCTAAAAAAAGAGAATTTAAAAGATGCTGACCGCATCAGCTCTCGAATAGATAGCCTCTTGAAAAAGGTAAAACCATCAGGTGAATTTTTAGCCCAATATTATTATAATCGAACAGAACACAGCATAATAGTGGGAAACAAACAAGATGCACTTTCTTACTTTCGGCATTATACGCATGTTAAAGATTCTTTCCTCAATACTTCTTTTTCAGATAAATTACTTCAATTGGAGCATGACAATAATCTACTGAAACAAAAGAAGGAAATAGCAGAATTAAAACAAAAAGAGATAGCACAAAAAGCAGAGTTGAAGACCATGCAGATGATTATTCTTTTCATTGGAAGCATGACCTTGATTCTGATCATAATTGGGTCGATCATGAATCGCCAATGGATAAAGCTCAAAAGATCTGACGATGACCTAAAGCTAAAGCAACGTGAGATAACAAACATCAACACTCAGTTAGAACAATCGAACCAATCTAAAGACCGTTTACTTTCCATTATAGGGCATGATTTACGGGGGCCAGTTGGTGGCTTGAAGGAGTTGATTGAATTATACATGGAGTTGCCTGATTATGATACCAACGACATTAAAAACCTTTTAATTGCTGCTCGCAAATCATCTGCAGGCACCTATCATTTACTCGAGAATTTATTATGCTGGGCTAATTCGCAACGAGGTCAGATTAATTATGAACCAGTAGTCACACCACTAAAACCTCTCATACTTTCAACCGTAAAAGTTTTAGACAATTCAATTAATACACATCAAGTCGAGTTCTTATTCAACATTGATGATTCGATAATTATTAACGCCGATATAAACATGCTTCGAACCATTGTTCGAAATCTAGTCTCTAATGCATTAAAACATTCTCCAGCCAACTCATCTATTGAAATAACGGTTGAGAAACGTAAGGACAATGTAATCATTTGCATTAAGGACAATGGAGATGGAATGACCGCGAAAGAAACTGAAGACTTATTTACTCAAAAGGAAACCTATTTTATAAACTCAGAAAATTCACCAAGTGGCAGTGGTTTGGGGCTCATTCTTTGCAAAGAGTTTGTTGAAAGACACAAAGGAAACATCTGGGTGGAGAGCGAAAAAAATAAACACACGAGCGTATACATATCACTTCCAGGCGCCAACAACAGTAACAATTTACAGCAATCAACTCAATTAAAAGTAGCTGAAGTATAGAAATGATAGTGATACACCAACTTTACACAATTAATTTAAGCACTATTAAATGCTGTCCGCGAATTACACGAATTTACGCCAATTATTTTCCTTCGGAGAGAATAGCTGATATTGGGCGTAGCAAGACCATCTATTCTAAGGAACGGTTCTCTTTTGCATTACGCCCATAAAGAACCGCTCCCTAAGCTTCCCCGCGAATCTGACGCATGATTGTTACACTGGTCAAAACTTTTTCAATTCTTTACATTCTTTCTATTAATATACCACGCGATTCGAAACGCTCGGCAGCAGGGTACTTTTATAATAAAAGCAGGTACTGACCCCTTACAACTGAGGGATAACGACTCGAGAGTGGGAGATAACGACATAAAAGTAGGTACCAAAGACTTCCGAGCGGGTACTTATAACTAAAGAGTGCGTACTTTTGATTCAAGAGTAGGTACTTTTGGTTCGCGAGTGCGTACCAGACACTCCCGAGCAGGGACTTTTCACTCAAGAGTAGGGCCATCTATTATGACACTAATATTTATCATGCCAGTAAATCTATTGGGATTCAAAAAAAATATCTATTTTTAAAAGCGGTAGAATTCGCAAATCATGCTAGCGTATAAACTTAATGTTTAAATTATGATTACAACTTCTGCTTCCTCCATACAAGAAATTGCTCGCCTACTCGACATAGGTAACGTTGTTTATGTACACAAAAAAACAGGGAAAATTGTTTCTGCACCTGAGTTTGATGACTTTGCCGATTTTAACGACAGTGTGAACCAAGCTATGGAAGATGTAGAAATGGAACCAGATAGCTATCTGAACATTAAGAGCATGAATTCGCGTGAGCTCTATAATACAATGATGGATTTTTCGCAGGAGATTGAAGACAGAAGCATAACCAAACATTTAGTAGAAGGGCTTCGAAAATCGAATGGCATCAGTCATTTTAACAATTGCATGCGTACTCAATGTTCGGAACTGAAACAAAGCTGGCAGAGTTACCTTAACGAAAAAGTTAAATTTCACATAAAACGACAATTGAGAAAAGCTCGCTAAGTGATTAGATGTTGCATCTCGACAACCCTTTGACAAGCTCAAGGTATTCTCGATGACCAAACCTGGTGATCGAGCATAGCCGAGATCTAATTAATTCTATAACTTTTCATCATACACATTGTACTTCATTACTTACCTCTTCTCGGCAACCCTTAGACAAGCGCTGGATATAATTCTTAATAATTTACCAAAAACAAAAAACCCGATCACCAAAAGCAATCGGGTTTTAAATTATATCTAATCTATTTCTAGCCTAATAACTCTTTCACAACTACCGAAATATCCTTACCATCAGCTTTACCAGCCAACTCTTTGGATGCCATACCCATCACTTTACCCATCTCCTTCATCGATGTGGCACCTACTTTTTCGATTATCACTTTCACAGCACCAACCAACTCTTCTCTACTCATCTGTGCAGGCAAATAACCTTCAATGGCTTTAATTTCTTCCAACTCTTTATCCGCCAAATCAGCACGATCTTGTCCACTAAATAAAGCGGCGGCATCCTTACGCTGCTTCACCATTTTCTGAATAATCTTCACAACATCCGTGTCGCTTATCTCACTTGCAGCACCTTTAGCTGATTTAGCCTCAAGTATTTCTTTTTTAATTCCTCGCAATGCTTCCAAACGAATTTTATCCTTCGCTTTCATTGCTTCCTTAATATCGTTATTGATTGTTAATTCTAAGCTCATATCATATCTAATTAATCTACATTATCATGCAGATATGGATTATCTCTACTTATTTTAGGCCCATTCTTCGAATCGTCGGACAATGAGAAACGGCTAATAGGCTGTTGCTTGGGTGCACTTTGCTGCTGTTTATTATTTTCAAGCTGCATTTGTTTGCGCTTATAAGCAGGCACCTTTTCCATTTGCTCAATCATTCGCTCATCTTCCATCTCTTCCTGCGAAAGCTGAGTATAAACTGGCTGTTTACTTGTTAATGAATCACTCAAAACACCAGTACCATCATCCTCACCAAGCTGAAAATGCTCTACCTCGGGCTTAGACGTATTTGGCACAATTGGTTTATAGAATTTATCAATGCGTTTTTGCTTCTCAAGTTCAATCAACTCAAAATCTATAACTCGTCCACCCTCATCGTCAATAGTATCCTCTAAGCTAGCCTCAGGTGCATCATCGCTTTGTTCCACAATCTCCCCATTCTCATCAAGAGTAAATCGTGTTAAATCTTGTTCTTTCTTCTTTTCTTGATGCTGAATAAGCTGCCCCGACACAAAACCAGTAGCTATAATGGTAACACACACCTGTGATTCAAGTGTTTCATCATTACCTGTACCCCAAATAATAGAAGCACTATCACCCACAACGGTCTGCACATAATCAGTTATCTCTCCCACCTCATCCATGGTAACCTCTTCGCTACCCGATGTGATGTTAAGCAATATGTTTCGAGCACCTTGTATATCGTTATTATTCAGCAACGGAGATTCTAACGAAGCCTGAATAGCATCAATGGCACGTTTCTCTCCTTCGGCATAAGCCGATCCCATGATGGCAACACCACTGTCTTTCATTACCGTTTCAACATCAGCGAAATCCACGTTAATGTATCCATGTACAGTTATAATTTCAGCAATACCTTTGGCCGCAGTTGCTAACACATCATCTGCTTTAGAGAAAGCGTTGGATAATTTCAAATCGCCAAACATCTCTCGCAAGCGCTCATTATTGATGATAAGTAGAGAATCAACATGCTTCTCCATTTCGGCAATACCATCCAAGGCTTGATTCACTCGGAGCTTACCTTCAAAACGAAACGGAATGGTTACAATACCAACGGTTAGTATACCAAGCTCCTTCGCTTTTTGAGCGATAATAGGGGCTGCACCTGTTCCGGTACCGCCACCCATACCAGCAGTTACAAACACCATCTTGGTATCTGCACCAATGGCATTCACAACATCCTCAAGGTTTTCAATGGCCGACTCGCGTCCTTTATCCGGTTTATTGCCGGCTCCGCGCCCTTCGGTTAATGATTCTCCTAATTGTATTTTGGTAGGGACAGGACTACTTTCCAAAGCTTGAGCATCGGTATTACATACCACGAAACTCACATCCTTAATCCCAAGATTATACATGTAATTGACGGCATTACTACCTCCACCACCGACTCCAATCACCTTAATGATTGAAGAATTATTTAATGGCATCTCAAAATTCATTAAATCTTCGCTCATATCCGTCCTTTTAAATCAAATTACATTTCAACATCTTTCTCATCGAAGATATTCACCAAACCATTTTTGATGCCACTGAATAAGTTACCAGTTTTATAGTTGGCCTTTTCCTTCTTCTGCCTTTCTTTACGATACGAAGAACGTTGATCTACTTCTTGTTTTTTCGGCTCTACTTCACCAAACAATTCAGGCTCAATAATTTTTCGTTTAGGACGCTCCATGGCACTTATCACCAAACCAATACTTGTTGAATACATTGGCATGTGCGCCATTTCTGGAACATCGCCAACTAAGAAGCGATCGGGTAATCCCATGCGCACATCTAATCCTGTGCGATATTTAATCAACTCTGGTAAATTCTTAAGTAAGGCTCCCCCACCAGTAAGCACAATACCTGCACCAACCTTATCGTAGCAGCCCGAACTTTCAATCTGAAAAGTTACATAGTCAATAATTTCTTCCATTCGAGCCTGAATGATATAGGCCAGACTTTTGAACGATATTTCTTTAGGTTCCCACCCAGCCATTCCAGGAATTGTCACTACCATGTCTTCACGCGCCATATCACTCATTGCAGATCCAAATTGCACTTTCAATGATTCAGCTTGCTTATACAATACCTGACAACCTTCCTTAATATCCGATGTAACCACGTTTCCACCAAATGGAATGACTGCCGTGTGGTGTATGATACCGTCGTAAAAAACAGCTACATCAGTCGTTCCACCACCTATGTCAACCAAAACAACACCAGCTTCTTTTTCTTCCTCAGTTAAAACACTTTTCGAAGATGCAAGCGGCTCAAGAATCAAGTCGTTAAGTTGTAATGCCACACGCCTTATGCATTTCTCAATATTTTTAACCGAAGCTATACGTCCGAGTACGATGTGGAAGTTACCCTCCAAACGACGCCCCGACATACCCACCGGATTTTTCACACCCATCTCATTATCCACAATGTAATCTTGTGGGATGACATGCATGATTTTTTCACCTGCTTCAACCGGAATCTTGTAATTATCATCAAACAAATGATCAACATCTGATTGAGTAATTTCCAAACCTGTTTCAATAAATCGATATCCTCTATTACGCAAACTCTTGATGTGCTGCCCAGCAATACCAACATACACCTCGGATAAGGTAATGTTTAATTTCTGTTCAATTTTCGATACGGCTTGTTTGATTGACGAAACTGTCTCGTCAATATTTAAAACAACACCTCTTTTAACACCAATAGATGGTACCTGCTCCATGCCCATGAGCTGGAGTTTACCTTCTTCAGTTTTACGACCAACAATGGCAACAATTTTAGTTGTACCAATGTCGATAGCGGCTATAAGATTTGGATCCTGATTCATAACAACTATGCTTTTGTGCAAACGACTTGCCCTTTATATTTTAGATTGACTCTTTTATACAAATTCCACTCACGGGATTCCCACCCATTTTTATACAAAGCCCGCAGATTCCGAAACTTTTCTTCCATACGTTCAATGCTACCAAACTCAATAAGATGATCACCAACACGCGGCACCATCATAAATTCTCCTTTGGATGAAATATATACTTGCTCAATTTGTGCCTGCCAAAACTCATCGTCCATGATGGTCTTAGCAATACAAACTAAATCTTCTTTATTCTTTAACTTTTTTAAATAACCACTAGCCACCAATACATGTGCCGAATGCTTTTTAAATAATGGCATCTTCTCACCATCTCTATCTAAATAGTACGATTTATTACTTTCAAAGACCCTTAACATTGGTTGACGTTGCGTCACATCCACATGAATGGCACCTCCATAAGTAAAATAAACCTCGCAATTGGCTACAGCAGGATGCTTTAAAAAGAACTGCTCCACCTCTTCGCTATTAATTTCATTTACTTTTCGGCCTAATATTCCAGGGTACTTCTCAAGCGCTATATCCCGAATCTCATCTCGTGTAATAAACTGGTTATCTACGCTATCCTTCACCTCAGACATAACCACACCACATACCATCTGCTCCTTACTAATAGAAACAAATGAAAACATGATCGGGAAATAAATCACGATAATGGCTATACCTGCTATGTTCTTTAAACGCTTCACTTTCTTTAATAAAACAGTTTTATCCGCTTAAATATAACTTTTTCCGTTAAGCTAAAAACAAACTTATAAGCAATATTTATTAACAATTTGCCAAACGTTAATTAATTGCTGATGGAATCCTTTAATCCCTCTGCCAAACTTGGCACCAACTTATCAATATCGCCCGCTCCCAACGACAAAACCAACTCTGGCTTCACCTTTAACAATTCATCAAGCAAAGCCTCTTTTTTAACCACCTTAACCTTCTCCGACTCCATAAGCTTAAGTATCATTTCAGAATTAACTCCCTCAATTGGTAATTCACGAGCCGGATAGATATCCAATAAGAATATTTGATCACATTTATCCAATGCCTTTGCAAAACCTTCTGCAAAATCCTGAGTTCGTGTAAATAAATGCGGCTGAAAAACAACGGTTAATTCTTTTTCAGGATAAATGGCACGAACCGACTTAACGGTTGCATTAATCTCCTCGGGATGATGCGCGTAATCATCGATGTACACCATACCCTCCTCACGAACATGATACTCGAAACGTCGCTTAATACCAGAAAACTTCGGTAAAGCTTCACGTATCTCATCCTCCTCAACACCCGATAATAAAGCCAAACCCATTGCTCCTACTGCATTTTCAACATTGACCAAACCAGGTATACCTAGAGTTACATTTGATATTTTTCCGAAGGGCGATTGTAAGTCAAATTGATACAAGCCATTTTTTAAATGAAGGTTCGTAGGGTAAAAATCACCCTCCTCATCGAGTGAATAGGTAAAGATTTCGACCTCTTCATCCGGCTCATTAATTGGCAAGCCAACTTTGTGCAACAAAGCACCACCAGCACCAATTAGAGAAACAAACTCATTAAAAGCAGCATAAACCTGCTCCGCATCACCGTAAATATCTAAATGATCAGCATCCATTGCGGACACCAACGCAAAATGCGGTTTCAAGTGCAAAAATGAGCGATCAAACTCATCGGCCTCAAGCACCACATACGGCGACTTTACATCGTGTAAAAAATTGGTTTTATAATTATTAGTAATACCCCCTAAGAAAGCATTACATCCTACTTTTGATTGTTTCAATAAGTGAGCAGTCATACTTGAAATGGTTGTTTTACCATGCGTACCTGCCACACAAATACCATCCATACCCTGCGTTAACAAGCCAAGTACTTCTGCACGTTTCTTTACAGTAAATCCATTGTCACGAAAGAAATTTAATTCGGTATGATCTTTGGGAACAGCCGGTGTATAAACCACCAAACAAGACAACTGCTGCTTAAAAGTGCTTGATATTAAATCTACATCATCGGTGTAGTGAATAGAAATTCCTTCTACCTCCAATTTATGAGTAAGGTCGGTTTGAGTACGATCGTACCCTGCAACCTCTTTTCCTTCATATTTAAAGAAACGTGCTAAGGCACTCATCCCGATTCCACCTATTCCAATGAAATATACACTCTTTATATCCTTCAGTTGCAACATATGTCTTACTTACTTTTTGCTAGCTTTATAACTTCCTCAGCAATATCTTTTGCCGCATTTGGCTTGGCCATCAACTTAATGTTGGCACTCAATTTATTTAGTAGCGAGTCGTCATTCACTAAATCAACGGCCGTTTTAACAACCACATTTACATCAACATCCTTAACTAATACAGCAGCTTCTTTATCAACCAAGGCCATCGCATTTTTGGTCTGATGATCTTCCGACACATTTGGTGATGGCACAAACACCGATGGTATTGCCAACAAAGCCAATTCAGAAATAGAACTAGCTCCCGCTCGTGAAATAACCACATCGCCCATGGCAAATGCCAAATCCATACGACTAATAAAATCTGTTACGACTACACGTTCCTTAAAAGCTTCGGGTAGTTTTGCTCTCATTTCTTCAATATAAAATCGTCCTGCCTGCCATATCATCTGACAATCTTCGGGCAAATCATCGATTGAATTAATAATACCATTATTAACAGAACGCGCTCCTAAACTTCCGCCAATGACCAGGATACACTTTTTTGAAGCATCCAAACCAAAGAACTCAGCTGCTTCTTCGCGATTAACCTTATTCAAGAGATTATCTCTTACAGGATTTCCTGTTAAAAGAATCTTATCCTTTGGAAAAAACCGATCCATCTTATCGTAAGCCACACAAATTTTAGCGGCTTTTCGCGCTAATATTCGATTGGTCACACCAGGAAAAGAATTTTGCTCCTGCAGCAAACAAGGTATTCCAGCTTTTGATGCAACACGGAGCACAGGTCCACTTGCATATCCGCCTACTCCAACCGCCACATGCGGCTTAAAATCTTTTATCACTTTACGCGCTTTCATCAAGCTTTTAATGAGCTTGAATGGAAAAGATAAATTTCGTAAGGTTAATTTTCGATGAAAACCAGCCACGGGCAAACCAACAATCTCATAACCTGCAGCCGGCACCTTTTCCATTTCCATTTTGCCCTGAGCCCCAACAAACAATATTTGCGCATCAGGCAACAACTCTTTTACAGCATTGGCAATGGATATGGCAGGAAAGATATGCCCTCCTGTTCCACCCCCACTAATAAGCACGCGTATCTGACTCATATTTTATGATGTTTGTTCCACTGATTCTTGCTCAGCTTCCATTTTTTCTTCCATATTATTGCGGCTCACACTCAATATTGCTCCCAGAGCCAAGCATGTAAAAAGTGTTGATGTACCACCCATACTTACCAAGGGCAAGGGTTGTCCCGTTACCGGAAATACGCCAACTGCCACTCCCATATTTATGAAAGCCTGCACACAGAGTAAAGTAGATAGTCCAACCACTAAAAAAGCAGGGAATGTTCGTGTACTTGCCCGCACTATTACACCGGATCGAAATAGCAAAATAAGATAGGCTAACATCACAAAAAAGGCGCCTATAAATCCAAACTCCTCTGTTATGATAGCATATACAAAATCACTGTAGGGATGAGGCAAAAAATACCTTTGATGACTATTACCTGGTCCTTTCCCCATGAATCCACCCGTGGCTATTGCCATTTTAGAACGCTCTGATTGATAATCGGCACTACTTACCTCTTTGGCTCCATCATCTGAACCAACAAACCTTTCAATACGTGCTTTCCAGGTACTTGCTCGATGCAAAAATGGCACATACTCCGACAACCAAAGTATAACAACCACAAACAACACAACAGCTCCAACTGTTCCCAATATATATTTTAACGAAACCCGACCAATGAACATGACAATTAAACTTGTTGCTCCAATTAATCCAGCTGTAGAAAAATCCTCTCTAAAAATAAGTGCACAAACAATACCCACATGAATGATGATTGGTTTGAAGGCCTCATCTGCATTTCGATCGTTGCTTTGGTACTGCGCCAATACTTTTGCGATGTACATCATTAGGGCCAACTTGGCAATTTCAGAGGGCTGAAACGATATGCCAACAACCGGAACTGTTAACCAACGACTCGCTTGATTTAAACTTACACCCGAAAGCAAAGTTATGGCCAATAAAGCAATGGCCAGATACAAGAAAACAACCGCAAAGCGCGCAAACCACTTATAGTTCAAATGATGAACACCAACAATAATAGCAATACCTACCAATAAAAACTTGGCATGACGAAACAGGTAATAAATAGCATTGCCATCGTGATGCTTATAGGCTAAGTTTCCAGTGGCACTATACACAACCAAGCTAGAAAAAACAGCCAAAGCAATAATCACCATCCAAATAATGCGATCACCCTTTATGTATTTACGAATCGTTTCGCTCATCCAATTTTCTTATAAATCCTGAACACACTTCTTAAACTCAACACCACGCTGCACATAACTATCGAACAAATCGAAACTAGCACATGCCGGCGATAACAACACCACCTCATTCTTCTTACCCAGTTCGTATGCTTTATTTACCGCATCCTTCATCGATGCTGTTTCATAAATCGGCACTAAGCCACCAAATGAGTCAAGCAATTTACTATTATCAACACCCAAACATATGAGCGCCTTAACTTTCTTCTCCACCATTGGGAACAACTCAGAATAGTCGTTACCCTTGTCAACTCCACCAGCAATCCAAATCACTTTTTTATCCATGCACTCCAATGCATACCAACTTGAATTAACATTGGTTGCTTTCGAATCATTTATAAACTCAAGCCCTTTAACGGAAACTACTTTTTCGAGGCGATGTTCTACCCCTTTAAAGCTAGTTAGGCTCTCACGAATAAATTTCTTCTTTATTTTCAATACCTGAGCTACAATGCCTGCTGCCATAGAATTGTACAAATTATGACGGCCTTGCAAGGATAGTTCTTGTGAAAAAATTGACATAGAATCATCGTTATAATTAATAATCATCTCATCGGTGGTAGAATAAGCTCCACGTTTGAGTATATCTTTTTGAGAAAATGGTAATAATTCAGATTTTAAGAGCCGCTCACCCAGTGCTTCTCGAATAACAGGATCATCTTCGCAATAAATAAACACATCCTCTTCGCTTTGATTTTGAAGAATGCGAAATTTACTATCCACATACTTTTCCATCTTATAATCATAGCGATCTAAATGATCGGGTGTGATATTAAGCAATACAGCAATATCAGCCTTGAACTTATACATGCCATCCAACTGGAAACTACTCAACTCAATCACAAACCAATCTGGCTCTTGCCCTTCAGCAATTTGCCTTGCCAAGCTTGTTCCAACATTACCTGCCATGGCCACCTTCACACCGGCTTGCTCCAACAAATAATGAATAAGCATGGTGGTTGTGGTTTTACCGTTACTGCCAGTAATACATATCTTCTTAGCCTCAGTATAACGTCCTGCAAATTCGATTTCGGAAACAACCGATATTCCAAGATGATGCAACTGACGAATCAATGGCACTGTATCAGGAATACCTGGACTTTTAACCACTTCATGAGCTGCCAGAATTCGCGCCTCAGTATGCTGCCCCTCTTCCCACTCAATGCCAGCCTCGTTAAGTTCCTTCTTGTATCGATCAGCTATCTTACCTTTATCGGAAACAAACACAGACCAAGCCTGTTGCTTTGCCAGCAACGCGGCACCAACACCACTCTCTCCTGCTCCTAAAACAACTAACTTTTGCATAATCTCTTATCTAACCTTAAGCGTAACAATAGTTAACACTGCCAACATAATACCAATGATCCAAAATCGTGTAACAATTTTAGATTCTGCATATCCCTTTTTTTGGTAATGATGATGTAAGGGTGCCATCTTAAAAATCCGTCGCCCAACACCATATTTTCGTTTGGTATATTTGAACCAACTCACCTGCATCAACACCGATACATTCTCAACTAAAAACACGCCACAGAGTATTGGGATCAATAATTCGATGCGCAATAAAATGGCAAACACAGCAATGATTCCACCAAGTGTTAAACTGCCCGTATCACCCATAAAAACCTGAGCTGGGAAAGAATTATACCACAAGAAACCAACCGTTGCACCAATAAATGCAGCAATAAAAACAACCAATTCCTGCGAATGCGGGATATACATTATATTCAGATAATCGGCGTAAATTATATTACTGGATAAATAGGCGAAGACACCAAGGGTAGTGCCAATAATGGCAGAAGTACCCGTCGCCAAACCATCCAATCCATCTGTAATATTCGCTCCGTTTGACACTGCCGTAATTATAAAGATAACTGCAACAGCAAAAATTAACCATCCCCATTTAGATGCTTGATCTCCAAGAAACCATAGTAGCGATGAATAGTCAAATCGGTTATTTTTCAAAAATGGTACATTAGTAATAGTAGACTTGACCTCTCGCGTTGCAACACGCTCAACTGTTTCGCCACTTTCCAATTCCACCATCACGGTTTCACCAGGTATCTTTTCACGAACAACCACATCGCCACTCGAAAACAAAGTAATGGCAACAATTAAACCTAAGCCCACCTGTCCAGCAACTTTAAATTTACCAGCCAATCCCTCTTTATCTTTCTTAAATACTTTTATATAATCATCGATAAAACCAATGACACCTAGCCATATGGTTGAAATGATCATGAGAATAATATAAACATTATCAAGCTTACTAAACAACAACACCGGCACCAAAATAGAAGCGATAATTATTACACCTCCCATGGTTGGTGTACCTTTCTTCTGGTACTGTCCTTCAAGCCCCAAATCGCGCACAACCTCACCAATTTGCTGACGTTGTAACAAACGAATTACTAATTTTCCAATAATCGCAGAAAATAATAAAGCAACAATTATAGCCATCGCAGCACGAAACGAGATGTATTGGAAAACACCAGCTCCAGGCATATTTAGCGACTCGAAATATTCAAATAAATAGTATAACATTGTTTTTTATTTTATTCTGCGTTAAACACTTCTCTCACAATTTCACGATCATCGAAATGATGACGCTCACCTTTTATTTCTTGGTAGGTTTCATGCCCTTTACCAGCAATCAAAATAATATCGCCCGGCACGGCAACCATACATGCTGTTCGAATCGCTTCGCGGCGATTAACAATTGACAAGACCTTAATTCTGTCTTTAAAACTAACCCCGTCCATCATTTGCTCAATAATAGCATCGGGCTCTTCACTGCGCGGATTATCGGATGTTAGTATCACCTTTGAACTTGCAACAACCGCTTCTTTCGCCATTTCAGGACGTTTCATAGGATCGCGATCGCCACCTGCACCAACTACCGTAATTAGTTGCTGCTGACTCTGACGAATTAGATTAATGGTTTCAAGTACATTTTTTAATGCATCCGGCGTATGCGCATAATCCACAATTGCCGTTTTTCCATCTTTCGATCGAATGGTCTCAAAACGCCCATCAACAGCATCAAGTTTACTTATTGCAACCAAAACCTCCATCTTATCAAAGCCAAGTAACACAGCTGCTCCGTATACTGCCAATAAGTTCTGCGCATTAAAGTTGCCAACAAATTGCGACCAAACCTCTTGACCATCAATGTCGAGCTGCATACCTTCAAACATACTCTCGATAATGCGTGCTTTAAAGTCACCAGCACTTCTTAAAGAAAAGGTGTTTTTTGAGGCCGCACAATTCTGCAACATCACAGCACCATTTTTATCATCTGCATTAACCAAGGCAAAGGCCTCTTTATTAAGTGAGTCAAAAAAGGATTTTTTAGCGTTTATATAATTCTTGAAGGTCAGATGATAATCAAGATGATCGTGCGTAATATTTGTAAATAAAGCACCTGCAAAATTCAGACCTTCTGTTCGTTTTTGATCTAAAGCATGTGAGCTAACCTCCATAAAGCAATAATCGCAACCGGCCTCCACCATGTCAGCCATCATTTTATTTAATGTCACAGCATCGGGCGTGGTATGTGTTGCAGCAATTTGTTGCTGACCAATATAATTTGAAACTGTTGAAAACAAACCAGCCTTATATCCCATTGCACTCACCAAGGAATGTAATAATGTTGCGGTTGTTGTTTTACCATTTGTTCCGGTAACACCAACTAATTTTAATTTAGAAGAAGGGTGATTATAAAAAGCTGAAGCCATTAATCCCAAAGCTTGAGCTGAGTTTTTCACCTGTAAAACAACAGCATCTTCAGGATAATCAACAGGCAATACTTCACACACAACACAACGGCATCCCTTATCGAAAACCTGAGGCACAAACTGATGCCCATCACTCACAGTACCAGGCACAGCAACAAAAAGAGAAGAAGCACTCACCTTACGCGAATCAAACACCAAGGCGTCAATCTCAACATCTTTTGAATTGATTCGCTTGATTACCTCCAAACCTTTGATTATTTCTGATAATTTAACCATAGCTGATAATTAGCCCATTTTTAAATTAATAACTGATCCTCTTCTAAACGCTTGTCCAGCAGTCATGGACTGACTCTTAACCCTCCCTACTCCACTAATCCGAACTTTCAAGCCCATGTTTTCGAGTATATTAACCGCATCTTTTGCACCTAGCCCTCTCACATTAGGCACCAAGCCATCAGGAAAACTCTTACTCTTCAACTGAATATCATGTTCACGCGCTTGTGTTGAAATCCATTCCGACTCCAATTCTTCACCATTCACCGAAATACCCACTTCATCAAAAACCGTCAACAACTCTTCCTTTGGCCCACCCTTAGCATAAGGTTGAAGCTCCGAAACTGGAATAACGTAATTCTCTTTCACATCAGGATTATCGTAACTCTGCGCGTAAACACGTTCTGCAATTTTCCCAAACACCGTACCTGCAACAAGATTACCGTAGTACACATTATTTGAAGGACCATTCACCACTACAATACAACTGTACAAGGGACGCTCTGCCGGGAAGTACCCAACAAATGAAGCTTGGTACGATTTCACTGCACCATAACCAGTGCTACCTTGTGCAATTTGAGCAGTACCTGTTTTTCCGGCTATCTTATAACGATCGTTTTTAATATTTCGACCCGTTCCATTTTCAACTACACCCACCAACAATTCATGCACCTCTTCGATTGTTTCCAAAGAACATATGGACGGATTAATCACTTTAGGTTTCATTCTTTGAATCACCTCACCATGATGAGCGATGCCATCAACAAATCGAGGCTTCACCATCTTGCCATTATTTGCAATAGCGTTGTAAAAAGCAAGTATTTGTAATGGCGTCTGCTGAAGTGCATAACCAATCGACATCCAAGGAAGTGTTGTACCCGACCAGGTTTTCTCGCCCGGATATTTTATCAATGGCGTGCCTTCTCCTTTTATCTCAATTCCCAAAGGATCTTTTAGACCCATGGATAGGATTCGATCAACAAAACGTCGCGGATTATCCTTATAATTATTAAAAACAATTTTTGAAATAGCCACATTTGATGACTTCTCAAACGCCTCACGAACAGTTAAAGTACCATATCCGCCATGATGACTATCTGTCATTTTTCGGTCGTAAAAATAACAGTAGCCCTTGCCTGTTTCTATGCTATCGGTCAACTTCACCACATCATCCTCCAAAGCTACTATCATCGACGCCAACTTAAAGGTAGAACCCGGCTCGGTTGCCTCACCAATGGCATAATTATAATCTTCGATATATCTACCAGACGAAGTCACACCAAGGTTAGCAATTGCCTTCACAGCCCCCGTTGACACCTCCATCAAAACCGCACAACCATGATCGGCATTATGTTTTCTTAATTGCTGAAGCAAAGCCGATTCAGCTACATCTTGCAAACCAATATCAATGGTTGTAATAATATCATGACCATCGGTTGGTTCAATCTCTTCTTCAACCACCCAATTACCTGCAACACGCGTACGGTTGCTTATTCCATTTATTCCCTTCAGGCTATTATTATAAGCCATCTCCAAACCAAAACGACCACCCAAATCCTTTTCGGCATACAAACTACCAATGGTACGAGAAGCCAAATCGCCAAACGGCAACTTACGGCGTTCATACTTTTTGGGGATGAATCCTCCCTTGTTTGCACCTAAGCGAAAAATAGGAAACTCCTTAACGATTTTTAAATCGGTATAAGAAATTCTTCGCGAATGCACCATGTAATACCTTCGTCCTTCTGCGCGCGCTTTCTTTAAATTATTTCTGTAATAAGAAACACTTCGATCACCAAAAAATCGCGACAGTTGAATCGCCAAACTATCAATGCCTGTATTAAAACGCTCATCCGTTAATCCATTGGCACGCATGTCCATATGAATACGATAGGTGGGAACCGAACAAGCTAACTTTCTTAAATCCGAAGCCAGTATATCACCCCGATTTGCATCAATTACTATATCCTTATTATTTTGCTTCTGTTCTTCTTCGGCATAGCGATCACCTTCAATCAATTGCAAATACAAGGCCGTACCTAAAATCCACACAGCAAGCGCACCTACAACAACGTAGACCAAACCAAACCTTAATATGATGCCTTTCTTTATTTGCATATTAGCACCCTAATTTTTTACTTTTAATTTACGAGGTGGCTCTGTTAACTCTTCTAAATCCAACTTAACAGCTTTCACCTTTTTCAACACCTCACTTTGCTTACTCATAAACATCAATTCCGATGATGTTGTGATGGCTTCGTAACGTAATTCCTTTAAATCTTTGTTTAATACCGCCACTTCGCGCATTAACTCTTCCATTTTATAATGGTTACCTATATATAGGAAACCTAAAAACGCGATAAAAATGACAAAGGGTAATTGCTTGGTGATTACTAATCGGGTAAAAATGCGTCCGTTAATTATATCTCTGAAAGAGATATTTCGCAATTCACCAAATTCCTCTTTGGAAAGAATAAATTCTGATATTTTATTTTTCCGCCAATTCATAACCTTTCAGCAATTCTAAGTTTAGCACTTCGAGCCCGGCCATTAACAGCTATCTCCTCATCGCTTGGAATGATAATTTTACGATTGACTGCCTTAAACGGAACGTCTGTATGTCCGAATAAATCTTGTTCAGCATTGGTTTTATCTACATCGCCCGAACGTATATAGTTCTTCACCAAACGATCTTCTAAGCTGTGGTAAGATATAATCACCAATCGACCATCCTTAGCAATCACCTCACCCGATTGCATCAACATCGATTTCAAAACATCCATTTCCCGATTTACCTCAATACGTAAAGCCTGAAACACCTGCGCTAAGAATTTACTTTGTTCTTTTTTTGGGCCGCATTTTTCGGCTATCAATTTCAGATCCGTTGTGGTTTTAAAAGGAGTTTGCTGTCGATACTCAACTATGGCACCTGACAACTTACCGGATTTCTTTATTTCACCGTATTGCCAAAACAACCTTTTTAAATCTTGTTCGGAATAAGTATTGACGATATCGGCTGCGGTAGTCTTTAGATTCTGACTCATTCGCATATCTAACTTGGCATCAAAACGAAAAGAGAAGCCACGTTCAGCATCGTTGAAGTGATGTGATGACACACCTAAATCACCTAGAATTCCATCAACCTTTGGGATATTTAAATACCTTAAAAAATGAGTTAAGTAGCGAAAATTATGACGAACAAAGATTAAACGCTCATCATCTGGTCGATTATTATAGGCATCTGCATCCTGATCAAAAACAATTAACTTACCCTTGTTAAGCCTACTAAGTATCTCACGACTATGACCTCCACCTCCAAAGGTAAGATCCACATAAATCCCATCAGGCTTTATAGCAAGTCCATCAACAGACTCTTTCAACAACACCGGCACATGATATTCCTGTTCCATAATATTTTGCGTTTCCCTTCTAATCTTCAACCATTGCACTCCCTAGCAAATCTTCCGCCAAATACCCTAGCTCTTCTCCTTGCATATCTTCCTCCTCGAATCGCTGCTTGCTCCACAATTCAATATTACTTCCCACACCCAACAACACAACTTCACCTTTCACGTTTATCATTTCCATTAAACGTTTAGGAATTAAGAAACGGCCATTGGCATCTAAATTAATTTCTGCAGTAGATTTGTAAAGAGCCCTTTTTAAACGACGATCTTTCTGACGATACGAACTCAGCTTATCTTCCAACAACTTCACTTCTTCCAACCAAGCATCGTAAGGCACCATCACAAGACAGTCTTCAAATAAATCTTTGCGCACCACAAAACACTGTTGCTCCCCGGCACTCATCGCTTTTTTGAAGAGTGCAGGCAACACAATGCGTCCTTTAGAGTCGGACTTACAAACAAAATCGCCTATAAATGTGACCATTACAAAAACTGTATTTGTTTTGTAAAAATAGATAAAAAACAAACCACCTCCAACCACTTTACCCCACTTTATTACACCTTGTTGATAACTTTTAAGAAATATCAACAATTGAAGACCTCAGAATCGTTCATGTATTTATGTTTTGTCTAAATATTTTTCTAAACTTGACCCCGAAATAATCGAATTCGTCATCATGAGTACATCAGAAAGCCCCAAATTCATTGACATCGACAAGGTGTTTACAGACAAAAATCCAGGATTAAGAAAATTCATTCCTCGATTTTTAATTCGTTACCTAAAACGAATAACACATCAAGAAGAGGTTAATACTTTCATGGACACAATCAAGCACCTTCATGGCATTGAATATGCAGAAGGAATTGTCAATGGTTTTGGTGTTAAGTATACCATTCAAGGTGAAGAAAACATACCAAAGGATGGGCGCTTTGTTTTTGCTGCCAACCATCCGCTTGGTGGCATGGATGGCATGATATTCGTGTCAGCAGTGGGGAAATATTTTAAACACTTAAAATTTCCTGTTAACGACATACTGATGAACATCAAAAACCTCCACTCTATTTTCTTACCTGTCAATAAACACGGAGGGCACAGCAAAGAAGCGGCTCAAATGATTGACAAGGCTTATGCCAGCGACGAGCAAGTTTTAATGTTCCCAGCCGGATTGGTTTCTCGCAGAAAAAAACACGGTATTGAGGATTTAGAATGGAAAAAGAATTTTATTCGCAAAACAATTAATCACAAGCGAACTATAATACCAGTACATATATCCGGACAAAACACTAATTTCTTCTACAAGCTTGCAAACTGGCGTAAACGCCTTGGCCTAAAAGTTAATATAGAAATGCTCTACTTGGTTGACGAAATGTATAAGCAGAAGGGTAAGACCATTACAATAACATTTGGCGAACCCATCACGTACGAACAACTAAAAAACGGAACTAAGGCCGACAAATGGGCACAAAAAATCAAAGATTACGTTTACGGCTTAAAAAATTAATTAAATTTGTACATAACGCAAATTCAAAAATACGTTAATGAGAGCAAAAGATATTATACCTCCTGTACCGAGAGAAGAATTGGAAGCTGAATTGTCGCAGGATACTTTTGTTAGAAACACGAACAAAGGAAACAACAAAATATATGACTTTACAGCTCACGAAGCTCCGGCTTTAATGCGTGAAGTTGGACGCCTTAGAGAAATTTCATTTCGCATGGCCGGTGGTGGCACTGGTAAAGAAATGGACATCGACGATTATGATACTGCGGAAATTCCATATCGTCAGCTCATCGTTTGGGACCCTCAAGCTAAAGAAATACTTGGTGGATACCGATACCTATTGGGCTGCGACATTCCCTTTGATCAGTTGGGCAATGTTAAGCTAGCAACCTCGCGTTTATTTCAGTTCTCAGATCAATTTTTAAAAGAATATTTACCCTATATGATTGAATTGGGACGTTCGTTTGTTCAGCCTACCTATCAATCGTCAAAAGCGGGAACAAAGAGTTTATTTGCCTTGGATAACCTTTGGGATGGATTAGGCTCACTAATTGTAAGCCATCCTGAAATGAAATACTTCTTTGGCAAAGTAACCATGTATACGCACTTCAACAGACATGCCAGAGATTTAATACTAGGCTTTCTACAGAAGTACTTTAATGATCCTGACAGACTTTTATATCCCCACAAGCCAGTTGAAATCGATCTTACACAAGATGATTTAAAGGAGATTTTCTGTGGAAAAAACTATCAAGAAGATTACAAAATACTAACTAAGCGCGTTAGAGAATTTGGAGAAAACATCCCTCCACTTATCAACGCATACATGAACCTCTCGCCATCGATGAAAACCTTTGGCACAGCTATTAACGACAGATTTGGTGACGTTGAAGAAACGGGAATAATATTGACCATTGATGAATTATACAGTCAAAAAATAAACAGACACGTTGATACATTTGACCCCAACGAAACGCACGAATAACAAAATACACGAAAAAGAAAGAGCTGCAATCAAACAATTGCAGCTCTTTTTGTTTATATATGTACAAGATATTAATATCATATGACTGACACTTTTGACCTGATAGTAATTGGTAGCGGACCTGCCGGTTATTCTGCCGCTATAAGAGCCCTCGATTACGGCCAACATGTATGTATTATTGAAGCAAAACACGTAGGAGGAGCAGGCGTTATGAATGGCGCGTTGACCTCTAAAACCATGTACGAACTATCGCTAGACTATGCAGTAGCTGCACGTATCGACAGAGGATATAGAGCCGGTTCACTAAGTGTTGATTTCTCCGAAGTAAAAAAAACCGTTCTTCAAGCCGCCAAGGAAAAGCAGTATCAAATGCTTAGCCAGATAGAAACTTTTTCTCGCGAAAAAAGCAAAAGTGGTTCGCTAAGTATTGAATATGGCTGGGCAAAATTTCTTACCCCCTACTCTGTTGAAGTAAGGTCCATAGAAGGTACAAAAGAACTACACGGGAAAAACTTCATTATAGCCACAGGGTCGCGACCAAGGGAATATACCGACCTCCAAATTGATGGCGAACGCATTATTACTTCAGATGGAATACTCGATTTAAAAGAATTTCCAGAAAGAATGCTCATCATAGGATCAGGAATAATTGGTTGTGAATTTGCAACTATCTTTTCTAATTTCGCACAAACAGAAGTTCATTTACTGGATAGAGCACACAAAGTACTTCCATATGAAGATGATGATGTTAGCGATTTTGTATCCAAAAACTTAGAAAAAAATGGTGTCCTCATTCACCACACGGCTACCTTACGCACTATACGCAAACACACCGACCATCTCGAAATAGTTTTAGACTATCAGGATGGACATAGTAAAGTAATTGAGGTAGATGTTGTGCTGGTGGCGATTGGTAGAATTCCAAATAGTGAAGGGCTCGGACTAGAGGCCATTGGCGTAGACCTTGATGAACGTGGTAACATTCCAATTCAAGATGATTGTGTGATGCGGGATGGCCGAGGCCATTGTCACATATATGCAGCTGGCGATGTTACAGGTCACACTCAATTGTATAGTGTTGCCGAATTCCAAGGGCGCATGGCCGCTGAAAAAATTGGTGATGTACCACAATATCCTCTGGATTATTCTCACATGTCGACACTCATGTTCTTTAAACCAGAGGTGGCCGCTGTTGGTGCCAATGAGAAGCAATTGCAAAAAAAGAAAATTGCCTATAAAGCAGCCTACTACTCTAACAAACTTGTAAACCGAGCAATCGCTATGCGCAATACCAATGGCTTTGTCAAACTTCTCGTAAGTAACGATGATGAAAGGCGTATTTTAGGCATGCGTGCAGCAGGACCACAAGCTTCGGCATTTATTATTTCGGTGGCTCACCTAATTAATCAAGGCAATAGTTTACAAGAGGTTTTAAAGATATTTTACCCACACCCCAGCATCCCTGAAGGCATTCAAGAATGCATGCGAATTATTGATAACAAATCCATTTACAAACCAGAGGCTTTTCCTGATTTAATACATATTAGAGAATGGAATCCTGAATAAAAAAACAGTGGTTATGGCAGCAAAAAAACGCTTTAGATTTACATTTATAATTGTATTATTTATCGGCATTTGGTTTTTGTTGCCACATCACATGCGCATGGCCTTTACCTATTGGTTTCCTGGCATTGCAGATTATGAAATATTTGAAAATCGCGAAGTAAAAACTTCTGACAACACATTTACTTGGCCAAGTGCAAACAACTACAATCAAGCTTCGTTCGATAAGCAATGGCGCGACACACTAGAACACTATCAAACAATTGCCTATTTGGTAATAAAAAATGACAGTATTGTTTATGAAGAATACTGGGATGGTTATGGTCCAGACTCCTACTCCAATTCATTCTCTGCCGCAAAAAGCATTGTCGCTTTGCTTATTGGTGCAGCCATTGAAGATGGTTACATCCAATCTGTCGACCAAAAAGCAAGTGATTTCTTGCCTCATTTAGAGAAATACAATGGCAAGGAACTAACTATTCGACATCTATTAAATATGAGTAGTGGTTCATCATGGGACGAGAGCTATTCAAGTCCATTATCGATGACTACCAAAGCCTACTATGGCGACAGATTAGACAACTTGGTCAATGAGTTGAAAATAGTTGAAATACCCGGTGAAATATTTGAATACAAAAGTGGCGACACACAAATACTAGCCCACATACTAAGAGAAGCAACAGGTCAAAATCTTAGCCACTACGCCTCTCAGAAACTCTGGAAACCTCTAGGAGCTAGACAGCCTGCCCTTTGGTCGCTTGATACAAAAAATGGTTATGAAAAAGCTTATTGCTGCTTTAACAGTAATGCTCGCGACTTTGCACTATTAGGAGCCTTAATAAATCATAAAGGCTTTTGGCGAGGGCAACAAATCATCTCAGAACAATACCTCCAATATGCCACTTCTCCAGCTTCACATCTGGTAAACTTACAAATGGAAAATGTGGACTATTACGGCTTTCAGTATTGGTTATTAAAACACAAGGATCTTAATGTCACTTATGCAAGAGGCATACTTGGTCAATATATTATTTCGATTCCCGAAAAAGACTTAATTATTGTGCGACTTGGACACAAAAGAAGTAACACAAAGATGAATCACCACCCTTCTGATGTATATGCCTATATTCAAATGGCATTGGATATTACAAACTAAAAACGAGACTTAATTTCTCAAGTCTCGTTTTATATAATATTAGGATAATATCCTTAATAAGCTCTACCACTTTTACCTTCCACAAAATTGATAAAAGAGGTATTAACCACTTTATTACCTCCTGGAGTTGGGTAGTTACCCGTGAAGTACCAATCTCCCTTATCTTCAGGACAAGCTTCATGTAAATTTTCAATACTTTGGTATACAATTTCCACCTCTGCATCAATGTCTTCCGGAGTTAGCATTTTTGCTATTTGCGCAGAAATTTCTTCTGGTGTAAAAGGCTTATATATTTCTTTCACATAATTCACAATTTCCTCTTTAGGCAGATTCTGTTGCTCCTTACATTTCTTATACACATCATCAATAATTTGCTGACGCCCTGCATTTTTTAACAACTCAATTGTTGCCGAAAATGCACAGAAATCTTTCAACTTGGCCATATCGATACCATAACAATCAGGGTAACGAATTTGCGGTGCCGACGATACAATTATCACCTTTTTAGGATGTAAACGATCTAAGATGCGCAGAATGCTTTTCTTTAATGTTGTACCGCGCACAATTGAATCATCAATTACTACCAAAGTATCAACACCATTTTTTACAATACCATAAGTGACATCATATACATGCGCCACCATATCATCACGACTGGTATCATCAGCAATAAAGGTACGCATCTTAACATCCTTAATGGCGATTTTTTCAACGCGAGGCTCAACAGATAAAATCTTATCTAATTCGTCTGGCGTGATATCCTTACCCTTATCAAGAATCTGCTTTTTCTTAACCTGATCCAATTCCTTTCTTACACCTTCCATCATTCCATAGAAAGCCGTTTCAGCAGTATTTGGAATATAAGAAAAGACAGTATCTTCAATGTTATAATCAACTTTCTCAAGCAGTGTTTTTGCCAATAAACGCCCAAGCTCCTTACGTTCATTGTAAATCTTTTTATCACTGCCACGCGAAAAGTAAATTCGCTCAAACGAACAGGATGTACGTTTCTGCGGAACGCGAACTAATTCCTCTGTAACGGTTCCGTTTTTCTTAATAATTAAGGCATGCCCTGGCTTAATTTCTTTTACCTCAGTAGAACGTACATTGATAGCTGTCTGAATGACCGGTCGTTCTGAAGCAACCACCACAATTTCATCATCCTGGTAATAACAAGCCGGACGTATTCCCCATGGATCACGTGCCACAAATGCATCGCCGTGCCCAATCATACCTGCAATGGCGTAACCACCATCCCACCTACGACTCGAACGCTCCAATATCTCACGAACATCTAATTCCTCTTCAATACAAGCAGAAATTTCGCGATTATTTTTTCCTTCGTTCTTGTATTTTCTAAAAAGCATTTGATTCTCTTCATCCAAGAAGTGCCCAACATTTTCAAGAATTGTTACCGTATCGGTATAATCCTTTGGATGTTGACCTAAATCAAAAAGCGAATTAAAAATCTCATCAACATTGGTCAAGTTAAAATTACCAGCCATCACTAGGTTACGTGAGCGCCAGTTATTTTCACGCATCACAGGGTGCACATAGTCAATACTGTGATTACCGAAAGTTCCATAACGCAAATGACCTAAGTACAACTCTCCTGCAAAAGGTAGATTTTCCTTAGCATAAGCCGCATCTTGCAATAATTCAGGATTTTTTTCCTGTAACTTGATAAAAGGCGCATTAACATGTTCAAATACGTCTTTTATTGGATTAGCTTTATTCGAACGCTTTCTTGAAAAATACTTTTTACCCGGCGTTTGGTCGATCTTAAGATTAACAGCTCCAGCACCATCTTGCCCACGATTATGCTGTTTCTCCATCAACAAGTACAGTTTATTAAGTCCGTACATCCATGTACCATACTTTTCCTGGTAATACTCCAATGGCTTTAACAATCGGATTAGTACAATACCACACTCATGCTTAATCTGGTCACTCATGATAATTTTCTATAAAAAATGATGCGCAAATTTATTTCAATTTTTCAATTACCAAACCGGTAATTCACAAAAAAAAGAAGCCGACAAAGCGGCTTCTTACATTCTATCAAATTTTTTCATTTTTACCTCACTGTCTTTTACAACGTAACAGTTTGGGAAAAATTCCTTTAAGCTATTTAACAAAGGCAGAGCCTCATGTTTATGTCGATAATTGCCTACTCGTACTCGCCACCAAGGAGCTGTGTATGTTGTTGAGATCGCCTCATCAGGAAACTCATCTAACAACTTACCTTTCACCTCCATTGCCTGACGTTTTCCTTTGGGACCTGAACCAGAATAAAGCTGAATACGATAGCCATCAACCCCAGCCATACGCTTATTTACATCCACCTGAGTATCTAACAGAAAATTAATTCCTTCCTCCTGATGAATAGTAACCGTACCTTCTCCCTCAACAGATTCTTGCACAGCTTCAACCATTCGCTTCGACGAAGACTGAGCAAAGCAACTTCCTGACAAAAGAATAAACACAGCAACAAGTAAAAACTTCATATCAACAATCTATTGATTTGGCGCAAAGATAATCAAACCTGCCATCCGAAAAAACACTTTTGAGACAGTAACAAATAATTAGCTAAAATTAACTTCTTAAAAACGATCGACAACTTAGTCTTTAGTAGGAATAACCAATACTGGTTTGCTCGAATTATTTATTAACTCATTAGCAAAAGGTCGGAATAAATTCGATAATGGATTACTCGAATGATGTACATGAACGGTAACTAGGTCGCCGTTTACCTCTTCGGTATAATCAATAATTTGTTGCACTAATTTTTTACCAAACAAGACGTGTTTTTCTACCGTCAAGTCAGCATTATTAACCATATATCTCTCTACCTGCCGAATAAACAAATTAACCCTGTCGAGTAAAAATTTAAATTTTGATTGGCGTAAACCCACCAAATAAACTTTAGCATTAAACGATTTTGAGACCCCAGTTACAATAGGAATCTTCTTTCGACTTGCTTTGGAAAAATCAATAGGTACAACCACCTTTCGAACACCATGCTCCCATTGCATACCTTTGTTTACAACTAAAATTGGACAAGGAGAATGTGCCACAAGTCGATAGGCATTACTTCCTATAAATCGGCTCTGAAAACCAGATTCTCCATGCGAACCTACAACAATCAAACTCGAATCGTCATACTTTGCCTGATTCGCAATCTCATTCACCACATTTCCTTCACGTATTTTATAATCAAACTTACCACCAGGGACAAAATAATCATCAGAAAAGGTCTTTTGAAGATCCTGCATCCAACTATCAACCTCCTTATTCAACTTATATTCCAATTGATTTTTGGCAAACACAGGTGCATACTCTAAACCCGTTTTAACGTGCATTACACGCACATTAGCATTTAAATGATTGGCCATGGCAATACCATATTTCATGGCATTCAATGAATCTTCAGAAAAATCTATTGGAATTAAAACTCTTTTCATAGTTGTGGCGTTTGCATTAATACTTTAAATATAATAAAAATTTGACGCTTATGCAGTTGATTTTAGTATGATACGTTATAATCAAAGAAACGTTTCCATATTATGGAAATGATTAATAACAAACGCTATTACATTTTTTTAGCTTGGTCATTTGTTTGGAAGCATTAACTTTGCCCCACTAAAAATAAGATTGCTAATTCCCAGATAGAACAGTATGGATTTTAAGAATGTAAAGCCAGCCATTACCAAAGTGGCAGGTAAAAAATTATTTATTGAAACCTATGGTTGCCAAATGAATGTGGCGGATAGTGAAGTTGTGGCATCGGTGATGGAGATGGATGGTTACTCATTATGTGACGAAATTAATGATGCTGACGCTGTTTTTATCAACACTTGTTCGATCAGAGAAAACGCTGAACAGCGTGTTATAGGTCGCCTTCAGCAATTTACTGCCATGCGTAAAAAAAATCCTAAATTAATTATTGGCATCATTGGATGCATGGCAGAACGTGTAAAGGAACAACTTTTTGAAAAAGGTGCAAACATTGTTGTTGGACCTGATGCTTACATGGATTTGCCCAACTTAATTGGGATGGCAGAAAATGGGGACAAAGCCATCAATGTTGAATTATCAAACAACGAAACTTATTCTGACATAATTCCATCGCGCATCAGTAAAAACAGAATTTCGGGTTTTGTTTCCATCATGCGAGGCTGTAATAACTTCTGTTCTTATTGCATCGTGCCATATACCCGAGGTCGTGAAAGAAGCAGGCAACCCGAAAGCATAAAAAAGGAAATAGAAGATTTACAAAACAAAGGATTTAAGGAAGTAACACTCCTCGGTCAGAATGTTAATTCATATAACTGGGAAGGCGATGCATGTAATCAGTTAAATTTTCCATCCTTATTGAATTACGTTGCTGGTTGCTTTCCAAAAATGCGCTTCCGTTTTTCAACTTCACACCCCAAAGACATGTGTGATGAAACTCTAAAAGTAATTGCAAAGCATCCCAATATCTGTCGTAGCATCCACCTTCCCTTACAATCAGGGAGCAGTCGTATTCTCAAGCTTATGAATCGAAAATACGATAAAGAATGGTATATGGATCGAATAAGAGCCATAAAAGAAATAATACCTGAATGTGGGATTTCAACAGATGTTTTCTGTGGCTTTCACAGCGAAACAGAGGAAGATCATAAAGAAACACTTGAACTCATGAAATGGGCAAAATACGATTTAGCATTCATGTTCAAGTATTCAGAGCGCCCTGGCACTTA
The DNA here is from genome assembly GCA_025499625.1 of Carboxylicivirga fragile. Classification (GTDB taxonomy): domain Bacteria; phylum Bacteroidota; class Bacteroidia; order Bacteroidales; family Marinilabiliaceae; genus Carboxylicivirga; species Carboxylicivirga fragile. The sequence continues at coordinate 6,982 of JAFMVD010000051.1, read as the reverse complement.
TGCTAGCGAACACCTAGCGGATGACATTCCAGAAACAGTAAAATCACGACGCCTTCAAGAAATTGTTGATTTTCAAAGAGAACAATCTAGACTTAACAACCTAAACGATATTGGTAAAACATTTGAGGTATTAATCGAAGGTGTATCTAAAAAATCAGAAGAAGAGCTATATGGCCGTACTTCTCAAAATAAGGTGGTGGTATTATCAAGAAAAAACCACAAAGTTGGTGACTATGTGACGGTTAAAATTAAAGAAGCTAACGCAGCAACTCTAAAAGCTGAGTAAATCACGTTTCAAATATTCTTAAAAATAAAAATGTGCTAAGTTTTTCTTATCGTTATAAGAAGCTACTTGGCACATTTTATATTTGATTATAAACCAGGAAGCCGAAGCTTCCTGATTAACCTTAACTAATTAAACCAACAATAGGTCATTAGAAAAGGGCTTTGGACGGTCACAGAAAAAGAAATAATTGTGGAGTTCATGCTTTTTCATTGATTTAAGCACATTCTCCTTAACGTTAAACAGGCTAAGCTGACTTTGATTCATCTCCGACAAACGTTGCACTGCCATCAAGGTATTTAACCCTTCATCATCCACCATTTCTACCTTGTCTAAATCAACCAACAAATTGGTAAATGGCTTCTTTAATATATCCATTACTCGACTTTTAAGATCTTGAGATGTTTGAATATCTAAGTTCTCTTTCTTATCGAAGGATACTAACGTTGTATTTTTAAAAACTTTTATTTTAATCATGGCTTTGGGTATTTTGACTTGTGTAAAACAATGCCTGTGCCATAAACTCCTCAGTTCTGACTTCCAACTACTTAGCAATTTCACATTCCACAATATATCCAACCAAAAGAAATACTTCCATTTTTTGGAATGTAGCAGTACTATATTTTCAGCAATCGCTTAATTAATTCACCTATTTAGTGGTAGAATTTCGTAAACACAATAGATTGACGTAATTTCGCATCAAACATATGGATAGTAATATGGCTACAGAATTAAATTTTGATTCAATTCGTCCTTATAAGGATGAAGAAATACATGAAGTTTTTGAACGCCTCACTAATGAAGCAAGTTTCGTCGAATTAATTAAATTTCTATACCCCAATTTTTCAACAGAGCAATTTGTTGGAAAACTATTAAGCATTAAGAGTGTTCGTGAGTTTCAATCGGAGGTTATTTACCCTTACGTAAAAGAAATACTTAGAACAACAACCAAAGGTGTTACTCATACAGGTCTGGATAACCTTGATCCAAATGAGCACTATTTATTTATTTCAAACCACAGGGATATTGTTTTAGATTCTGCCATTTTAAATACAATACTTGTTGAGCAGAAATTTGACACAACCGAAATTGCCATTGGTGACAATCTTTTAATATACCCTTGGATAACCGATTTGGTTAAACTAAACAAAACATTCATTGTGAATCGTAACTTGCCAGTTCGACAAATGATGGAAAGTTCAATTCGCTTATCTACTTATATTCGTCAAACGCTTACCGATCGCAACCAAAGCATTTGGATTGCCCAAAGAGAAGGACGCTCTAAAGATGGCGACGACCGCACGCAGGTTAGTCTGCTTAAGATGATTAACATGAGTGGAAAAGAGGACTTTGCCAGCAACTTTGGCAAATTAAACATTGTTCCCGTTTCAATTTCATATGAATATGACCCTTGTGATTATCTCAAGGCAATGGAATTTCAGATGAAGAGAGATAATCCTGATTACAAAAAAAGCGAAGCTGATGACTTAAAACACATGGGCTCGGGCATTAGAGGTAGAAAAGGAAGAGTTCATTTTGCTTTTGGTACTCCAATTAAGGAAGAACTTAGCACACTGGAAGGTTTACCTAAAAACGATCAATTACAAGGTTTAGCCGAAATTATTGACCAGCAGATTCACAATAATTATAAATTTTTTCCAGGCAATTTCATTGCAGATGATTTATTTACGAATCATACACGTCATACGAAAAAATATACGGAGGAAGATAAATCAATCTTTTTAGCATACCTCGATGAACACCTATCGCGCATTGATGGTGACAGAGATTTCTTACATAATGCACTACTTGAGATGTATGGCAATCCGGTTAAGAATTTCTACACATCTGACGAAAAATAAACATCAACTACACATAACAAAAAAAGCAGGCTTATGGCCTGCTTTTTTATTATATCTAAAACTTGAACGTTTACTCTTCAATCAGGTTGATTTTTAGTTCCTCCAATTGATCCTTACTCACAGGAGAAGGAGAATCGATCATCACATCACGACCTGAATTATTCTTTGGAAACGCAATTACATCACGGATTGACTCAATACCAGCAAACAAGGCTACTAATCGATCAAAACCGAAAGCCACACCACCATGAGGAGGCGCACCATATTTAAAGGCATTCATTAAGAAACCAAACTGATTCTCAGCTTCCTCTTCAGTGAATCCTAATAATTTAAACATTCTCTGCTGTAGCTCATCATTAAATATACGAATTGAACCACCACCAATTTCAACGCCATTAATAACCAAATCGTAAGCATTAGCTCTAACCTCACCTGGCTTTGTTTCCAATAGGTGGAAATCTTCAGCTTTAGGTGATGTAAACGGATGGTGCATAGCATGGAAGCGTTCAGATTTTTCGTCCCACTCCAATAGAGGGAAATCAACTACCCATAAAGGAGAAAATGTGTTGTTATCACGTAGTCCAAGGCGCTCACCCATTTCTAAACGTAATTCTCCCAGAGCAGAAAGTGTTTTATCCTCACCACCAGCTAAAATTAAAACTAAATCACCAGACTTAGCATTAAATTTCTTTCCAAGCTCTACTAACTCATCTGCTTTATAAAACTTGTCGATGGAAGATTTAATAGTTCCATCCGTATTATATTTGATATAGATAAGGCCACCGGCACCAATCTGCGGCTTCTTAACAAAATCAGTTAATTTATCTAATTGTTTACGCGTATACCCGGCACACGCATCAGCGCATATTCCACCCACGTATTCAGCTTCATTAAACAACTTAAATTCTGAATCTTTAACATCGCTTGTAATATCCACGAATTTCATTCCGAAACGCGTATCAGGCTTATCTGAACCATAATATTTCATCGCATCAGCATAAGTCAAACGTGGAAAATCAATATTTAAATCAATATCTTTCACCTTCTTGAATAAATGCTTAGTCATTCCTTCAAAGGTATTTAAGATATCCTCTTGCTCAACATACGACATCTCACAGTCAATCTGTGTAAATTCAGGCTGACGATCGGCTCTTAAATCCTCATCGCGAAAACATTTCACAATTTGGAAATAACGATCGAATCCACCCACCATCAACAACTGTTTAAATACCTGTGGTGATTGTGGTAAGGCGTAAAATTGACCTTCATTCATACGAGAAGGAACGATAAAATCACGTGCTCCTTCTGGAGTAGATTTAATTAAAACCGGTGTTTCTGTCTCAATAAACTGCTCTTTATTCAAGAAATTACGAATTTCGAAGCCCATCTGATGGCGCAATACCAAATTATCGCGAACCGGTGCACGACGTAAATCTAAATAACGATATTTCATTCGCAGCTCATCACCACCATCGGTATCGTCTTCAATGGTAAAAGGCGGCAACTCAGATGAGTTAAGCACATTCAGTTCTTCCACAAGAATCTCAACATCACCCGTATTAATCTTCGCATTTTTATTACTACGCTCTGCTACATTTCCCTTAACCTGAATTACAAATTCACGCCCAAGCACATTGGCTTGATCACAAAGCGACTTATGCGTCTCTTCATTAAAAACAAGTTGAGTTATTCCATAGCGATCACGAAGATCGATAAATGTCATTCCTCCAAGATTTCGCACTTTTTGTACCCAGCCACTTAAAGTGACCTCTTTATTCAAGTGCTCTATTCTTAATTCACCGCATGTATGTGTTCTGTACATTTTAGTCTAATTTCTTCTTGCTAAATAATGAAAGAATAGCAATGATTTTAATGATTAATTTAACTTTGCGAAAATAGTAAGAAAAACAGAATAATGAACTTGTAATAAGATAGATTCCAAAAAAAATGAATAAAATAGATTTTTCAGACGAATACTACATGAAACAAGCCTTTGTTGAGGCAGAAAAAGCACTTAGCAAAAACGAAGTTCCCGTAGGTGCAGTTGTTGTATGTAACAACAAAATAATAGCACGAACTCATAACTTAACCGAAACTTTAAATGATGTAACAGCCCATGCCGAAATGCTTGCTATTACCGCAGCAGCAGAATATTTAGGTGGCAAATACCTCAATGAATGCTCACTATATGTTACTCTTGAACCCTGTGTTATGTGTGGAGGTGCATTAAACTGGTCGCAATTAAAACGACTGGTATATGGCGCTTCTGATGAAAAAAGGGGATTTAAGAGATGTACTCCTTCACTTCTTCATCCAAAAACTGAAATTATATCTGGTGTGATGGAAGATAAATGTAAAAACATAGTACAATCCTTCTTTCAACAAAAACGTTAAATAAAAGGTCATTAACTTCACAATTAATGACCTTTTGGTTCTAGTATCTCCTTTCTATTGAAATTCTGGCAACTCATCAGGATTAACCTCCTTAAGTGTATTTAATTCCCCACTTGATATATTAAACATCCACCCGTGAATAAATAAACGTTGCTTACGTTTCCATGCATTCTTGACAATATCAAATTCTGCGAGCTTATCCACTTGTTTAACCACACTGATCTCAGCAAGACGATTTATCTTAGCCATGTCACTGTCTATCTCAGACAATCCACTTTTATTCGACATGTAAGTGCTTTTAATATCACCAATCCATTCACCCAAATGTTCATCTTCAAGGCCATCAAAAGCGGCCTTAACTCCACCACAATTACAATGACCACAAACAACAATATGTTTCACCTTCAGGTAATCAACGGCGTATTTTAATACGCTTAATAAACTCTCATCGTTGCTATGTACTAAATTGGCAATATTTCGGTGTACAAATAATTCACCAGGTCCACTGCCAGTAATTTCAGTTTCCGGCACACGGCTATCAGAACAACCAATCCATAAATACTTTGGCGACTGCCCCTTTGACAAACGCGTAAAGTATTCCTTATCATTCTGTAATTTGGCTTGCGCCCAGCTTCTATTAGCTAAAAACATTTGATCAAATGATTTCATAAAATTAGTTTTAAGGTTAAACTTCTTCCGTTTTAAATAGACTAATGGCAGCTGTCTCCGATCTCTTAATGGTAACATTAATGTTATTCCGTTCCGAAGTCGCACAAAAATCCTTAAGAGTTAATAATATATCGTGATCGATAAAACTAACCGAAGTGCCATCAATTAGTATGTCACTATCCTTAGGAACTCTTTGAAGCATTCTTCTTAGCTGAGCTTTATGGAAGAAGTACAAGTTGTTCGTAATCTGAATCATATAATTATTCTTGACCTTTGAGAAAATAATTGCTGAACGAAAGTTAGACCGAAGTACAAAAATAAATCCAATAACGATACCAAATAAAATCCCTTTTAAAAGATCGGTAAATAGAATCACAATTATGGTTGAGAAAAATGGAATATACTGATCCGCACCAGATTTTATGGCATTTTTATAAATGGATACTTTGTTCAGCTTTAAACCCACATGTATCAAAACAGCAGCAAGAGCAGCTAATGGAATGTAATTTAACCATGGTGCTAAAAACAACACACTCACCAATAGCAATACTCCATGGAATACTGCGGACAATTTTCCTTTACCACCAGCACCAATGTTTGCAGAACTACGAACAATCACAGCAGTTAAAGGAAGGCCACCAATTAATCCTGCCAACATATTCCCCCAACCTTGGGCCTTTAATTCTTTATTTGGAGATGAGATGCGCTTATTTGGATCTAATTTATCAGATGCATCAAGACTTAATAACGACTCTAAGCTACCCACTACAGCAATAGTTCCGGCCACTACATAAACATCAGGATTCGATAATTGGGAGAAATCAGGAAAACGCAACTCCCCAATAAACGAAGCAAAACCATTCAACTCAGGCAATTCAACTAAATGAGCACTTGATAGAGCCAGTGCAGACATATTACTTTTAAAAAACTCATTTAATACAATTCCTAATATAACCACCACTAAGGGGCCAGGGATCAATTTCGTTACCGGGTTCTTCTTTATAAATTGAGTATCCCAAAGGAATAGTATCCCCATTGACAACACGCTTATGATAGTAGCACCGAGCAAGATAAAATCGTCAATTAAGAATAATTGCGTAATTGAATTTTCTCCATATTTATCAACGAACGATGCTGTATCAATATCATTAAGGTCAATTCCAAAAGCATGTGGAATTTGTTTTAATATAATACTTAAGCCAATGGCCGTTAACATACCCGTTATTACACTTACAGGAAAGAAGTGACCAATAATACCGGCACGAGCATAACCTAATACTAATTGTATGATACCAGAAATAAATACACTAACCAAAAATGCTTCAAACGATCCTAAGGTCGCAATGGCTGCAAACACAATAACAGTTAAGCCAGCAGCAGGACCACTTACACTCAATTTCGAATCACTTAAAAATCCGACTACGATACCACCAATAATTCCAGTAATAATACCAGAAAACAAGGGTGCACCTGAAGCTAAAGCAATACCTAAACATAAAGGCAACGCCACTAAATACACAACTAAACCCGCAGGTAAATCACTTTTAAATGTTTTAAAAAATCCCATAGACATAAAGTTAAATAATTAAGTACAGTCATACCCAAATCGGATGCCAGTAATCTGAAAAATTAACTAAAAAACCTTAATAGATAAATATTATGAAGAAAGAAAACCAAATTCTTTAAAACGCAAAAAAGAGCAACCACATTGTGATTGCTCTTTTCTTAAAAAAAGGCGGTGACCTACTCTCCCACTTCTACGCAGTACCATCGG
>JAFMVD010000050.1 GCA_025499625.1 Carboxylicivirga fragile | reverse complement strand
ACTGTAATACTTTTTCTGTGTACTCATTTTTCTAAGATATTATTTTGGTCTTAATATCTCTAAAAAATCGTCCGTGTAAATTTAGCAACTCCATATCCTGTAATCGCCTGAAAAGTCTTTCTTTTTTACCTGAACCGAGCTCCTGATTTAATTCGGAGACTTTATACGTTCTACCGCTTATATTATCGAAGATGAAATATAAATAACGCTCAAACAAAGGACTTCGGTGTAAAAAAGTATTTAACTTCAAAAATTCCTCATAACAATTATCGCCCTTGTTTTTAAAATCTAGCAGAGACAGAGTCGCTAAACAATCCGTAAATTCAGCATGTACATCTTTAATTCCTAGGCTAAAAAGCTCGGTATCTTTTTTATTTTCTTGATCCACTACCTCACCCAATGAGGCAATGACCTCGCCATAATACTCAGCAGTAATGAGTTTCCCAATCTCCTTTATGCTTTCAACCTGTATAGGTGTATTTTTTAGTTTTGTCTTAGTTGGTGCCAACAGGTCAAATGGGTCGAACCACGAGAACAGCAATACCACAGCCACCACAAGTATTACTTGAAGCAAAAACGAAAACCCTTTTGAGAATAAACTAATCATTACTGTTAAGGTATTTGTCCCAGTTTATTTTAGGAATTAGTTCAGTCGAATCATTCTTAAATTCTATATAAATTTCCTTATAACCCATGTTTTTCAAGAGCCCTTCCAACATTTTCCGTGTGTTCTCCTCTGTTTGTTCTGTAATTCCCATGTATTTCAAATGCTCACGAATATCACTCTCAGCCTGTCTGAAAAACGACTCCATATCAATCACATCAATGGTACTCATGAATTTATTATTGGAAAGATGATGATCAATTTCAAACTTCTCAAAAGGGTAGTTAAAATCTAATACTTCAACCGCAGGCAGTTTAAGCTCTATCACATCCCCATCAATTTCAACGTCTTTTCGATCGAGTTTGGTCAGATCAATTCCTGTTAAGACAGTTGCTTCGGAATATGCAACAAAATCAGAACTGCTTATACGCACCAAACCAAAAGCTTTTCGTTGCTTGTTACCAATCACAACTTTATCAATCGTGGTTTGTGTTGTGGCTAGTTTAGCTGTACTTTTTATTTTACTGATGACCAACCACCTTTTTTCGCGCTTACAAGCCAACAACATGCTTGTTGCTAATAACACAAACGCTATTTGTTTAAATCGAAGCATTAACCTTGTGCGTTATCAACATTAAAATCTTCCTGATCTTTTGGCGAAGTAGCTGAATCCTCAATATTACTTTCACCAGATACGTCGTTCAATAAATTATTTTTCATTCCGCTTGCACCATTGCTAACTGTAGACATCGGCACCTCAGATTCACTGCCAGCAGTTGCATTTTGTGATTGAGCTTGGGTGGTATTTGCACCAATCACTTTAGAACTTTTATAACCAATAAGCTCCAATGATTTATTACCAAAATAAAAGGCAATCATCATTAAAAAAGCAGTCTTAAAAAAGTCGAAATGATCGATAAAAAACGAATCTTGTTTAAGTTCTGAGTCATAACCTAAGGAGGCAATGGCCATGGACAAACCACCAATTAAAAGAGTGATTGCTACCATCCCCCTAATGGTGCCTTTAGGCAAGCCTAAAGTTTCGTTGGCGTGTGGATTCACTCTTGGTTCTTTCAGCTCCAGTTCGGGCGATTCAGCTATACGTTGTCTTAACTCAGCCCACGATTGATTTGTAAGCCCAAGGTTAATGTTATAAAAGTAGATAGCCCATGTGAGATAAGCGACAAAAATGCCAAACCAAATTAAGATTAATGACAATGCTATGACGTAGAAAATGTCTTTGAAATGCTGTGTATCATCGCAATAATAGACCCGTGCCGTTAGCACAACACCAATAAAAATGATAAGCTCAAGAAAAAGCACTGCACCAACTAAAAGGCGATTTAAGTTTTTCTTTTCTCGCAAAGTGCTAGCAATTTGATCGGTATAGTTGATTTCTTTAGTAGCCATGATTAATGATTTAGTTCTTTGATCCAGTTTTCATCTCGTATAATAATTCTAAGCTTATGCTTATTAGTCAAACGCTCCTCCAAATATTTATACAAGTTCTTAAAGGTTGTTCTCGAATTGGTTAAGTACGAATTATCAGTTCCAACAGACAAACTATTACTGACTAACAAACACCCTTCGGTATGCTGATGATTGCCGCCACTATGAATATAAATACCTGTAAATCCTGGTACATTCTGAATGTGTAAGTGAAAATTAAACCAGTCGGGATACCTTTCTCTGTACTTTAAAGTAAGCGGTGTTTCCTGCCTCAGAAAATCAATATTATAGGTACCTGCAGGTATGCGCGTTTGCCCTTTTATTTTAACCTCATTATAAGTATCCTCGAGTGTATAACAATAAAAGCTTGAATCAATGTACAACAAACCGATGGTCGTTTCCTCATCATCTGAAATACGCAATACGGTAATGGTAGTGCCCTTAAAAGCTTCAATGGTCGCATCTGTTTTACTTGATTCACGACCATTAGATGTATTACTCTTATTTCCATTTTTGTTCTGATCCGTGTCAGTTGTCGCGTTACCAAATCGATCTTTAAAGAAGTCGATTATTAATTGAAAGGATTTTACGATGCTGCCCGCCAATCCCACCAACCAAATCCAGATGTTTTCAATTAAATCGGGTCGATTAACAAAGAGTACCAGCAAGAAAACGATACCTGCAATTACTATTAACAAAAGAAATCGTTGCATATGACTAAATATCTAGATGCCCTTTACTAACCCAACCAGTAATCGTTGTTTTTACCTTACACCAGCCATCTTTCTCTTCCAGAATGGTTACCTCGCTACCTTTTTTTAAAGGTTGAGCCACCTTTTTGAACTGTCCGCCAGCACCTTCCCTAATATTCAATTGACTTGCTGTAACTTTATAGTTTTTACCTTTTAAGGGTGTTTCATCATCGGCTCTATCTTCGAACAAAAGCCTATTTCTAAATCGATCCAAAGGAAATGCTGGTCCAGGATCTTGTTTTCTTCCCGGTGCTATTTCTTCGTGACCTAATATCTCCTTTATTCCGTAATTTTCAATAAGTAACTTAACAACTCGTTCGCAAGCCGCTATCTGCTCAGGTGTATAGAGGTGCCAATATTTTAAATCCTGTTCGTTGCGATGACGCGCTTGAAGTACATCATTCTGCTGATATTTTTTACCAAACCATGATACATATTCAGTACCTGCCTTGGTTAATACGCCGGCATTATCCAATTCAATACCTATGGAAAACTTGTTGTACCCAACACGCGAACCATATTTGCTTTTACCGGCATGCCAAGCCTGATAATTAAAGGGCACTATCTGGTATATTTCTCCAGCGCGGCCAATAACCAAATGTGCCGATGCTTTAACGTCTTTATTTCGTAAATGACGAGCCGATGATTCAGCACTGCCGCCTGCCGTATAATGTATGATGACAGAATCAGGATAAGAAGATTGAAATTCTCCTCCTTTTGTGTGCTCTAATAAATAGGGAATGATGCCATCACCTTTCAAAAGGTGATCTGAAATAGATAGGTTTGATTTTGACGACATGGTAAATTGGTTTATAATGCACACACAAATTATAAACAATATTTAACTTTGTCAATCATAGTGTTAAATAATTTTGCACTCTAGTGTAATTAAATTCTATTAACCAAGCAAATAGAATTCCTCATCCCTGAACAATCATCTTACAATACCAACTAACATTCACACATCTCTTTTTTCATGCACAACAAAGCATACCCTTTCTAAAACAATCTTCACGCCAATAACAAACTCCTTTTAAGAGGAGGTTAGATCTCAAAATAAAAACTTAGTGAAGTTGTTATAAAAAAGCCATTTCTCAGAGTAAAATGAGAAATGGCCTTGTATTTTATTTCAAAGAATATTCTACTTATCCTTAATGCGATTAAAAGCAAGTGTATTAACCATCCAATTCGGCAGACTCTTCTTTGGATCTCTCCCTTTAAGATTCATGTACCAGCCAAACTTTTCAATGATTGGTAATTTATGTGTTTCTACAAATTCAATGAGCGTACCATCTGGATCTTCGATATAAGAGAAATGGCCAGCTGCCACACCCATATCAAAACTATCAGCACTATCAACGGTAAACGCAAAACCTTTGGATTTGCATTCTTCACGCAAAAAGTCCATACCCGTAATATCAAAACACAAGTGGATAAATCCTAGCTCACCCCATATTCTGTTTTCGAATATTTTACGAGGTTCACGATCATATACTTTTACCAATTCAATTTGTGTGGGGCCAAATAAACGACTGAACGTGCCTGTTCTTGTTTCTTTATGCTTAAGTAACACACGACGACATTTCTGATCACCTCCTGGTAGCTGTGCGAAATCGGCAAACACATCTTCCTTGTCATAAACCACTTCATCGTATTGTAGAATATCGGAATAAACCTTCATGGCTGCCTCAATATCTGATACGCCAATTAAACAACCATTGGTTCCTCCAGTAACTGATTTTTGTTTCTTATAAAAAACTGGCTCAGCTACAATCTGAAAGATATTATTGTAGGGATCTTTGATAAAATAATGATCATTCCCACTCGGATCTTTGTAAAGCTCACCAAGTATATTCAAGCCGCGCTCTTTATGTACTCGATACGATTTCTCAATATCGCGACTTTTAATTTTAGTGATAAATATACCATAATCGCCTAACTGGACTTCAAAATTGGGCGCTTTAGGTTCAATACCTGTGTGCTGCCATATTTCAAAACCTCCGCCACCCTCCATATTAACGGCTAAAGCAGCGTAACGTTCCCTGGTCTTACCTTCGGTATGAGGAAGCATAATCTCAGCCACCGCAGTATCTTCAAAAACATTAATATCCATTCCAAATTGGGTGCGATACCACTTCCATGCTTCTTGAGCATCTTTTACTCCAACACCAATTTGTTGAATCCCGCTTATAGTTTTGACCATAGGATTATATTATTTACTACTTACTTTAGTTACAATACGATTATATAGAGCTGGTAAATACTTGTAAATATAAACCATTAACAATTCCTTACCACCCACTAAAATATCCTTCTTCTCTTTTTTAATCGCTTTGAGAATAATGTTTGCACACACATCTGCTCGCATTCCTTTATCCTGTCCTGGATCCATTTCACCATGCGCAACACCTTCTTTTGTTAACGCATTTTTCGATACCTCGGTTTTAATTCTCCCCGGAGACACAATGGTTACTTTTATATTATCTGCCTTAAGTTCTGCCCTTAAAGACTCAAAAAAACCTTGCAAGGCATGCTTTGCCGCAGAATAGGCACTACGTAATGGAAAACCAAACTTTCCAACTATACTGCTGATGGCAACTATATGACCACTTCTATTTTTAATCATGTATGGTAAAACCAACTTCGTTAATGCTACTGCACTAAAGAAATTTATCTCCATAATTTTTCGATCATTTTCGAGAGGCGTTGCATGGGCTAAGGAACGTTGGCTTATTCCAGCATTATTAACTAAAACGTCAATGGTTCCAGTTTGTTTTATGACATTATCAACTAAGTCTTCTAACTGATCTGTTGATGACAGGTCGGCAGGGAATACAAAACATTCTTTTGTATACGAAAGACACTTCTCTCGTACCAAATTAAGTTTATCTTCTCTTCGCGCTGTCAGAACCAGCCTTGCACCTTCTCTTGCATATGCGTATGCCAATTCTTCACCTATTCCCGACGAAGCTCCTGTTATCCAAACTACACTATCTGCCAAAATTATTTTATCTTTTTATTAGTAAACAAAAGTAATTATTGTTTTTAATCAAAAAAGCAATTAAATGAATTTAATCTGCCTATCTATAATACTACAATACTCTTACTCAACTATCCAAGAAGCTTAGACAGTTCATCTCTATACAGCTTAGCCTGTTTATAATCAGCTGTATGTTTCGACTTGAACTTATTGAACCTAAAGCGTTCAAAAAACAGCAAATATTGATCGCGTAATAGTACCGACCAGAACCCTATAACAGCAATACTCAACACCAATAAAAGCCCCATAAGTCCTGCAAACACCCCTCCTAATATGAATAAAACAAGGTAATACAGCTGTACAAACAACCAATTGGCTCCAACGTAAACCGAACCATAAAACTCACGTGTTTTCACGACTTTATCTGCCACCTTACGGCCTAAATAAACAGGTAAAACATTGGCTAAGTAGCCAAGAGAAAAAATGGGTAACACAACCACTAAAAGCAATGCCTTAAGATAGTATGAAGTTTTATCACAGGCCACTTCCCGATCGGTAATCCTATACTTACCTAACAAATCAAAATAAACTTGAGCTTTTTCTTTTAGTTCCTTATACTGCTCTTTTGAATCTGAAAAGAGTTGATTAATATGTGAACTTATTTTATTCTCAATCTGAAATGGCACAGGGTTGGCATTAGCAATAGGTAGAGCCCCCACTAACTTGTTATTTCGAGCAATTTCGAAACACTGTTCTACCGTGGTTTCACACTCTTTAGATTCAATAACAACGGCCCCTTCATTAAGCGCTGCGTATAAATCATCATTCAGGGCTTTTGCCGCCTTTGCTGGATTTTCAAGGTAGATATCTTTATAATCACTCACCAAAATGGGATCGGCACATTGTGCCATTAATGTTTCTCTTATTTTTGGCCCATTGGTATAATTTAAAGAGATCGGAACAATCTGTACCCCCAGCTTAAAATCATTTTCTTCTTCAGCTTTAAAGGCAATTCGAGCCGTTCCTTTCTTAAGTTTACGCACGCGTTTCTCAACAACACATACTCCCTCGGAATGAATTAATAAGGTGCCATTATATTTCAATGTTTGCGTATAAATATCAAAAGCCTCCAAATTCTTCTTTACATCCTGCGTGTTATCCATGGCTCTATAAACAGGCGATACGCGCATTGATTCCAATAAAACACGTGCGAGCTTAGTAGCAAATACATCTCCCCTGGCAAGAAACCTTAGTTTGCGTCCTGCAAAAATACCAATCACAAAATCATCAATGAATGAATTTGGATGCATCGAGGCTAATATGACTGGTCCTTTTTTAGGAATCTTATGTCGATGAACAAAAAAGATATGTTTAAAATAAAGCCTTAATGCAATGGGCATTGTATATCTTAACCAGTAGTATATCATTTCTTCTTTTTAATCTTTTTTTCTTCTTTACGCTTGGCCTTCTCTAATGACAAAAGCATTGCAGGTAACAATATCAAGTTGGTTAACATTGCCACTAATAAAGTTAATGACACCAATAAACCCAGGGCTATAGTACCACCAAAACTTGAAGCTGTAAATATGGAGAATCCAAAGAATAAAACAATAGATGTATAAATCATGCTCACCCCCGATTCCTTTATAGCTTCGACCACCGAAAACTTAATACGTCCTCCATGTATCTTTAATTCCTGACGATATTTGGCCAAGAAATGAATACTATCATCAATTGAAATACCAAAGGCAATGCTAAATACCAATATAGTGGATGGTTTTATATGAATACCAAAATAACCCATAATTCCAGCGGTAAAAAGTAATGGAATTATATTAGGGATAAGTGATATAAAAACCATTCGGAAAGATCGAAACATGAAAGCTATAAAAACCGATATTAACAGAATGGCTATGGCCAGACTCACAAATAAGTTGCGTATAAGAAAATTGGTTCCTTTTAAAAACACTAAACTTGTACCAGTAAAACTCACCTTATAATCGGCTGGGCTGAATATTTTATCAACCTTTATCCTAAGTGAATCTTTTATACTTTGAATCTGATCGGTATTAACATTCGCCATCTTAACCGTCATCCGTGTTATCTGTTTTGATGAATCGATAAAAGCACTTAAACTCTCAGAATGTTCCGATGATTCGCTTGAGAAATACTTTTTTAGCCCGGTCAATTTACTAGGTGACGGCACATTATAAAACTTAGGATCGCCTCCCATATGGGCTTGATAGATATATTTCACCCCATCATTAATAGATAACGGTTTCGAAAAGTAAGGCGTAAACAAAGAATCGCGAGCTAAAACCTTCTCTAAACGTCGCATTTTATACAAGGTTTTTCCCCCTTCTCTAAAAACACCATTCTCTACCTTAGTGTCTATCACAATTTCGAAAGGCAATACGCCCTTGAACTGTTCTTCAAAAAAGAGAAGATCCTGATAAATAGCATCACTCTTAGGAATATCATCAACGACATTACCCGATGTTTTTATTAAACTAATACCCAATGCACTAAATAGTACTAAAAACAACGTACCAACATATACCCATCGCCTATTCTTCATGGCGGTTATCACTAACCATTTAATTGATGAATTTAACGATTTATTCTCCAGATGCTTGATATGCCTTGCAGATGGCATTTTCTGAAAGCTTGTTATGATTGGAAAAATGGTGATGGAAATAAAAAACAGGCAGATAATATTAATCGCTGCTATAATTCCAAATTCAACCAAAATGGTAGAACTAGTAAGTATGAATGTAGCAAAACCAGAAGCTGTAGTTAGATTGGTCAAGAAAATAACTCCGCCAATTTTCTTTATCATTCGCTCCAATGCGGCCCATTGATTTCCATGATTACTGCATTCCTGATGATACTTATTAATCATGAAAATGGAATTGGGTATTCCAATAACGATGATTAGTGGGGGGATCAATCCTGTTAGTACTGTTATTTTAAAACCAAACAAACCAATAAAACCAAATACCCAAATAACTGAAATACCAACAACCAAGAGGGATGTTCCAACTATTTTAAACGAGCGGAAAAACAGATACAGTATAATGGCCAATACAATAGCAGCCAAAATAATAAAAAGGCTCAACTCGCCTCTTACTTTATCCATTACACGTGTTCGGATATATGGCAGCCCCGAGTAATGCACATCAACCCCCGTTTTTTCACTAAACAATTCGGTAGTTTCATATACATTATTCACAAAGGCAATTCGCCGTTTTGAATTAACCATATCATTGCGAAGAGTAATACTCAATATGGTCACAAACGAGCTATCTGTCTGCTTAAATAATAGGTCTTTATAAAACAATTGTTTATCAACGATGCCTAAAATACTATCCAATTGATATTGAGAGCTAGGTTTTTGAGGAAATAAAGTTTTTAACTCTAACTTATCATTCACCCTATTTAACTCACTTATTCTACTTAAAGACAATACACTTTTAGCACCTACTATTTGCTCACCATCATCGCCTGAAACAGTAATAGCAGCAATAGCTTCAGTAAGGTCATAAAGGGCATTAAACTTATCAAGTTCAAGAATTGTAGAATCATTAATTCCTAACAGTATGAGCTTAGCATCCTCACCATATATTTTCTTAAAATTCTCGTATTCAATAAACGTTGAATCTGTTTTTGGAAGAAGCTGGGCTAACTTATAATCCAAGGTTACTTTACTAGCCTGAAAACCAAAAAACAAAGTTAAAAAAGCGACAGCAGCTAAAATGGCTAATCGATAGCGAATGATTATATGATTGACGGAAAGATGATTCACTTATTGTATATTTCAAAATTAGCGTACAAAGGTAATAAATATGCAGCACGCGCTACCTTTTACTCAAGAAAACTAACGCCAAATTACGACAAAATGAACCTGAGATTCCAGTTTTTGCAGAAAGCAGCTTAATTCTTTTTAACCAATCTTATTCTGGGCACAATAAGATAGTTGATCATAAATTTAATTGACCACATAAAGTGTAAACTGTTATTTTTTTTGTATATTAATGGTGTCAATTTCGGAATCATATTATGCAGGGTCATTAATTATTAATAAATAATTAAATGATCTATTATGAAACAAAGAGAAACTACTGAAGTAAATGCCGGTTCAATGGCCGACATCGCGTTTTTGTTACTAATATTCTTCTTGGTATCAACAACAATGGACACAGATCAGGGATTAAGTACACTTCTTCCCCCGTATCAAGATAAACCAGATATTGATACGCCCCTTAAGCATGATCGTAATGTATTTGAAATATTGGTTAACTCCAATAATCAACTAATGGTCGAAAAATCCCAAATGGACATACGAAACCTAACTGAGGCAACTAAAGAATTCATTTTAAACCCTAACGATAAACTACAGCTATCGGACAAGGAAAGTAAAAATATTAAGTACTTCGGTCCCACTGAAGTTAGTAAGGGTATTATTTCGATTCAAACCACCAATGATACCGAATACCACGCCTACTTATTGGTGCAAAATGAAGTATTACGAGCATTTAATGAAATGCGAAACGACATTGCCAAAAGTAAGTTTGGGAAAGAATATAAAAAGTTAGGCAAAACAGAAAAAGATGCAGTTCGTGAAGTCTGTCCAAAATACATTTCGGAAGCCGAACCAGTTAAACTAGCTTCAAACTAAAAATAATTGAAAGGGAAACTGGCATTAAGCTGGTTTCCTTACACTATTAATAGGAAGCAATAAGCATACGCCAAATAGTAAGCCATGCGGGTATCGTTAAAAGACAAACGATATAATTGATTAGCATCATACTACCCACCTCCTGTGCATTACCTCCATATTTACGAACCTGAACAATTAACAGAGTAGCCGGGGCAACCGAGGCCTGTAATACTAATAAGTCGGCGATTAAAGGGTAAGTGTTTAGCCATTGCGTCCAATATAATAGAGCAATAACAATGGCGGGCATTAAAAATAACTTTATTCCCACTACCTTAATTGAATCGATAATGGAGGGCATTTGCCTTACCGAGATAGAACCCAATGTAGCACCTAATACAATAGTGGCAATAGGAATGGCAGCTTGCCCAAGGAAATCAACAGGGATTAAAATAGCTGAAGGAACGTAATTCTCCAAACCAAGTAGAACAATTAATATTGAACCCAAACTTGCAATTAATGGCGGATTCACAATTTCTTTTAATCTGATCTTTTCATTTTCGCCAGAGGTCACCATGTACTTTCCTACACTCCACAATGCAGTGCTTACACCTAAAATAAACATGAAGCAATAAGTTAAAAATGTATTCAAATCTTCAACATATAACATAGTTGCAATAGGCAGTACCATGTAATTGGCATTCATAAAAGATGCAACTGCCATTATGGCCTTCTTTTGTTTACGTTTTTTGTAAAAGAATAAATACGATAAACCTAAAGCAAAACCTATCATAACAAAAGCCACCAAGGGCAAAATCCACCAATACACGAAACTAGCTGGGTCAAAACTTCCAATGATCTTCGAAAAGAAAAGGCATGGTAGCAATATCACAATAGTAATATGCGACATACTCTGAATATCACTTTGCCTAATAATATTACGCCTTACCAATACACCACTTGCTATGGCTATTAAAAATATGCTGAGAACAGCTTTAAAAACAGGTATAAATGTGCTTGTGATCATATATATTTACTATTCTCTAATACTTCAACATTCTTATTTATTCAAATTTAGTCCAATAAAGTGAAGTGACCAATTATAAATTGAATAGTGCAATCTGCCAAATAGTACGAAATAAAGCCACTTAACACTAAAGAGTTAGACACCCTTCACCTATATACAAAAACAAAAAACTTATCTACATGCCAAATATTGTTGATGTAAATTAGGTATATTAGCCTTGGAAAATAATATTACATGAGGGTAGCTTTTTATTTTATTTGCATATTTTTTCACATCACGTCTACTCCTATTTCTCAGGCTCAATCATCAACTATTGATAGCATTGAAAGGCAATTATCAAATCACTCCATCAGAGATAGTGTGCGCGTTGACCTTTTAAATTCGGCTGCGGAAGCATTTCAAAACATCAATCCACAAAATGCCTTTAAGCACCTTAAAGAAGCTGGTGAAATTGTAGAAGAAATAAATTACCCAAAAGGGAAAGCAGATTATTACGATCAAATGGCCATGTATTATTATGTAATTTCCGAGTTCTGTAAGGTACAAGAGTATTCTAACAAAAGCTTATTAATCAATCAATCCATTAACAACCAAAAAGGACTTGCAAAAAACTACTATTACATAGGTAAAATACAATATTTTCAAGGTGAAGTAGACAAAGCTACTAAATTCATAAAGCAAGCTCTTAGAATAAATATTGCATTAAAAGACAGTGCATCTATTTGTTACAACTATGCCAGTTTAGGCACCAATTATGCCGACATAGGCAATTATGATTTAGCACTACAATACGCCGAACTGGCTCTTGAAATAGCAACCAAGATCAATGATGAAGAGGCCATGTCTTTTACACTCAACAATCTGGGCGTAGTATATGAACATCATGGCAACTGGCCCAAAGCACTTGAATGCTATCAAAAAAGCTTTCTCATTGATGAGCGTCAAAATAACTATAAAGATGCCTCAATTGCTGCTTCCAACATTGCTCATATTTATATTGTGGAAAGCAACTACAGTGATGCTTTGAAGTATTGTTTAAAAGGATTGGGGTATGCCGAAGAAATTGGATTTAAAACCGGACTGTGTTATAATTATGAATACATGGGCCGCATTTACACAAAAAAAGGGGCTTACGATAAAGCATGGGAATACCAGAACAAGACGCTTAAGCTCCAACAGGAAATAGGAAACAAACAAGGAGAGCTGAATGCCTTAAGAGATTTGGCTAACATTCTTGTTTTGACGGATAAACTTGTGGATGCCATGGAACTGTATAACAAGGCCGTTAACCTGAGCCAGACCATATCTTATAAACGTACAGAAATTAGTAGCTACATAGGTATTTCCACTATTTACGATAAGCAGAACAAACACACAGAAGCTTATCTCTATAGCAAAAAAGCCTATCTGATGGCAACAGAATTGGATGACATACAACTCATTAGTGAAAGCGCTAAAATGCTTGCCAAAACTAGTGAACGCTTAGGACTTTACAAGGAAGCGCTTGGCGCTCATATAGCATTTAAAACAATGAGCGATAGCTTGTTTAATAAAGAAAACATAAGACGAATTAGTAACTTAGAATACGAGTATAAATCGGCAAAAGAGAAAGCCATAGCTAAACGTGAACAAGACAAAAAAGATCGACTTCAAGAGGCAGAACTAAAAAAACAGAAAGCTTTTAGAAACACTTTTATTGTTGGGTTTCTATTCATGTTACTTTTAGTGGTAAGTATTTGGAGAAGTTCTATTGAAAAGAAAAAGACAAATCGCCAACTACGCGCCAAAAACCTTGAAATTAATAAGCAGAAAGAGGAGCTCATTAATACCAATAAATCGCTGGAACAATTATCGCAGTTTAAGGAAGATATGACTAACATGGTTATTCATGATCTTAAAAACCCACTGTCAACCTTAGTAAATATTGATATTTTATCTGAATTGGATGAAAAAGATGAATTGATTAAACATTTATCGCTGCGCATGCTCAGCATGATTGAAAACACTTTAGATGTATATCGAAATGAAAGCATTGACTTGATGCTTCATAAGGAATATAAAGACATACATGGGATCGTTAATGGTGCCATCGAAGAAGTGGGATTCTTGGCAAGAATGAACGAGCTAAGTTTTGATGTACAAGTCGAAAATAAAATTGAAGTTAATTCAGATGCCATGGTTTTACGCAGGGTATTCTCCAACATCTTATCAAATGCTGTTAAGTTCTCATCACCAAGCGAAACGGTAACTATTAAAGCTACAATATCGAATAGTGACTTATTAAAAGTATCAGTGCACAACATTGGTTCATTTATATCCGAGGAACAACAAAAGCATATTTTTAATCGCTTTGCTCAGGTTAAAGCTCATGCCAAAACTAAAATGCACTCGACAGGTATAGGTCTCACCTATTGCACTATGGCCATTGAATCGCACGGCGGACAAATCGGTGTGAACTCCAGTCAAGAAGCTGGTACAACCTTCTGGTTTACTTTACCTGAAGCGAAAAGCATTATTTAAGATAGACATAGATCATAAAACTATAATAAACAAATCACTTCCTTAAAAACAAGAAATATTGACCAACCGATATCTACTCTACCATTTGATAAGTTGCCAACACATCCTTCACCACCTTTATACCAAACAAACCATCTTCAATGGTATAGGTGACACACGACTTAGCTATGAAAGGTCTGAAATCAGTAAAATAGCGAATCCCTTTATAGTTATCGTATTGTCCATCTTCCAGATGAATACTTGTAAATGTGGTATTACCATTATAAGAGTATGTGTAGTAATACGAGTTTATTTGGGGCGATGAAGAGAAACTAAAATTTATTACAAAAAACAGATTAATAAGTAAGGGAGCTACCAACGCAAATAATAGGTATCTGTAGTACAAGGATTTCACCAGTCTGGAAGCCACTAAAGCTAGTACAAAAGACAGTGCAAAAGCACCTCCCAACACCTTTAACTCAACCAGTGTATTTAAAGTAAAAGTGAAAAATAGCCAAATATTGATAGCTACAAACAGTATTAAACGCATTATTTTAGTTCGCAAGCTGGCATTACGGATTCTAAAAAAGGAATTAATAGCATCCTTATTAAAGGTTCGGAATAAAAACCGAAGCCATAAAGGTGAAGTGGGCAAAATTAGAATGGCACTTACTAAAAGCGTTACCGCTCCATATTGAACAAACAACATAATGGGTAAGCCAATCACAAAAAGTAATATAAACACTCCCCCAAAAAAATCTACAATAGAATTTACCACTTCGGCAGTTCGGTATACGTCAGATTTTATATAAGCTTCGTAACGCATTTTAGCATAGGCCTGGGCACGTTGTCTTGCCTTTTGTTTTTCTCGTTGTTGCCACTCATTCCAGAATTCCTCGTTATTCGCTTTGGTATTTGTTGTACGTTGCTTCTGCCTTTTCGGATCTTTTAACTTGACGAAGTATTCATATGCCTCGTTCAGCAATATAAACTTGTCGTGCGCATCATCTGACTTGTTTATATCAGGATGATACATTTTAGCCTTTGAACGATAGGCTTTTTTAATCTGATCCAGGGTAGCATTCTGAGTAATGCCTAATATCTTGTAATAATCAATCATGTATAACAATGCATTGAGCCACTAATGTAATAATACCGATTGGATAATAAAATTGGCTTTTATAAATGTATAAGCGAGATAATATTGGAATATTCGGCATTACAATAAATAAGATAACTCGCTTTTAAATGGCTTAATAATTCTTTCAAACGTTCCTCTGTTACCAAAGGATGGGGCACCTGAATATCTGTTAAAAGTTCCGAGAATGTTCGAACGCATTTTTCCGTTGCTTTCAGAATAAATGCATATTCGGGCTCACCAAAAACAATGTTTTCTATCTCCTCGTCGTTACAATACTCGGTATAATAACATATACCATTCAATTCTTGAATCTTATAACTAAACTTGTTTTGCTTGTAATACTCCTCCACCTCTACTAACTTCTTCCACTCTCGTTCGTTGGCAGGCTTATCCTTTTTAAATCTAAAAAGGTGAAATCTATCCTCATGATTAGAATACTCAGCAGGCAACATATAGCTTAAATCGTCAGTATTGTAGGTTTCTCTTTCCTCTTCCGATAACATCGAATAATACTTCGACATGGAAGACAAAACCAAATCGACATAGATGTGCGTGAACTCAACCACAGGATCCTTGTAAAAGAAGCGCAAGTAATGCAGGTTATCTATGCACTCTTGCACATCTGCCTCAGTTTCGTCGGGTATGTGCTTAATTACATTCACAACTGGCGCGATACCGTTCTTTAAGGAATATTTGACAAAGAACACATTATCAGAAAAGGTATTGCTCTTATTCATCTTGCTTAATAGAGCATCCGATAAACCATCGTAACCAATAAACAGGTTTTTAAATCCGGCAATGGCCATCTTTTGCATTAAGTCGGCATTGTATTGATTATTTGGTATCAGCTCTGCCCAAAAAGAATAATCTTCTTCAGTGCGATATCGTAGGTCGATAAGTAAATCCAACAACTTCTCGAAATGAGTCAGATTACCAAAGGTATCGCTATCAACAAAGGTAAAAGTTGTAAATCCGTATTGTTGCCTTAGCTCTTCTATCTCCTTTACAACACACTCAGGTGTTCTGGCCCGCAATTTATAACCTTGGTTAAAGTCACAAAACTTACACTTTCGCCAATGACATGATCTTATCGAATTTATTGGGATGCTAATCAAATCCTTATCCTCATCATCGGGAAAGGTGTTTACAAAATCATCGTAATCGGGGTAGATGTAATTCTTAAAATCGAGATACTGACTCTTTATGAGTTCTGATTGAATAAGCCGTTCGCCCTCGCGATAAATCAAACGAGGCACCGTACTTAAATCAAGCGTATTACTATCTAATTGTTTTGCTAATTCTAACAATGGATATTCTCCCTCTCCCCAGGTTCCATAATCAAAATGTGGACAAAGCTTCATGGCCTCCTCGGCAACACCTTTGCTGCCAAATCCGCCTACTATAATTTTTAAATGCGGAGCCACTCTTTTAATCTCTTCAGCCAGAATCATGCCTGGAATCCATTGATTGTACTTGGCACTTATACCAAATAGTGAAATTTCACTAAAATCAATCTTACTTATTTCATCCCGAATTACTGTGTACACACCCTGTTTCAACTCGTCGAGTAATTCAGAATAATAACCAGGCCCCTCTATCTTATATTCAGGCTTTAAGAGCTGGAGTTGCGAAATAATGCGTGCATTGCCTACGAGATTATTTTGTTTATCGTTAAGAATTGACAAAAATGGAATGAGTCGTATTTCAGTATCTTCACTATCGGTATGTTCCGCCATAAGTGATAATGAAAAATTCCAGTACTTAATTATGGTCTCAAAGCCATTATTATTCATGAACTTCTTAAGGATAGACAGCGAAATAGTAGGACTATTAACATCTGTAGGAGGTAGGCAATTCAGAAGTATCTTCATTGGAAAGTGTTTATTTTCGCCCTAACAACTGCATTAGCACAGCAATTTGACTGCGACAAAATTAAAAAAACTTGGCAGAAGGCAACCTAAAGAACAAATCAAACATTTATATATTAAGATAGTTTGTCAGTATATAGTCGGAAGGCAGTAGTTAGATTCTTTTATATAGTCCCAAACTGAGTTGAATTATCTGAGGTATAATGATTTTAGTTCAACTTATTAGAAAACACTCTAAACAAAGTAAAATAAAATACACGATTTACGATTTATAAATACAAACAATAAAAGATGAATAAGTATTACACTATCAAGATTTAACTATATTTGTTACACAAGCACCAATACAATTATCAATAAAACACTTAACCCACTATGAGTACATTAAAGATCACGAACCTATCAAAAACCTACCCCAATGGTGTAAAAGCGCTGGATAACGTTAATCTGGAATTATCAAACGGCATGTTTGGTCTCTTAGGCCCAAATGGCGCTGGTAAGTCTACCTTGATGCGTACACTTGCTTCGCTTCAAGAAGCAGATACAGGTACAGCTACCTTAGATGATATTGATATATTTAAACAACCAGGCGAATTGCGTAAGGTACTCGGTTATCTACCACAGGAGTTTGGCGTATATCCGCGTATTACGGCAGAACAGTTATTAAACCACATTGCCGTACTTAAGGGGATCACCAATAAAGGAGAAAGAAAAGACTTGGTAGCCTATCTACTAAACAAGGTTAACCTATACGACATTAAGAACAAACACGTTAAAGGATTCTCAGGTGGAATGAAGCAACGTGTTGGTATTGCTCAAGCCTTAATTGGTAATCCTAAATTGATTATTGTGGATGAACCTACCGCGGGTTTAGATCCAGGCGAGCGTAACCGCTTTCATAACCTACTGGCTGATGTAGGTGAAGAGGTCATTGTAATTTTATCAACCCATATTGTTGATGATGTGCGTGAACTATGCACCAAAATGGCCATCATGAATCTGGGACAGATCGTATTTCAGGATACACCGCAGAATGCCATTGACAGCATAAATGGTAAGGTTTATCAGAAGATAGTAACACGAACCGATTTGGAAGATTACGCCCGTAAGTATTCCATCATATCAAATAAAATGGTGGGTGGTCAGCCACTCATTCATGTCTTCAGCGATGAGCATCCTGAAAATGGTTTTGAACAAGTGAATCCTAATTTGGAAGATGTCTTCTTCTCGAAGATTAACACGGCCAATGTACTTGTTTAACCACCCAAACGATTAACTATGTTTAAGACATTCTTTTTTACCGAAATAAAATACACCCTGAAACAACCCATGGTGTATATATTCCTGGCTCTTTTCACGCTACTTGTGTTTGGAGCTACGGCGAGTGATAATGTTATGATTGGCGGATCGGTGGGTAATGTGCACCGCAATTCACCATACACTCTAGCCATTTTCACATCCATACTATCTATTTTTGGATTATTAGTGGCCACGGCATTCTTTAACAATGCCGCCCTGCGCGATCATTCAAACAATTTCAACGAGATACTATTTACCACTCCACTGAGTAAGGCCGGCTACTTTTTCGGTCGTTTCTTTGGAGCCTTAATCTTGTCGACCATTCCTTTACTAGGTATATTTTTAGGATCGTATATAGGAACCATTTCAGCCCCGGCCTTTGGCTGGATTGAAGCTGAACGCTTTGGGGAGTTCTCATCCGAAATGTTCATTAACAACTATTTCCTATTCATTCTACCTAACATGTTTTTTGCTGGTGCCATCATCTTTGCCACCGCCAACAAATGGAAAAGTACGGTTATCTCTTTCACCGGAGCGTTTCTGATAATAATTGGATACATCATTTCATCCACGCTAATGTCAGATATCGATAATGAAACCATTGCTGGTTTAGTTGATGTGTTTGGCATTAATTCTTATTCGCTCGAAAGTAAATACTATACAGCAGTTGAACGCAATACCTTAAGTCCCGGCTTTAATGGCATTCTGCTTACCAACCGCTTAATATGGACAGGCGTAGGTATACTTATACTTATTGTTTCTTATACCTTACATTCATTCAAGGAAAAGAACAAGAAACTTAAAAAACAGAAAGCAAGTAAGGCAAAGAAAGTAGTTGATTTTAATCTTCCTGAATTAAACCTTGCTTTTAATGGTCACACTGAGTGGTTGCACTTAAAAAGCTTTTTCAAAATTAGCTTCTTGAGCATCGTTAAAAGCGTAACCTTCAAAATAATGTTTCTCTTTAGTGCCATTTTGCTGGTCACTGATCTGTTTGCAGGTTTTGAATATTATGGGTTAAAATCGTACCCATTAACCTACAAGGTAATTGATTCAATTACTGATAGCACCTCGCTATTCCTTCTTATTATATTGGTATTTTTCAGTGGCGAACTCATTTGGCGCGACAGAGACAGTAAAATAAATGAAGTAATGGACTCGTCTCCACATACCTCATTTATTTCGCTTGCTGCTAAAGCTTTATCACTAATAGCCGCCACAAGCATACTTAATGTTTTCTTTATTATTTGCGGAGTTATTTACCAATTATTGAATGGTTACACACGCATTGAATTGAATGTGTATCTATTAGATTTCTTTTATACCAACCTTTGGGCCTATGTCATCTTTAGTGGTGTCATGATCATGATTCAGGTATTGGTCAACAATAAATACATCGGCTACTTTGTTTCTATCTTACTCATATTTGTTTGGAGCATTATGCTATCCATCTTTGATGTGGAAAGTGCCATGTTA
The DNA here is from genome assembly GCA_025499625.1 of Carboxylicivirga fragile. GTDB lineage: Bacteria > Bacteroidota > Bacteroidia > Bacteroidales > Marinilabiliaceae > Carboxylicivirga > Carboxylicivirga fragile. The sequence continues at coordinate 24,027 of JAFMVD010000050.1, read as the reverse complement.
CACCTTGGCGAAGGTCCATCACTGATGTATTCTGATATGAATGGCTTTGGCCCAGGCTTATTAGGTGCTTTCTGGTTTAATCTCTATTGGGTATTACTTAGCATACTGGCCTTATTACTTGCCGGAGCTGTATGGAACAGAGGTATGTTAGGCTCGTTAAAAAGCCGAATAGTAGCCGCTAACAAACAAGTTCCGAAAAATTACAAATACATCACCTTGAGCGTTTTTGTTGTATGGGCTGCTGTGGCAGGATTTGTTTATTATAACACGCAAATATTAAATCCCTATGACACAAGTGATGAGAGGGAGCAAATGGCGGTTGACTACGAAACGAAGTACAAGAAGTACGAACACGTAGCAATGCCGAAAATAACGGATGCCAAGTATTTTATCGATATCTATCCGTATAAGCGCGATGCTAAAATCAAAGCCATCCTAAAGTTAACCAACGAGACGGATGTTGCCATTGACTCGCTTCATCTTAGCCTTAGTGATTTTTGGGAAACAGAATTGAATATTCCAAATGCAAAACTGGTGCATAATGATGAAGAACTGGACTATGTGATTTATCAACTTGAGCCAGCTCTTCAACCTCAACAAACCATTGAAGTGGAAGTAAGGTCGGAGCATATTTCCTTAGGTTTCTCCAACTCGCGCGGTAATACCAGCATTATCAACAATGGTACCTTCCTGAACAACATGGAAGTACTGCCTGGTCTTGGATATAATCCGGCTGGCGAATTAAGCGATAAGAATGATCGCAAGAAACATGATTTACCTCCTAAGGACCGTATGCCGGCACTAACAAAAGATTCCTGCAAATACCATATGGCCAATTACCTCACAGATGGCCGATCTGATTTCATTAATGTGGAAACGGTTATTTCAACTGCAGGTGATCAAACAGCCATTGCACCAGGTTCGTTATTGAAACAATGGACCGAAGATGGAAGAAACTACTACCATTATAAGGTAGATCATCCTTCGCAGAATTTCTACTCTTTCATTTCAGCGCGTTTCGAAAAAGCGACACGCAAATGGAACAATGTGGATATTGAAGTGTACTATGATGCCAAACATCCTCAGAATATTGAAATGATGATGGATGCCGTTGAACGCTCTTTGGAGTATTACTCAACTAATTTTGGTCCTTATTACCATAAGCAATGTCGTATTATTGAGTTTCCGCGTTACTCAACATTTGCTCAGGCCTTCCCGGGAACCATGCCGTATTCTGAGTCCATTGGTTTTGTCATAGATTTGGAAGGAGAAGATACCGACAACAACATTGTTGATGAAGTAATAGCACATGAAATGGCGCATCAATGGTGGGCACATCAGGTAATTGGTGCACACATGCAAGGCAGTACCTTAATGAGTGAGAGCTTCTCGGAGTACTCCGCGCTGATGACCATGAAGCAATTGGCCGAGACTCCAATGAAGATGCGCGAATTCTTGAAGTACAACCACAATAGCTATTTACGTGGTCGTGGACAAGAGTTGGAAAAGGAATTGCCGCTATACAAAGTTGAGAACCAAGGCTACATCCATTACCGAAAAGGAAGTGTCGTGTTGTATGCTTTACAAGATTACATAGGTGAAGATAAGGTGAACCAAGCCATGCGCGATTACCTGAATGAGTATAAATACAAGGGTGCTCCCTATTATTCAACCTCATTGGATTTCCTTGATCATTTGGAGCCACAGGTACCCGATTCGTTGCAATACTTGATTACCGATTGGTTCAAAGAGATTACACTCTACGATAATCGTGTGAAAGAAGCCAATTACAAAGAATTGGATAACGGTAAGTATGAAGTTACAATGGAAATTAATTCGCACAAGATTAAAGCCGATAGCTTGGGTAACGAAAACCGCTTGGCGATGAACGACTGGGTGGACATTGGTTTCTTCCTTGATGATGATGAAGAGCAGTTATATCAGGAGAAACGTGTTTTAATTAATCAGGATGTAATGAACTTTAGTTTTGTTCTGGATACATTGCCTGCCAAAGCAGCCATTGATCCTCGTCATTTATTGATTGACCGTGTTTATTCCGATAACATTAAAACGATTTCGGAAGAGTAAAAAAAAATAAGATACGCTATTGATATTAAAAAGATGATCGATAAGATTTGAATAAAAAACCGCAGAGCCTAAGCTTTGCGGTTTTTTATTAGCATGAATAGCCAATATCTTTCATAAGACCACCACTTTAGTGTGCCAAGCATATTGTAGAATTGTTCTAGATTAGCCAATACATATTAATCCTTACTACTATTTTGTTTAGTTTTAAAAGAGATAATACTTATGGTAAAAGATGGCTAGTACCTATCCGACCATATGGGATATATAGATAAGACACGGCATGTTGACAAGTTGGGTGTTATTATTGTACGAATACCTAAAATGAATTAAACAATGATTAAACGAAAAGAATTTATTGCCATCTGGAAAGAAGTTAAAAAAGCGATACAAGATTCATTCATTTTTGCGCATAATAATTCTTTAAATGAAAATGACTTTATTCAATTTTTAGCTCATTCAGAATATCTTGAGAGTTTAGAAGGAGCTAACGTTAATCCGTATATAATTGACTACACAGAACATAGACACCGAGATGCTTTCAGGATTAATCACTTAACTCGCTATCTGAATGAAGCTTATACATTTGAAGATGATGAAACTGCAGATTCAGAAGATAAAATCGCTAGGGAACTAATGATTTATACTCATATATGGGAGTCCAAACCATTTCTAAGGCAGTTAAAACGCCTTGCATTAATGACTAACTCCGAAGAATATGGATGGAAGGTTGAAATTCCAGACTTTACAAAACATAAATTTATACGTCAGGAAGTACGAGAAATTTTTGATAGTAAGGAACTACAAATAGGAAACGTAATTAAAAAGGGTTACCATTCGTCTTTAAGGAACTCTTTTGCTCATTCAGAGTTTTATTTTGACAAACACAATTCACAAATAGTTTTAACTAATTATAAGGGTGAAGATTGGGAAATAGAGAAAATAAGCTTTGATGAATGGACACAAAGGTTTTGTTATTCTTTTCTTCTTTCTTATGAATTTCAAAGTATGTTTCTCAAAGCTCGCAAACAATTGCAGCATGAAGGTGAAGGATATCCTGTAATTATGAAAGACAAAAATGGTAAAAATGTAGTTGGCGTTCTCTTTTATGATAAAACAAAAGATTTTTTTAGAGGAATAATAAAATAAAAACGGCACTTTGGCTCAGTGGAGCTTTGAAAGGTTTGGTTCATAGATTACCAATCACTTGACCTAGTCAACCATAGCATTCACTTAAATTCAATAAATCAATTATTCAAATGCAAAAATATCTGAAAATAGTTACAATTCTTGTAATTGGTATTTCAATAGGACTTTTGCTTTCAAATGTCAGTTTTAGCAAAGAAAATACGACCACCGAAATAGAAATACTAAAACAGAAGAATATAGAACTACGGACTGTTTTAATGCACAATTCGACTCTTTTAAGATTGCTAAATAGCTATAATCTTTACCAAAGCCCCGAAGAACTTAAAAGACTTGCAAAAGAAATTATTGACATTAATAATTATCAAGATACTTGTGGGACAATTGGGTATAGAATAAACAGCTACGAGATTCAAGATGGTGACTCAGCAAACCCCTATGCATTAAACTATTACAGATTTATAATCCAAGAGTATGGGATTGGTTGGGAATATCAAATTACTAAAGAGTTAAATACATTGACTCTTGACCCTAGAACAAAAGCAATAAAAACTAGTGTAATACACTAGTATAAAGCATTAGGCGTTAATGAGTGCTTAGGATTTAGGTTGAATAGTTGACCTCTGCCTAATCTTAGAATTGGCTTTTGAAAAGATAAAACAATCGATAACTTTGGTACCGCTCTCTCGAAGGTTATCGGAATGGAAAGTTAATATGGTTAAAATTCCTCACGACGTCATGCAGTGAGACCATTGTTTACAATTATGAGACATAAGATTTTATAGTATGAGTAAATTATCCTTAGTATTACTATTTTTTTTAATAACGCATTGCAGTATTACTTATGGGCAAAACTTTGTCCAAGTTGAGGGAACAAAAGTTCTTATTGAAATTCCTCATGATTTTGTTAAGTCAGATAAAATTTCTGGATACGAATCTCGAGAGGACTCTTCATTTATTAAAGTTTCAGAGATGGCTGTTCCAATTATTTTTAGAGATTGGATAATTCAGCAGGTTGGAATAATTCTACAACAAGGATTTAGTATCTTGGAAGAAAAGGAATTCAAATACAATGGATATAGAGCTCTTCAATTAACGGTGAAAAATCCCACTTCAGAATTAGAAGAATGTGTACTACTTTTTGGTGAAGATAATTTACAAATTGCTATATTATCAAGTTATACAAAAGAGAGGAAAGAAGAATTAAGAAATGTGGTTTTAAATGGGAAATATGATTCAACAATAAAATTAGATCCCTATAAGCTTATTGGTTTCAGAGTTGATACGAATCAGACATTTCTGAAGGAAGTAAGTGCAAGCGCTGTTAGTTTAAGGTTTGAAGAAAGAGATGATAATAATGAGCTAGCATCATACTTGAATCTTGTTAGGAGCGAAAAGGCTAATTTTGAAAAATTTAATCAAACTGATTTATATGATTATTTTGCAAACAAATACTTTCCAATTAGAGAACAAATCTCGAAAGAAACTTTAAGTGTCTGTAGCCTTAATTCAGATTTAATAACTTATAAAAGTCAAAAGGGTTCTCAAATTTCCTACAACTGTATGGCAGTCATTTATTGTAATAATTTTGACATATTAATAATTGGGACTATTACAGACATAAATAAACTAGATAAACTGAAAGATATTATAAAGACAATTGAACTTTTGTAGAAGAAACTTTTATAGTTCAACTATTTGCAGCACTCACCCCTACCCCCTAAAGGGGAATTCGGCCCACAGCGCAAGGTTTGAAGTTGAAAACAATTTTTCGGACATTCAGGGAAAGCTACCGAATAATCATATTTTTACAGAACGCCCCTTGAGTTTGACATCAAGAGGCTACGCACGTAAAACATTGCTAATAATTAAAAGAAACCTAAAGATTTAAATTACCATATGAACCCTATAAGATTTTTTGACATCGTATTTTATCATATTGCATTACTTTATGATAGAGTTTTCGATTATTCGGGCAATTGCGTGTTTGCAGGTATTGTATTTACAAGTTTACTCCAATGGTTAAATATATTAGTCATTATAAAGATTTTGAATCCTAATATTAAATCTAATCCTAATCTTGTTTTAATTATTTCTATCGCAATTTTACCCTTGACCTTTAATATAATTAGATATAAAAAGGTAATAACATATGAAAAACTACTTGACAAATGGGAACATGATAAAGGGTTTCTAAAGTACTTTAGAATAACTATATCAATTATATACGTATTAGGGACCATTGCAGTATTAGACATTTAAAGTTTTATTGATTTACAGATTGGATGATAAACCCTAATAGTTGTCTATATCTATGATTTAAATAAAATAATTAAGTTGTGGTCGATAATAGAAACAACTGGCTAAATGAAGCAATAAAAAATGACCGTAGAAATTACAAATACGATAAAACAACTTACTGATTTAACGGAATCGGAGATTTCTGAATTTATCGAAATATCAAGTATAAGGTCCTTTAAAGCGAAAGATAATTTTATTAGAGCCGGACAAATCCCCACTGAATTTGGATTCGTTTTAAGCGGATTATTCCGATACGTTTATATTTCGGAACAAGGAAAAGAACTCACAAAGGTTTTTATGCCTGAAAAGAGTTTTATTAGTTCCTATTCAGCAATGATTTCAAAAACAAGTTCTTTCTTTTTTATCGAAGCAATAGAAGATTCAAAAGTCTTGGTAATCTCGCACGACAAATGGCAAAAACTGAGAGAACACAAGCCCAAATGGAATTCATTACTAATAAAGCTTTTAGAAAAGGGATATGCAGTAAAAGAAAAACGGGAGCGTGAATTTTTATTGTTAGATGCAGAAAGCAGGTATAAAATATTCCTGGAAGAATATCCGAATTTAGAAAGCAGAGTAAAACAACACATGGTTGCTTCGTATCTTGGAATAACACCAATAGCTTTAAGTCGAATCAGAAAAAAGATGCAAGTATAAACCTAGGTTAATGCAAGTGGAATTACTTCAAAGTAGCTTTGAGGAAACAAAAAACTTAAAGTATGAAAAAACTAATTCCACCATTCCTTTTCTTAATCTGCATAATCATTATGCTTGCACTAAGGAACCTATTCGTTTTTAAAGAAATTATTCAAGAACCGTTTAATTACATTGGTATAGTATTTTTGATATTTGGATTCCTAATGACAGTAGTTGTAAGAAAAGGGTTTGAAAAGATTAACACAGAAATACACACATTTAAAGTCCCAGGAAAACTTGTAAGCACTGGACTTTTTAAATATAGCAGGAATCCCATTTATCTTGGCTTTACAATTAGTTTATTTGGGCTTTGGGTTCTTTTAGGAACAGTTCTTCCTATTATTGGCTGTTTACTTTTTATTGTAATAACAAATAATTACTATATTCCGTTTGAAGAGCGAATTATGGAACAGACATTTGGGGATGAGTATAAAAAGTATAAATCAAAAGTGAGGAAGTGGATATAAATCTACTGGTGATTAAATCGAATGCTTAACATAGACAGTAACACATATGGAGAATGGATTAAGAAAAATTTGGAATAGAGTATTCAGATTGAATTGGAAATTTGGGCTATTTCTATTATTGATAATCTGTATTCCCAGGTTCATATTAGTTCTTAAAGCAAATGAGACAGGAAATTACAGCCTAATTGGTTTAGTAATGCTTATTTCTGCTTTGCTACCTTTTATATTTCTTAACAAACATGGATTAAATCAAATAGGGCTTAAGAAAACATCAAAATATAAGTTTCTAGTATATGCGTTGATGTCAGGTCTTGCTTTTAGTGTCTTATTGCATTTTGTAGGCATTTGCCTCTTTGATAATACCTATGAAAATTGGTACGCATATATTGGTAAATCATATAATATAACAGAAGGTATTGCTGCTCATGATAAAAAAGTCATGTTTATAATCATGGCGATTACCGGAATGACTTTCAGTCCGATTGGTGAAGAGCTGTTTTTTCGAGGTATTGTTCATGGGAGTTTTGCGAAATCAATTGGAGATAAAAAAGCATCTATTATTGATAGTATGGCTTTTGCTTTAACACACATTTCTCATTTTGGATTGGTGTTTGTAAATAGTAGCTGGGACTTTTATTTAGTTCCTACACTGATTTGGGTAATGAGCATGTTTGGTGTAAGTATTCTGTTTTTTAAAATGAAAGAACTCACTAATTCCTTATGGGGTGCTGTTTTATGCCATTCTGGATTTAATCTGGGTATGATTTATTGTATATTTTATTTGTTGTAAATGAAGTTATTTAGAGTCCAACTTTTTGCCTGTTTAGCCTTACCCCTAGCCCCTAAAGGGGAATTCGGCCCACAGCACAAGGTTTGAAGTTGCAACAATTTTTCGGACATTCAGTGAAAGCTACCGAATAATCACATTATTACAGAACGCCCCTTGAGTTTGACATCAAGGGGCGTTCCTTCTTTTTGATATAGGATCTATCAAAAATAAGACGATTATGCTCTTAAATATATCTTCTTTTTATCTAGGATATAAGATACACCGTACCAAAACAAAATCACTGTGAAAGTGTAGAGGATGGAGCTTTTTAATGGATCGGTAAATAGTGGTGCATAGAACTTGGAATAGACCGCCCAGCGCAATGCTGTTTCGGCTCCCTCATAAGGTATTTGAATACGCCAGAAAGCGCCTTGAAAACACAGAGCAGCTGTAAACACTAATACAGCATTCTTGCCAAGTATTTGAAACGGTCTGCTCCAGCGCGTATATCCCTGCACATCAATCAACCAATAGAAGGCGGCAAGGATTAACAAAGACCATCCACCTGAATATAAAACAAAGGTACTGGACCATAACAACTTATTAATTGGATACCATACATTCCAAACAGATGCAATGGCTAACAAGGCACATCCACTCAAGAATAACCAAGCTGTTTTAGTGGCTCCATCTTTATCTGATTTAAGTAATAGGCCAACCAGCATTCCCAGTAAACACGTGACTACTGCAGGTATCGTTCCGAGTATACCTTCATTGTCGAATGGTTTGTTCCATTCTGCCACATGGCCTTCGAGCACAACGGAATCAATCCAAACAGAAAGGTTAGCAATGCCATCGGCAGGCAAGACATTAAGGTTGGGCATGCCATAACCTGGCACAGGAATCAATGTAGAAATACCCCAAAAGGCTATTAACATTCCAATGCCAGTCCATAACAACTGTTTGACATTGAGCTTTAAAAACAGAAATGAACAGATAACATATACCAAGGCAATGCGTTGAAGAACGCCCATTATACGTAAAGTCTTTAAGCTATAAATGGGTTGACTATCCAAAAAGGCATTGCTCAGCCAACCTAGGAGAATAAGGATGATAGCTCGCTTAGCTACATGTTTCATGATCTTAGCATGACTATCGCCATTCTGCACTCTTTTTTGCAAGGAAAAAATCATGGCCACACCAACAATAAATAGGAAGGATGGGAATATAAGATCGGCCAAAGTAAAGCCATTCCAACTGGCATGAATGAGTGGTTTGTATTTATTGCCCCAGTCGCCAGGATAATCAACCAACAACATACCTAACATGCATAAGCCACGAAAGGCATCGAGGGAAAATAAACGTTTACTAGTAGTATTCATAAATGTAAAATTTGGGATTTGATTAGACTTATTGCTTGTAAATATATCTACAGCATATGAGGCTTAATTACAAGATCTACCAAAAGCTATTATCAACAGTTATAAGCCATATTACTAAGGACATCTGTATTCCATCCTTCGAAATCATATATCTGTCGCTTTTTAAGATCATTTGATAGATGCGCCTTGCAGATAATGTTAGATTAAAATACATTTAGGATCAATTAATAAAATGCATGAGCAGAAACCTCTTCATATTTAGAAACCGCCTACTCTGGCACGTCCTGTTTTGGGTCTTTGTCTACCTGTTCTATGTAATAACCTATGGCGAATACCAGGACAATTATAGAGGTGAGTTAATTACCAACCTCCTACTGTTACCGCTGCGCATGCTAGGCGTGTATTCGTTGATTTATTACTTATTGCCACAGTTTCTGCTCAAGAAAAGATACTTTGCTTTCTTTGGCCTTTGTGCCATTCATGCCTTGGTGTATGGCTGGCTCATTTGGAGCAGCATCTATTTTATAGAGATAGCCCCTTCAACAACCCAGCCACTACTCGATCTTGGACAGTTGCTAACAACCATATTAGTCAACTACATCATCGCTACCATGGCGGTTATTATCAAGTTGTTTAAAACATGGTACATCGATCAGAGCAAGAAACAACAATTACTAAATGAAAAGCATCAGGCCGAGCTCAATTTTCTAAAGACACAGATTCATCCACATTTCCTATTCAATACACTTAATAACCTTTACTCTTTAACACTGATTAAATCGGACGAAGCACCTAATGTTGTTATTAAATTGAGTCAATTGCTTAACTATACGCTATACGATTGCAATGTGGACTATGTAAATTTCAATAAGGAGATGGAGTTTATCGAGAACTATATGAGTTTGCAAAAAATCAGACACAATGCAGATATAGTTAGTATTAAACTTGACATAGATGCCAACAACCTCAACCAAAATATTGCTCCACTCCTATTATTACCTATCATCGAGAATTGTTTTAAGCATGGGGTAGATAAAAGTGAGGACGAAGCTTATATCAACGTCCGTATCAAAAGCTATGAAACCCATTTGGACTTTTATGCTGAAAACTCGATACCAGAGGCCGACAAAAATAAAGTGCACAACGATGGTATAGGCATCAGCAACATTAAGAAACGTTTGGAACTTTTGTATAAAAATGCCTACAAACTGGAGATCAAAAAGGAGAACCTTACATTTAAATTAAGTCTGAAACTTTACTGGAACCCAATTATACGATGATATCAAAATGCCTCATAATAGACGATGAACCACTTGCCATAAAAGTGATTCAGAAACACATCGACAACATTGATTTGTTAGAAGTGGTAGGCACATGTAACCGTGCTGCCGATGCTTTTACCATGCTAAAAACCATGGAAGTTGATTTAATCTTTCTCGACATTAAGATGCCGGGCATTAGTGGTATCGATCTGGTAAAAACACTGCAACACCCGCCTGCAGTAATCTTTACAACGGCTTATCGCGATTATGCCATAGAAGGCTATGAACTAAATGCCATCGATTATTTACTGAAACCGATTCCCTTCGATCGTTTTCTGAAAGCTGTTAATAAATACATCAACCAACGAAGTGTACCAGTGAGCAGTTCTACTCCTTTGGAAAATGATGAAAAACACATTTTTGTAAAGGGCAACAAGAAGGTGCATAAGGTATTGTTGAATGATATTCATTACATCGAAAGCTTAAAGGACTATGTGAAGATAGTGACCAACAATAAAGAGATTGTGGCTAAATACGCACTTAACACCTTGGAAGAGAATTTGAATACGACTGATTTCATACGCATTCATCGCTCTTTCATCATAGGCATTAAACACATCAGTGGGTTCTCGGCCAACAGCATTGAAATACACAATAAGGAATTACCCATTGGTCGTATGTACAGCAAACAAGTTTTCGAAAAGCTCAATTATAAATTACTTGGAGAGTAAAACAAATTAGTCCGATAGTCCATAGTCCGAAGATAGGAGTCATTTATGATAGTAATTGTTTTTTTGGCTCATTGGCTGATGTCGGTAATTAGCATGATGTATAAAATTATTTAATTGGCAATAGAAAAATTTCAATTGATATAAGAGATAAACCTAAAGTATTACAAACATGAAATCTAAAATTTTAAGCACGGTAATGTTCTGCATTACCATGATGCTCAGCACGAGTTGTGTCCAATCGCAAGGCACATTTAAACAATCGCTCAACGATGATTGGCAAATTCAGTCGTCGGAAGTGGCCACTGATAAGGGCGAACAAATTTCAACAGTCAACTACCAAACAGAAGGATGGATTAGTACATCGGTTCCATCAACGGTAATGAATGCACTGGTTGAAAGCGGTAAGTATCCTGACATCTTTATGGGTAAGAACCTTGACAAAATTGATAGCAAACAATTTCAGTGCCCATGGTGGTATCGTAAAACATTTACGTTAGATGAAGTCAGCTACCAGAGTGCTCGTTTGATTTTCGAAGGACTTAACTACAAGGCTAATATTTGGCTTAACGGTAAACTTATTGCTGATTCAAAGCAAATAGAAGGTGCCTTTAACATGTTCGATCTGGAAGTGAAAAAGCATCTAATTAAAGGTGTAAACACACTGGCCATTGAGATTATCCCGATGAAGTATGGGGACTTAACCATTGGTTTTGTTGATTGGAACCCACCTGCACCGGATCGTAATATGGGCCTATGGCGTGGTGTTAGTCTTAAGTTATCAGGAGCAGCTTCGCTAGACGAAGTATACGTAAAAACAGATGTAGATACTGAAACACTAAATAAGGCAAGTCTGTCGATTAGTTCAGTATTAAAGAATAATACGGATAAAGCCATTTCAGCAAAGCTTGTGGGACGTATCGGAGACATCAACTTCAGTCAATCATATACCATTGAAGCCAACAGTCAATTAAATGCTAATCTGGATGAGAGCACTGTCAAAGAATTACTCATCAACAAGCCAAAGCTATGGTGGCCCAACAATATGGGTGAGCCAAACTTATACACACTGGATCTGGAACTCTTTGTTGATGGCAAAAAAAGCGATGAGCAATCCGTTCGTTTCGGTATACGTGAGTTAGAAGAGTTTAAGACCGCTGATGGTCATAAGGGCTGGAAGATAAACGGCGAGAAAGTGATGTTACGTTCGGGCGGATGGGTTGATGATTTATTCCTTGGCGACTCGGATGAAAAAGTGGCTGCCCAGCTCGACTATGTGAAACACATGAATATGAATTCTATCCGTCTGGAAGGCTTCTGGGGCAAGAACAAAACCATTTATGACAAGGCTGATGAAAACGGTATACTCATATTGATTGGTTGGAGCTGTGAGTGGGAATGGGAATCGTACACTGGCCGTAAGGAACAGCGTTACATGAACATTGAAACGCCAGATGACATTCGGGTTCAAACCAAGGGTTATCAGGATCAAGCCATCTGGTTACGTAACCACCCAAGTGTGTTTTTATGGGTATTGGGTAGCGACCGTATGGTGAGCCCTGAAGTAGAAACCAAGATGCATGATATATTGACCAAGTACGATGGCACTCGTCCGATATTGTCAACTTGTCGTGGCCATGTGATTGGCAACCCTGAACCAGAGATAAGTGAGATTACAGGAGAAGCAGGCGTTAAAATGCGTGGCCCCTACTCCTACGTCACACCTAACTATTGGTACATCGATAAAGAATTTGGTGGAGCCTATGGCTTTAATACAGAAACAGGACCGGGTGCACAAGTACCACCTTTGGAAAGCATCAAAAAGATGATTCCGGAAGATGCCCTATGGCCTCCTACCAATGAGATGTGGATGTATCACAATGGGCGTCATTCCTTCCACACACTCGATCGTTATTTAACTGCCTTCAATGGCCGTTATGGCGAAAGCAATAACATTGAAGATTTTGCCCTATTGGCACAGGCCAATAACTATGAAGCGATGCGCGCTATGTTCGAGGCTTTCTCGGTTAATAAACACGATGAAGCAACGGGTGTGGTGCAGTGGATGTTGAACTCAGCCTGGCCTGAAACATTTTGGCAGTTGTACGATTGGTACATGATGCCCAATGGTGCCTTTTATGGTACACGAGCAGCCAATCAGCCACTCAACCTGATTTACAATTATGGTGACAATAACATTTACATCAACAACGATCACCTGAAAGCTTTTGATGGTTTAAAGGCAAACATTCAGATTCTGGATTCAAATAGCAAGGAGGTATTTAGCAAGGAAGTAAGTTGTGATGTTACAGCTAACAGCTCTGCTTTGGTATTTGAATTACCTGAAATTAAAAACCTAACATCACTTTACTTTGTGGCTTTAACATTAAACGATGAAAGTGAAAAAGAAATCAGTCGTAACTTCTATTGGTTGTCGAACAAGAAAGATGTGATGGATTGGGATAAGACCACCTGGATTCATACACCGAATAAAAGCTTTGCAGACCTAAGTGAGCTGCGCACCTTACCACGTGCGGAAGTAAGTGTTTCAAATAACTTCATCAATGATAAGGGTGAAGCAGAAGTTACGCTTACAAACCAATCGGATAAACTGGCCTTTTTAATTGAGTTGGCCTTTGTTGATAAAGAAAGTAAGCTGACGTTATTGCCAGCCTTTTGGAGCGACAATTACCTTTCTCTTCTTCCAGGCGAAACGCGAGTTGTAAAGTATACACCTGGCACTAATACGAATAGTGATGAATTAGAGTTGAAAGTAAAAGGATATAACGTTGATGTGAAATAAATTTTCAATCAATTCAACAGGAACCGCGGGGCGCAAGCTTTGCGGTTTTTTTGTATAACTTTTTATTGAAGTCAACTTTCGGTTACTCCCTTTCTTATAGCAATAGGGCGATCTCTAAGGTCAGAATTGCTCGAGCCGTGGAGGCTTTTACTTTTTTCTACAGTCAAAAAAGTAAATAAAAAGTCCGCCGACTGCATCCACTTCACTCAAAAAACTAGGTTTCATGACTGAAATTGTTTTAAACTCACCCTTTCTCGTTCCTCAAAAGGGTTCAAACAGAAAACAATTTTTAAACGTCATTTCAATCCTGTTTTTTGGATCACTGGCTGATGTCGGTTTGCATACTAATGTTTCTTACTCAATTTTGAAACTTTAGAACTTCATTAAACATCAATCAATTCAACAGGAACCGCGGGGCGCAAGCTTTGCGGTTTTTTACATGTATTTTTTTTAGAAATTTGTTATTTCACTAAAAAGTATTCTCTAATATTAAAAGGTTTAAAAAGCGTAAAATGCTCATTCGAAAGCTATATATTTAGGAATAAATAATCAGCTCACAAACTGATTTATACTGTAGAAACTTAAAAGGCACAAAATGCACACTGGTATGAAGAATAAAAAGTATTTTTATTGAAACCTTTAACAAATCAAACAAACGCAAACATGAGTGACTCGATATTTAGAAAAGATGGTACTGCCCAAGGGGTTGCGAAACAGCGTTTGATTGAATCGCTCGCTAAAGCTGATAAACGTGTTATATATGACCCTTATGCTGAAAAATTTGTGCTTGGGGCAGGTATAATCAAACTTATGGGACATAAGTTGAGTGTTTGGATAACTCAAAAGTTCGCAGCAGGTTTTCACGAACATTTAATTTCACGAACTCGCTTCATAGATGACCTTCTCGAAAAAAGCACGGCCAATGAGGTAGAACAGTATGTTATATTAGGTGCCGGATACGACTTAAGAGCTCATCGACTTAATCTGCCATCTACATTAAAAATATTTGTAGTTGCTAAAAGATGAGTGAAATAACCTGTAAATATTTTATCGATAGAAAAGAATGGAGAAAGTGGCTCTCAACCAATTTTGAAAGTGCCGATGATGTTTGGTTGGAGTATCCATTAAAGAAGACAGGTAAAAAACGAATTATGTATAATGATGCGGTGGAAGAAGCTCTCTGCTTTGGATGGATTGACAGCACTGTTAAATCGTTAAACGATGATACTAGCATTCAACGATTTTGTAAACGAAGAAAAAACACTTCCTTCTCACAACCTAACATCGAACGCCTGAAATGGCTCTTTGAAAACAACTTGATTCACGACTCAATAAGGAATGATATACAAAAAATAATTCAAGCAGAATTTAAGTTTCCGAAAGACATACTTAAACTGCTTAAGATGGATAAGACTGTTTGGGAAAACTATCAAAACTTTTCGGAACCCTATAAACGAATAAGGATTGCCTATATCGATAGCGCAAGAAAAAGACCTGAGGAATTTGAAAAACGTCTTCAGAATTTCTTTCACAAAACAAAAGAGAATAAACTCATTAAAGGGTTTGGTGGAATTAATAAGTACTATTAAAACTGCCCAAAGAAATTGAGAATCACTTCTCCACAAGCAACTAAGGCCAGACTTGACACACCCTAGCCAATTTTATTAACTTCATACTTGAAGTATTATCAGCAAGTCCGGCTCATGCAGAAAAGTATACATCTTCTGCCAAAATGTTTAAGTACTAAAGGCCATTCATAGATGATCTTTGTAGCATGATAATTTATAAAACGAAAAGCTTTGAATTATGACTACTAAAAACACATTTGAAAAAAAGGGATGGACACCAGAGTTAATGAAATCGCAGAAAGGCAAAACATTTGTTATTACCGGAACAACAAGTGGTACAGGATTTGAAGCAGCGCGCATATTGCTTTCAAAGGGAGCAAAAGTGGTGATGTTAAATCGCAACTCAAAAAAATCGGAAGATACCATTGCAGAATTGAAACAAAAGCTTGGAAATACTATTGATGTATCCTACATAAGAATGGATTTGGCAGAACAAGCCTCCGTAAAAGCGGCAGCAGAAGAAGTACTTAAAATGTATACTAAAATAGATGCATTGATATTAAACGCCGCCATTGCACAAGTGCCCAAACAAACCTTTACCGTTGACGGCTTTGAAAGTCAGTTGGGTGTAAACCACTATGGTAACTTCTTGCTTCAAACACTGCTTTACCCACGCATTGCTGAATCTAAAGGACGTATTGTGACAGTTGGTAGCATGGGTTATAATTTAGGGCTTAGAACCATACAGTTCGATGATATGAACTGGGATAAGAACTATAGTCCTAATGGTGTATATAGCCAAAGTAAGTTGGCACAGATAATGTCGATATACGAACTACAGGATAGATTGAAAGAAGCAGGAAAAACAGAAGTTAAAGCATATGCCTGTCACCCGGGCGCTTCCAGAACATCATTGATCAAAACCAGCGGTAGCTTAATGACTCGTTTCGTATGGCAACTGATGAAATTGTCTCCATTGGTACAATCGGCTGAGAAAGGTGCTTATCCGGAATTGATGTGCGCCACTGAAGTTAATCTGGATGAAAATGGTTTTTATGGTCCTACAGGATACGGTTATTTTAAGGGTCCAGTTGGCGAATGTAAATTAGAACCACATGCAAAGAATAAAAAAGTAGCCAAGAAGTTGTGGGATTTATCGGAAAAAGAAACGGGTGTAAAATGGAATTTGTAAATTACTGAATTATTAAAAAGCACAAGACCATGGATATACTAAAATCAGCAAGCGATTGGGCAAAAGCCGAATTGTTTTCAACACCTTTTTTCATAGTATTTGGAATTTTATTTGTAGCCGCAAGTATTGGTTTTTGGCAACTGGGTAAAACCGACATGGCCAAAGCCTATATTATACCCACATTGGTAGCTGGTGTTATGCTCATGATAATTGGCTTTGGCTTATTCTTTACCAATAAAGCCAGAGTTTCACAATTTGAGAAAGCTTATCATGCCGATGCACCAGCCTTTGTTCAATCGGAGTTAGAACGTGCCGATGCCACAATAAAAAGAATACAAAAACATAGTTTTTACAGCTATTCCTATTATTATTGCCATTTGCGCCATTGTAATAATCTTTGTTAACTCTTCGGGTTGGCGGGCAGGTTTGATAACAAGCATTGCTATGTTAGTAGTTATATTGTTGATTGATGGTACCGCCTCTGCAAGAATTGAGAATTACAACAAGCAGTTAATTGAAGCTGAGAAACAAGAATAAATTGCTAATAATGGAAGCTATCATTTTTAATAATATAACGGAATTTAATCGGGCGCAGAACTTACCTGATCCTGAGAATCCTCTTTTTAGCATCGGGCATAAAAGCATGAATGCTGATGAAGTACAAAATTGTGTTTCTTCAAACAAAGAAGTGAGTTATACCAACCAGTTTTACATCATCAGTTTAAAGAACATTGTTTCGGGCGAAATACTTTATGGCCGCACAAAGTACGATTGCGAAACTGGAACATTATTGTTTTCGGCACCCAATCAAACCTATACCGTTAAAGATATTGTTATTAGTTCCGAATCGTGGTTTATCGCTTTTCACGAAGATTTTATTCGGGGGCTCGATATTCAGAAGCGTATTAAGAAATATAATTTCTTCAACTACAATGTAAATGAAGCGTTGCACCTAAGTCCGAAGGAAGAGCTTACCATAAAGTCAATTTTAAAAAACATCGAAGCAGAATATCAGAACAACCAGGATGAGTTTAGTAAGGAAATTATTCTAACCCATTTGGAAGCCTTGCTAAAATATGCCGACCGCTTTTACAAGCGTCAGTTCCTGAACCGAAAAGACATTAATAAGGCACTCTTTACACGTTTTAAGGAAATACTGGATGTGTATTTTGAATCGGATCAATTAGAAGAAAAAGGAATACCAACGGTTGAATGGTTGGCAAACCAGTTAGGTGTGAGTCATAGGTACATGCGCGACACCATTAAAGCTGAAACAGGAAAAACAGCTGTTGACCAAATTAACTTGTATTTAGTTGAAGAAGCAAAGAATCTTTTGCTGGCTCCCCATGCCTCTATTTCAGAAACAGCCTACAAGCTAGGCTTTGAATATCCGCAGTATTTTTCTCGACTGTTCAAAAAGAAGGTGGGTGTGAGTCCGAAAGAATACATAGAGAATGCATCGGCAAATTAATATTTGAAGGCTTACTGTAAAAACGTAGTTTTGGCTACTTTTTCGTTTGAAACAATTGTGTTTTAAAAGCTCATTAAACAGACCCAATCCATAAAAACAGAAACTTCCATATGACAGATATTGAGACCTTTAGGCCTGCTAACCAAAATGAGTGGAGAAAATGGCTGGAGTTGAACCACGATAAAAAAGAAGCCGTATGGGTTATTTTTCATAAGAAAAGCTCTCCCAGTCATAATATGAGCTGGAGTGAGTCGGTTGATGAAGCACTTTGTTTTGGTTGGATTGATAGCGTTAAAAAGAGCATTGACAGTGAGAAATTCAAACAATATTTTAGCAAACGAAAAGCAAAGAGTAATTGGTCGAAGATAAATAAGGACAAAGTGCTTACCTTAATTGACCAAGGCCTTATGCAAGAAGCAGGTTTTAAGAGCATTGAAATTGCCAAAGAAAATGGTTCGTGGACTATTTTAGATGAAATTGAAGCATTGGTTGTTCCACAAGATTTAGAAGATGAACTGGAAAAACATGATGGCGCAGCGCAATACTTTAAGGGTTTGAGTAAATCGGTAAAAAAGGGTTTATTATACTGGGTTGTTTCTGCTAAACGAAAAGAGACAAGACAAAAGAGGGTATTAGAAATAGCAGATAACGCCATGCTAAATATGAAACCCAAGCAATTCAGATAAGATAAAGTGCAAGAGTTAATTTAACTACTATTCCTGTACTTTGTTAGGCTTTGAACGAAAACATATGATGTAATGAAAACAAAACCTCAAATACTATTAATTGTATTTATCACAATTATGACTTGCTGCACTCAAAAAACAGAAAAGGAAAAAAACATGAAATATTCATCATCCATTACCTTCTTGTATTATAAAGATTTCAAGTACGGCATTGACTTCATGGAGAACACACTGCAATTAGACTTAGTCATGGATCAAGGCTTTGCGCGTGTTTATCAGGTTAATGAAAAAGCTTTTTTGGGTATAGTAGAAGAAAAAGACAGTACTGATGTAGCAGGTAGCACCTTGTTCTCATTAACTACCAACAATGTAGATGAAGAATACAAAAGAGTTGGACAATTAAACGTGTATAATTTAACCGAAATGAAGCACTTTGAAAGCATTCCACTTCGCTCTTTCTTCTTTGATGATGCGGAAGGTCACAAGTTTGAAATTCAACAATTCATAAAGGAAGAAGATGTGCTTATGTTTTAATAAAAAAAAAAAAATGAAAAGATGAGTAGCAAACCAAAGTTGTCCTAATAGTTTTATCAATTGGGCTATCCGCCCAAACCTGACTTCATTTTTTGTCATGACACAAAAAACGGAAGCAAAAAAGGTCTAGGCTACACCAGCTTCGCTCAAAAAACTACAGTTGATGACTGAAATTGTTTTAAACTCACCCTTTCTCGTTCCTCGAAAAGGCTCAAACAAAAAACAATTCTTAAGCGTCATCTCAACCTTGTTTTTTGCCTCACCTGCTGAGGCCTTTTGGCAACAAGATGTTTAGAGCTTTGAATAAAAGTGTTTAGGACGCTACCGTTAGCTATCGGGGCGAGGTTCATATATTATTTCACACGTTTAAGGTATTATTGTTACCCGAACTGTTCCTTTCGCTCAAGCCGCTAGGCTTCCCGCCATAGCTGGACAAAACGCCCGCCGACTTCACCTGCTTCGTTCATAAAAACTACGGTTAATCCACTGGAATTGCTTAAACTCACCTAACACTTCAAGTACACATTCTCCTCAATTATCTATAAACTCATTTCTGCCTAATCTTTAGGCCTTTAACAACATTATTGAAATTTACTTTTTCTAAACCAAGTTTCGTTAAAGGTGAAACCCACTTTAATATTGTGGTAGTTTTCTTTAATCAGACCACCCTCCATCGTGCCACTTTGCTTGTACTCATAAGCTATATTTATTTTTGATGCTTTAACCGGCAATGTAGCTCCAAATGTCACACCTTTTTCATCGAGGTTAATACCATTAATAGCAAAATAGTTTTGATTGTAAAAAACTCCAGCACGGTATTTTATTTGATTAAAATACGACCTATAATAATTCTTCTGTGGTGTGAACTGAATACCTAAACTCGCTCCATGGGTATCCTTATATTCACCCGCACCAATATTTAATTGACTTTCACTCCAATTTCCATAACGGTAATCGCCTGTGAACAACCAGGCATCACGAAATTGTAAGGCTACACCAAAGCCATAACTACAAGGAAGAAAAAGATCAGCCCCTCCATCCGATGATTCTAGCAATTGAACTCCGTTATCGTTACTAATGTTGTGTTCATACGAATTATGCAATTGCGATTCTGTATTTATCCTAGCCCCAAAAGACAGGACACTCGATCCTATTGGCTGGTGGTATTGAAAACCATATTCTAATAACAAAGAGTTGACTTTATACGATCTGCTGTTTGTTATGGTCTCACCAGTTATACTTGGATAGTACGAATTTTCAATAACATCGGTATTACCCCACAAAAAAGAAGCACTTAAACCGAGCGAAAATCCTTTTGCTATCCTTATCCCATTCGACCATGACACCTGCGAAATACCACCTTCGCCAATGTATTCGACAGGATAGGTTGACATGGTGCCCAGAATATATTTCTCGCTGTAAATATTATAGCCAATACTTGAGAATGGCTGCAAACTAAAACTCATTCCCCAATTCCGATTCACTTTAAAAGCCATTTGAAAAGCATCCAGATTGGCATCAAAATTATGTTGCGACTCGAGCTGAGTTTCAAATTTTGAAAACGATGCCTTGCCTTGAATATTAAATAAAAAGGTGGTGCTATCAAGGCCTGATAACGATGCAGGGTTTAAAGTATTGATGTATCCATCGGATGAAAGCGCAATACCTGTGTGTCCCATACCAGCATTTGTAGCATCACTTTTAGGTTCGAGCACTCCAACACCAAAGATAGAATAAGGGGAAGACACACTGTTTTGAGCCTCCCCTTTAAAGTAAAACGAGAAGCATATAATGAATAAAAAGACAAAGCTTGTTTTATTGATTGTCATAATAATAGTAGTAGATATATAATTGTGATGCGTTGTTTGAAAAACTTGATCCGTTCACGATTAAACTGGCAAATGAGTTAACCAAATCATCGCTTGGAAGACTAAACACTAAACCTTTTTCAGTATCAACAATACTCTCAGTGAGGCGATAATTGAGATAATCGGAAACATCGAACACATAAAACGTTTCCTCATTGTAGACTTTATCTAAGTATAAGGTTCCACTTAATGCAGTCTCTTCACTCGTTAATAATGGATTTCTGTTGGCGTTAATACGATCCAACTCCGATATATAAACCAGATCAGGCAACTCACTCCATGGGCTTAACTTTGAGTTGGGTCGAATGTGTAATTCAGCTTTCACCTCATGACCTAACTGTTTTATCTCAAGCAAATTATTTAAATATGGAAAGTCGACACGGATTTCATAACCCGATCCTGCCTGTAAAGCCAAAAGGCCATTGCTTGCTGTTTCTACCAATTTATCTTGTCCGGATGCAATCGTAGAATAATCGTTATCCGAATCATGATTAATAAATTGATTAAAATTACGCGACGACACTTCCAGATTTAAATCCCTGATTATGGTTTCTTTTTCGAGGGATACCTTGTGTGAATACAATCGCACATGTGGTACCGAATCTGCTAAGGTGATACCTAAAACGCTATTCGTTGTGTTTCTATCACAGTTAAGCACTACACCGTTAAATCGTTCTTTAAAAAGCGTTATCTTATCCACATGATTTTCATAAGCTTGCATAAAATCAACAATCTCTCGTGCAAATTCATCCTTAAGCCTTACCTCAATTGCACTACCCTTTCCGGGCTTAGGCCTAAATTGCTTTTTACCTAAGCTATTTGATTCATCATACTGAAATGAATGAAGATTATATAAATACCCATCATCGCTGGTTTCAATCTCCTCGAATAAAGGATAAACCTCTAAATCAAACAATTCTGTGGTATCACCCAGGTAGTATCCATTAGGCACTAAACGCAGAACAATACTATCCAGCACCTCTTCATCGTCCCAGTCAAAACTGCTGGGTGCCACTAATGGAAAATAACTTTTCACCTCCTGACTTCCCAATAAGGCATGCTCATGGTGACCTATCAAAGCAGATGAAGCCGAAGATGTTACAAAAGAATCGAGCTTAATGGTTGAAAACTGAACCGTAACAGAATCGATAAGTGTGGTATACGTCGATGAACTAACAAAGACCTTTCCTGGGTTTAAACTCCCTTTTGTGCATGAAGTATAAACTAAGCTTAACAACAGCATTAATTTAAAGCGAAATCCAAAAACAGAGTACTTGTATAATTCTATATTCATTGAGTTATTTGTGCTATAATTACAACACAAATAAAAGCGGTCTCATGATGACCCGTAAATCTATTCGATGAATCGGAACATTTATTCTACAAAAAGGAATAGTCATTCAACCAACGCAACCTTATAGAGCATAATTTCAACAAAAACCGTTTGTTGAAATGAAAAACACTTGTATAGGAGAAAAAGCGCATTTCATAGATTAAATTACCACACGAAGACTTGCATTTTTAGATTTGAGCCATAATTATAAACAGATTATGATGAAGAAAATAAATGGCTTATTGGTAATGCTTGCTTTCGTAATGGTATTTGCTTCTTGCTCCGATGATGATGATGAAGTAGAATTACAAGGTAACTGGATTGATTTAGGCTCATTCGAAGGCGTACCTCGAAGTGATGCTGTGGCTTTTACCGTTGGCAATTATGCGTATGTAGGTACAGGATATGATGGTTATGAAGATGAACGCTTAAACGATTTCTGGCGCTACGATGCCGAAAAAGATTTTTGGACACAGGTGAAAAGCTTGCCAGCATCAGCACGTAATGGAGCGGTTGCCTTTGGTACTTCAACCAAAGGATTCATTACAACAGGTTACGATGGCGAATTTAAACTAAAGGATACCTGGGAATACGATCCAGAAAGTAATGAGTGGACTCAAAAAAGTGACTTTGGCGGAACCGGACGTTATGGATCTGTTGCCTTTAGCATTGATGACAAGGGATATGTAGGCACTGGTTATGATGGTAACATTCTTAAAGATTTCTGGCAATATGACCCCATCATGGATAGTTGGGAACAGATTGTTAGTATTGGTGGTAAAAAACGACGTGATGCAAGCACTTTTGTGATTAATAACAAGGCCTATGTTTGCATGGGCTCAGATAATGGCGAATACCTCGAAGACCTTTGGCAATACGATCCTCTGGAGAACAGTTGGTTACAAAAACGTAAGATTGGTAAAGATGCCAACACCGATGAAAGTTATGATGATGACTACGAAATGACAGGAATAAATGGGGTCGCTTTTAGCATCAATGGACTTGGTTATTTAGCCACAGGCGGACCTGGCTATCCCAATAACCATGTTTGGGAATACGATCCGGTACTTGATCTATGGGAACAACGAACCAGTCACGAAGGATCGCCTCGATACGAAGCTGTGGCATTCACCATCGACAACAAACCATATGTGCTTACTGGTCGAAGTTCTTCGTATTATATGGATGATGTTTGGACATTCGATCCCGACGCAACACAAGACGACAATGATTAAAACAAAGGTATTAAGACTAATAGATAAGCGATACAGTGGTCTATTAGTTATCGCTGGATCACTTCTACTTTTTGCCATCAGTTTAAGTCAGCCAACTAGTCATCTAAGTCATCAGGTGATTGCGGTAAATGGAGGCTATGGTTACAACATCTTAAATAAAGAAAAGGTAATTATACATCAACCATCAATACCATCCCTTAGTGGTTATCATCCTTTTAAAATGAAAGAAGATGCTGAAGCGGCAGCTAAAATGGTTATTAAAAAAATAGAAAAAGGAAAGTCACCAAGCTTATCTAATGAAGATATAAAAACCATTGGGTATATAGCGCCGTAGCTCTTGTTTGATTAGATAACGGCGTATAAACAGGGTGTTCGAACACAAAGAACGGTCATCGAGATGATCCCTGAGCATTCTAAGATAAAAACAAGTTTTTAGCAAGATAATTTCACAAATGGCTCTTCTCTATATGCTACGGCAAATATTCGAAGAACTATTTTGTT
>JAFMVD010000004.1 GCA_025499625.1 Carboxylicivirga fragile | reverse complement strand
TTATAATCACCTTTAATAGTGTGCTTTAAACAAGAAGCTGCTGTGGCGAACTCTAGCGCCTTCTGATCATCACCTTCATAAGTTAATAGTCCATAGATAAGGCCTCCCATAAATGAATCGCCACCACCAACACGGTCTACGATGTGAGTAATGTCGTAATCGGCAGCTTTAAACAAGGTTTCCCCATCGTACAATACGCCCGACCAAGTATTGTGATTAGCATTAATAGATCCACGAAGAGTTGTAATTACCTTTTTAACACGTGGGTATTGTTTCATTATTTGTTGTGATACACTGCGGTAAGCTTCCGCTTCAATATGCCCACTGGTTACATCCATGCCCTCGGGATGTATACCCAATACCATGGCGGCGTCTTCTTCATTACCTAAAACGATATCACATCCTGCTACTAATTCAGGCATTACTTCGGATGCCAATTTGCCATACTTCCAAAGGTTTTTACGATAATTTAAATCGCACGACACGGTTACTCCTAAACGATTCGCTGCGTGAATAGCTTCTAAACAAGCATCGGCAGCTCCTTGCGAAACGGCAGGTGCAATACCTGTCCAATGAAAAAAGGCAGCATCTCTTAACACCTCATCCCATTTGACCATGCCTTTTTCTATACTTGAAAAGGAAGAATGAGCACGATCATAAACCACTTTACTGGCGCGTGCTACAGCTCCGGTCTCTAAAAAGTAGATACCCAAACGCTCGCCTCCATATAAGATCCGATTGGTATCAACACCATACTTACGTAACTCTTTCATGCAGGCATCACCCAGATCGTTTTTAGGTAATCGTGTTACTAATGATGCATCAATGCCATAATTGGCTAATGAATAAGCCACATTGGCTTCACCGCCCCCATAACACATCTCTAATTCTTTGGCCTGTGCAAATCGTTGATATCCGGGCGTTGATAATCGGAGCATGATCTCTCCGAATGTGATGACTTTTTTGGACATAATACTATATTTTTAAACTTAATCTTTACTTGATGATTGACGCCATTCCAAATTAACTAGAAAGACCTTTGTAATATTTAAGGTGCTATCTTTATACGGTACAACATAAATTGCGCCGACAACCACTCCATTTTATCACTCCAATGTTCAATCGTTGACATAAATATTGGTGGTAATTATTTCTTAATAAACTTATGTATTTCCGTAGCTCCATTAGTCAAAGTCAAGTGCAAACAATAAACACCATTGTTCAGATGTCCTACTTGTACACTTTTTTTACCTTCATTATCAGTAATTTTCACTCGTCCATCTAAAGAATAAACCGTTGATGTCACAAGCTCTAAATCGGATTGAATAAAAAGTTGATCCGAAACTGGATTAGGATATACTGCCGAATGTTTCACCTTGTCATCGTCAATACTATTTGAAAAATCAACAGCAAGGATATATCCTTTCCAGGAACCATCCTCAGCACTTACTTTAATCACAATATTGCCAGGAATAGATGCAGGATAAGAAATCTGTACTGTAGCCAACACTGAAACCGGAAAAGCTTCAACAACAGGCATCGCTTCAGAAGAATCAATTAACACGTCGTATTTTTCAATATCCTGATTAAAACCCGACAATGCCATCCTATTAACATTGATCGATGACAAATAAGCATTTCGTTCCTGAGCATAACCTGTCCATCGGATATTATCAATCGCCACAGCTGCCTTTGTAGCAGAAATATTTTTCACCCCTATAACAGCATCATCAGGAATAGTTAAATTATCAACACTTACCACATATTGCTCTGCTCCTGTATGTTTTTCGGTCTTTACCACCTGACCATTAATCTTTACCTCTATAGTACGCTCTTTACCTACGGCCCATTTGTCCAATGCATCAAAAGATAATGTACTAATACCTCCGGCTATAGGCTCTGACCACACACCATCAGTTGTATTATACGAATACACGGAGACACCTGTACCCAGGTGTGAATCACGCTTGCCGTGCACATACCAGATTATATTATTATTTCCAACATAAGACGTGTTCACCCAATCGTCTAACAGAAAATTTTCAAAATCCTCTAGGTTCTCCTGAGCGACATTAACTGATAATGTATAAACTGTTTTAGTTTCTTTGCTATTTGTAACTGTTATAGTAACATCACCTGGGTAGCTAGCCGGTTCTGAAATACTTACCTGATCTGCACTGTTCAGGGCTTCTGCAATAATAACAGGCGAGTGCGATTCAGGAATAGTTATACTTGTCGTTACCACATCTGGTGACCATCCATTAGGATTAGCACCGTCAATAAGCATGTTAGCCAATAGTGGAGCTCCCTCTTCTAATTCAATATTAACAGGCAAACCATGTATACAAGTAAAAGATAAGCGCGTAGTATTGCCTTCCCAACCTAGTACTTGACAATTAGCATTTGGAGCTACCAATGAATACCTGCCATTCAATACAATTTGCACTTCTCTTTCTTGAGCAATGGCATCGTGAACCAACGAAGCTGGCGCTTCCATATTTATGGCAGGATCCGACATTGATAATTTCAATGGCTGTTCATTTACATCCTTTACCATAACTAAACAAGGATAGTTGGTTTGTTTAATATGACTGTCTGAAATATTATCAGCCGCCTCGAACAAAACATAACCGGTTGTTTGGGAAACCTTATCCTTTACAATATGAGCAATGTTATCTTTACGCTTCACCTCATAAGGTGCAGTTGTTGGCAAAGCCATGTCTGCTTTAAAGGCATTAAGATCTGCTGATGATGTTTGAATCAACATGGCGTATTCGTATTCAGCATTGGTGGGTGCTTTGCCGTGATCAATCCATGCTGATGCAAAATCACCATTATTCACTGCCTTATTCTTATTATTACGCGACTCCTGATTAGCCTTCGAAATATTAACAGTCCCCATTGGCAGATAATAACCAATACCCTTTGTGTCTAGAATAGTTATAGGCGAAGCAACTGATTCTGTTCGTTGAAGTGGAAACTGGCTTAACTGCTCATCATTTAAACGAATTACATCGAAAGTATTGGCCAGGTGTGATTGAAATAAAGTAGTTTCGGTATTACGTTGACTATTGGAATTACTAATTCCACTTCCCAAAAGGATAATCCGATTATCGAAAGCAAAAACTGATTTTCGAGCTACAAAATCATCGGTATAATTGGTGTAATTGTTTTCATCCAATTTCATGCCCCAAATGCCATTATCCTCAAGTGAACAGGCTCCTGCAAACTCTTCGTTATGGGAACGTTCATTCAAATTTCCACCACTGTAATTGAGCTTATCATATGGTAAATGTATTGTAGTTGCTCCCGAAAAACGATTCCAATCCCAACCGTTTAAAACAAAACCACTCTCTTCTGCTGATACTGGATTACCAGACGCTAAAACCTGAACGGTTCCATAACTCTGATAACGGCCATAGCGATTATTAGAAGTATAAATTTCGGTACCCGTAACTATTTTATTAAAGCCTTTGGTAGCTACCAACCAGTTATCCCTACGATGCAAGTTTAAGGCAGCATAATTAATGCTTTTATTGCCTACCGGAACAATCGACGGGCGAACGCCCATACCTTGAAATTCAATATAAAGATCATCGGAAGAAGATGCCAGGCGCATGTATTGACCAGCTAATTCCTGATCAATAGGACTTGAGGCTTTAGCAAGATAACCCAATGCCTTTACAACTCCATTACTAAAATTTTGATTTAATGGGTGACGGCCAGAGATACTACTTACAAAAGAACGCTCATTTGCTGTCCACATATGAACTAACAAGCCCTTTTTAAAATTAGCTCTGGCTTCGCTTGATAAATTATACATTGTACCTCCAACATACCGAAGCACGTCGCCCAATCCAGAATAACCACCATTCAAATAACCTGCATAATGCATACCATGATGAAATCCAGATCCATCGGGTTTGATGCCACCTTTTGTTCCAACACTATGTTGCATAACGGCACTCACCCAATTAGAATATGCCTCCATATCTCGTGCCACCTCAGGCGAATCATCAGGCAATAATATAGCCATTAAGCGTCCAGACAATTTAGTATTCCAAGTATCTACAATACCTTGAAAATTTTCGACCCCAGGTGATTGACGCATTTCCTGAATACCGGTCCAATATTGTAACATTTCGATGGCAGGCTGTAGTTTATTATTCGTTTTAAGCATTTCTTTCATTAGAAAGATAGCTTTGGGGAAATTCCGGAATTGGTATCCATAATGATGATTTGTTCCTAAGCCACTACCTACAGCTAAACCCTGATCATATAACCAATCCAACATGTCGATAATCATTTGATCAAATCCCGCCTCTTGATTATGATGCCATGCCTTAGCCATATCGTAAATTAGGGCATCTAAATCATTCAGGCGTTTATCATTATTTGAAGCATCATATTCGTCGGCCGAAACAAATGCATTTCCTGTAATATTATCTCCATTTCGTTGAATATTAAGAGCAGCAAACTCATTGCGCATTGCTGTAATACGCGATGAAGAAGGGGCATTACCAATAATTGAAGAGCTTATTCGCGATCTGATTTCAGCAAAAGCAGCTGACTCTTCAGTTGTTACAGATGCCGGCAAGGCCGTTTCATATATATATGTTGAGTACCAGTGCCATAATGCTGCCCAATGATTGAGGTTCATATCAGGATTAATGTAGGGTAATTGAGCATCAGGCGTTACACGGTCGTGTACGCGCCCAGAAGGAAACTTCATGCGATCGAAATACAATACACCACCAGAACTTAATGTTGGCGCCTTTATATGCATTGTTGCTAAATTCTTATTGGCCTTGCTACCGTACATATCTTCATCAAAACGAATCCAACACGCACGCCAGCCTGTAAAGTTAAGGTGGTAATTAAAATGATACTGAACGGTATTTGATGCATCCTTATATTCGAACGTAAGATCAGCATCTTTTGCCACCTCATTATAAATCCAAAGCATCATACCGCCTTTGTACTCATGGCAAGCCGTAGCCATGCCCGATGGATTGTCAATACTAATTTGGGCACCAGGATTCCAATTCCATTTTACTGATTGCGTCCCCATCTTATAATGATCAGGCGAGATGGAAAGAGTACTACCTGTCCAGTTTGAAGGCACGGAACCTTCAAGACCCAAATAGTTTTGAGCCGACAATAAAAGTGTGAAGAGCAGGAAAAATATTGACAGCGTCGTTTTCATCCGATAATATTCTTTAGTATTTTTTCAGGTCGGCACTTTTCAAAGAAAAGAACTACAACATTTATTAAATTTAAAAAAAGCCCTGCGTAGACAAGGCTTTAATTACACTACATTCAGTGTATAAACAATTCTTATTTTTTCAGCATCTTAGCTGTCTTTATTACACCTGAATCTAACTTCATTTGTAAGAAATACACACCTGACTGTAATTCTGAAACATCAACCATTCCATTAATATTATTGATAGACTTAACTTTACCACCATTAATATTATAAATCTCTACAGCATCAACTCTTTCGCTTAAATTAATAACACTATAAGCTGGGTTCGGTGAAAACAAAGCGCCATCAATTTCAACATCTCCAATAGCTGTAGGAGTATCACTATAAGTAAACCTCACTTCACAAACTCTCCACAAACCTGGTCTATCAACACCTGGCTCAGTTTTATCAACAACACCAGCCTGCGTTACCTGATACCTAAACGCCAAAACTAAATTAGTTGCAGCTTTCCACGAATTTAGATTCAAAGTAGATTTTGTCCAATTTCCATCATAGGTAACATCATCATCAAACTTATCCACCTGACTCGTAACATCAGTCCAAGTAGCTGTTGTAGGATCTCCAGCATAATTCTCAGATAACAAAACGGTAAAAACAGAATTGTTTGCGAGAGCATATTGAGCTTTATTAAAAAACGTCAACTTAAAATGCTTACTTTGAGGATGAACAGATAAATCAACCGCATCAATGACAGCATAGGTATCTGTTATATCATAAGCAGCATCTACTCCTCCATACCCTTTACTAGATAACATAGTTTGATTTCCAGTTCTAGTATAGCCCAGTTCGCTTTCAGCAGGTAAACCCGTAGTTCCTCGCTTCCACAGATCAGCCTCGGCAGATCCAATAAGAACATGATTTTTAGTAAATCCTTTATTTGTATCATATTGTAAATCTGGATAAAAAATCTCGACCTCTTGGGCAAACACTACACCTACATAAAACAAAACAATACCTAATAGTAAAAATTTCTTCATAATAACATAGATTTAATTGTTAATTTAATTTGTTTCAAAAATATTCACTTCTGGCCTATCCAACGGACTGAATTGTTCAAAACAAGGGTCAATATTGTTCACTTGCCTATTAAATAAACCTCTACATCCAACTGTTTAACTGAACATTAAAAAGGCGCACACAAATTTATATTCGAGTGCACCTTACCTATTCTAACTTTATTTGAAATTAATAATTACCTGACTGGTTAATGCCACTTTTTAGATTCATTGTGCTAATGTCATTGTTAAACACGCCACCTCCAGCGGCATTAAAATCGCCCACTACCAAACTTCCAAATGAAGCTTTAATGGTACCATTTGACAATTCGTTATTAGCGATTCGAATGGACAACTCACTACCATCAGGCGTATTGCGCCAATAACCAATTCCATGGTATAAATCATTTGCTGGGCCAGCTACGTTAATAAAATTATTTTCAACAATTACATTATTCAAGTATGGTTGAGTGCTATGCTTGTATGTATATAGCAATATCCCTGATGTGTTCATTACATTATCTTGAATAAGCAACTCATCGCCATTTCGAGCCTTTATTGCTCCACCCGAGGCGTCAGCTGGCCAACCTGAAATGGTGTTGCCAATAATTTGTAAAGCATGAAAACTATGGCAATACATGCCATGATCTGTCTCAGCTTTATTAACCCACGATTCAATGCGGTGAACCTGATTATTGGCAATGTATGATTCGGCACTGTTATCGTTAATGGCCGTTGTAAAGTAACCCGTTGCTCCACCATCACCAAAGGTATTATTGGTAATACTAACCGCCGTTGATTTAGCATTGTACACTCCTCGTCCACTATTTCCTTCACGGCGCGAAAAAGTACAAGCATCAATCAAGCCTTCTTCAACTCTTAAAAAGTGCACATAGGCATCCTTAAGATACTTCTTGTCTGTTCCAGCCATGCGAACACCATGATCGAAAATACAATTTACGAACTGTACATTTACCGCATCTGCTATTCTGAATCGAATATTATGAAATTCAATACCGTCAACAACACAATTATCAAAGCCACTAGAGTAATACATTTCTAACAACCGACTGGTATTACCTGTGGCATCAAAAACAGGTGTCGACGACACATTCTTAAGCGTTATCCCATTTTTAAATTTCAATTTTCCATTAATGACATAGGTTCCAGGTTCCACCCATACCGTTTGACCTGATGATGCTGAAGATATAACACTATTTATTTGTGCCATATCCATACCTGTTTCAATAGTTAAATTAGAAATCGACTTTAATTGAACTTCTTTCTCTGGAACAATAGTTACAGTAGCTTGATCGCAACTTAGGTTAATTAGAGCAAAGGCCAATAAGCATAAATACATTGTTTTCATTTTAAGATTTTTTAAATTTCTGATTTAGGTATATTTTAGTTTTTAGAAGAGGTTAACATTAATTATTTTTCTTATTCGACCAACATACTCCACTCACCAATATCATCTGAATCAAAAATACACTTTACCCAACACCCAATAGGCTAATATTATTCGCTTTACCTCCAAAATAAACCAATAAAAAAGGCCCCCATAAGGGAGCCTTTTAAAGCAATAAAATATCGAACTCTAATTTTGCCATTCAGCATGTTGTTCCAACAATGCATTCATAGTAGTTTCTTGTAATGGATAAGGCAAAACAGTATGCTTTGCAGGATCAAAATTTTCGCCGGCACGCTTGAATGTAGCCTTTTGTTTAACA
Source organism: Carboxylicivirga fragile (assembly GCA_025499625.1). Classification (GTDB taxonomy): domain Bacteria; phylum Bacteroidota; class Bacteroidia; order Bacteroidales; family Marinilabiliaceae; genus Carboxylicivirga; species Carboxylicivirga fragile. The sequence continues at coordinate 139,426 of JAFMVD010000004.1, read as the reverse complement.
TTACCATTAGATGCGTCAATCATAACAGCTAATTCATCCAGAGTCTCACCTAAGATACCCCAACGAATTAAGTCATGCTTACGCAAACCTTCAAAACAAAGCTCTCTTGAGCGCTCATTTTGAATTTCTTTTAAGAAAGCTGTTTTATCACTCACCAATGACGGATCAATTGTACCTATGCCAGCACGTACTCTTACCATATCTAAATAAGAAATTGCAGCAGAAGGTCCATTCACTTCATTCTCAGCTTCTGCTTTCATCAATAGCACATCTGCAAAACGAAGGATTGGATAATTAATACCGGTAAAATTCTTATCTGGAATACCAACATCTTCCAATACAACATACTCACCATCACCACCAACAACATTTCCTGTACTTATCATATCCCAACGGCGGAATTTACCAGGCCACTGCGCCAATTGGTTAGAAGTGGTAGCTATTTTACCCAATTTACCAGTACACTGAAAATTAGCTACATTCCAGTCTTTACGCTCATCTGCATCTTCATAAGCATTTATGAGCTTAACACCTACTTGCATCATTGCATAACAGTGAGGTGTTCCACCCCCTTTAGGGAAATATGAAAAGCGAATACCATTGATTTGTCCAATACGTCCATCTTCACGAATCCCTTGCTCACGAAGCATTCCAAACTCTACTTCGAACAATGACTCTTGTGGGTCATAACCATTTTGAATATAACTCAAAAAATGTTCTTTATAAGACCCATTTAACTGATGCCAGCCATCATTTAAGATCACATCGCAATGCTCAATTGCTTTAGCATACTTATCAGTTTGATTCAGTGGCTGACCAGCCATCGTCAAGTAAACACGCGCTAACAAACCATGTGCAGCCATTTTGTTGGCATGTCCATTCTCTTCCATGTCCTTTGAATGTTTCAAGTTAGCCGCAGCAAACTCCAAATCTTTAATGATTTGAGCATAAACATCTTCACGCGAAGAAGCTGCTAAGTTATTAGCGTTAATATCTTCGGTAGGTGTGATACGTAACGGCACTGGCCCCCACCAACGAACAAGATCAAGGTAATAAAGTGCTCTCATAAAATGAGCTTCCCCCATAAACTGCGCACGCTCTTCGTCTGTCAGACCAGGCGTATCCGGCACTTTTGAAATAAATACATTAGCTGCATCAATTCCCTTATACAACTGTAGCCATACATTTTTCAAATCAGAAGTTGCAGATGAGTGCATATACAATGCCTGCGCCCATTTAGTATTGGTACGATTATAAAGCATTTCATCCGTCCCACCTTCAAATTTCGCAGGAATCATTTGACCGTAAAGTTCGCCCCTATTACCCAAATAACTGTAAATACCAGCTAATCCAAGTTTAACATCGCTTTTACTTTCATAAAAACTTTCAGTAACCCAACTTGACTTAGGTTTAACGGTCAAAAAATCTTCACAAGCTGTACCACCCAACACAATGGATGCGAACATTATAAAGAATAAAATATTTTTATTTATTGTCTTCATTATTAATTATTTTTGACATCCAAAAAATTAAAACTTCAATTCAATACCGCCACTAATCGTAGCACTGATTGGATAAGCTGAATAATCTAATCCAGGTGTTAAGGCGCCATATCTTCCAACAGAAACTTCCGGATCATAACCTGAATATTTAGTCCAAGTCAACAAGTTTTGACCTGCCACATATATACGACATTTTTTAATTCGCAATTGACTAAGCATTTTAGGCCCAAAAGAGTAACCAAACGATATTGTTTTTAAGCGAATATATGATCCATCCTCGATTACACGATCAGAAACCAAATTACCATCCTGAGCACCACCTTCAACACCATTAAATCTGATTGCGTGAACTTCATTTGATGGATTATTAGGTGTCCAACGATTGGCTACAGGGGCTAGTGCGTTATAATCATCAATTAAAATACCAGGACTTTCAAACATGATACGATTGGCATTCAATATGTCATTTCCATAACTCCACTGGAAGAATACCTGTAGATCAAAATTTTTGTACTGGAAGTCATTAGTAAAACCACCAAAATGTTTTGGATGAGGGTTACCAATCACCACACGGTCTAATTCATTAATTGTTCCATTTCCATCCTGATCGATGTATTTAATACTACCTGGAGCTACTCCACGCCCATTATCAGGAATACCATCTTTAAGAATATACTTATTACTGACTGCATCATAATTAAAATCGTCCATTTGATAAACACCATCATAACGCAATCCATACATCATACCAACCGGTTCGCCTACTTTGGTAATATACTGATGCTCTGTAAAGCGGAAATACCAGTTCGGATTTGTATATAAAGCATCTTGACCAGAGTTAAGCGCAATTGTTTTATTCTTATTGAATGAGATATTAAATGAACTACTCCACTTAAAATTTCTTCTTTGCACATTTACTGTGTTCAAGGTAAATTCAAAACCACTGTTTTCAACTTCTCCAACATTCTGAACCAATGAACCATATCCTGTACTCGGTGACATATCAGCGTTTAGCAACAAATCAGTAGTATTCTTCTTGTAATAATCAGCTGTAGCGGTAATGCGATTGTTTACAAAGCCAAGATCCAAACCTACATTAATTTGTGCAGTGGTTTCCCATTTTAAATCAGATGAAGCCAGGTTTTGATGATAGATACCCAGATTATATTGATTATTGAAATTGTAACCACTATATTCATTATAGTCTAATTGTGAATAAGCTGCAAAATCACTAATTCGGTTATTACCTGTTATACCCCAACCACCTCTTACTTTTAGATTTGAAAAAGCATTCAAATTGCGAATAAAATCTTCTTCAATTAGGCGCCAAGCAACAGCAGCTGATGGGAAATATCCCCAACGATTATCAGCATTAAATTTAGAAGAACCATCTGCACGATAGTTAAGTGTTACAAGATATTTACCTTTATATCCATAATTTAAACTACCAAATGCAGATACCATGGTGTTTCCTCCTGCATACGATTCAGGTGCATCAGGCAAAAGACCAATCTCTAACTTATCGGTTCCAAAATCATCAAAAGGCATCTCCTTATTCTTCGCTCTAAAATATTCGCTATCTCGCTTCTGTGCCTCAAAACCACCCATTGCCGTAATCTTATGACTTGAAGCAAGAGTTTTCTTGTAAGTCAAGGTATTAGAGGTTAACATCATTTGATTACGACGATCTGTTAAAGTCCCATTAATTCCATCAATACCACGTGTTCCTTGATAGGTATCTTCCATAAAGAATAAAGACTCTTTACGATTATCAATTTGGTAGCTTCCTGTTAGGCGTAAACGTAGGCCTTTTATAATATCATAATTTAAATATAGATTCCCACGCACCACATCTTGGCGTGTATAACGATCTGTATTTTCTAATGTTTTGACTGGATTCCAACGCAAATCATTAGGATCCTCTGTATCTAAACCATCATCACGCCCATCATCCACTATTGGGCTTACCGGTCTAAAAGTAATGGCATCACGAATAATACTATTTCTATTATTTCCTGAGATATTTAAACCAGAACGTTTGATATATGAATAGTTGATGTATCCACCCATTTGCACTTTCTTGTTAATGCGGTGGTTGAATTTGAAATTGTTGTTAATTTTATTAAAACCTGTGTTTAACAAGGTTCCATCCTGATCAACAAAATCAATTGAATAAGCAAAGTTTGTTGTTTTGTTACCACTACGAATTGACAAGTTATGATTTTGCATCCATGCCTGATTCATAATCTCATCCTGCCAACTCACTGGCGATTCACCTCTGGCAGCCATTGCTTCATCAGTGTACAACGCAGGATCTTGCCAAAATTCATTAAAATTATCAAGATACGTTCCGCCTTTTTGTGTATTAACTTCTTCCAATAAGGTTACATACTGATAGGGATTCATTACTTGCAAGCGACCTGGAATATATTGCAAAGCAGCAGAAGAGTTTAGTGAAACTTCAGTAGTCCCGTCTTCCTTACCATCTTTCGTAGTTATCAAAATAACACCGTTTGCACCTCGAGATCCATAAATTGCAGAAGCAGATGCATCTTTAAGCACATCAAAGTCTTTAATATCATGTGAACTGATACTCGCAGGATCGAAATCTTCCATTGGAATACCATCGATCACATATAAAGGTGAGTTATCACCTGTAATAGAGTTTCCGCCACGAATGACAATATTTAATCCTTCACCGGGTGTTCCATCTGCCGCTGACACCTGAACGCCAGCTACACGTCCTGCCAAAGCCTGATCGTAGTTAGTTACCGGGCTCTTTACTAGATCACTGGCCTTAACTTGAGCCACAGCACCAGTTACATCCTTTTTCCGAACGGTGTTATAACCAACAGCTACAACCTCATCGATTAATTCCACCTCCGGCTGCATCATTACATCAATTTCATTACGCTTTCCAACAGTTTCTTCTTTGGTCAGATAACCGATAAAGGAATAAATAAGAACAGCATTGTTGTTTTTTACTTCAAGATGATATGATCCTTCCATATCCGTTATTGTTCCGTTCATGGTGCCTTTAATCATTACATTAACACCAGGAATAGATTCACCTTTCTCGTCAACAACAGTACCAGTCAATGCCTTTTGAGCAAATGCGGCTTGTGCCATTATGAGTAAAAGTGATATTATAGGAATAATCTTTTTCATTTTTTTTTATTTAGAGAAAAAATCATTAATTAAAATTGCTTATAAGATAACTTAAGGCTCAAGTGGTTTCTCACTTATTTCCATTTCGAAACCTCCTTTAAATGCAACTGTTCCATTAGTTGTTTCTACATTTATATCTAAAGAATAAACCTCAATACCTAATGGATTATTCAAATCAAGCATTATAATACCTGTTGAATCAGCGATAGAGAACAACGCTAATGTTTCTGCATCAAGCTCAGCAGCGCTTGTTCGACCACTTGTAATTGAGAAAGTAGGCTTTTTGCCAAAAGTAGACACCGTAGGCTGTCCACTTGTAAATTTAGCGCCTGGGTAAATGTTAATAATTTGGGAATACTTTAAGTCACTTGGTGGTAAGTCAGAGAATTGATTTACCTCAAAAGTATCCTCTGTACATGCGACAAATAAACATGCCAACATAACGACAATACCTAAACTTGCTTTTTTCATATACTTTTTTTTTACAAGAATTTCACACTCTTTAACAATGCAAATATATCCTACAGCTCAAACCAAGGCGTGCAAAATCATTCATAAAAGGGTTTATTTTGTTCAAACATGAACTTCTATTAGATTAATATTTTATTATCACTCATTTCAAAACTCATCAATAACATTGTATTTCATGTACAAAAAACAAATCACCATATAAATGGAGCCAAACCTAATAAAAAAATGAAATTCAATTCTTAACCACACACTGTTAATATTTATGTTTTAAAACAGCCATAAATATGTCTTCGCATAATAAACACCATATTAGAAAGCAAAATACACTATAAAAACTGTACAATTCTATACTTGCAGTGAACAATAGTTGCACGATCAAAATAGTAAACAACGTATTTTTGTATTTCAACTATTTTTCAAAAATGAAACAAATACTTACTACATTTTCAAGATTCATTCGCATCTCTTTTTTAATTATTTTAACATCCTGCGCTAATACTAGTCCAACTATATTTATTGGTGACTTATCTCGTAAAGGGAACTTATTAATTCATGAAACCTTTAACAAAAACATGGATAATTGGATTGTAGAACAAGGCAAAGGGGGTACAGTTAAGCTCATCAATGGAAAAATGGATATTGATGATGCCAATGGCTGTACTATTTGGTTTAAGAATAAACTAGACGGGAACATTATGATAGAGTACGATGCGGTTGTAATTGAAAGCGATGGAGCTAATGATCGAGTTTCAGACCTTAATTGTTTTTGGATGGCCAATGACCCTAAGAGCGTAGATTTCTTTGCCAATTCGGCCAATCGAAATGGCAAATTTCAGAATTATCACAACTTACAATTGTACTATGTTGGACTTGGTGGCCATAACAATACAAAAACACGCTTCAGACGGTATGCTGGAGGTGGCGAACGACCTTGTTTACCAGAACATGACTTAGATGATGTAAAATATCTAATTACTGCAAACCAAGTTAATGCCATTCGAATTATCGTTTACAATGATCATGTTCAGTATTATCGAAATGGTGAATTGATTTATGATTTTAAAGACAGGTCACCATACTCCAGTGGATTTTTTGGCATTAGAACCTATAAAAACCATATGACGATAGATAATTTTAAAGTATACCAACTAAAATAACATAAACGTTTTAACGTATGCCTATTCACTTAAAAACACTTCGATGAACTCATTAAAATCCATTTTAAAACTTGGAATAGTTTTATTTGCCGTCTTTACACTGGCGGCCTGCAGTATACATAAAAAAGGAAAAATCAACAAAAAACCCAATATCCTATTTATCATTACCGATGATCAGGGTTATGCTGACTATAGTGCTTATGGTGGCGCCCCTGATGTACATACACCTCATCTTGACAATTTGGCTAAGAATGGCGTTCGCTTTACCAATGCATATGTGTCCATGTCAGTATGTAGTCCTTCACGTATGGCAATGCTCACCGGTCGTCAGCAGCAACGTTGGGGCGTATATAATTATGGCGCCAACTTCCCTGATAGTGAAATAACATTGGCAGAACAACTCAAGGCTAACGGTTATCAAACGGGCATGGTTGGTAAAACACATTACGGTCCGGTTACCGGTCCTGGCCATAAAGGCTTTCCTACTTCTCACGGCTTTGATTATTTCTTTGGAAAAGAAGGAGGCACTATGGATTACATTCGTCACAAAGCAAGCGACAGAGAAGGCTTCACTACCAAAATGGCTAATCATCTGGGCATTGGACCTTTTTGGAATAACGACGAACAAGTAGATTTGGAAGGTTATTCAACCGATATTATTTTGGATAAGTCTTTACAATATATCGATGATAACAAGGATAATCCGTTCTTTTTAATGGTATCGTTCAATGCCGTTCATTTGTTTACCCACCAAATACCGGAGGATGGTTTAAAAACCATGGGACTGAATATAGTACCTGATTGGGCCCCTGCAACTGGTGACTGGGATGCTTATTTAGAATGGTACGTCAACACTGTTGGACCAAATACGCCTGAAGGTCGCCCTCGCTATTTGTACCATCTTAACAAACTGGACAATGCCATTGGTGCTCTATCAAATAAACTAAAAGAATCTGGCATTGAGGACAATACCATCGTGCTTTTCATTTCAGATAATGGAGGTTCACCACGCACCTATGCTGACAATTCTCCATTAAAAGGTAATAAGTACATTCTTGAAGAAGGCGGCATTCGTGTTCCTTTTGTAATGAGCTGGCCTAATCATTTACCAGAAGGGCATGTTTATAAACAAACTGTGAGTGGCATGGATATCTATCCAACACTACATGCTGCATTGAATATAAACTTACCAGAAAAAAAACTGGATGGAAAGAACTTGATGCCTTACATCACCGGTAAAAATCAGAACAACCCACACGAATGGCTATTCTGGACAGGTTTTCATTTAACTGGAGAGCCTTTAGTTTACGGTGATCCAAATGGCGCTTTAGCGCGTCATGATCGAACTTACAATGGCGACAATACGGGCTGGGCTGTTCGCTTTCAAAACTGGAAATTACGCTATCAAGGACGCAGTGATACTTATGAATTATATAATTTAGATACTGATATCAGCGAGAAAAACAACTTAGCAGATCAACACCCTGAATTGGTTAAAAAAATGACCAAAGGCTTTTTCGATTGGCACGAAGAAATCAAAAAGGATCATAAGAATTACCAATTACCTGAATCGAGCGAGTTCTAAGAAAAATATTTAAGGCAATAAAAAGCTATGTCCATACATTCAGTATGCGGGTCAATAATATAGTTAGAAGAAGTAGGAATAAATGAATAAAATAGGGTCAACAAGTCACTTTTAGATTCAAAGTCATAATTCTAAATAGTAAAGACACCCAACATATACACCACATCGTATTTAAACGTAAAAAAACGAACCATTCCAACTCTATATAATTAACATAAAATGATGTACAAATGAGAAAAGTATTTTTAACGACAATTATTATATTTGCGTTTGGACTATACTCCAACGCGCAATCAAACTGGGAGTTAGGAGGCCGATTTGGTGATGACTTTGCACTTGATGTGACTATCCCATTATCGAAAGTGCCACGCCTACATGGTGCTCTGTATTTTGATGACAATATCTCCTTGGGCACATATTTTAACTGGACATTTGCCCTTGAGGAAACTCCGATCGGATTAAAATTTTACCCTGGCGTTGGACCAGAACTCTATTTCTCAGATGGATTAGATGTCGCAGCAGCGGGAGACTTTGGAGTAGAGTATTCATTCGACTTCCCACTGACCATTGGGCTTGATTGGCGGCCAAATTTTATGATTACAGATAACATGCGCTTCAACTCAGATAATTGGGGAGTCATCGCTCGCTTTAGGTTTGGTGAAGGTGTCAAATTTGTTAAATCGAATTAATCTTTAAAGTCATTCAAAAGAGATACTTGATTTACTAATAGTGCCTCCATTAATAAATGCAAAAAATTAAAAGCCTGTGCTAACAAAACACAGGCTTTTAAAAAACACTTTAACTTTAGAACCTGTCATTTAAGCCTAAATGAAGGTTCTTTCGGCTATTACTTCGCTATTAAAACAACACTTTGACTCAACCCATGCTGACAAACTATGCTCAACATCGTATTGCCATTGGTTAATATTTTTGTTAGCATCGCTTTATCTTCTGATTGCCATTCTCCTTCCAATTCTACTTCCAAAGTAGTTTCTTGACTTGAACTTGACCTCCATGGACGAGAATATATGCTTCGCTCCACTCGCTTTCCATCTTTGTAAATTTCATCCGCAGGACCAGAATACAAGGCTAAATCAGGATTAACAACATCCAGAACCAAACTAGCACCTTCTTGCTTGGACATGGCGATACAAGGGATATTTGTATTAACAATTAATCCTTCTGTATTATCCTTTGCTGCTTCAAAAAAGACATAGCCAGTTTGATTACTTTCTTCGTTGTAAACAATGTGTTTTTGAACCGATTTTTTTAACACTTGATAGCCTTTGTTTTTTGCTTTTTCTTTTACCATTTCAACAGTGGTAGAAGGAAGCACACAATAATGATAGCTGGCATCTTTAGGCGCTTTGCCATGCTGAATAACTGCTGCTGAAAAGTTACCCTCAGTTGGTTTTTCACTACTCTCATCACGAGATTGCTGAAGCCCCTTTTTTACATAGATATTTCCAGAAGGAATAATGTAGGCATTACCTTTGTTATCCATCATCCATGATGCTTGTGCCTCAAATTCTTTCTCATCTTCTGCAAACACAATATCGTCAACTACTAATTCTGGATCATCCTTTGCTATATGATTCTGAAACAGTACTGTTTCAGTTGGGTGTTCCTCATTCACATTTTCAATACCAGATCCCAAGCAAACAATCATATTATCAAAAAAGAAATAAGACTTTCGGGCTCTTAAACTTCCCTGATACTTATCATGTTCGTGAAGGATAAAAGCATAAACACCATTTTTATTTTGAGCATGAACACCTCCTGCAAAAGATTCATCAGAAAACAACATTTCTTCGTAACCCGAATATTGATCCACATTAAGAATATTCGCTCTTAAATCATCAATTGGTAAATTAATAACGGTTGTTCCCGGAAAACGATTCCAATCCCAACCATTTTGCACAAAACCACTTGATGTTTGTGTTACCGGATCACCAGCTCCCATTACCTGCAGTTGACCGTGTGCCAGATAACGTCCATAGAGATTCGCACTCAAATATTGTTCCGAAGCCCATAGGTAACGCGAATGACCACGTACCGAAACCGACCAATTATCACGACGGTGAATTGAAGAACAAGCATAAGGCATTGTAATATGTCCAGTTGGCGTTGGCTCTGCAACAATGTCTTCTTTTTTAAAGGCCTTGACAAAACTCGCTTTTTTTCCACCTGCCAAACGAAGGTAAGCGGCTGCTAATTCTTGATCAATTGCGCCTTTACCGTCAGGCGATCCGGCGTTAGCTAAAATAGCATAATGCTCAGGCACCAACTTGCCTTTTCCTTCGGGATGACGACCTGACATAGAGGTAGGCCAGTGCAGTTTATTACAATAAAAACGCATGGTCAATAAAGCTCGTTTTAAATTATTATGAGCCTCCTCACTAACCTGAAACGGCGTTGAACTCAAAAAATACACCATTCGTGTAGCTCCGGTCATTCCACCCGTAGCATAAGCAGGATAATGATTGGCATGATGATAAGATGAACCATCAATTTTAAAGGCATCGTTCAAACCGGGAGCAGGTAAAAGCCCATTATCTATCCAACGGGCAAAACAGTCCAGGTACTGCATTTTTTTAGGACTATCAGCCATTATCAAAATACTAGCCAAACGACCCATCACCTGAGTATTAAAGGCATCTATATCCATCCCATCTACTTCTGGCTGATGAAACACTTCACCCAGAGCAGCAAACCACTGCAAACCTTCTGTAGCCACTTCTAGTCTGTCGTTGTTTTCCAATACATCGCGCATTAAAAACAAAGCTCGGTAATAATTTCGCCAATTATAACCATAGTGATGAATGGTCCCCAAACCACTTCCGGCAGCAAAGCCCTGATCAAGCATATGGTCAAATAAATCAATAAAGATATTTTCTAAAGCTTGTTTTTGATTGATATCAAGGCTACTGGCGTGAGCACGAGCTACTTTCATCATAAAATCAAAATAGGCCTTTACATTCTGATGAGTTGCATTATAGAAGGTTTTAGCTTCCTTATGAGTTATGTGTGGAAAATATAATTCAGCATTACGTCCAAACCAAATAGGTAAGCCAATAATATGATCACCCTTACGCTTAATTCCGTAGCGCTCAAATTGCTTTTGCAATGAAGCAACCGTTTTATCACTTACATTCTGCTTTTTTAATATATCACTCTGAAAGCGTTCATTAATTTGCTTAAACGCTTTTTTATCCGTTTTCTGAAGAGCATCTGGCAATGCTATGTCAGGACTAGCCAAACTCGTCTTCTGTTGTATCAACCAGTGACTTTTTGTACCTGCATTAACAAAGGGCACTTGATTGTCAGGCGTATGATGTCTGCTATCAATATTCTGACACAGAAACATATGATCGATAAACAACTGTCCTTTTTGAACACTCTGAGGCGATTCTATACACAAGCGGTTCATTGTACTTTTAGGTTCACCTTGCATATCACGCTCATATGATACCCAAGCAGCCCGCCAGCCCTTGAAATTCAAACCGAAATCAAACTGACAATTATCCACCTCATTTGTTCCAAAAACAAAAGTAATATGATCATCAACTGGTTTTTCATTATACACCCACACCGCGAATGAAGGAATTGATTTATCTTCCCTATTAGGGTCAAAAGGTTTAAACCCAACTGCATGATTTAACGTAATTCCCCCTGCTTTCTTCCATGCCCATTGCATTGAGTGAGCACCGTGTTTATAATGCAGGTCACTTGTTGCAATCTTATGCCCTTTGCTTACAGTCCATTGCTTCTGGTTAAGGTTTTCAAATGACCACAAGGTTTCGTGTTGAAATTCCTGCCCCCTAAGCGAGTTGCAAAAACTATATATTGAAAGTACTGCCAGCAAGACGGCATGCTTTTTCTTGAATTGAATCTCTCGCATATTATATTAAAATTTAATTTGCTCTAAAAGTACATTCAAACCCAATATATAAATGTCACATCTGTTCAATCAATGACCAAATTTATTCACTAAACAAGTATGCAAACATCCAACTAAAGGCATTCAAACTGTTTGCAAATTCTTACGCATAAAAATCAGTAACCTAAACAATTCAAACGACATTGCATGCTGTATATAAAGTATAACCGAACGAAAAAGCTACTTATAATATACTGATACATTGCCTCTAAAAGCTATTTTATACATCTATAATAAAAAGCCTCTCATACAAATTACTATTTTTTCTATCTTAAGATTATTAAAGTGGTTTAGAGCAACTTTCTACCTAAGAAAATTATAAAAGATGGAAATTATAATTGTTTTAAACATTATTAATAGCTATTTATTTATCGGTAACCATTTTTTACCTTTGTGGCTGAAAGAAATTGTTTTTTTGAAAACGAATAAATTGAAATGAAATATACGCTTACAAAACTATCATATGAAATTCTAAAGATTGCCAATCGTGAGATTCCAAGGTCTATTTTCATAAAAGAAATTTCAGTTTTAATTAGAGATTGGTTAGAGTGTTCTGAACTAACACTATTACTTAAACTTCATAAAAGTGAAACACAATTTGAGTTAATAAATAACACAGATAAAGGTTTTGATTACAAAATCATAAACAAAGAAGACATATCAAATCAACTACCAGAGAAAGTAATTGATAATCTTTGGGAATCTATACTCACAGATAAATTTGAACATTCTTCAAGTTTTTTTACCAACAAAGGAACTTTTTGGACAATTAACTTTGGAAATTTTGTTATTCCTTATAGACAAAAGTTAGGAATAACAGCAAACAATAACAATGCAAAACAAAATGGTGATTACTCACTTCTAATCATACCTTTCTTGTATAGCAATGAGAGAGTAGGTTTATTCCAGCTAAAAGATGTAAAGCGTGAAATTTTTTCAAGTCTAGGTACTGACTTACTTGAGGATTTTGCACAAACATTAAGTGCTATATTAATAAATCAATACACTCAATCCCTTCTACTCGAACGCGTTAAAGAACTAGCATTCTTATACAAAATGTCGAACATCACCAAACAAAAGTCAATTTCACTTGAAGATATATTGCATCAAATTATTAAGTTAATACCTCCCACTTGGCAATATCCAGAAATAACACAAGCCAGAATAGTTTTAAACGGTATTGATTATACCAATGAACCAATTGGTAATTGTGAGCATAAATTAGCAGCTGATATTATTGTTGATGGTAATAAGTTAGGTGTAATAGAAGTAATATATTCTGAAAAATGCCCTAATATTGATGAAGGCCCATTTTTTAAGGAAGAACGCAGTTTGTTAAATAACATTGCAACGGAATTGGCAACAATTATTTACCAGAAGAATAATGGGTTAACGGTTTAAGTTTTTCTTTACAAATGAATAATCCTTGTGGATTGACTTACAATTCATAAGCAAAAGAACGTCGTTTCTTTTGCTACTCTAATTTGCAAACTTTTACATTTCCTTTATTTATGTAGATGCTTTAGTGAGTCCATTAAATTAGACATTTCAGCAAATGGTTTGTCATAGTGATTTAAGTATATATTGCTATGAAACTCGTTAATCTCACTCAATACAGATAAGGTTTTTTTCCACTTATTTGGACTAATACATGCCAGAAACATATTTCTAGCTTCATCCATTCTCCTATTTGCTCTATAAAGCACGTCTTCCCCTTCACTTGTTAAACAAAGTACTTTCGCTCTTTTATCTTGTTTGTCAGGTAATTCACTCAGGAGTTTGTTTTTTATCAATCGCCTAATTGTGTCCATTCCTGTTGTATATTCAACCAAGTGAATATTTATTAAATCAGTTTTCCTTGCTCTCTCAAGGTTTTCAATTGTGAATAAAAACAAATACTCTAATCGAGAGTTTAAAGGTAAATCTACAAGATACTTCCGAATATAAAATTCCTCAAAACGGGCTATCCGCAGTATGTACTCTTGAAAACGAGAATTTGGTTGCAGCTTACTGAGGTACTCTACTGTTTCAGGATGATAATGCAGCTTCTGGTTGTTCTCAAATTTAGTATTTGCTATATTTTCTTCCTTTATCTGATCAACAAGCCATTCTGAAAAATTTAATAAGTCATGCTGCTCATGAGCTTCACTTTCAAACGCTCCCCATAAATCAATAAGTTGTTTTATAACTCCGTAACTGTTTTCCATTCAACACATTTTTTTCTGACTTTTATTTTTTATAACGATTTCGACATATTATATATCTATAGCGATATATGGCACACTATTTGATGCGACAAATATAACGTTAAAAAATTGAAAAGGCATGAAAACCATTACTCTTATCCCGCTTACTACTGGAACTGGCATTGGTCATTTCATCTCGTCATTTGCAATGATTGAGAAGAGTAAAATGGCGATTTTAGATTTTGACTTTAACTCAATCGTATATGAAGTGCTAAATGGTGAAAGAAATTTTCATAATGACAACTCCAATAAGCCTACTGTAAAGTATAGTACAACCCGCTTTAACAACCTTCTTTTTTCAAACGCTTACGAACATGTAGCCATTAAAAAAATATATGAAACACTTAAAACTGACCAAATAAAGGATAGTTCCACATTAGCAAATATCAAATACCGAATAGTTAATTACCCATACCGACATAAGGATTATTCTCTGTATGAAATAATTGCAACATCTAGTTATGTTGTATTTTTTGGCGATTATACGTTTGACACTAAGTTGGCTCTTAAAGAAATTCTTGAAAAGTGTTCTTATAATAGGTTTGGAATTTTGTTAACTAAAACAGAAGGTGTAAACTTTTCCCTTGAAAATTTCAGTCAGGAGGTAGGCGTAAATCAAACAAAAGTGTTTGGCGAAATTCCCTATAATCTAAAATTTCAACTCGCAACCATACAAAAGAAAGTACTGCTGGAGTACGGTGATAATTATTTATCAGACTTAATTATTAAAGTATGGGACAACATTAAAAGCGAGGCTAATATAATTAAAGAATTAGAAGACTAGATTTAGGTTTGAAAACAATACTTATTTAGCATTTTGTAATGGTAATATTATAAAACTTCAGTAACTTTAGATCGGATACGATATTTATATTATCGCAACCGACTCTACAGGTCTATTTAGTTTAATTTTAAAAGATTATGACATGGACACAAAAAAAGTTAATCACCAAAATGAAAAGTCTTTTTCTACAAATCGAAAAGCAATTACAGATAAGGATTACTTCAGGATAATGAACCTAGTAGGAGAAGATATTGGAAAGGCACATGTGTTGCCGGAGAGCTTGCACAAGTTATACTTATATGCAGCAAATAGTAAAAAATATAAACCTCAAAGAATACCACAAAACTATGTTACCTTAAATTCTGAAATTATTCTTTCTAATGAAAATGATCAGAAACAACTAGTTAAAATTGTCTTGCCTCAAAACATTTATGAAAAGCATGACATCTCTGTCTATAGCCTTTTAGGTTTAGCATGTATTGGAGCTAAAGAGCACGACTTTATTTATGTAAATTATTCTGGGACTAAGCACAAGTTACTAATTGAAGAAATAGTATTTCAACCTGAAAAAGAAAAGAAATTTAATCTATAGCAATTTAATAAATAGGATTCTCACTAGCCATCATAATTATTATCGAAAGCTAAATAAGAAGTAAAAAATACAATCATGGAAAAAAAAATTAAAATAACAGAACTCGACTACGAACGATTAAGCAATTTAGTTGGGGCTGCTCGTAATATAAAGGATGTTGAATTAAATAATTTAAATGCATTAGCACGCGAAATTAGAAGAGCTGAAAAGGTAGATTCTCATTTTATTGAACCTGAATATGTAACAATGAATTCTATTGTTCTGGTTAAAAACATGGAAACAAAAAGACCTATGACCGTAAAGATTGTTTACCCAAAAGAAGCTGATTTCTCCAAGGGCTTTGTTTCCGTCTTTTCTCCACTTGGTAGTGCTTTGTTAGGATACAAAATAGGTGACTCAGTTAAGTTTGAAGCACCTAAAGGCATAGTAACCATAAAGATAATAAGTGTTGAATATCAGCCTGAGGCAAGTAAAGCATATTCGGTGTAATATATTAATAAATCAATAATTCTAATCCAAAAACATATAGATCTAATAGATTTTAAAAACATGTTAAGATGGAAACAAAAATTAAAAAAACAAAGACTTCATTCAATCCGATAAGCAATGAAAAATTTTCAATGAAACAGCGCAGTAATCCTTATAATCAAACTACCGAAAACAAAAAAACAGACCACAATAGTTATTCATTTATTGTTCCGTGGCAGCAGCAAGCACATATTGTGCAATAAAAAAACATAACACATTAATATACACAGCATAACTTTTAATTAAAATGTTTGACTATTACGTATTTATCATCTTACCTCTGTTAATATTTATTGCACGAATTGCTGATGTTAGCTTAGGAACAGTTCGAATAATTTTAGTAGCTAAAGGATATAGAAATTGGGCACCCTTATTAGGCTTTTTTGAGGTGTTAATTTGGATTTTAGCCATTAGTGAAATTATTGATAACCTTGACAATTGGGTGTGTTACATTGCCTATGCTGGCGGATTTGCAGCTGGAAACTACATTGGAATGAAAATAGAACAACACCTGGCATTAGGGCATGAATTAATTAGGGTAATTACTAAACGTGATGCTCACGATTTAGTAAATAATTTAAAAGACGAAGGATATGGTGTTACATTTATAAATGCAGAGGGTGTAAAGGGTGCTGTTGGTGTAGTATATATTATTGTAGACCGCAAAAAAATTGCTAAAGCAGTTAAAATTATACGCGAACATAATTCAAATGCTTTATACACTATTGAAGATGTAAGGTTTGTCAATAAAAAAGTGTTCTATAACCCTACTCCCATAAAGCATAAACGTGATTTAGTAAAAAAGTAAATGGTTAAATTAATATAATTATATTAACAAAAAATGCCTATAAAATCAAAAATACTTAGAAGCAGTTTTGGGACTAAGGATAAACTGTGATAACAAGAAACATTGCGATATTCGTGACACCTCTATGTAGGTAATATACTGTGAAGAGTATTTAAAACATTTTTTTAAATGGATAGCTATTAATGCTTTACGCTCGTTTATTTAGGTGTTTTAGGGGTGTAGCGACACCCCTTTTTTATTAATTCAGTATGACCATTAAACCGACACTTTAGAAAATCAATATCTCGATAATTTTAAAACGATAATTTTCACCTCACCATCTGGCATCGATAATTTTAAAAAAATATATGGACAGCTACCCTCAAATAAAGAATTAATTACTAGAGGAAACTAAGAAAAGATTAGATTATTACTAATCACGCAAACTCTAAATTACCAATCCAGTAGTCTCTTTTCGCCTTCCAAGGCTTTTATTGCTGAAATTTCTTGTGATACTTCTATTACGCCTCTGAAATTTTTCTGTTCATCTCGAACTGCAAAATATTGAATGAGAATATACTCCCCTCTCATTTTTATCCAAAAATCAGCCTGGTCTTTTTCTCCGGTTTTAAACGATTCAACAATTTGCTCTACCACATGTACGCTTTCAGGCGGATGACAATTGCTCACGTCTCTTCCAATAATCGCTGTGGTACGGGGAAAAATTCGTTTGGGTGGTGTTGAAAAAAAACAAACTTTATTATTCTCATCAACAAAGGTTATATCCACAGGCAAGTGATTAAAAATAAGCTTGATTTGCTCAATACTTACACTTCCTGTTCCAAGATTAATCAGGTTTCCATCAATACCTGATTCTAATTTTTTACTTTCTGTAAGCACAGGTTGAATATATGGATAGCCAAGCTCAAAACCTTCCCTATTCATCGTTTCTAATTGCTTCTCTGTAATTGTTTCTACAATAAATGGGAAAAGAATTCTTTCTTCACGAAACTTAATAGCCAACATATTGAAGAAAATGTCGCCAATACATTTATTGAAGAGCTTAATATCGAGTTCTTCTGTTGTAAGTTGAGCAATCACAGTCTTTAAGTTCCTGCGTATATCATCCTGAAACGACCACATTATTTGAAGACAGCGATATTCCTCCCAAGTCTTCTCTATAATTGGGAATAACACATTTTCTTTAATGGTATAATGCTTTACAAATACTTCAAGTTACTTTAAGGTTTCCGCCAACTCATTTCTTAAATCCTTATTGTCGGTATCTTTTACAAAGGCTTTAAAAACAGGACGAATTTCATTTAAAACCAACTCCATTTCGTGGTTATTCTGTTCTAACACACCTAAAAATGAATCGGGTTCAGGTTCAATTCGCTTATAATCCCGAATGGGTTCATAAAACACATTCAACACTTTATTGGTCAAGACTTTTACCTCCTCCATTTTATTGCCTTCATTGATTATCTCATCAAACAGTTCAATAAAATCTGTTGGAATAACGGTAGGAATAAAATCTTTATTGACATCAATAAATGACTTGGCATTCCCTGTTTTTAAAATAAGGCTAGACACCTCTTTTAACTTTGCAAGTCGTTTTTGTTTTGTATTCGTAAATTCTGACATCTTACATACTATTCTTTAAAATAAACCCAATATTCTTCTTCCCCTTTTTTATCAAGCCAATGCTTATATTCTAAACTTAAAGCTTTATCAATCAAGGGAGCTGGGATAAACGGTGCAATCACTTTAAGTATTTTATTACCACCAAGTTTCTTTACAGCAGAAAGCACTTCATGTACAGGTTGCTCTCCAGCATTAAGCATTTCTCGTATATCAATAGTTTCTGCAACATCATCAGCAATGAACCAATCAGGCTTTTCGGTAACATAATTGCCATTCTCCACCGCAATATCATTACTAGCTGTTTGCCCAACTTCCGAACGAAGTTTATTAATTAGCTCTTCTACCTTTAAACCGCCAATTGTTGCAGCTTGCGATAAGCTTGTAATTTTAGCAACTGTCTTTCTTAGTACAGGATTTCTAAGTTTTTTAAATGGTGGTGCAGCAGCTATTAAGACATCTTCAAGCTGTGGGTATGCTTCAAGCAAGTCGAATATTTTTGTTTTTGGTGTTATTATTAGTTTTTCCATGTTACTCGTCTTTTGCTTGTCCATAAGATAAAATACGTTGTTCTCCCTCTAATGCTCTATTCTCAGTAAGGTCTTGAGAATACTCCAACGTTCCCAAATACTCGCCATTCTCATCACGTAAGGCAAAGTATTCTATCTTGACAAATTTGCCCTTCATCTGAATCCAGAACGGAGCATGAGAAGCTTTCCCTGATTTAAAGTCTTCAACAATTTTCTCAACAATATGGGTACTTCCCGGTGGATGGCACAAGCGAACATCACGGTTAATTATAGAACGACTTCGGGCAAAAATGCGCTCTTTACCCTGGGTGAAATACTTTACCTTATCATCCTTATCAACAAAGGTCATATCGGCAGGAATTGTATTTAGGATAGCCATAATTTCTTTAGCCGTAAAACTACCCGATGGAAGTTGAATATTGCCATCGCCAGAAACGGTGGTTTCTCCACTATCCTCTGACATCCCTTCAGGTTTCCATTCTACTTGAGGGTCGTAGAGCGTAAAACCAAATTCAAGCGTTTGCTTGTCAATGTTCCACCAATCTTCAACCGTTAGCAAATCCATTGCCATCGGAAAAAGAATTTCTTCTTCCTTTTGTACCATATCAACCAAGCCTTGTATGGCAGGATAGAATAATAGTTCAAGCGATTCTTCTAAATCTTCGGCTTTTAATTCAGGTGTTTTTAGAATTTCAATACAACCTTTTAATTGCTCCCTTATCTCATCGTGCTTCCCCCACATTACTTTAGGTGGACCAGTAATTTCATTTTTCTCTAAATATGGAAAAACTAAATACTCTTTTCGTTGATAGTGTTTGTCAACGTCCATTAATTCATTAAATAATCCTTGCAAAGCGAATAGATATTTTTCATACTCACCTTTACCAACTTGACTAAGGGCTTGCAGTAGTCCTTTTGCTTTTTCAGCAACCTTTTTAAGTTCTGCATTTTCCTTCTTAAAAACATCAACAGGATGACCTTCGGGTATATCTTTAGCACCACTAACATCAACATTTCCCTCAAGTACCGAACCATGAATATCACAAAGTTTCAATACTTCTGATTCGGGTAGCCCTTCTTGAATTAATTCCTGTTCTACTTCGACAACCTCTCCGTAAGGAATATTCTTTAAAGATTCTATAAGTTGCTTTCTCACTTCTTCCGCAGATTCGCCATCGTGCAGTTTAAGAATAAGTTCTTTTAACTTATCCTTTCTATATTTTGAGTTATTCAATAATTCGCTCATAACTAAATGGTTTTTTAATTTACAATAGTCTTGTTTTATTAACAGGTCTTGGTGCTTTTGTTACCAATATTCGAGCATCGGCAGCACTTTCGTTACTTAAACAATGTACAATATCAGCTGGACTTTCAATTAATGTATCTTTTTCAAATACTTGTGTTTCTTCTCCAACAAGAACAGTAGGCGTTCCTTCCAATATATAAAACACCACATCAACAGGCGTTTTGTGGGGCTTTAACGTTTCTCCGGGTTTTAAAGTAATGTGCATAATTTGAGCTGATTCATCATTATACATTTGTCTTACTTCCACTTTATGTGGATTTTCCTTTAGAGGTTCTGTTTTGTAATTTCTTGAAATCATAACTTCTATTTTTACTAATTATTTTGCTATCCAAAAACATCTTTTAGGAGAAACAATAGTCTCCTCTTTCTTTAATTGAGCCATTGCTTTATCAACAACTTTACGGTCAAGCCCGGTTAATTCTACAATTTTCCCAGCATTTAAAGGTGTACCATCTTTTTTCATGGCTTCTAATACTTGTTCTTTTGCTTCCATATTTTATTTTTGAATTTTATACAATTTACAAAATATCTATTAGCTATTTTTCTTTCTATAGCGTTTTCTCCACAGCAAATAACCACTCAAAACCACCATAATACCAACCAATCCAGACAAGGGAACAATTAGAATATAAAAGCTACCTATAAGGTTTTGAAAAAAACGTCCGGTATGTATTTCAAGCGATAAGTTCCATAGTGACATTTTAGATTCATCGAGGATGTTCTTAGGCATTTCAGGAAACTGATTGTTGTGATGTAGGGGAATTATTCCTTTGTCATAATCAACCATATGTTGATTGCCATCGGTATCGCTTATATGTCCGGTAATTTTAAAATCGCCAATAGGACGACCCGAAGCATTACCCTGATAGACCTTTGATTGAGCATAGTTGTATATTTCAGGATGGGATGGATGCCAAAGAAACAAACCACTAAATGAGCCAATCATATATACTCCTTTAGAATAAGGCTTTAGGGTGTTTATACCCATCACACTTATTGGCGGTTGAATTTCAAATGGAATGGGCTTCGTTTCTTCTATTTGCATGTAATACATTCCTTCGGATGTTGAAAGTAAGAAAGTGTTTTTATCTTCATCGTACAGTAAGTCTCTTAGTTTATCGTACCACGGATTTGCTTGGTCGAGATGTGAATATTTAATAGGTGCTACTCTTGCATTGGCAATAGCTATTAGCAAAGGAGGGCGAAGAAACATACCTGTAAAAAACAGAATTATTAACCCTACAAAAGTCCATGCCCCAATATGATTATGCCACTTTAACGACCATCGGTTTATTTTAATTATTCGAGTTCTTTCTTTGGATTTCTGTTTGCGCTTTTTTATCCATCCTGGGAAAAAGAAATAAACAATACCTGTTATCGAAAGAAAAAAGGTGACAATACCCAATAAATCAACAAATAGCTTGCCTGGCAATCCTAATATTTCTCCTGAATGAATTTGCCAAATGGTTTGAAACAGACTTACTTCATTTACAAAGTTATCCGGCTTTTCTAATTCAACTTTCTGAAATGTGGTTTCGCTTCCTTTTGACTCTCCCTTAAACATATAAGAGCGGTTCATGGCATAAATTGTATCGCCAATGCTTTCAATGGCAACAAATCGTTTAATATCAACATCTATCTGAAATTTCTTCCATTCAGCTTGTTCTATATTGTAGGCAAATAGACCAAAATGAGTAGCTGCATATAAATTTCCATCCTTGGAACGGTGAACGTCAAAAATCTTGCGGTTATCCATTCCTTGGGGAAAACCATCATTAAATGAATGGTAATTTTTTAATGTAGAATCTGTTTTCCAAATACCAATGTTACCATAAACTAAAACACTATCATTACTTATAATCAGGTTTCCCTTAATAGCACTATTGTTCCAATTGCTATATTGAAAATTTTCAGGTAGTACAGTTCTCGCTACATCACAGCCAGAGAAAAACTCTCTGTGATTCATAAAGATACCTGTAACACTATAATACAATAACAGTATTGAAATAATTAACCCTGGCCATTTGTGAAGCTTTTTGTAAAACCTTGCCAACCTACTAACTGAACTCCCCATAACTAATCACAATTCTCCATTTCAATAATATGATAACCTTTATCCTCTATGTCTTTCGCAACCTTTTCTGAGGCATTCTCAATATGGCAAAATTCGCATTCTTTTGAAGTCACTAATTCTGAAACAACACTTTTACCTTTCAGAAACGCTTGTCCATACTTATAAATAACATCTGGATTCTTTTCTTCTTCTCGAACCACTATATCAAAGTGCATTTTATTACCATCTTCTTTTAATACATAAGTATCCCACACAGCTACTTCCATTTTAATCTATTTTAATTATTCCTGTTGGACAGCTTTCTACAGCTTCCAGTATTTCATTTTCATATTTAATATAATCAACATTCGGCATTACAATCATTTTATCAAATACTTTAAATACCCTTGGCGCAAATGACTGGCATATTTTACATGCCACACAAGTATTTACGCTATCACCTCTCCAAACTCTCTTGATTGACATTTCAATACTTCTTTAAGATTTACCATTAACCTTACCCATTAAACGCTTACGAATACTTAGAAATGCATCATTTTTATTAGTAAAATTTTTAATAGGTATTTTAAGTAAGAGCTTGTTCTGATACGACCTGTCTTTAGGTATATTATTGGTAATTAACGCAATTACCAATAATACCGCAACACCTGTTAATACAGGATATAGAATATAAAAATACCCCAAGTTTAGTACTTTTGGGGTTCCCAGATTAGCGATTAATGCTGTTGCTCCACCGGGCGGATGCAAAGTTTTTATACACTGCATGGCAACTATGGATAATGAAACATCCAACGCAGCATTCAACCATAACACATCAAAATTAGCCAATAGCTTATAAACAGTAACACCTATAAAAGCACTAAGCAAATGTCCTCCGATTAAATTTCGAGGCTGTACCAATGGACTATTGGTTGCACCATATATTAAAACCGCTGACGCACCAAAAGAACCTATTAAAAACACTTTGTCGCTAATACTAAATGACGAAAATACTTCGTGTGTAAAACCAATAATGCCAATACAAAAAAAAGCACCTATAAATGTCCAAAGGTGGTCTTGTGGATTTACTATGGTTTGCCGATAAATAATATATCGGACAACTCTATAATTTCGATGAATCAATTTCACTTTCTTAAAAAGGCTTTAAAGGATAAGGCTATTAATAATATAAGTTTCACTACTTCGAACAGAATAAACCATAAATGTGCCAAGGAGCTAGACAGTTCCTGCCCAGCAATTATTAAATCGGCTCTTCCTAATAGTTGTGGTAAAAGCCACAAGGTTTGTAGCATTAAAATCGCACTTACTAACCAAAGCATTCGATTAAAAACCGATGCACTAAAAACCTAAATCGGTATTGCTGAAAAAGTAATAACCATATAAGGAGTAAAAGCACAAGTTCTACTCGATTTAAAGCTGTAAAAACCAGTTTACCAATTCCTAATCCAATTTCTCTGGTAACACGTGGTGCTTTAAACTTTAACCATGCCTCAATAAAGCTAATGGCACTAATCATACCTGCCCAAAAGGCAAAAAGGATTGCAATTAATTTTTGAGATAGATTCATTCAATCAGCACCTTTTATACAAATTTTAAATCTTCTACATCCATCTCAGCATTTAGCTTTTGCTCAACTTCTTGATACTGCTGATTTACCAAATCTTTCTGCTCGGATGTCAATGCTTCTTCTGCCATTGGGTAAAGCACATTATCCTCTTTATATATATGGTCTGTCAAAAGCATTCCATAACCTCTAGCATTCTCAATAATCTTTCCCTGGTTGTTTTCAGCTATGCCTTGCTCCATACCTTTTACATACTCTCGTCCTTCATCATGCTCGTTTAGCATTACTGGAATAGGGTTGCAATGCAAATTCTCAATATTCTCCAGCATGGCTTTAAAGAGAATGTCTTCCTCTTTAGCATAATGAAACTTATCTGCATAGTTTTTTATAAAGTCAATGGTTTTTTGAAAGAACTCAAGCTCTAACTCTTTTCCATTTTCAAGAGCTTCACACTCTTTTACTACGGCATCAATTACCTTTAAAATAGTTTGATGCTCAGCTGACAATAATTGTGTTATATTTTTCATTTTTATTAAGTCTTATAATTTAAGTCTATTTAATACCGCATCTCCATGAAGTATTTTCTCTGAAAGCGATTTTACAGTCTCTGTTTTTACAATATCAAAGAATCCATCACGCACTACCTTATAGTTTTCATGCAAGGGACATGGATTATCATTATTACATTGTTTCAAGCCAAATCCACATTTATGAAAGCAAGCATCACCTTCAACCACATGAATTACATCGTACAGTGTCAAATTCGATTGGTTATCGTTAAAAAAGAATCCACCACCACGACCTTTTATTGAGTCTAATAACTTATTCTTAGTAAGTGTTTGTAAAATTTTTGCGGTGTAGGCTTCCGGGGCTTCAATTTCTTTAGCAATTTCACCAACGCCTGGTCTTTTTTGTTCCCAATTTCGCAATTGTACAAACACTAAAGCCCTAATGGCATACTCTGTACTTTTAGATAGCATATCTTATTTGTTTAAAAGTTCGTTCTCCAAAACTAGAGCTTTCTTAAACAAAATATTGTTTTCTAAATGAATATGTCGATGCAAGTCATTCTCAAAATCCTTTAATGTTTGAAAAGTTACTTGATACGTTCCACAACCATCAGGAGGACAAGTGTATACCGATGTTAAAGTTGACATCTTTTCAAAGCGTTCACCTTCCTTCTGATGTTCGTCATCCAATAATTCAATAGTCTTATTTAGCTCTCCAAATCCATCTTCGGTATTCAGCAACTCTGTTTTGTATTTTACCATCTTTCGGATGTATGGAAAAAGAATCAATTCTTCTTTCTTCATGTGGGCACTTAGATTCTCTGCTTCGCCATTAAACAACTCTTTTATCTCAAAAAGCTCCGAATGATTATCTCCATGTACATCACATAACTTTTGTAATTTCTGTTGTAGAAATGGAATATTTTCACTCACATAAGTATGATGTCTCTTTTCAATATAATCGCATAGCTCGTCTAATTCTAAACTATCAATGTATTTTGAATCAGGGTCACTCAATGCGACAATAGCTTGCAATTCAGGAACTAGCACGTCAATATCTACCTTTGATTTTTTACAGGCTTCATCTAAACTTATTCCTCCTCCACAGCAAAAATCTATGCTATTCTTGTCAAATATCTGAGCAGTTTTAAAATTGGCTTTAACTATCTCTCCAACGCTTGTATTTATGTTTATGTCCATATCTATGTTTTTTTGTTTCTACAAAGATAGAAATATTTTATAAAAGGACATTGATATCCTTTTATAAAAATTGTTATATATTTGTTTTTATAAATTTTAAAATCAAATAAAGATGAATACAAAAAAGCTTTGGATTGGATTTATTTTGGTAATGGTTATTTCATTTGGAATTTATTAGGTGCGGGTATCTTCGGATTCGTGATTAACCCACCAATTGCACTTTATTACATGCAAGGCTTAAATACTACCCCATTACACGGTCATACTGCAATGTTTGGAGTTTATGGAATGTTGGGAATGGGTCTTATGTTATTTGTATTAAGAGATATGGACTTAAAATCAGAATGGAAAGAGAAGCCCATTAGAATAGCATTTTGGTCATTAAATATTGGTCTATTGTTAATGGCCTTATTAAGTCTTTTACCTGTAGGATTAGCACAAACTGTAGCTAGTGTGAAACATGGTTTATGGTATGCTCGTTCAGCAGAATTTTTAGGACCCCCTGCAATGGAAACATTACGTTGGCTTCGTGCCATTGGCGATACTGTTTTTGCAGTTGGAGCAGTCTACTTAGCATGGTTTATTTTTGGCTTAAAAGGCGGATGGGCTATTAAGGAATAATAATAACATAGATTACATTAATAAATTCCCGATTACATTATAGTAGTCGGGCGTTTATTTTGACAACAAGAATTAATAAATCTAAAGTATGAATGTAATAAATTACCAGAAATCAGAACATCTCGATTTGTGTATAGAGGGAAAACAGACGAACTAAAACGCATAAAAGAACATTTAAGCAATAAAACACAAGTATTATACAATGTTTAAACAATTTTTAGATACAAAGATTAGAATCATCAACAACCAAAAAAAAGGCCATCTCCGAAAAGACAGCCCTCATACAATTAAACACGTAATTTTATTTAAAAGATAAATAGGCCTCTCGTTTCGCAGAAGAACCATTACTCCAGGTTCTTTCCTTTGAAATTAACTCCATATTTGTTTTGTTAAAATCATCATTACTTAAGACGAATGTGACCTTACGCTTCTTATTTTGCTTCATCATCTCTTTTACTTTATCAGCAGGTAACGAAATTTTCACCCAAACATTATCGTCCTTGGGCTCCAATGTTTGAGTTGCTAACAATTCACCTTTTTCTGGTTTATTATCAAATGTAATGCTTGATTCACTCCATTTATTATCATCACAGCTATATACACTATAAGTATAATTTGCTGATGCATCTTTTTTATTTGGATAAACCCTCACACAAATATTAAGTTCTACATCTGAAAAATCCTCTACCTTTTTTAGGTTAAATTGAAGATAGGTGGTTCTTGAATATTTATCATCTCCATTTGATTTCATTACACGTAAACGCTGTGGTGTTGTCGACCCCAAAGCCTCACTCGCCGTTTCACCACCTTGTACAAAGGCATCTTGCCATACTGTAACTTTCTTTACCTTTTGAGCCTCAACCTGATTTGAAAAACCCAAAAACATAACTCCTAGTAACATCAATACTATTTTCATCACTCTATATTTTAAAATTAAAAAATTAGTTCTCTGTAACCTGCTTAATCCAATTTGGTAACTCACCCAGTCGTAACTTTAATTGTGCTTCATACAACGATTCTGGCTCCACAGGTGTACCCAACGATTCAATCACTTTAAGTTGATCTTCTTGAAAGGTGCTACCAGCTCCGTGAAAACCAACAATAATGGGAGGTATAATCTTCCAATACCATGTTTTTGATGACCAAAATTCGAAGTCCGTTTCAGGCTCACCCAACTCTTTATAATTCCACAGAACGAGATGCTCCAAATGGTTAGGCAAATTAAATCGAGCTCCTCCTCCACGACCAATAAAAAATCCCCCTTCAATACAGTCGAACAATGTAGTACGAGGTTGAGATGCATGAGCTTCAAAGCTCGTATCTTCATTATACTTCACTCGCCATAATACAGTTCCAATAGTAGCACTCGTTACTCCTGGTGCATGCCATTGCGAGGAACTATCGTTAACCAATCCAATTAAAACTCTTGTGGAAGCATTAGAACTGATTGAGCTATGCCCTGGTGTTCCGGTTACATCACAATTTAAAACTGACACGTTAGAACAAAGTACAAGGCTGGCTGCACGATTAACATCGGTAAAGCGGCAATTACGCACCCAACTATTAGCTAAGCGCTGAAACTTTAACATTGAGTATCCGCCATCGTGTATATCATTTTTATGATGCACAAATTCATCGTGCCAATTACCAACAAATGCAATATCTTCCACTCCCACTTCTTTGAAATGTGCATAGCTTAAAATTTGCCATTCGTGGTTCTTATCTACTTCACGCATCAAGGGTTCTTTAAATGTTAAGTTCTTACCCTTAACATTCTCCACCAAATGATATTCATTTACATATACACCTTTGTTTATTATTGATGTCCACGCTTCATCTAAGTGACAGCCACACATCTCCTTCTCAACTAAATCAGGTGCATTATTCTTTACACGCAAAACAACCCAATCACCAGCCTTAATATTTGAAGCATCATTAACGCGTACCGAAAAAGATCCACGATCAGAACTACCAGTTACCTTAGCTATGACCTCTTCCTTACCTCCACCAACAAATTGAAACAAATAAGGTGTTGTCCACAATTTCTTCGGATCTTTCGCAGGTAGGTAGTTTTTCATGTAAAGTTCAGTACCATTCACTCCTGCTCCACTTCCTCTAAACACTACATTCTTACCTTTTACAATAATCGGCAAACGATCATCATCATCTTCATTCACTAGAAAACGCCCTTTGGGGAAATAGATAATACTGGACGCGTTCTTTGTTGCCGCTTTAATGGCCTTACAAATGGCCTCTTTATCCGACTTATCATCATCAGGGATAGCTCCAAAATCAGTTACATCAAATATTTTGTGTTTTACATCTGGAATAGTTTTTTCACCATGGTGATAACCTGCATAAGAAAAATCAGGTAGTTCAGCAACTTCTCCTTTTGATTGAGCAGCTTTATAATCTTCCCATAGCTGACTTTTTTGAGCTAACACATTAGTTGACATGGTTAATATCCCCAATACCAACATATATTTAAGATTGTTTTTCATAAATAACTTGTAATGATTTATGACTGCAAAATAGGAATTACCACAAGTTATGAAGGTAGTTAATCGTTCAAATTACGTTCATAATTATTCAGTACTTTTATAGCTAGCTACCTTCATTTTCTTCTTCACTGGCAGCTTCTGCACCTTTTTTTCCATCATTAATCCTATCACATGCCTTTTCACCCTGCGTATATTTTGAAGGTGTTACTCCAAAGTGCTCACGAAAACAACGACTAAAATAACGAGGTGTACTAAAACCAACAGCATATGCAATTTCCGAAACATTCATCTCAGGCTCGCTTAGAAGCATTTCAGCCGATTTCTTTAATCGTATGGACAGAATAAAGTCATTGGGTGTTTGACCAGTAACACCCTTAATTTTTGAATACAAACGTGTTCGACCAAGGCTCATGGCTTTTGCAAAGTCATTGACATCGAACTCAGTATCGTCTATGTGTTCCTCAATAATTGCTTGCGCTTTTTCTAGTAGCTTCTGATCAATACTATTATGTGCCAAATCCTTTACTTCCGCTTTAGGATCCTGCTTAAACTTTTGCTTAATAATAGCACGATTCTTTAATAGGTTCTTCACTCGTGCACGCAGCAGCTTAATGTTAAATGGTTTCGTAATATAATCATCAGCACCTGTTTCAACACCCTCAATCTTATATTCCATTGCCGTGCGGGCAGTTAATAAAATTATAGGTATATGACTGGTTTGTGCATTACGCTTTAGTTTAGCACACATTTGCGTACCTGACATATTTGGCATCATTACATCCGAGATAATAAGATCGGGCTGCTCAGCTAAGGCAACATTTAAGCCTACACTGCCATCCTCTGCTTCCAGTATTTTATAATGTTTCGAAAAAATATCTTTTAGCATAGCTCTAGCCTCACCATTATCTTCAACCAACAAAAGGCTTGGTACATTATCAGCCAATTCAATTAATTCGAATTCGTCCGTTAATTCAACTTCTATAAGAGAACTCTCATCATTAAATAATTCAGGCTTCTCGTTGGTGAGTTGTTCATCTTTATAATGCTTATTTCCTTTTTTTAATCGGACTGTAAACGAAGTACCTTCTCCTTCAATACTATCTACTAACACTTGCCCTTGATGCTCCTTAATAATTCCTTTGCAAAGCGCCAAGCCAATCCCACTGCCTTGCCCACTTGTTTTACCCGAAACTTTATCAATTTGATAGAAACGATCGAATATTCTCTTCACGCCCTCCTTTGCCATCCCTGGTCCATTATCAGAAATAACTATATCAACAAAAGCGGGCTGTTCAATTACTTCAACAATCACCTTCCCATCTGTTTCTTTAACTACCTTAAA
The DNA here is from genome assembly GCA_025499625.1 of Carboxylicivirga fragile. Taxonomy (GTDB): domain Bacteria; phylum Bacteroidota; class Bacteroidia; order Bacteroidales; family Marinilabiliaceae; genus Carboxylicivirga; species Carboxylicivirga fragile. Next base: position 109,378 of record JAFMVD010000004.1, on the reverse strand, counting down.
AGCATTTGAAATCAGATTATAAAACACTTTTTCCATTTGTTGACCATCGAACCACAAGGACATTGATTGTGCAGGCGTTTTAAAATCATAATCAATATGATGATGATGGGCATATTCCACAAAAGATTGAAATATTTCATCAAGAAAAGCAGCCACTTTATACTCACACACTTTCAGTTTCAGAAAACCTTGCTCCATCTTTCTAAAATCGAGCAATTCAGTAATAAGGTTATTTAATCGAACTGCATTATTATTAATGGTCAGTAACTTTTTATAGTTACGAGCCGATGTTTTCGTATCCTCCAATATGGCTTCTAAGGTGCCAGTTATTAAAGTCAGAGGAGTTCGAAACTCATGGGATATATTGGTAAAAAAACGAAGTTTTGATTTATTCATTTCTTTTATCTGCTCTTTCTCACGCTTTTCAACCTTTAGACTATCCTCTAATCGCACACGACTTAAATAGATTTGATTAAGCCATAATATCAAAGCGACCAGAAGTACCAAATAAGACAAATAGGCATACCACGTTTTATAGAATGGCGGATTAACAACTATTTTTATACGCCTACTATCCACAACATTATCATCAATGCTATTTAATACACGTACCTTTAAATGGTAGGTTCCCGGATCAAGGTTTGTGTACGTCACCGATGTTTGATTTCCGGCTTTCACCCAATCATCATTAAAATTTTCGAGTTGATATTCGTATCTACTTTGATTGGTTAAAATGTAATTGCATGCTGAATAATTGATAGTAAAAACATCTTGTTCGGGAGCTAAAACTATTTCATTACTATACGCCAAATCATATTTTAACAGCCCCGTTTCATCACCAGGGTAAACCTCCTTGTTATTGACATATAAAGAAGTAAACAACAAACTAAAATCACTCGACTTTTTTAATAAATCCTCTTCCTGAAAAGAGACCAGACCATTAATGCCACCAACAAAAACCTCTCCATCGCTAGTTAGAAACAAAGAACCATCATTTAATTCTTCTAGCGGAAAACCATTAGTCTGATCGTAATTATAAAAACGTCCATTTTCAATATCAAAGCGAACAAGACCTTTACTGGTTGAAACCCATAAATTACCATACCTCGATTCTTGAATTCCATAGACGAAATCACTTGGTAATTGATGAGATAATCTTGAATAATTCAAAAATTTATCCTGCTTTCGTAGGTATTGGTTTAAGCCACCACCAAGTGTTCCAACCCAAAGCCTGAATTGGTGATCTTCAAAAATACTGTTAATGGTGTTACTACTTATAGAATTTTCACCCATTCCATTTGTATACCTCTTCAATTGATTTGTTTCAGCATCGTAAACACATAAGCCGTTTCGTTCCGTTCCAATCCATAACTTTCCAAAACTATCCTCAAACAAACAAAAGATCACTTTACCAATTAAAGCCTGATCTTCTTTATCTTGGATAAAGGGTTCAAAACATTCGGTAGCAATATCAAATTTTACGATTCCACTATGCGTACCCAGAAGGTAATTACCCTGAAAAGGAATAATAGAATTAATAACATTAGAAGCCAAAGAGGTACTATCTTTTGAGTCGTGAGTATAGACACGAAATTTTCCGCTCTCAATATCCAACAAATTTAACCCTCCTAAATACGTACCTACAAGCAACTTTCCCTCCTTAGTCATTAATAAGGACTTTACACTATTATGCGAAAGTCCAGGCTGACCTTCCGAGTGCATATAATGCTTAAAGCTCTTTGTCTTACGATCGAAATAATCCAAACCTCCGCCTTCAGTTGCAACCCATAAATTATTTTTCTTGTCCTCAAGCATTTTTCCAATAACGCGATAGTTCACACCTTGTGGATTATTAGGACGAACGAAATATTGTCGGTAAACATGAAAATCAGGATTATAGTAACTTATTGCTCCAAAATAGGTACCTATCCACATAGTACCTTGCTGATCGCACATCAGACTATATATACTATTATGCGACAATCCATTGTGGTCATTATCTGACTGCTGATAATTTTGAATTTCAAAGCTTCGCCCATCAATAATACTTAAACCTAGAAATGTTCCAACCCAAATGTTACCTTGCGAATCTTCATTTATATCACGAATTATATCATTCACCAAGTAACTACTATCGTCACTGTGCTGAAAATGTTTGATGACATTGTTTTGGCGGTTCAAAACAACAACTCCATCGCCATCAGTTCCAACCCAGATACGTTTTTGAGAATCGGTATACACAACATTGGTTTTTACATCCAACACTTGGGTTGTAACCTTACTATTGGCATTATATTTATACAATCCATCATCGCTACAAATCCATAATATTCCAGCATGATCGATGGTTAGATTTCGAACAGGACAATTCTTGTCAAATAAATCACCTCTTAATGTAAATGCTTTATTATTGGGATTTAATTCAAATAAGCCCCTGCTCGTCCCCAGTAAAAGTTTACCATTGTACGGCAACAATGCCAAAACACCATCAAATGAGAACTGCTCAAACACCAAAGTTTTAGTATTTAATCGTGAAACCCCATTATAGGTAGCTGCCCATACATACTCCCCCTCCCTTTTTAATACCCTTATATTATGACCCAAAAGAGATGTACTATCTCCTCTAACCGGGCGAAATGTTTTAACCTTATCTCCATCATACACATTTAATCCATCCCGTGTTCCAATCCAAATCCGCCCCTTTTCATCCTGCATTAATGAGGTCACAGAAACTTGTGATATGCCGTCCCTCAAACCTAAATACTCAAAAGCTATATTTTGTGCTGAAAGCTTAGCACTAATAAATAAAACAAGTATAAATATTGCGTACTTTTTCATTCCTAATCTCCCTTAAAATAATTGCTTTATCACTATAAATACATAGCTTTAATAATTCAAAAATAAGCATAATACAAAGGAACAGCTACTCAAAAAATAATAATCCAAAATAATTCGCAATAATGACATTATCGTACACCATCACCCTTAAATCGGACTTCTTCTATCTTGATAATCAAACGTTAATAAACAGCATGAACAATATTAGCTCAAAGACAATCCTTAACCAAGTGTTTTTTAAGACCTTAGGTTCATTATTTTTGTCTTATCCCAAACGGTAAAATGCCAGTGGAACGAAAACGGATAATAGATAAATATAAGATACAATGAGAATTTCATTTTTAAAAAATCTAGGTTTTATTTTAAGTATTGTTTCGATCTGTAGTTGTAGTTTAGATCAAACAACAAAACCAGGAATCACTGAGAATTTAAAGTTCGCCAGTAAGCAAACTAGTTTATTATTAAAAACAGCTGAAGCTGCTCAGAAAATACCGCGCACAATCACTGCGGATGGTCATATGCATTATACAAGAGATGGCTTTGATTGGACAGAGGGATTTTTTCCAGGTACTTGCTGGTACTTATTTGAATATTCAAAAGATGAAAAATGGAAAAAAGCTGCTTCTCATTTTCAAAAGCAATTTGAAAGTCATCGTTTAATGCCTTTTTATCACGATTTAGGTTTTGTTTTCAACTGCTCGTATGGAAACGGTTATCGTTTAACCGGTAACGAGCAATTTAAACAAACCTTAATTGAAGCCGGTAATACTTTAATTACACGTTTTAATCCAAATGTTGGATGCATCCGCTCTTGGGATGTGGATAAAGGCTGGCAATCAAAAAGAGGATGGGAATTCCCTGTCATTATCGATAACATGATGAACCTGGAACTACTATTTGAATTATCACAAATAACAGAAGACGATAAATATAGAAAAGTAGCTATTGCGCATGCCAATACGACTTTAAAAAATCACTTCAGAGAAGATTTGAGTTCGTATCACGTGATCGATTATGATAGTATTACAGGTAAAGTACGCAACAGACATACAGCACAAGGTTATGCTCACGAGTCGGAATGGGCACGCGGTCAGGCATGGGGAGTATATGGCTATACGCTATGCTACAGGTACACTAAAGACCCAGCCTACTTACAACAAGCCGAGAAAATAGCGGAATATATTATTAACCATCCTGATATGCCAAGCGATCACATTCCTTATTGGGATTACGATGCACCAAAAATACCATACGAACCACGCGATGCCTCGGCAGCAGCCATAACAGCTTCAGCACTTATCGAATTAGACACATACTCGGATAAAAATTATTTAACTGAGGCTAAATTTATTCTTAAAAATTTGTCCTCAGAAAGTTACCTGGCCAAAGAGGGCGAAAATCATAATTTTATACTTAAGCACAGTGTCGGAAGCATTCCGCATAACAACGAAATTGATGTCCCGTTAAACTATGCCGATTATTATTACATTGAGGCACTGATGCGCCTAAAGAAAATTGAAGACAAGGCAATTTAATTCATCCCAACAATAAACTGATGAGAAAATTCACTTACACATTATCAGCAGTACTAATTGGATTAGTTACCATTCTCGTTGCATGCTCAACACCGGAAAAGCAAGTAGAGAAGCAACCTAATCTGGTATATGTATTCCCTGATCAATTTAGAAAACAAGCACTAAATTTTTGGACTCAGGGTGAATTCAAAGGTGCCATACGTACTAAGGCTGATCCTGTTCTTACACCACAGCTTGATCAATTTGCACAGGAGGCTCTTGTCCTTACAAATGCAGTTAGTAACTGTCCTCTTTGTAGCCCACACCGCGGAAGCTTATTCACAGGACTATACCCTGGGGCGTCTGGCGTTCCATTAAACTGCAATGCCGATCGTCCGATAAGTTCACTTAGGGATGATGCGGTTTGTATTAGTGATGTACTTGAAAATGAGGATTACAACTTAGCCTATTTTGGCAAGTGGCATTTAGATTATCCTTTACCAAACGACCCAGCTAATCCCGGCAACTACGTTGATCCGCGCACCCCAGCCTGGGATGCATATACACCAAAGGATAAACGTCATGGCTTTGATTATTGGTACTCGTATGGCACCTGGGATGTCCACAAAAACCCTCATTACTACGATAATGATGGCAAAAGGCATGAACCTAAAGAATGGTCGCCGCAACATGAAGCTGATCAGGTTATATCCTACTTAAAAAACGAAAACGGACAACGCGACACAGAAAAACCGTTCGCCATCTTTGTTTCGATGAATCCTCCTCACAATCCATACAACTCTCTCGACGATTGTTTGGAAGAAGACTACAATCATTATAAAGAAATACCACTTAAGGATCTACTTCATCGCGATAATGCCAACCCGGAAATGGATAAAGCTAAATCGGCTCCATTCTATTTTGCTAACGTTACGGGCGTAGATCGCGAGTTTGGACGCATCGTTGAGCAGCTTAAGGTAATGGGCGAATACGAAAATACAATTATTGTATTCACCTCAGACCATGGTGAGACCATGTGCAGTCAAAACATTAAAGATCCAAAAAACAATATTTACAGCGAGTCTTTTGATGTTCCATTCTTAATAAGGTGGCCACAGATGGCAAAGGCACGCATCGACGACTTATTACTAGGCACACCAGATATAATGCCAACGCTACTTGGGCTTATGGGTTTTTCGGATAAAATTCCGAACGAAGTACAGGGCAATGATTACAGTAAAGCCATGAAAAACATAGCCAATGCAGATCGTCCTGAAAGTGCCCTTTATATCAGAAACATTAATGGTAAAAAGAATGAAGAAGGACTGGTTACCGACTATTTCCCCGTTGCACGAGGCATAAAAACGCATGAATATACCTTGGAACTTGCAATCGATAGGAATAATCAATTAAAAGAGACAAAGTTCTTCAATGACAAAGAAGATCCATATCAGATGAATAACCTCCAGGTTAACTTTAAAGACCCAATTATTCAGGTTTTGTTAGTTGAGCTAGCAACAGAATTGAAAAGAAGTGATGACCCTTGGTATCACAACAAAATACTAGGCGATTGGATAAACTATGACAACTAGTCATGAGCCATAAAAAAGTGTGATAAACTAAACTCTAATACATCAAACAAATATGAATAAGATTGAAATACACCAGATACTACACACAAAAAGAGGTGAGCTTGTTTTTCCAAAAGCATCAAACCCTATAAATAATGACAACTGGAAGTACCCAGTTGAGATGATGGTGAAATTTGGACTAGCCTACGATGAAAACAATTTATATCTAAAATACAAGGTTATAGAAAGCAATGCAAAAGCAATAACTACAGAAATAAACGGTCCTGTTTGGGAAGACAGCTGTGTTGAATTTTTTATAGCATTTAATGACAAGGGGTATTATAACCTTGAATTCAATTGCATTGGCACGCAACTATGTGGCTACGGCACCAGTAATATAGATAGATCCAATTTAGATCAAAATATAGTTGCTAATATTAAAACAAAGCCATCATTAGAAACAAAGCCAATAGATATTCTTAATACGCCAATGGAGTGGACTTTAGACATCGTTATTCCAAAACAAGTTTTTAGTAACGACGATGTTACACTTGAGGCCGGACGAACTTTTGATGTCAACTTTTATAAATGTGGCGACAAGCAAAAAGAGCCCCATTTCTTATCATGGAATGCCATTGATAATCCGACACCTAATTTCCATTTACCTGCATTCTTTGGAAAAATAAGGTTGGTATAAGTAAACTAAGTCTGGAAAGTAAAAAGTATCTGACAAAATAATAATCATTCAATCAGATGCTTTTTTGTTTTACACTATCCCATATTTTAATAATTCATAAATCCCATGTAGGATCATTAAATGGAAGGCAGAACAGCCTCCGTTCTGCAACTATTTTGAATTCCTTGGAACGTTTCCCAAACGTGCCAAGAAATTAACCAAACATGATTCTGGTTAAATTATTTTTGAATAAAATAACAATAAACTCAATGAAAACAACCTTCTCTTATTACTTTGCATTTGGATTAACAATTCTATTTTTAAAGATAGGTGTTCAAATAACAGCTACAAATAAAACTGTTTCGTCAGTTAAAAAGGTTGAACAGGCAATTACAAACTTGTTACCAGGTGACACGTTGTTGATAGCTGATGGAGTTTACAATAATATTCAATTAATATTAAAGAAATCAGGAAAGGAAAATGCTCCAATCATTATACGCGCCAAAAACAGAGGTAAAGTTGTTTTTAGCGGCGACATTAAAATTGAAATGCACGGAACGTACAACGTGCTAGATGGCATTTTTTTTAAAGATGGTAATAGGAACCCTGACGAATGGAGCACACACGGCCCAGGATTAGTAGCAATATATGGCAGTCATAATCGTATAACACAATGCTCTTTTCATGCCTTTGATCAAGCTAACTCGGCTTATATCACCACTTCACTAACCGAAGATGGACAGGTACCTCAATATTGTCGTATTGATCATTGCTCGTTTACCGAAAAAATAACTTTCGATCAGGTAATTAACCTAAATAATGTAGCCAAAAAAGACATTAAGAAAGGAACACAAGGCATTCCGATGTATCATCGCATTGATCATTGCTATTTTTCAAATCCTAAGAAACCGGGCAACGCTGGAGGTGGTATACGAGTAGGTTATTGGCGTAGCGATTATGGAAGATGCTTGATTGATAATAACCTTTTTGAAAGGCAAGATTCCGAACCTGAAATAATTACTAGTAAATCGATGGAAAATGTATATTACAACAACACCTATAAAAATTGCGCGGGTACTCTAAATTTCAGGCATGGCGACAAACAGGTTGCCATAAATAATTTCTTCATCGGAACCGACTCAATGCGAGAATATGGCGGCATATTTGTTTGGGGTAGTGGTCATATTATTGCCAATAATTACTTTAACTTACCAACAACTCTAAAATCACGAGGCAATGCAGCTTTGTTTTTAAATTGCGGCGCTGTTGGCGACGAACATGCTTTGGCGTTTGATCTTAGAATTATCAATAATTATTTCGACCGTAACAATGGTTATGCCATTAATTTTAGTGCCTTGTACGAACGACGCATTAAATACTGTAGCGATAAAGGAACTAAATTTGAACAACCTAGAGATATCCTCCTTGCTAATAATCTATTTACTTCTGACAAAAAGTACACCTTTCCACTTTTTTACAGACAAAACAAGGGCGGAAGAAATATTGACTGGAACGATAATACAGCCTTAAATAGTTCCACTAACTTTAAAATAAAAACAGGGATAAAGTTTGACAAATCCAAATTGTCAGATAATTGGCAAGCTGAATTCACTAAGCACTTTAATCACAATAAATCAGATTATACATCTATTTTGTATAATATTGAAGGTATTAATCTTGACATACCACATATTGTTTCGCAAGGTATAAAGGGAGAGCCACTGAGTTTTGAAGATGTTGGCCCATGTTGGTTGCTGGAAATCCCAGGAACCTATGCTCAAACAGGCAAATTATCTAAATCTCTTCAAAAGAAATTTAAAGAAGTGATAAACAAACGTAAAAAATAAATTCATGTTTAAATACACAGCCTATCTTTTTATTGCATTCCTAATTTTAGCAATAACTAGAGGATGCAAAAATAAACAGAAAGAACAGAAAACAAATTCCAATCAACCAAATGTTTTGTTTATTTCGGTAGATGATTTAAATGACTGGTTAAGTTTACTGGGTGAAGAGGGCCATCCGAATGTTAAAACACCAAACCTTGATGACTTGGCCAAGCGTGGAGTTTATTTTGCGAATAATCACACTAGTGTACCAGTTTGCACACCATCTCGCTTAGGTGTAATGACCGGATTAAGTGCTGTTTCTACCGGCTGTTATTCAAATACAAGCGGTGTGCAAAACCAAAACCTCTGGAACGAAGCTTTAGCACTTCCTGCTCTGTTTCGAAAAAATGGCTATCACACCATGGCATGTGGAAAAATTGAAGGCCATGCATGCTACGATATAGAACTTGATAATCCAGAGCAACTTATGTGGGATGAACGAGCGCCTCGTAGTTTTGATATGACCGATGAGCTCATGAAAGATGGAGGTGGTTATAATGGCGTGTACTTTTATCCATTCCCAAAAGGAGGCTCTCCCATTAAAAATCATAACCCTAGTTATAAAGGACACTCCTTATGTGCCGGGCCAATCGACAGAAAGGATTTACCGACCGGAAAAATGCCAGATGAACTATCAACTGACTGGACCATAGAACGCTTAAACAGAGACTATGACAAACCTTTTTTATTAGGAGTTGGTTTTGTTCGTCCTCATGTTCCATATACGGCTCCCAAGGAGTTTTTTGACATGTATCCGCTTGATGAGATAACTTTTTCAGAAGAACCCGAAGATGAAATGGATGACATACCACTGTACGGAAAAGCAATGGCCTACGGTGCCTTTGAGCCAAGTAATGAAATGGTGGTTCGTGAATTAGGTCCTAGTTACAGAAAACAACTGGTTCAAGGCTATTTAGCATGCGTCACTTTTTTAGATGCTCAGGTAGGTCGTGTATTAGATGCATTGGAAAAGAGCAAGTATGCTAACAATACTATCATTGTTCTTTGGTCTGATCACGGACAACATTTGGGTGAAAAGCGAAGCTGGCGAAAAAATACACTCTGGGAGGAGTCAACTAATAGCCCTATGATTTGGGTGGTTCCAGGATTAACCAAAGCTGGTGACATATGCAAACAACCAACCAGTTTAATAGATATTTATCCGAGCTTAAGCCAACTTTGCAAACTCAAAAATGCAAAACATGTTGATGGCATAAGTTTAATACCTCAATTAAAGGATGTAAACGCCAAACGCACAAATCCGGCCTTTACATCGTATTCATATGGAAGCCATTCGGTCAGAGGCGAACGTTGGCATTACATTCGATATGCTAATGGTGATGAAGAATTATATGATGGTATAGCTGATAAAAAGGAACGTTATAATTTAGCCAGCAATCCAGAATACAAGAGCATTATTGAAAAAATGAAGAAGCAACTTCCGATAGACATCCACCATTCGGCACAAGAAAGTAAAACGCACAATATATATAACAAACGAGCTGAACGGTGGGAAAATGATGCATCATTGATACCTGAATGGTTAAAATAAACAAAATGAAAAAGGTTTTGACACTTTAGCCAAAACCTTTTTACTAAACATCAAAACTATAAAATTATTTGATCCATAATTCAGCTGAATAAACACCTTCTTTCACAAGCTCACTAATAGAGTTAATCGCCAATTCCTTATCTACCTGATAAGTCACTCCAAACCACTGCGCAGCTGAATTTAAAACCTTTACTCTCGCCGCCTTATTCTCAATAACATTACTAACGACCGTCGGTATAAAAAATTCAGATTTCAACTCCTGCCCTTTTTTATCTAAGAAGTCGATGAATTGAACTTCAAGTTGCTGAAATATCCGAGGTGAAAATCCCCAAAAATTCATCGAAACCGTTGTATTATCATTAATGTAAGTCCATACTTCCGTCTCTTTATAAGCAATACCATCATCCAACTTCTCAATGTGGGTACGCTCAATCACACCAAGCAAATGTGAGTGTTTATCAACAGAACAAACTCCTCTGGAAACAGAACCATTCTCCGAAATAGTGTTTTTAACTTGATAGCCAACCATTCCGAATAGCACATCAGAACAATCTTCACGCAAAAAGTTTGCTATGGTTACAAAAGCTTCCTTGCCATAAAAATCATCGGCATTAATAACGCCAAAAGGCTCCTTTATACAATCTTTAGCCATCAGAATAGCGTGTCCTGTGCCCCACGGTTTTTCTCTTTCAGAATTATAAGTACACTGGTCAGGCACCTTTTCCAATTCTTGATTCACATATGCGACTTCAATCTTACCATGAAGTTTAGCATTAAAAAGTGCCTTAAATTCTTTCTCAAAACTTTCCCTAATTACGAAAACTATCTTTCCAAATCCTGCCTCAATGGCATCATGAATTGAGTAATCAATAATCGTTTCTCCTGAAGGACCAATTGGATCCATCTGTTTCAAACCGCCATATCGGCTTCCCATTCCTGCGGCTAATATCAATAATGTTGGTTTCATGCTTGTATCGCGTCTGCTATTTCACTGCTTCTTTAACAACCTCTTCCATTTCATCATACTGCTGTTCAATACTCTGCAAAAGTTTATATTGAGCATGTGTACGTACTAAATTGTGCTCTGGTGAATTAACTTTATAGTAGTTGTCGCCATCAATGTAATCCATTAAAAAACGTAATACTTGTTCGTAGGTTATATACTTAGCTGAGAAAGCAAGATAATCTAATTCAACCGACGTTAAGAATGACTTAGTTTCGGATAGATAACCTTCAGTATAAGCTTTAAAAATAGCCATAACCATGGCAACATTGCTCAGATTTTCATCATCTTCGAGACCTGTATTGGTATACGAACGAATAGCATCACCAAAATCATTCAAAGCCTTGCTACTCAAAACGGTATCTAAATCAATAACGCACAAAACATCACCCTTATCATCAAAAAGGATGTTGTTGATTTTGGTATCGTTATGTGTTACTCTCGTTGGAATTGTGCCATCTTCAACCTTCGACCAAAACTTAAGCATTTCTTCCCTTCTACTTTCAATACAATCAATCTCAGCTTTTAACTCCTTTTTTCTACCAACAGGATCTTTACTTAAAACTTCATCCCATTGCTTAAATCGGAAGCGGATATTATGGAAACCAGGAAGAATATCTGTTAATTGCCCCTTAAAATCAGAATTCATACTTTGGAATTTTCCAATACCTTTACCACCTGCATAGGCCAACTCAGGGGAATCTGCAGCTTCGTAGACAACACTGTCAGCAATAAACAAACATACAGCCCAATAATCACCCTGTGAGTCTTTTTAATAAAGTGCCTCCTACTTAGTTTTGATAATCGTCATAGCTTCTCTCATTGGATCACCACCATGTGCTTTCACCTTAGCTTTTAAATGCTGACATACCCGCTCAATGTTATTCATCATTGCGGGAACATCATTAAAAACATTTTTATTTTTTCGTTGCATTAAATAGTTGGGTGTTCTAGCTTTCTCAGTTTCTATGATGTATGTATCGTTAATAAAACCTTCACCAAGAGCCTTTATTTTTGATACAACACCTTGAATATGAAATTGATTAGCAATATATTTCAGTTTAGTTTCTTGCATATGTAATTTGTTATTTTAAACAGCATTTAATTTTGACATATAAAATTTTAGTAGTTACAATGTTAAATATTCCTGATGGTTTTCTTTAATAATAATTTCGATAGGGAAATTCTTAACCCTAGGTATTTTCTTCTGAAAAGCTAGATGATCCAACAATAAGGTGATTGCAGTACTAGCTTCTAATTGAGGGTTTTGATAAATAATAAAATCAATTAAACTTGATTTTAAATACTCAATATTTTCTTGATTTAAATCGTAACCAATCAAGGCTAAATTTAGATCATGGGCCTCAATAACTCTGGCAATGCAAAACACTTTAGAAGTACTAACAAAAACACCTTTAATATTGGGATAGATCTCTAGCATTCTAACCGTTTCTTTTTCAACAGAAGAAATATCTTTTATTTTAAGGATATGAATATTTTTTTCACTAACTCCTTTCTGAATAAGAGCCTCAATAAAACCATCTTCTTTCTTCTTGGTATAACAAGCACTCCAATTGTCTTCATCAATATGCACAATTACATATTCATCATTCTTACTCGATAATTTTTTAAGCAAATAGGCAGCGGTCCGACCACTTTTCTGAGAATCCTGTCCACATGACAAAGAATATTAGTATCATTTGTAAAGCTGTTAAAAGAAACACAAGGTAATCCTATACTCGCACATTCAATAAAAAACAAGGAAGCTTCATTATTAAAGATTGGTGTTACTATAACACCACCATATTCACCTTGCAATATTTGCTTTGAGTGAATACTAAAACTGATTTCTTTAAAGGGATCAAATAAATGCAGATCTAAACTTAGGCCAATGAATGACAATTCATGTGCTGTCTTTTTAATAGCATTAATGGCTTTTTCCCAATACTGATCAAAATCCCCATCAGGAATCAAAACACCAATTCTGAACAACTTTCTTTTTTGCAAAATCTTAGCCATAAAATTAGGCTGATAACCTACCTTATCAATGATTAACTGAATTTTTTCACTAGTCTCTCTTGACACAAAGCCTCTATTATGAATTACCCTATCAACAGTTGCTCTAGATACTTGAGCCATATTGGCAATATCTTTAATCGTATAATCTTTTTTCGATTTCATAATTGATTTAGTCACAACTATTACCTATAAAGTATCATTGTTTTTTTAATGCACCTACTTCAAAATAAACTCACTTGAAATACTTATTCAACTAATAAACCCCATTTAAAAAGATAGTTACTTAAAATAACTTATACAATCATAGATTAAAATAAACACTTAATGTTTACACAAATATATGAACATGAGAACCTATCATGTGCACATTCGTAAGAATATGTACATTTCCGTTCACCCAAAAGAAAAAGAACTATTAATATTAAAAAGAAAGCTCTTGTCCTTAGAAAAACGAACCCATATTTACATTCTTAAAGTGAAATAAGTACTTCTTCCTTATACTATAAAAAAGTTAGGTGTGACTAAATATTTTATTGAAATCAAAGTCTCTGACAAAAAACAATCATTATTCAGGGAAATAACTAGATACTACTATCAATTTCCCCTTTTCCTTAAAAATGATTCATACATTGTAATAAAATATTTAGTAAACATATTTCTAAATCAACCGATATAAAATGATAGTCTATAATGGTTGTCAGAGCACATAACCTGAAGCAGTTACCATAAGCACTATTCTAAGATAAACTACGACACATTTAGGTCATCTGGTTTTCCAAGATGCTTTAAATACTTATTTACTATTTCATCTGCACCAGTTATATACACTCAGCAAGCAAAGCATATTATACGGAAATGTATTTAAGGCAACTATTAATGTCAATCAACCATAGATGCGTTACTAAAATGCTATAACCCCAATTTATCTTTCAAAACATTCATATCCTCAGATACTTTGTTTTCCAATACCCTAGCATATATTTGAGTTACCTTAAGGGAATTATGGCCTAATATCCTTGACACAGTCTCAATCGGAACACCATTCGAAAGAGTTATAGTGGTAGCGAATGTGTGGCGAGCCATATGCATTGTTAAATTCTTTTTAACTCCACAAATCACAGCTAATTCTTTAAGGTAACAGTTAAGTTTCTGGTTAGACGATACAGGTAACACTTTGCCATTCAACATTGACTGAGGATATTCTTTATATTTTTTAATTATTTGAAGAGCTTTTGTAAATAAAGGAATAATACATTTGGATTTTGTTTTAGTACGATTAATTATAATCCATGTATTACCATCATCTCGAATTTGAATATGATCATTTTTGAGTTTTGAAACATCCGCAAACGACAACCCAGTATAACATGCAAAAACAAAGACATCTCGAACTATAGACAATCTTTCCAGCTCTATATTTTTTATTTCTATTTGCTTCAACTCACCCATTGTCAAGAAATCACGATGAGGTTCTAAAAGTTTAACTTTAAAATTAGAATAAGGATTTTTAGAAATATAATTCATTGATATTGCTAGATTCAAAACTCGCCTAAGGTGTTTATGGTAATTCCAGGCGGTATTTTGATGTACCTTAAATTCTGTCTTTAAATACATATCAAGTTGATTTAAGAAATTGTAATCTATTTGAGACAACTTCACATCTTGACGATTAAAAACAGACATCATAAATTGATAAAGTTTTTTTCTCGAAACACGATAGTGCTGAAGTGTACTAAATGCATAACCATGACCAATGTTATTTTCAATTGTTTTTAAATAGTAGTCAAAGACTTCCAATATTCCTTTAGTTCGTTTTTCTCCAATGAATTCATTCTTGATATCAACTATATCAAACTCGTCACCAACAGAAACCAAACGATTGTAAATATCTTGTAATTTGGAGATCATTTTTTTTAGGCGATTATTATATACTTCTGCATCTCTGTTGTCTTCTGCAATTAGTTGTCTGACTTCATCCCAAGAACTAGGGGAAATAGTTATACCTGTTGAAACCTCGGCTCTAGATTGATTAAGTGTTAATCTAATACAAATAGGGACTGCTCCATTTTTTCGGACACTTGTCTTTTTAATGACATAATTAGTATAAAACCTCATAGTAATAATTTTGTGGTTTGAGAAGGTACCTTGAAGTGCAAATTAGTAACAAAGTTATCTCAAAACCAAGTTCAAATAATATCAAAATGAGTCAAACCGAATGCTGTAATACAAAACATTAAGTCTCTCAAGGTACCACATCGTTAAATAGAATAGCATGGTACCTCAGAGCTCCCATTATTACTTTATTTTAATCAAGTTTTATGAAGTTCACTTAGAATAAAAAAGCGCTTAAAACATTAGTTTTAAGCGCTTTTAGATCAATTTAGATTATTGATCTGTGCCCAGAGCGGGACTCGAACCCGCACGCCCTAACGGACACATGGCCCTCAACCAAGTAGGATACAAATACTATTGTAGATAAAATTACAATGTATTTCTAAAAACCCCTATTTTACTTGCCTTTACGTGCCTTTACTTTCCTTTAGTGTTCTTTATTCGTACTCATATTTACAACAAATACAATATTTGTTTCCGAATTGTTTCCGAATAATGGTTGGCAACTAAATATTGTTTCCGAATAATATTTTAGAGACTGCTATAGCGCAAATTTATTAATTATGGCGAATGCTACAGTAAGTATTTTTTTAGACAGCTCGTACACAAAAAAAGATGGTACGTCACGTTTTTACATTAGAGTTACCCTTAACAGGAAGACCAAAAAAATCCCTCTTAATCTATTTCTTAGACCAGAGTATTACAACTCCAAAACTAAAAAGATTAAAGAAATTAGAGAAGTACCAGATGCAAAGAAAAACAATCTCTATTTAAAAGATAAAGAGAGCGAGATTGAACAAATCATTATCGAATTAGAGAGAAAAAAGCAAGCAGTTACTTTCGGAAATATTATGAGCATCTACTCAAATTGTGAGGTTAATGGTAGCTTTATTGAATTTGCAAAAAACAGGTTAAATGAAGAGCGAAATAGAATAAAAAAGTCTACCCATGAAGGATTAGAACTTGATATTCTAAAGGTGGAAAGATACCAACCAAATGTTACGATTTACGAAATTGATGAGAGTTGGCTCGAAAAATACAGGAACTACCTGATAGAAAAACTCGATAATAAGGCAAATACTATATATAGTAATATTTCAATGATAAGGAAATACATAACCTATGCTCACAAAAAATCAATAATTGATAGAAACCCTTTTCACAATTTCTCATTTTTAAAAGAGGATGGCAAAAAAGAACATCTTACGCTTGAGGAATTAGATATGCTTCATGATTATTACAACAGTGAACAATTCTTAAAAATCTATCATAAGGATAAACGTGGCAAAACATATTTAACCGGATTGAAGTATCAGGAAACCCTTCAACACATATTGATAAGTTGTTATAGTGGGTTACGCCTCTCTGACCTAAAAAAGCTTAGGTTCAAACATATTGAAAGCAATATGATAATAATGCCGATGGAAAAAAGCCGGAAGGATAAAGAAAAAATGCTCAGAATTCCACTCACAGAAAGGCTATTATCTATTCTTGATTTAAAAGATAAAAAGCCAAGCGACACAATATACCAAGGTTTTGTTAGAAATAGCTCAGATATTAACCCGATGCTACGTTTTATAATGAAAGAGGTTGGCATAAATAAATATCTCTCTTTTCATTCAACAAGACACACTTTTGCAGTTAGTGCATTGACATTAGGAATGTCCTTGGAAACCGTATCTGACATCATGGGGCATAATGATTTAAGAACCACACAGATTTACGCTAAAATCATTGATGATAAGCGAAAAGACGAAATGTCAAAATGGAATAGGTTAAATCGTCCTAGTGATGGAGGCACTACTCACAATCTGGCTATCTGCCCAAATTGCGACAATGAAGTGATAAATTTTGAAAAAGGAATAATCACACTTAAAAAGCTGAGTTTGCAATGTCAATCTTGCTCCACTAAGTTTTCATACAAAGTCATTTAGAAGATAATGAAAGACACGAAATCATATACGAACAAGTACCAAAATCGCAAAGAAGTATACATTATTTCCTTTGTACGTTAATACTAATTTTTTATTAACTATTTAAATTAAAGTATAATGTTCGTATATGATTTCATAGAAAAGATAGGGAGGATTGAGGTGGTGTACTCCACCAAGTTTAGGAAGCAGTATATAACAATTACAGAAGAATTTTCTTCGGAACTGGAATACAAGGAAAAACTTGATGAATATCTTATTAAGTTCAGAAAAGAAATACTTAGCTTACCATTTAGCTTAAATACAAAACAGTCAAGAAAAGCATTTCTAAATAATCTTCTTGATGAGTTTCTTTATACCAGAGAAAACCTAAATGAGCAGTTTAAAAAAGTAATTTCACAAAGTCAGGATTGTATTTCCAAACAAAGAGTCAAATATAAATGTTGCTTCCCTCGATACCTCCAGAAAAAATACCTCACAAAAGCGAGAAAGGAATATCAAAAACTACACATTGCATTTGCTGTACGTATTGACAAGATTGAAAATGCGGTTGATGTCTTAAAGCTTACTGCATTAAACGATGGAATTGAAATAAAATCTTTCAATCAGGAATGCCAAGAAAGGTTTAAAACGAAGCTTTCAAGTCCTGAGCTGGCATACCTTTCATTTAAGATTATGCAGAAGGTGTCAGAAGACCCAGATTTTAACCGTTCGCATTTATCCCGATTATTAGCTGAAAACTTCTCCACTAAAAAAGCTGTTTTTCCAAAAGCAAGTCAGGTAAGAAAACAGTTTACCGAAGTTAACGATTCAGTTAAAAATCGAGTTGAATCGTTATTCAATGAGTTATCCGATAGTACCATCTCATAGTATTTGTAATTATTTTTCAAAAAAAACAATCTTATTATTAACTGAATACCTGCCCATTACCCAAGGAGGACAAAGGGGGATATCCTCCCCTGTCCCTTTTTTCGTGTTTAAAGCAAATGTATGTTCGCCTACAAATTGATGAGAATTTAAAACATACAATTATGCAAAAAGAGGATTTAAACAATTTAGTAACAGTAGCTGATTTAAACAGTTTCTCCGAAAAAATTATTAGCGAGATGCATCGCATATCTGAAAAAGACAAACCTGAATTTTACACCCCAAGTCAATTCAGCAAATTAACTGGTATGCCTTACACAACAGTCATTCATTATTGTAAAAAAAACATGCTTAAAGCAAGGCAAGAATTCAAAGGCGGTTCATGGCAGATATATGCAAGTGAAATGAATAGACTCAAGGAAGAAGCAACAACGAATCATCTCTCATATAAATAATGGATAGCGATACTAAAATAGTTGCTCAAAGTAAAATCCAATTAGCAGAGGCGTACCAGGTTAGCTTAAAAACTTTCAAACATTGGATTCAACCAATTAAAGGAGAATTAGGGGAATACCGAGGTAAAACATTTACTCCAAAACAAGTGCAAATCATCTATGATTTGTTAGGTCGTCCTTAAATTATTAAAGCAATTGATTATGACAATTTACCTCTCAGGCATCCACAACGAAACAGATTCAACTTTCTTACGTGGATTAAAAGAGCAAATAGTGGCTTTAGGATGTACCATCGTTGCACCTGAAGAAAATGCAACAAAGAAGTTGAGTTGGACTGAAGATATGTCTATCCGTATGAACTCAATACTCGCAAGTGATACCATGTTTATGTTACCGAAATGGAGAGAAAGCACTATTGCTAGAATTGAGCTTACAGCTGCTATGAATGAGAAAAAACACCTATGCTTTACAATTGATGATATTAAAGATTTAATAACCACCCTTGACGGCTAATATTGGTTTAAGTGGGGCTGAACAAGGGCAGCCCTACTATTTTAACTTACAACATATTTCAAAAATAATGAATATGACAACTTTATCCCCCAATACAGTTTCTAAGCTGCATTACTTCGATAACCGTATCAAAAGCTTCTACGAAAAGAATGGTTACTCTAACATGCCGTTCGATGGCAAGGAAGTACAAAAAATGATTGAGAGTTCTCAATTAGAATTGAATGCACTCTTTTATAAAATTTGGGGTTCAACAATGGGCTACCACCTCTTAGATAAGTTTTACGATTTCAGAGGAAATATACTTGAATTCTTTATGAGTCTTGACCCACAAAATAAAGAAAGATTCACAACAATAAATTGGTAGCACATATGGATGCAAACAGGGTTATAGAACAAATTAACGAGCATACGTTAAGTGTTGTCGAAAACTTCATCAAACTAAAAAAAGCAGGAAGTAATTACAAAGCATGCTGTCCGTTTCACAATGAAAAAACAGCATCGTTTAGTGTGAATCCGGCAAAGGGTATTTTCAAATGCTTTGGTTGCGATAAAGGTGGCAATGCCATCGAGTTCATAAAGGAACATGAAGGTGTTGAATTTAAAGATGCTGTTGAGATTGGTGCAAAGATTCTTAATATCAGTTTTGAATGGAAGAAGAGTACCAACTTTGATGAAGCCAAGTTCAAACACGATGAAAGCCTGAGAATAG
Organism: Carboxylicivirga fragile; assembly: GCA_025499625.1. Taxonomy (GTDB): domain Bacteria; phylum Bacteroidota; class Bacteroidia; order Bacteroidales; family Marinilabiliaceae; genus Carboxylicivirga; species Carboxylicivirga fragile. The sequence goes on along the minus strand of JAFMVD010000004.1, from coordinate 89,729 downwards.
CCTGTAGCATCATTGAGAAATTCTACTTGGAGCAAGTTACTCACAAGGAAGCCCAAGCGTATATCCAAGGGCGTAAACTAGCCATACCTGAAAATGGTAGTTTTAATATCGGTTATGCTCCAAGTGGAAATGCTCTCCTGGTCCATGCTCGCAATAGTGGGTTAAAAACGGAGATATTGGAAGAAATTGGCGTTTTGAAAAGTGCTGACAATGGTTTATATGACTTCTTCCGTAACCGACTGATATTTCCTGTTTCCAACTCAAAAGGTCAGACCATCGCTTTTGCCGGGCGTGACCTGAACGAAAATCCAAAGGTTAAATACATGAACACTCCTGAGAGTTGTATCTACACTAAAGGAGATGAACTGTATGCTTTGAACGTGGCACGGTTTGCTATTCAGAAAGAAGACAGAGCATATATAGTCGAGGGTTATTCTGATGTGCTGCGTATGCACGATATAGGTATTGAAAATACGGTTGCTACTTGTGGAACAGCACTAACACAGGCACAGGCAAAGCTCTTGAAACGCTACACCAATAAGGCAACTTTAATCTTTGATGGAGATGCAGCAGGGTTACGTGCCACCGATAGGAATGCTGAAATACTAATCAAAAATGAGTTTCATGTTTCTGTTGTGTTGCTCCCTGAAAAACAAGACCCAGATTCCACTTTTGTAAACCAAGAAGCATTTCTTCAGTATGATGAAAACCAATCGGATTATGTGGTATTTAAAACCGAAACGTATAGCGAAAAATTTGCCAATGACCCAGTAAAGAAATCCGAAGCCATTAAACGTATGGCTTCGCTTATTTCGTGTTATGATAGAACTAACCAGGAAGTGTACCTCGACTTTGTTTCTGAACTGATAAAGCCTAAGAAAGCTTGGCAAGATGCGCTAAAGGAATACGCTCAACCAATTGAGAAAAAGCCAAAGAAAAAGGAGAATATCAGCGAAATTATTAAGCTAAAAAAGGAACAACAGGAGAACTTACTCGAGAATCAGTTTTATGAAGAGAATGGGGCTTATTATACAATGGAAGGAAAGAACCCAAAGCAAATCTCCAATTTCACTTTTGAAGCCCTGTTTTGTGTGTTCCACAAAGACCCACAAGGCAGAATTGACCTAAAATATGTGCTACGCTTGGTGAGCCAATACGGTAGAAAACGCCTGGCTATTATTTCATCGGATGACTTTTGTACTCCAGCATCATTTAAAAAGCAAGTACACCGTAGGCATGGTTTCTTTTGGTATGGGAACGATAGTCAACTGGATAATATTAAGAATGTGAAACTATTAGGCATACCCGAAGCCAGAGAGCTTGAACGTGTTGGCTTTAATGGGAAAAACAATTTTTGGGTATTTGCTAATGGATTGTATTACGAAAAGACTTTTCATCCCATTGATGAGTACGGCATTACCACTCATGCCACGCTTATAAATAATATGGATGAGTTTGACAATATACCTCCTGAAAGTCAGATACGAATAAACGATACTTTTCATGTACTGAATACCACCGCTGAGTTTATTGGTAGATATGGCAAGGAGAAATTGGAAGAAAGTATAAAACAGAGCCAGGTACATTTGCTTCATTTCTTCTATCTACCCTATGGCAAAGCTTTAAAAATTGGTAGTTCCGATGGCGGTAATCCATTTAAAGAAAACTCAAAGTATGTAAAACCAAAGAAAGGTAGCAACTGGAACTTTGCTAAGTGGGCTGCATCCATGACAAAGGTCTATCCTGGCAATGCTGAATTGCTGATAGCTTATTACATCTCCACTATATTCAGCGACTTAATCTACAAAGCCAATTTTGGGTACTTCCCTTTATTATTCCTTTTCGGGAAACGACAGTCAGGTAAAAGTACCGCAGCACGTAGCATCATGTATATGTTTGGCAAACCACCAATGGAAGATGGTATCAACCTCGCATCAGGTAGTACAAGTACAGGTATGCAGCGTAGTATGGATTCTACAACCAACCATCCGTTTTGGGGCAATGAGTATAAGAACAGTATTCATAAAAATACCATCGAAGCATTAAAAGGTATTGCTGATAGAAATGGAAAACTTACTGGTGTAAAGTCGGGAGGTAATGAAACTCGAATAGCAAAGCCCAGGGGGTCTGGAATTATCAGCGGTCAGGACTTACCCACACAAGACCCTGCTTTGAGTAGCCGTAGTTTATTGGGAGAGTTTGATGATAGCAATCGTGGCAACTATTCTGAACTGAAATTATTTAAAGCAGCCGAAGAAAGCCTACAGTTTACAAATATTACATGCTCAGTTTTCGATTACCGACAATTAATTGAAGAACATTATTCAAAAATTGAACCAGAGATTAGCTCTGAGGTCATGGATGAATTAGTACGAGAGTACGGCAATGTTGACCGAAGAACTGTTCTTAATATTTCATCAGTACTTACACCAATGAAAATACTAATGGAGCAATCCGAATTAAGTTTTCCATTTGATTTTCTATCAGCAAAGAATGCCTTAACCCGCTCTGCAAAACTTACTATATCAGTACAAAATCAAAGCGATGAAGTGGAACAGTATTTTCATGTATTGCAATCGCTGCTTAACCTTTACAAACTTAGCGAGAATACACATTATAAAATTGTAGTTGCTGAAAACAGCGTAAAGCATCTTTATTTAAGGGTTGGTTCAATTCATGGTTTATACCGGGAGCAAGCACGAAAGGAAGGAATAACGGTGTTAGACCAAGCCGTGATTGGTGAATACCTGAAGAAGCACCGCTCATTTATTGATTACCGCAGAAAAAATGTAAAGTTCGGGAATAATAGAACAAGTGCTTACATAATGAACTACGATACACTAAAGGAACAAGGCATAGAGCTTGAACGCTTTATTTAAACTACACAACCCATTTTTAAAGCTTAATAATGGTACTAATGCAAAAACCGTCCTCATTTCCTCACTTAATAGATAGATATAGTAATAATACATTGATATATAATCTATTACTATATATACCTATAAAAATAAGTGAGGACGGCTGAGGGAAATATGAGGGATAAGTGAGGGACGTGTGAGGGAAAAACAAACCTCGTCCCTCATGCGTCCTCAATGTCCTCATTTTATATTGTTGATTATGTGGTACTTAATGTAAATATGAGGAATGAGGACAGTTTTTGAAAAATACCATAGGGTCTGAAAAGAACTTAATACTAAAAAAGCTATATTTACATCATAAGCCGTCAAGGGTATAATTGTTTAGATTATGCCCAAAATACTTTCATACATTCAAGAAGCAAGCCTCTTTCCGGGGCTTTTTGTGGTTCTACAACTACAATACTGGCAATTATTCATTCAAAGTACCCTTCAAAAATTAGAATATTCAGTAAAGCAGTCTGAACAATGTCTGAAAGTTCGCTCAGAATATCTCAATATTCAAAAAAGCTTTCAAAAGCAGTCTCAAGCATTTAAAATATACTCTACAAGACCACTTTTTCTAATGTTTCAGGTACGTTATTGCACATTTTTAAACCTAAATCCTGCGTTATGATAGTTCAACGAACCATATTAAAACAGGATTTGGTGAAGAAACTATATCCCAACAGTATTTCAGCAGATGCAGCAATGCAGCAACTCAGACGAGATATAAAGCTAAGTCCACAACTAAAGGAACAAATTGCAAATTTAGGACATACCAAACGTCATTATTACAATAAACAACAACTCCTTTTAATCCTGGAACATTTTTGTATAACAATCGAAGAATTTGAACAACTATGAAGTATTTCAATGGCATCACTGACTTACAGCAAGCCAAACTACATTACCGGAAATTAGCGAAACAACTACATCCCGACAAGGGGGGAAACGCTATTGAGTTTCAAAGAATGCAACAAGAATATAAGGAACGGGTATTATACTTACAACAAGACCGCAATGCAGTTAAGGCAAGGAATCAATCTGATGAAAGCGAATTGTTTGGAGAGTTGGGTAAATTAGCGAAAGTCCTAATAAAAAAGCAAGTACCTCAAAACTATTTAAAGCAGAAGATTCAACGTACTGAATCTCATTTAAATAAAGGGTTGCTAAATGGTATTGTTAAGATTCTTGATGAATTATAAAATAACTTTGCAACACTATTGCACAAACTTTTTTGTAAATTTGACGTTTAAATAGAGACGAGGAATATATAATGAGAAATAAAACAGCATTCATATTTGTATTGTTAGCCAACTTAGTGTTGTTGGCTCATGCTGTTATACCTCACCATTATCACACCAAAAGTGAAATTGTTTTTTCTCTTGAGTGTAGTCAGGAAGATGAGCATAATCACGATGAAAGCTTTCTAATATGTCATGAAGAACATGAAGAACATGAAACTGAATCATGTAGTATTGCTCAGACATTGCTATTACCAAATAATCAATTTAGAGTTAGTGATAATACTGCTGAATTAGAATCGGCAGATATTCTTTTTATAGCACTTTTCGTTTATAATTTTTCATCGCAGAATAACTTTGCTGATGATTCCTACATTACCGAGGAAAATATCCCAATACCCACTCGGTTTTTAATTTCTTCCCAAGGTCTTCGAGCACCTCCTGTTTGTTAAAAATCAATTTTGTATTTACAGAATTTTTTTGAGCTTTTTTTATTAATAGGCTTGAAGAAGTATGTTCTGTAATCTGGCAGATATTGCCATAACATATTTGCTAAACAGCAGATAAATATCCAATTACAAATTTTAACAAACAGAAAAAATGAAAATGAAAATATTAGTTATCGCATTACTAAGTCTAGCTTATGTATCATGCAACCAAGGAAATAATCAAAAAGGTCAAAAAACTGAAGTTGAAAGCCACGAAGGTCACAACCATGATGACCATGACCATAATGGACACAATCACGATGTAGATAGCCTCAATGTGAATGACCATAGTGACCATCAAGAACACAATCACGATGAAGTTAGTCATGAAGGTCATGACCACGGGAACCATGAGGGACACGACCATGATGATGATAATCATGAGGGACACAATCATTAGATTATTGCAGATTATGCTCGCTGAAAAGAGGGTAATTCTACAATTTTAAATTTTAAAACAAGAAATAATGAAAATTAATATATTAGTTATCGCATTGCTAAGTTTAGTTTATGTAGCATGCAACCAAAGCAATAGTCACGAAGGTCATAATCATGACGTAGAGAGCCATGAAGGTCATAACCATGATGACCATGAAGGTCACAATCATGATGAAGAAAGTCATGAAGGACATGACCATGGAGACCATGAAGGTCACGACCATGACAATGATGACCATGACCACGATGACCACGACCATGGTGATGAAAGTCTTGAAGGGAATGACCATAGTGATGAAGAAAGTAGTCATACGGATGAAATTTCATTCACAAAAGAACAGGCTCAAATGGCTGGACTAGCTACTGAATCTATCGCATTAGGAACTTTTCATCAGGTTATTAAAACAAGCGGAAAAATACAAGCTTCGCAAGGTGATGAAGCTACGCTTGTAGCTACTTCAAATGGTATCGTTTCATTTGTTAATCCATCTATTGCAGAAGGCGACTATGTAAAATCCGGTGAGGTTATCATTACAGTTTCTGCAAAACAGATTTTAAATGGAGACCCTGTTGAAAAGGCTAAAATTGCATTCGAAACAGCAGAAAAAGAGATGAAACGTGCTGATGAACTTATTGGCGACCAGATAATTTCGGTTAAGGAGTATGAGCAGATAAAAATGCGGTACAAAACAGCAAAAACCACATATCAAGCGCAATCAACCAACTCATCTGTAAATGGAGTTAAAATAGCATCTCCAATTTCAGGTTATATAAAAAACAGGCTTGTTGCACAGGGTGAGTATGTTTCGGTTGGTCAGTCTATAGCCACTATTTCTCAAAACCAAAAACTGCAATTAAAAGCCGAAGTTTCGGAGAAAAACTACAAGTCGCTTAAAAACATTAGCAATGCTAATTTCAAAACAGCTTATGATAATACACTATATAAGCTGTCTGATTTAAATGGTCGATTACTTTCTTATGGACGTACATCAGGACAACAATCATTTTATGTTCCAATTACATTTGAATTTGACAATATAGGCGACTTGATTCCAGGCTCATTCACCGAAATTTATTTAATAGCAAATCCTCAAAACAATGTGATTACTGCTCCTGTGTCTTCACTTACTGAAGAACAAGGTCTTTACTTTGCATATATACAAGTCGAAGAAGAAATCTTTAAAAAGCAAGAAGTCACACTTGGGCAAAACGATGGAGAACGAGTTCATATATTATCCGGTTTAAAGGAAGGTGATAAAGTTGTAACCAATGGTGTATATCAGGTTAAGCTTGCAGCAACTTCATCAGTAATGCCTGAAGGGCATGGACATAGTCATTAACCCAAAAACGGAATTATCATGTTGAATAATATTATAAAGTTTTCGCTAAACAACCGAATGGTTGTGTTAGTATCAGCAGTACTTCTGTTGTTAGCTGGGTTATATACTGCTAAAAATATGGAAGTAGATGTATTTCCCGATTTGAATGCACCTACTGTTGTAGTAATGACTGAAGCTTCAGGGATGGCTCCTGAAGAAGTTGAACGATTGGTTACATTTCCTGTTGAAACTGCTTTAAATGGAGCAACCAACGTACGGAGAGTAAGGTCTTCATCAACAACAGGCTTTTCTGTTGTTTGGGTTGAATTTAATTGGGGTATGGATGTTTATCTTGCCCGACAAATTGTCTCAGAAAAATTAGCCATTGTTAAAGATGCCTTGCCAGGGAATGTAGGGAATCCTACATTAGGGCCTCAATCTTCTATTTTAGGTGAAGTAATGATTATTGGACTTACATCGGACACAACATCATTACAAGATTTACGCACAATGGCAGATTGGACATTGCGCCCTCGCCTACTTTCGACTGGTGGTGTAGCTCAGGTTACTGTGTTAGGTGGTGAAATAAAAGAATATCAGATATTGCTTAACCCTGAAAAAATGAAACACTATAGGGTTTCTATGGATGAAGTGATAGCTGTTGTTCAAGATATGAACCTTAATGCTTCGGGAGGAATTTTATACGAATATGGAAATGAGTATATCATTCGTGGAGCATTATCTACCAATAAATTAGATGAATTAGGTAAGGCTGTGGTAAAAACAGTTAATGATGTGCCTATTTTGATTGAGAATGTAGCAGATGTTCAGATTGGAAATAAAGCTCCAAAGTTGGGACTGGCTTCAAATCATGGCAAGTCGGCAGTACTCTTAACTGTAACAAAACAACCCGCTACCAGTACGCTCGAATTAACAGAAAAACTGGATGAATCTATCACGGAAATACAACAGACATTACCTGCTGACGTTAAGATAGCTACCGACATTTTCCGTCAGGCTCGTTTCATTGATAATTCCATAAGTAATATTCAAAAGGCATTATTAGAAGGTGGAGTATTTGTGATAATTATTCTATTAATCTTTTTAATGAATATTAGAACTACAATAATCTCTCTGGTTACAATTCCACTAGCATTTGTTTGTACAATTTTAGCACTGAAATTCATGGGGTTAACAATTAACACAATGAGTTTAGGGGGTATGGCTATTGCCATTGGTTCATTAGTCGATGATGCCATAGTTGATGTTGAGAATGTATTTAAACGCTTAAGAGAAAACAGGCTTAAACCTAAAGAAGAACAAAAAAGTGTAATGAGTGTGGTTTATGATGCATCAAAGGAAGTTCGTATGCCCATCTTAAATTCTACTCTTATTATCATAGTGAGTTTTGTTCCTTTATTTTTCCTTTCTGGTATGGAAGGATTATTGCTTGCGCCTTTGGGTATTGCATTTATTGTGTCACTTATCGCTTCAACGGTAGTTGCATTAACAGTAACACCTGTATTATGCAGCTACTTATTAGGAAAGCCAACTAAAGGGATTAAAGAAGAACGGGAACCATTTGTTGTTCGTAAACTCAAAGGAATTTACGAAAGGATTCTAAAATGGGTATTAGTGCATAAAAGATTGGTTCTTGGAATAACAGGTGGTTTTCTGGTTGCTACAATGATTGTGTTTTTCACGTTAGGGCGAAGTTTTCTTCCCTCATTTAATGAAGGGTCATTTACCATTAATGTAAGTACCTTACCAGGCATATCATTGCACGAATCAGATAAAATTGGAAGATATACTGAAGAAATACTGTTGTCTATTCCCGAAATTCAAACTGTAGCACGAAAAACAGGTCGTGCCGAGTTAGATGAACATGCTCTAGGTGTAAATGTTTCGGAAATAGAAGCTCCGTTTATTCTTGATGAACGTTCAAAAGATGAAGTATTAGTAGAACTACGCCAAAAGTTGAAAGCCATATCGGGGGCAAACATAGAGATAGGGCAACCCATTTCGCACCGTATTGATGCTATGCTATCAGGTACAAGGGCAAATATCGCCATTAAATTATTTGGAACAGATTTGAATAAAATGTTTGAGTTGGGTAACCAAATCAAATCTTCCATAGATGGCATTGAGGGTATTGCCGACTTAAATGTTGAACAACAGATACAACGCCCTCAATTAAAGATAGAGCCAAAACGAGACGTGATGGCCAAATATGGAATTACTTTACCTGAATTCAGAGAAATTGTTAATGTGATGCTGGCAGGAGAAGTAGTTTCTCTTGTATATGAAGGCAACAAATCTTTTGACCTGACTCTAAAAGTAAATACTGAAAGAAGAGCAACAGCTGAGCGTATCAAAGAACTAATAGTGGATGCAAATGGTAGAAAAGTACCATTCAGTAATATTGCAGAAATTACTTCTTCTACTGGACCAAACACAATTAATCGTGAAAATGTAATGCGTAAAATTGTTATCTCGGCTAACATAGCTGGGCGTGACTTACGAGGTGTTGTAAATGATATTCAAAAATCAGTTGATGAAAATATCACATTGCCAGAAGGGTATCATATACAATATGGAGGGCAATTTGAAAGTGAACAGGCTGCTTCCAAAACCCTGCTTATTACATCCATTTTTTCTATCATGGCTATATTTTTATTGTTGTTCAATCAATTTAGGAATATAACTCAATCTGTAGTTGTGCTGTTAAACCTACCATTGGCATTGATAGGTGGTGTATTTATTATCTTTTTCACCAGCGGAATTATTAGCATTCCTGCAATTATTGGTTTCATTTCACTTTTTGGTATCGCAACAAGAAACGGTATGCTTCTTATTTCAAGGTACAACGACTTGCATCACGAAGGATATTCGGCAATTGATAGTGTAATGCATGGTTCACTTGACCGTTTAAATCCAATATTGATGACAGCTCTATCATCCGGACTTGCTCTATTACCTCTTGCTTTAGGTGGTGCTTTACCAGGCAATGAAATTCAAAGCCCAATGGCACAGGTAATCCTTGGTGGATTATTAACCTCTACCTTACTTAATGGATTTATTATTCCTATTATGTTTCTTATAACAAGTAAGCAAGCCGATTCAGAGACAGCTTCAGAAGAATTAATGATAGATTAAAAAATGATGACAATGAAAAATATATTAATAATAATCGTCTTAATGTTTTCAGTTTTTACAGTCTATTCTCAGAGTAGCATGGATTCTGTATTGGCTGAAATCGAAAGGAATAACACCACGTTGGCGGCATATCGGAAGAATGCAGATGCCGATAAAATGGGAAATAAATCAAACTTGCTACCCGATAACCCGGAAGTAGGTTTTAACTATTTAATAGGAAGTCCTGATAATATAGGCAACCGTACCGATTTTTCAGTTACTCAGTCGTTCGATTTTCCTACAGCATATGTTTATAAATCTCAGCTTTCTGATATGAAAAATGAACAAGTTGAGATGGAGTATAAAAAACAGCGGTATGAAATTTTGTTAAGTGCTAAAACAATTTGCTCTGAACTAACATACCTGAATGCTTTGTATTCTGAATATAAGCTTAGGTTAAATAATGACATGAAAATTGCCAATGCTTTTAAAAAGAAATTGGAAAGTGGTGAAGCAAGCATTCTCGAACACAACAAAGCTCAGATAAGCCTTTTGAATACCGAAAAACAATTGGAACAAATAAGTATAGAACGAGATGCTGAATTGCAACAATTAGCAACTCTTAACGCAGGGGTTTCATTAAGCTTTAACGATACCATCTTTATCGAAAATATGGTTGAAACTGATTTTGACGAGTGGTATGCTCAGGCTGCAATTAACAATCCTATGCTTAATTGGCTAAAACAGGAAATTGAAATTTCATCAAAAGAAAAACAACTCCAGTTAGCTCAGAATTTACCTAAAATAAATGCAGGTTATATGAGTGAAAAAGTTGTAGGACAACAATTTCAAGGTGTCACCCTGGGCGTTTCAATTCCTCTTTGGGGGAATAAAAACACGGTAAAGTATGCCAAACTAAAAACAGAAGCGGTTAATAGCATCGAGGCTGATGCTAAAGTTCAATTTTATAACGAAATGAAAACTTTGCATCGTAAAGCAACGGCTTTACAAAGCAGCATTACCGATTTCAAGCAACGCATATCGGGGAAAACCATCCTTGAATTATTAGATAAAGCAATGCAAAAAGGAGAAATTTCACTATCTGAATACTACTTCGAATTAATGGTTTTTTACGATAATAAGGAAGAACTGTTGAACATGGAGAAAGAATTGAGTTTTACTTTGGCAAAGCTTTATAGATATGATTTATAGGAAAGAGCGGAATTCGTTCCGCCTTTTTTAAACTAATACTTATTGATGTTAAAAAAGAATAATTCACCTTAAAACATATAGTCATGAAAAATACTTTTAAAATACTAGTAATGATTATTTCAATGGTAATCACATGTGCTGTGAACGCACAATATTCTATAAATAAGAATAAATTAAGCGATGTACAGCAACTTGAAAAAGTTGATTTTTTTGAAACAAAACAGCTATCCGATAAACAGATTAAGCAATATAAACAACAAGAATTAATTGATAGTACGCAAGAAAGGTATCAGAAGGAAAACCTTTTCCTAGCGAAACTTATATCTGAAAATTGGAATAGTAGTGATAAACCAAAAGAAATATCCGAATCCGAACTTACAACAAAAGTTAAGAATAAAGAAGATGTCTGGTATATTACACTTAGAAAACATTCCGATAGATTCTTTGACAGACGGGTAGTGAAAAAAAACTATTATTATTCCTATTCTCATTATCAGCTTTCATTATATAATGATAAAAAGGAAGTACTACGAATTCCTTTAGTTGATGAAGAACTTTCTGAATTAAATGCTGAATTTGCCATAGAACAAATTCAAAATTTCATAAGTCAGTCTGAACAATATAAAAATCAGAGACTATATGCTAATGAAATTAATACAGGTGCTGGCGTATTGTCAAACAAAACCCTGCTTATACCGCAGAAGCTTACTACTTATTCAGAAGAATATTTAAACACTCTGTATAAAGGGAAAGTGAAAATAGTTTCGGAAGAAGAAATTATTAAAGCGGTAACAGCTCAAGATACTACTAAAGCCTATTTGCTTATTACTATTAACCATTTTTCGGACGAACCTTCATTCAATCATTTAATTATTGATTGTAAAACGAACAAACCATCATTAATTTATAGAAATTCATCAGCTTATTCGAAACCCTGCAAACATGCTTGTGCAGTACATCGTCATAACGACAAATTGGAATACCTCTTTGGTTTCCATTTTAAGAAATATAAAAAGATAATGGATTCATAATTCCATCTTTAGTTATGGGACGAAATAAACTTACCAAGCAGCAACGTAGAGAAAAGCAGATTCTCGAAGATAAGAAGTTTAAGAAATATCTTAGAAATGGAGCCATTATCGGTTTAGTGGTGGTGGCTCTAATTCAAATATTTTTTGTTCATTGGTGCGATACAAAGCACATAATTCAAAAGTATGTTCTATATAAAAAAGAAATTTCACCTAAGTTGATTTGTGAAGTTGAAAACAAATTGAAATTTCATAAGTCCCAAGTTGTGGATATTGAAAGTAAAATGTTTTATGTCTGTGGTTCAAGATGCAAACACTATATAGTAGAACATTATCAGCAATATGCCTATACTGTTGATGCTTATTCTGGTGATTCCATATGCAAAGCAGATGCAATTATAGGACTTAAGGAAAAAGGTCAACCCTTTATATTATATTTTGAGAACAAACAAACATTTAAAAAGTATTATGGACAGAATAGATAATAAAAGGTTGGAAGTAATATTTGCACCACTTAACTTTATGGTTATAAATTATGAGTAACGAAATAGACAAGAAATTAGAACAAAAAAACATAAAACCAACAGCCATGCGTGAGTTGGTTTATGAAGTTTTGGATAAAAATAAGAAGGCTTTAAGCCTTTATGAGATTGAACAGCAATTTGAAAACGTTGAGCGCTCCACAATTTTCAGAACATTAAAAACATTTCAGGACAAGCTGCTAATCCATAGTGTTGATGATGGTTCTGGTGCAGTAAAATATGCTCTTTGTGATGATGATTGTACTTGCTCATTGGATGATTTACATTACCATTTTCTTTGCACTAAATGTGGTCAAACTCATTGTTTGAAAAATATGCCAATACCTAAGGTGGATTTACCCGAAGGATTCAATTTTGAAAATGCCAATTTTGTAATAAAAGGAACTTGCCCTAATTGTCAAGGATAACTTTGCAATACTGTTGCATGTGATTCTGCCGTAATTTTGTAGTATAAATTTGTAAATCTATATACTATGAAATATTTAATATCAAGTTTACTTTTCCTGTTTACTTCAGGAATCATATTAGGACAAAACACAGTAAGTTTTGAAGTAAAAGAAGAATCGGGCGAATCTCTGATTGGTGCAAGTGTTGTAGTTGAAGGAACAACCAATGGTACAATTACCAATACAGAGGGGATTGCTAAATTTGAAAATCTACCTAATGGTGAAATAGAATTTGTTATTTCGTTTGTTGGCTATGAAGAAAAGGAAATTGAATTGTCATTTCCTGAAGACAACAATAAAACCATTGAAGTTGAATTGGAAGAAGGTGAAGAACTGGAAGAAGTAGTAATTACATCAACAAGGTCTTCACGAACCATACAAGATATTCCAACACGAATCGAAGCCATTACAGGCGAAGAATTAGGCGAAAAAGCAGCCATGAATTCTTCTAATATCGGAATGCTATTAAGAGAGACTACAGGGGTGCAAATGCAACAAACCTCACTTAGCTCAGGTAATATGAGCATCCGCATTCAAGGTTTGGATGGACGATACACTCAAATATTAAAAGATGGTATGCCTCTTTATGGAGGCTTTGCAGGTGGACTCTCCATTATGCAAATACCACCGCTCGATTTAAAACAAGTAGAACTGATTAAAGGAAGTAATTCAACATTATATGGCGGTGGAGCTATTGCAGGTTTGGTAAACCTTGTTACCATTAAACCTGATGATGAGCCAAAACTCGACATCATGCTAAACCAAACAAGTGCATTAGGTACTACAGGTAATATTTTCTATGCTCAGAAATATGGTAAGATTGGTCTTTCGATATATGGTTCGGCTACAAACCAAATAGCTTACGACCCAGATGATGATGGTTTCTCGAATATGCCCGATGCACAAACTTTTAGCCTAAATCCAAAATTTTACTATTACATTAATCCTAATACTGAACTTAGTTTAGGTTTAAATACCACCATTGATGACAGAACAGGTGGAGATATGGAAGTAATAAAGGGAAACTCAAGTACCGAACATATATTTACAGAGGAAAACAAATCGGAGCGTTATGCTACGCAATTGAATTTCAGAAATACAAAAGAGAATAGAACCATTGACTTCAAAAACAGCATATCCTATTTCGATAGAAAGCTGACTATTCCTGATTATCAATTTAACGGGAACCAGGTTTCTAGTTTCTCAGAAGCTTCGTACAATTTACATAGAAATGAAAAATCCGAATGGCAATTTGGTCTGAATCATTACTTGGAACAATTTACAGAGGAAAATACAGACTCCCTTCCTGTTAGAGATTACACACATAATACAATTGGTGGATTCATTCAAAACACTACGGATATAAATGAAAGGTTAATATTGGAAGCAGGGTTAAGAACCGATTACAATACTGATTACGGAACGTTTGTTTTACCTCGCTTCTCTTTACTTTTTAAAGCAAATAACAAACTTAGCTCTCGTATTGGTGGTGCAATGGGTTACAAACTACCAACCATTTTTACCGAAGATGCTGAGAAACTCTACTATAGGGGCATACAGCCTTTATCAACCGACCAGGTAGATGCTGAAACTTCTATAGGTGGTAATTTCGACATTAACTATAAAACTGCTTTAGGCGATGAAATGACATTCTCTATTAACCAGTTATTCTTTCTTACTCAACTTAAAAACGCATTGGTTTTACGAGAAGATGCCACCACGGATATGGCTTATTTTGAAAGTGCTGATGGCAATATGTTAAGTTCTGGATTTGAAACCAACATTAAGCTAACATACGATGACTTTAAACTCTATTTAAACTACGCATTTGTTAATACGGAATTACAATACGATAATATCAATGACCAAAAACCCTTAACACCAAAGCATAATGCAGGTTTTGTTCTGTTCTATGAAATTGAAGAAAAGTGGTCGGCTGGTTATGAAGTATATTATACAGGAAAACAGTTCGATAATTTATACAATCAAAAAACGGATTATTGGACAATGGGTGTAATGTTAATGCGCCATTGGGAACGCTTATCCATATTTGTGAACTTCGAGAACTTTACCAATGTATTGCAGTCAGATTATGAACCTTTGGTATTACCACCAACCAACAATCCTACTTTCCCGGACATTTGGGCACCAACCGATGGATTTGTATTTAATGGGGGTATTAAGCTTAGATTATTATAAAAACTAGAACAAATCATCACTAACGTTTAAATTAAAAGTCATGAAAAAAACAGTAATTATTTCGATGCTATTAATGGTTATATCTATTCAATCATTAGTCGCACAGGAGAATGAGACATTCTACTTTACAAAAACAATAGAGGGTACTTTTGAAGATGTTGTAGACAAAACTAAACTCGTATTTAAGGAACAAGGATTTGGTGTAATAACCGAGGTTGACATGGATGTGAAACTCAAAGAGAAACTAGACAATGTTGACATAAAGCCATATAAAATCCTTGGTATTTGCAATCCTGGTTTTGCTTACAAAACACTCCAAATTGAAGAAAACATTGGTGTTTTTCTTCCTTGCAAAGCTATTGTAAAAGATATTGGTGAAGGAAAAATTGAGGTTGTAGTAGTAAACCCGGCAGCTTTAATGGGAATGCTCAATAAACCTGAACTGGTTTCGATTGCAAATGAAGTGTCAGATAAATTTCAAAAAGCATTAGAAAAGCTTTAATTTGCTTCATTACTATCAAAACTTAATAAATATGTATCTATTTATCTTCTATTGTGTGTTTTTAATTGCTTTGTTTATAGTTCCGAGCTATATCACATTTAAGCGCTCAGGAATTAATCCTTTTAAGTTTAGCAAGGAAGAAACGGCAATAAATTATGTAGGAAAAGCCTATAAAATTATATCAGCAATAGCATTTATTACTATTGCCCTAAATGCTTTCCTACCGTCAGCAATGCAATATTTGGTATCAATAGAGTACCTAAAATCAGATATAGTTGTTTGGATAGGCTTGGGTTTGTTGCATCTTTCATTCATTATTATCTTTATCGCACAACGGAACATGGCAAATGAATGGCGCATTGGTATAGATAATGAAAACAAAGTAAACCTAATTACTAAAGGACTTTTTGGAATATCAAGAAATCCAATCTTTTTAGGTGTATTAATTGTGTTTGCAGGAATGTTCCTTATTATTCCAAATGCGGTTACTTTAGTAATATTGATTTCAGGTTTTATTGTTATTCAGGTTCAGGTGCGATTGGAAGAAGAGTTTCTCCTAAAGGAGTTGGGAACAGAATATAAAGAATACATGAGTAAAGTAAATAGGTGGTTATTTTAATTCTTTGTTATGGGTCACAGTCACGGACATAATCATAGTCACAACCATAGTACCAATTACAATAAAGCTTTTGCAATCGGCATTAGTCTTAACGTGGTATTTGTAGCAGTAGAAGTATTTTATGGTCTAATAGCTAATTCTTCTGCCTTATTAGCAGATGCAGGTCACAATGCAAGCGATGTATTGGGATTAGTCTTTGCCTGGTTTGCTGTTTGGATGTCCACTAAGAAACCATCTGGACGATACACTTATGGTTATAAAAAGACAACCATCTTAATATCTGTATTGAATGCCTTTTTGCTATTTGGTGCGGTTATAGCAATTGGTTGGGACGCCATCGGGAAATTTAAAAATCCTGAACCTGTTGCTGGCACACAAGTCATGATAGTTGCCGCAATTGGCGTTTTCATTAATACCATTACTGCATTAATGTTCCTAAAAGGACAAAAAGATGACCTAAATATTAAAGGAGCATTTTTACACATGGCAGCCGATGCAGGAGTATCTCTTGGAGTTGTTATTTCGGGATTATTAATTGTAAAGACAGGATTGCAATGGATTGACCCAATAATGAGTTTTATTATAATACTTGTTATTTTATGGGGAACGTGGAAACTCTTCACCGAATCTATCAGACTTGCCTTAGATGCTGTACCCTCAAATATCAAACTTGAAGATGTAAAATCATCAATATTGCAAACTGAGGGAGTTATTGACATGCACGATTTGCACTTATGGGCTTTGAGTACAAACGAGAATGCTTTGTCAGCACATGTAATGACTTCTTTTCAAAAGACGGATACCTTATTAAGCAGTTTGCAAAAATTATTGGCTGAAAAATTCAATATTAGTCATGTGACCATTCAGGTAGAGCATACAACCGACAACCTAAATTGTAAAGAATGTTAGAATCAATATACCATATATCAAAAATGGATTGCCCATCCGAAGAAAACATGATTCGCATGAAACTGGATGGTTTACAAGTAATCAAAAAACTTGAATTCGATATTGAGAACCGAAACCTTACGGTATTTCATTCAGAGGAAGATAAAGAGATATTATCTCGTTTAGAGGCATTGAACTTTGGCGCAAAGCTAACACAAACAAGTTCTATTGATGACAATGAGGTAGCATTAGAGGATTCCGATGTACAGTCTAAACTACTGTGGTCAGTATTAATAATCAATTTCGCATTCTTTATTATTGAAATGACTACAGGATTGATATCAAAGTCAATGGGTTTGGTGGCTGATTCATTGGATATGTTAGCTGACTCTTTTGTATATGGATTAAGCCTTTGGGCTGTTGGTTCAACTGTATTGAGAAAAAAGAAAGTGGCTCGTTGGAGTGGATACTTTCAATTATCGCTTGCTCTTTTGGGTATGATAGAAATAGTAAGAAGATTTATTGGTTCTGAAGAAATGCCAGATTATAGAATAATGGTTGGTGTATCCATCTTTGCTTTAATAGCTAATGGGGTTTGTTTGTATCTACTCCAGAAATCCAAAAGCAATGAGGCTCACATGAAAGCTAGTATGATTTTTACCTCTAATGATGTGATTATTAATACGGGGGTTATTCTTGCTGGTGTATTGGTATTACTTACACAATCAAAATACCCCGATTTAATTATTGGCTCAATTGTATTTTTAATTGTAGTAAAAGGGGCTTTTAGAATTTTAAAACTTGGTAAGTAAATGAAATCAGTATTTCTTAAATCAACAATTACTTGTCCTGAGTGTGGTTTTAAAAAAGAAGAAACTATGCCTGAGGATTCATGCCAGTTTTTCTATGAGTGTGAAAAGTGCAAAACTGTCTTAAAACCAAAGAAAGGTCATTGCTGCGTTTTTTGTTCTTATGGAACTGTAAAGTGCCCACCAATACAACAAGGTAAAAGCTGTTGTTAATTGTATCTTTGCAAAATGAATTCAACAACACTACATATTAAAAACATGGTTTGCAACCGCTGCATAAAGGTGGTACAAGATGAATTTGCAAAGATGAATTTGAATATTGAGGAAATAGAACTTGGTAAAGTCAATGTTTCATCTCAACTCTCAAACGATAAAATTGAAGAGGTAAGAAAGGTGTTAGATGAAAATGGATTTGAGTTAATTGACGATAAGAAAAGTAAGTTGATTGACCGCATCAAAACGATTATCATTGAAAGAACCCATTATTCAGAATCCGGTTTTGAATCTTTAAATACCTCTGAATATATTTCCAAAGAATTGGGGCATGACTATTCATATCTGAGCAATCTGTTTTCTTCAGTTGAAGGAATTACCATTGAAAAATATATCATCAATCAGAAGATTGAGAAGGTAAAAGAGCTTTTGGTTTATGATGAATTATCCTTAAATGAAATATCATACCAACTAGGGTACAGTAGTGTTCAGCACTTATCTAATCAGTTCAAAAAAATTACAGGCTTAACTCCATCACACTTCAAAAAGCTTAAAGAAAATAAGCGCAAACCTCTTGACCAGGTGTAATCCAAAAATGATATAACTCTTTTCCAAAATCGTGTAATAGTAAACACATCGTTACTTCCTTACTTTGTAATATCAAAAAATCAGAGCTATGGAAGTACAACAATATATCATCACTTTTCTAAATGACTTTGTAAAGATATTGAGTGAAATGTCTCCATATCTTTTGCTTGGTTTCTTCTTTGCAGGCTTATTATATGCCTTCATTCCCCAAAACAAAATCGAACGCTATTTTAATGGCTTACCGTTTAAATCATCTGTTTTAGCTTCTATATTTGGGATTCCCTTACCTCTATGTTCATGCGGTGTAATTCCAACAGGAACGGCTTTTTATAAAAATGGAGCATCTAAAGGCGGAACAGTTTCATTTCTAATATCAACCCCACAAACGGGAGTTGATTCTATATTAGCAACCTTTTCATTAATGGGGTTACCATTTGCAATCATCCGACCTCTGGCAGCTTTGGTAACAGGAATAACAGGTGGATTAATTACAAGTGTGGCAACTAAAAACGAAACAGACACAAGAACTTTCCAGGAACAAACCGAAGAACGTAAATCATTCTCTCAAAAAGTGGGAGATGTATTCCGTTATGGGTTTGTCGATTTTATTCAGGATATATCAAAATGGTTGGTAATTGGATTGGTATTGGCAGCTATTATTTCAGCATTAATCCCTAATGAGTTTTTCGAACTTTTAAATATGCCGCCCATAGTTCAAATGCTTTTAATCCTGGTGGTTTCCATTCCGCTTTATATATGTGCTACAGGCTCAATACCATTGGCTGCAATACTAATTTTAAAAGGCATTAGTCCGGGAGCTGCATTTGTATTATTAATGGCTGGTCCGGCAACGAATGCAGCAACAATAACCATGATAGGAAAAGTACTTGGCCGAAAGAGTTTATTCACTTATTTAGCAACCATTATCGTGGGAGCTTTAGGCTTTGGTTTATTAATAGATTATGCCTTACCAACACAATGGTTTACCGAAATTACCCATCAACATCTTGGGCATAATCATCACAAAGGATTAAGTTGGTGGCAAATTGCATCTGGAGTTATATTAATGGCACTTATCATTAATGGATATATCCAGAAATACCTAAACACAAAAAAGAATTCTGTAACTCAATTAAAAAACAATACGATGGAAATTAAAACAATTAAAGTAGAAGGAATGACTTGCAATCATTGCAAAGCAAATGTAGAAAGCAACCTAGAGAAGTTAGCTTTTATTGAGAATGCACAGGTAAACCTTAGAGAAAAAACAGTTACACTTGAAGGTGATAATATTGAATTGGATAAAATCAAAGAAGCAATTGATTCTCTTGGTTATAAAGCATCGTAGGATTATTTAAAGTCATTAACTTTTCACACAAGATATCATGAAAGTCTTAATTCCAAAATCAACAATAACCTGTCCTGAGTGTGGTTTTCAGAAAGAAAAAACTATGCCAGAGGATTCTTGTCAGTTCTTTTATGAATGTGAGAAATGTAAAACAGTATTAAAACCAAAGAAAGGTGATTGCTGTGTTTATTGCTCGTATGGTTCGGCAAGATGCCCGCCAATACAACATGGAGGTAATTGTTGTTAATTACCTGTTAAATAATTTCTAATCCAAAAGAAATATAAATAAAAATCATAATTTTATAAAACAAAGTTGAATATTTATCGTTTACTTTGTCAAAAGCACTAAATTAAGTTATGCTTAAAAAAATCAGTCATATAATAATGGTAATCGTGTTGTTAGTTTCAACAACAGGTATGACTGTATCTAAGCATTATTGTCAAGGTAGTTTAGTGAATGTAAATATCTTTGGCGAAGCAAAAACTTGCTGTGATGACATTGGTACTTCTAAATGTTGTCATAATGAATCAGCTCACTTTGAGCTGGACGAAGACTTTGTTATTGCTGTGAATAATGTTGAATTTCAACAAACAAATTTTGACCTTTTGTTGCCTTTTATTCAAGTTCTTGTCTTCAAAGAAATTGAATCACAGAATTTTGAATTAGCATATTTTAATCCACCACCTCCCAAAGAGGTTCTTGTCTTTCTTTCTGACATACAAGTATATCGTTTGTGATTTTTCGATTTAATTATTAATTGACTTCGTTAACATTATTTGTGTTAGTGCAGTCAAATACATAACTTATTTCGAATATAAATCATAAATGAATTGACATGCTTAATTCTATCATTCGCTTTTTTCTGGAAAATAAGCTCGTAACATTTTTAGTCTTGCTTGTTTTCATTAGCTGGGGGATAATCAATTCTCCATTTGGCTGGGATACTGGCATTTTGCCAACTGACCCAGTGCCTGTTGATGCCATACCAGATATTGGTGAGAATCAACAAATAGTATATACAGAGTGGCCAGGCCGCTCGCCACAGGACATTGAAGACCAAATATCTTATCCATTAACCACCTCCTTATTAGGTATACCTGGAGTAAAAACGATTCGTAGTAACTCTATTTTTGGCCTATCCAGTATTTATATCATTTTTGATGATGATGTTGAATTTTATTGGAGTAGAACTCGTATCCTTGAAAAGCTCAACTCTTTGCCTGCGGGTACGCTACCATCTGAAGTTTCTCCCGCATTAGGTCCTGACGCAACAGCTCTAGGACAAATCTATTGGTACACGCTTGAAGGTCGTGATTCTGATGGTAATCCAACTGGCGGCTGGGATCCTCATGAACTCAGAACCATACAGGATTTCTATGTGCGCTATTCTTTAACTTCAGCAGAAGGCGTAGCCGAGGTGGCTTCTATAGGTGGTTTTGTGAAAGAATATCAGGTTGATATAGATCCAAATGCCATGAAGGCGCATAATGTAACCATCGCACAGATTATGTCGGCTGTAAAAAGCAGTAACCTGGATATTGGTGCTCGAACCATTGAATTTAATAGAGCCGAGTATTTGGTACGCGCACTAGGTTACATAAAAAATCTGGAAGACCTTGAAAAGAGTGTGGTTACAGTTCGCAACAATGTACCAATACGCTTGAAGGATGTAGCAAGAATTAATTTTGGCCCAGCAACAAGGCGAGGAGGACTGGATAAAGGTGGTTCAGAAGCTGTGGGAGGTGTTGTGGTAGCACGTTATGGAGCTAATCCGCTTAAAACAATTAAAAGCATGAAGGCCAAAATCGCTGAAATTGAGCCGGGATTGCCTTCCAAAATATTAGCGGATGGTACTGTATCCAAAGTGACGGTTGTGCCTTTTTATGACCGAACCGGTTTAATTAAAGAAACTCTGGGAACACTTGAAGAAGCCATTTCACTTGAATTGCTAATTAGTATTCTTGTAGTTATTGTACTGGTATTTAACTTGCGAGCCTCATTTCTTATCTCCAGCTTACTACCTATTGGTGTACTCATTACCTTTATTACGATGCGTCAGTTTGGAGTAGATGCCAACATTGTCGCCCTTTCGGGTATTGCCATTGCGATAGGTGTGATGGTAGATGTGGGGGTAGTCTTTGTTGAAAACATTATCCGGCATATTGAGATGCCTGAAAACAAAGGGAAACGAGGAAAAGAACTGTTAAATGTGGTGTATCAGGGTACTATTGAAGTGGCCGGAGCAGTAATTACGGCTTTATCAACTACAATCATCAGTTTCTTGCCAGTGTTTGCCATGGAAGCAGCGGAAGGAAAACTGTTTAAGCCCTTAGCTTTTACAAAAACCTTTACTATGATTTCGGCTTTATTAATTGGTTTGATAATCATACCAACCTTATCGCACTTGATTTTTTCCATTAAGATTGATAAAAAGCGTTATCAACGCTTGGGTAACTTCATTCTGATTGCAGCTGGAGTTGTTCTGTCAATCGCTTCAGGTAATTATATTGCTTTGGCTATTTCTGCCTATGGTATTAATGGCCTATTATCATACCGTTGGAAAGAAAATCAGAAGAAGTGGATAAACCTTATCAATATTGCCATCACCATTGTAGTTGTCGTTTTCTTTTTGACAAAAGCTTGGATGCCACTCGGAGCTCAAAACAGTCTCTTTGCCAATTTCCTTTTTGTGATAGCTATCGTTACAACCGTACTAGGCAGTTTATCGATGGTGGTTGTTTTTTATGCTCGTATCTTAAATTGGTGTTTAGATAATAAATGGACTTTCCTAGCGGTACCAATTTTCATTGTACTATTTGGAATGACAAGTTGGCAAGGCTTTAATAAGTTGTTTGGTTTCATGCCTCAGTTTATTAAAAGTACCGATTCATATGCCTATCTGGATGAAAAACTACCTGGTATAGGTAAAGAGTTTATGCCATCGCTTGATGAAGGTTCATTTTTACTAATGCCCACTACAATGCCCCATTCAGGCGTCCAAGAAAACTTGGAAGTTATTCGCATATTAGATAAGCGAGTTAACTCCATACCGGAAGTTGAAACAGTGGTAGGTAAATGGGGACGCGTAAATTCGGCCCTTGACCCGGCGCCTACCTCCATGTATGAGAATGTCATCAATTATAAACCAGAATATATTCTGAATGAAAAAGGGCATCGCATGCGCTTTAAAACGAATAAAGAAGGTGCCTTTGTGCTGAAAGATGGTTCTAAATACAATCCAAAGAAAGAGGCATTCCGTTTGATTGATAAGAAGAATTTAACGGAGGATAAGAACGGAGAATACTTTAGACAATGGAGAGAAGAAATAAGATCTCCTGATGATATCTGGAAGGAGATTATTGATAAGAGTACCATACCAGGCTTAACATCAGCACCTAAGCTTCAGCCCATATCGACTCGATTAGTGATGTTGCAGACTGGAATGCGAGCTCCTATGGGTATTAAAGTGTATGGTCCAGACTTAGAAAGCATTGAAAAGGTAGGCTTTGAGCTCGAGAAACAACTGAAAAATGTAGAAGGTGTACAAGGTATGTCAGTTTTTGCTGATCGTGTGGTAGGTAAACCGTACCTTGAGATGGAGATAGAAAGAGATGCTATTGCACGATATGGATTAACTGTTAAAAATTTGCAAGCGGTAATAGGAAGTGCCATCGGGGGAATGCCCCTTACAACAACTGTTGAAGGGCGTGAACGTTTTCCAGTACGTTTGCGATATGCACGTGAATTCAGAGATAATCCAGAGGATTTGCAACGCATTTTAATTCCTACGCCAACAGGCGCCCAGATTCCTTTGGGAGAACTTGTTACTCTACATTATGTCAGAGGCCCTCAGATGATTAAAAGTGAGGATACTTTTCTAGTTGGATACGTTATTTTCGATAAAAAAGAAGGTTATCCCGAAGTGGATGTGGTAGAAAATGCCCAAGAGTACCTGAAGGGAAAAATGAAAACTGGTGAGTTCTCTCTTCCTGCTGGAGTGAGTTATAAATTTACAGGGAATTATGAAAATCAGATACGTGCTACTAAGCGCTTAATGATTGTGATTCCAATATCCTTAATTATTATCTTCTTGATTTTGTACTTTCAATTTAGGTCAGTCATTTCAACAAGTTTGATATTTTCAGGGATAATCGTGGCATTATCCGGAGGGTTTATTATGCTTTGGATGTATGGTCAACCATGGTTTATGGACGGCTCCGTTGCCGGAATGAGTTTACGCAATCTCTTTCAGGTTAGCACCATCAACCTGAGTGTTGCGGTTTGGGTTGGGTTTATTGCCTTGTTTGGTGTAGCTACTGATGATGGTGTTTTAATCAGTACTTACATCAAACAGCTTCAGGACAAGCGAAAACCCAAAACAATTAAAGAAGTGAGAGCTTTAGTATTGGAAGCCGGCTCAAAAAGAGTACGTCCGGCCATTATGACCACTGCTACGACCATCATCGCACTATTACCCGTTTTAACTTCCACTGGTAAAGGGTCTGATATAATGGTGCCAATGGCGATTCCTTTATTTGGAGGGATGACAATTGAGGTGTTGACGATGTTTGTTGTGCCAGTGCTTTACAGTATGTGGCAGGAAGCAAAAGTAAAGAAGAATAACCCTGAAAAAGCTTAAGACATGAAAATCATTAAGATTTATATATTATTTGTGCTATTAGGTTTATCAGGTGTGCTACAAGCACAAGATGAACTAAACCAGTATTTGATAGAGGCAGCAGAAAATAATCCTGCCTTAAAAGCCACATTTAACAAATATTTGGCCGCTCTTGAAAAAGGACCACAGGTAGGCTCTTTACCTGACCCACAATTGGCATTTGCTTACTTTATTCAGCCTGTAGAAACCAGAAATGGGCCACAGGAATTCAGATTCTCAGCAACGCAGATGTTCCCTTGGTTTGGTACCTTAAAGGCAAAAGAGAATGCCAGTATGGAAGAAGCCAAAGCATTCTATGAGGTGTTTGAAGAAAACAAGTCTAAACTTTTTAATGAGGTTAAAGCGAATTGGTATAACCTGTATTTCAATAGTAAGGCTACTGTCATTACACTAGAGAATATTGAGATACTAAATACCTTTAAAAAGTTAGCCATTGTTAAGGTTGAAGCAGGCTTGGTGTCGGCTGTTGACCAATACCGGATTGAGATGGAGATAAATGATTTGGAAAATCAACTGGCGCTCTTGAAGGACAAACAAGAAGTATTGGAAGTCTCCTTCAATAACCTGCTAAATTCTGAGGAACGGAAGGTCATTACTTTTCCAAAAGAACTCTGGATGACAGACATTTTATATACAAAGGAGGCCGTACTGGATTCTATTCGCATAAAGAATCACCAACTTCTAAGTATCGATTTACAAAAAAGTGCTTTAGCCTTTAAAAAGCAATCGGCCAAAAAGCAGGGGGCTCCGACATTTAGTCTTGGGATTGATTATATATCTATTGGGAAAGGTGACAACAATTTATCCGGAAAGGATGCGATAGCATTCCCTAAGATAGGTTTAAGTATACCATTGTATCGAAACAAGTATAAAAGCATGGTTCAGGAAGTCATTCACCTTGAAATCGCAAAAGATTATGAGCGTATCAACAAGGAGAATGTATTGGAGACAATTTTCGAGAATTCCTGGAAAGATTACAAGGATGCCCATCGTCGAATAGAATTATTTGATAGGCAACTGCGAATTGCCCGAAAATCTTTGAAATTATTAGAAACGGAATATGCCTTTGCTAATAAGAATTTTGAGGAAATACTTCGGATGGAAAGACGTTTGTTAAAATATAATCTGGAATTGGAAAAAGGAAGGACAGACAAACAGGCCGCTATTGCTTTTATCCATTATTTAATGGGGAAATAACGAATGTAATCATCAAGTTTTAACGATTTAACTACAGAGAAATGAAAACAATTTTTCAAAATATAAAAAGCAACTATAAACTAATTCTGGGCGTTTTAATACTAGGTTTAGCCATAGGTTGGATAATCGCACCATCTGGCAATGCCAATGGTGTCGGAGATGAACATGCAGGACATAATCACGAAGAAGAAGCTACAACATGGACTTGCTCCATGCACCCTCAAATTAAACAGGATAAGCCTGGGTTATGTCCGATTTGCGCTATGGATTTAATTCCGCTTACATCAATGAACTCAGGTGGTGAAGGTGCCGACCCCAATGAAATCGTGATGAGTGAATCTGCTGCAAAACTGGCCGAAATTCAAACTTCCATTGTAGCGATTGGTGAACCTAAAAAATCCATTTTTCTCCAAGGTAAGTTACATGTAGATGAAAGACGAATTGCTGAATTGACTGCTCGATTTGGTGGACGTATTGAAGAACTATACGTCAATTTCACAGGTCAGAAAGTTCGCAAAGGACAAAAGTTGGCAACTATTTATTCGCCAAATTTGGTTAGTGCACAGCGTGAGCTAATTGAGGCTTCAGAATTTAAAGAAGATAATCCTTCCTTATACAAGGCAGCACGAGCTAAACTAAAAGCTTGGGATTTATCCGAAAGGCAGATTAATAATATTGAAGAATCTGGGGAGCCAGAAGTTAATTTTGATGTATTGTCACCCATAACAGGAACAGTTACTATGCGCCATTCAGCGTTAGGCGACTATGTGAAAGAAGGAACAGCTCTATTTAAAGTAGCTGATCTAACCAGGTTGTGGGCCTTGTTTGATGCTTATGAAACAGATTTACCCTGGGTGAAAATAGGTGATAAAGTGAGTTTTACGATGCAAGCCCTGCCAGGTGAAGAATTCAAAACAAAGGTTACGTATGTTGACCCAATAATCGATGCCAAGACAAGGGTAGCCAAGGTGCGGGCTGAAATCAACAATAAGGATTTTCGTTTAAAACCTGAAATGTTTACAAACGGGGTGCTGGAGTCTAAAATAGCTGAAGGTCAAAAGGCTGTTTTGATACCTAAAACAGCCGTGCTTTGGACCGGTAAAAGAGCCGTGGTTTATACCAAAGTTGAGGAAAGAGAATCACCCACATTCTTATACCGCGAAATTGTGTTAGGGCCTGAAGCTGGTGCCTTTTATGTAGTGAAAGAAGGATTGGAGCCAGGCGAAGAAATAGCTACTAATGGCG
Organism: Carboxylicivirga fragile; assembly: GCA_025499625.1. GTDB lineage: Bacteria > Bacteroidota > Bacteroidia > Bacteroidales > Marinilabiliaceae > Carboxylicivirga > Carboxylicivirga fragile. The sequence continues at coordinate 62,693 of JAFMVD010000004.1, read as the reverse complement.
TGTTTAAGATTGATGCAGCGGCACAGTTGATTGGATTGCCAAGCATGATGAATGCCCCTGACACAAAGAATCTCAAAAAGGAAACATTTACTGTGGCAGGTAATTGTGAGATGTGTCAATCCCGTATTGAGAAAGCGGCTAAGACTGTGTATGGCGTTAGCACCGCCAAATGGGATGCTAATTCTCAAACAATAAGTATTAAATATGATCCTGAAAAAGCAAATTTACATGATGTTCACAAGGCCATTGCCAAGGCAGGTCATGATACCGAAATGCATAAGGCCAATGATGATGTATATAAGGGATTACCGGGCTGTTGCTTGTATGATAGATTAAGTAATAGCCAAAACGAATCTTCAAATACAGCTGAACATGCCATGATAAAAGTGGCTGGTAATTGCGATATGTGTAAAGATCGCATTGAAACAGCTGCTTCATCAGTTTCAGGTGTTACAAGTGCTAAATGGATGGCCGATAAGCAACAGTTGCATGTCAATTATCATTCGAACAAAGCCAATACGGATGCTATTCAAAAGGCCATTACTAAAGCAGGTCATGATACGGAAAAGTATAAGACTGAAGGTGCTGTTTATAATGGGCTGCCTAGTTGTTGTCAATATACTCGATTAGAAAGAAAGGGTGACGACAATAAGCAGCATACCATGTTTACTGTTGCTGGTAATTGTGATATGTGTAAAGATCGCATTGAAACGGCTGCCTATACTGTTGAAGGCGTTATTGATGCCAACTGGGATAAGGAAACCAAAAAGGTACACATCAACTTTTCAACCCCGGCTACAGAAAATGCTATTCAGAAAGCCATCGCAAAGGTTGGTCATGATACCGATAAATATAAAGCAGATACTGATGTATATAATGATTTGCATAGTTGCTGTCAGTATGAGCGATTAAAGTAAATAATAATACCGTCCGGGCAAATGTCCGGATGGTTAAAAATAGTGTTATGGAAGTTGCTAATTTATTGAAGAATAGCAGGCATTCCACATTATTAATCCATTCTGCTATAGGAATGCTTATTGGGTACTTTATTCTGCATCCAATTAGTATGACAATATATTGGTATGAAATGAACCAGGAGTCATTTAGTTCGGTTGAACTGGGTGCTGTAATATGGTCAAGTTTTGTACACTCATTTAGCGGACATATGATGCCAATGTCAATAGCTTTTGCATTACTTGGATTAGTTGGTGGATATATATCTGGTGGATACTACAGTTCAATTAAGGAACGAGAAGTAAAGATATCTAGCAAAAGAATGCTACTTAATCAGAGTATTCCAACAATGATAGCAAAAGGTGAAAATGAATTTGTTGAATTTATGACATCTCTTCGCTATGATTATCGTCAGGTTAGGACGAACAAAAATATTGAGTTTGAAGTCTTAAAATCGATTGCAGGATTTCTAAATGCGAAAGGAGGAACTATAATACTAGGCTTGAGTAATGATGGTCAGGTATTAGGATTAGCAAATGATTTTTGGACTTTAAAGAAAAAGGACAAAGATGGATACCATAAAAGACTGATGAGCTTAATAGCCCATGCATTTGGAAAGAATATTTGCTCATACATCCATGTGGCTTTTCACACAATAGGTGATAAAGATATTTGTACTGTTCTAATAGAACCCTCTATTCAGCCTGTTTATTTAGAAGAAAATAATACAACTGTATTCTTCTTAAGAACAGGGAATTTGACATCAACTCTCTCCACTAGTGAGACAGTGAAGTATTTAAATACGAAACATTAAAAATATTAAATTATGAAACTAAATATATTTGTTTTAATACTGATTCAAATGCTAATGATTGAATCATATGGCCAATTGAAATATGAAGGAACGATGGATTCTGATTACAAAACCTTGACAATGGAAGATGGAAGTATGAAGTATGTCATTTATAATAAAAGGGAGCAAACAGTTAACCTTCATAATCTTGATAAGACGTTATGGAAATCAGTTAGTCTGCCATTACCTCGACACCATTTTCTGGATGAAATTAAGCATATTTCAATGCACACTTTAAACAAGGATAACTTGCTTGAAATCATTTATTCATGTACTATTTTAACCCACCACGATTTTGATCCTAATAATGAAGTTGAGTTTCGTAAGATTGATTTTACCATCAACGTAATCAATGAAAAGGGTACTGTAATATTAAAAGTACCTAATAGCAATGATATCAAGCTCATTAATTCAGATAATAACAAAAAACTATTGATATATCGACATTCCTCTGAACGAATTGGACATGGTGATGAGACACTAGTATACTCATATTAATAACCAGGTGAGATATTAACAAATTAAAATCAAGGAAAGATGAAACAATCTAAATTATTACTAATAGCTGTTATCACATTTTCGTTTTATGCATGTGATAAGAGTGATGAACTGGAAATAGACAAGCTAACAGGTACCTATATTGGTAGCTTATCTAACACTAACTTGAAATCTGCTTTGGCTGAAGGACACGGTAGTGATGATGCTACAGCTGATGTTGATCATATGGGCGATGGACAAATTAAGGTACACTGCTATAGTGCCGATTTCGATACTACCATTATACTTGACTACTATCATAATAATGACAGTGTTATGGTGTGTCTTGCAGGCAATGACTTTAGTAAAATTTATGGTCATATGAAAGGTGAAGGCCATATGAGTGGAGGTATGATGGGAGATATGCGTGGTGATGAAACCGAGTGGATGCATCACAAGGATGACGAACATCAGGATGGTGATGAGCATTTTGGTGGATTCCATCCAGGCTCTGAAACTTTTGAATATACCTTCATAATGCCAGAAGGATACATGAAGTTTAAAGGACAGAAACACTAAATAAAGTTCACCTGGTTATTAAAACAAATTGAAAAAAAATGAAGTATTATAATTATATCACAGTAGAAAAAAGCTTTGATGAAACTGTTTTTGATGTAAAAACAGCATTGGAAAATGAAGGTTTCGGTATTCTATCTGAAATAGATATGCAAGATAAGTTCAAGGAAAAACTAGAAGTCGATTTTCGTAAATACTTGATATTGGGAGCATGTAATCCATCCTATGCATACAAGGCAGTTAATGTTGAAGATAAAATCGGTCTTATGTTACCTTGCAATGTAGTGGTCCAAGAGAAAGAAAAAGGCATAATAGAGGTTTCGGCCATTGAACCAGTTGTATCAATGTCAGCAATCGATAATAAAAGTTTATTGGCAATTGCAGTAGAAGTAAATCAAAAGCTAATGAAGGCATTACTTGCTATCAAATTAAAATAGTAGAGCATGTATTCGGTACATTCGATAATAAAACTCTCAGCTGGAATTATTCTTGCTAGCTCAATGTTATTCGCAATTTTGGCCTTTTGCCTAAGAACAGTTGGTGGTAAGATTAAGGAAGTGTTTAAATGGAATCTATACTTAGGCACAGTACTTCTCATCGCTTCATTTATCACTAATCATTTTTATATGCAATGGTCTAAAAAGGAGTTGGAATTGATGAATGGAAAAATTGATGTGCTACTAACTATTTTATTTCTGGGACTTTCATTACTATTTATATTCAGGAATAGTAAAATATCACCTAAGGAGATAATTATAAGTGTAGTACTTATGCTATCAGGTACTATAGTGTATTTTTTTAATTGCATTTTTTAATTGTATAGAATGAAAAGAAGTCCTAAGTCATATAAGAAGAAACAGGCCAATAAACTATGGTCAAAAAAGGAGAAACACTATTTAATTTACGCAGGAACAATCTGTTTTATTATCATTTTGTTAGGATATTATTCGAGTATTAATCGTTCGATTAAATATGAAAATGCCTACAAAGCATATGAAAATAAGGAAGTACCTGACAGTGTAGTGTGCATGATAAGTAATTTGGTAAAACCGATTGCTACGAATCCAATAATGGTACAAGATGATGTTTACTGGGGATGTTGTGATAGATGCCTTAACCGTTTAGGGCAGAATATAGGAAATGTACGATTTGCTTCTGATCCACATACTGGAAAAAAGCTTAAAAAATCAGATGCAATAATTCATATCAATCCAACCAATAAACGAACGGTATTGTATTTTGAATCAAATGAATCTTATAATAATTTTTTAAAACAACAAAAGAATAGTTAGTTATGAAAACAAAAATTTTAGTATTTGCCATGTTAGTAAGTGCCGGAATAACAATGGCTTCGGAAAAAAGTGAAAAATTTAAAGTATATGGTAATTGTGGAATGTGTGAAGAGCGCATTGAAGCAGCTGCAAAAGAAGTCAAAGGTGTAACAGCAGCAGATTGGAACAAAGAAACCAAAATGATTGAGGTTTCCTTTGATGAATCTAAAACCGATGTCCATAAAGTACACATAGCAATTGCCAACGCAGGGCATGATACTAACATGCATAAGGCTAATGACGAAGACTATGCGAAATTGCATGGATGCTGTCAATATGAAAGAGCTCAAAAGATACAGCAAAAAGGGGGTACGCACCAAGGACATAAACATGAAGAAGAACACTCAAGTTGCACCATGCCAAAAAAAGCAAGTGCGAGTGGCAGTTGCTGTGGGAAATAAAGATTTTAGTATAAATGTTAAAAAATTGAGATTATGAAAACGAAAGTATTTTTATTAGTTGCGTTGATAACAGCGCTGAGTGCAATTGAAGCATTGGCTCATAATGAAACAAAGAGTTTTAAAGTATTTGGAAACTGCGGTATGTGTGAAAAACGTATCGAAAAAGCTGTTCAATCAATTGATGGTGTTGTATCAGCAGATTGGGATAAAAAAACAAAACAGATGAAAGTAGTTTATAATCCCCACACTGTTGATGTTAAATCAATTCATAACGCAATTGCTAAAGCCGGACATGATACAGAACTGATTAGAGCAAAAGATGAAGACTACAATAAATTGCCTGATTGCTGTAAGTTTGACAGAGCACAAAAGAAAAAGGAAGGCCATAGTGGACATCGTCACTAGAAAAATCGGTTGGTTATTCATTTTAAAACTCCCAGTTGATTTTATTCAGTCGGGAGTTTTTTTATGCCCATTCCCCAACAAGTTTCATGAACAAACTACAAAGACTTACAGGTAACTACTAACACCTTCACCCCCACCTACAACCTACTATAAGTTTGTTTCCATTATGGAAGCAAGCACAAAGAAAATACTAGGCAGATTAGCAGCAGTTGCAGCCGTTGGTGGAGGTTTCTACCTCATTAAGAAAGGCAAAAAGCTTCTAGCTGGGGCAAAAATGAACTTTGCCCTCCTGAGATTTCGTATTCATAAGATGAACTTGCAAGAAGTTCAGTTTGCCGTTAAGCTTCGCTGTTATAATCCTACCTTAGCTCCAATCACTTTAGCTGTTAACCAAGTTGTAGCCAAATACAAAGGTTCAGCAATTGCTTATTCCACCCCTGATATTAAAGGTCTGACCATTCCGGCAGGCAAATCACAAGAACCGGAAATCTTATTTCAAGTGCCTTACCTGAATCTAATGGGTAAAGGCTTGACTATGGCTGCACTTCAAAATACGCAGCAGCTTAAAGCCGATATGACCTTTATGCTTACCATCAGCGTGAACGGGGAAACTATTACCACTACGCAAAATTTAACAGACGATAATATGAGCGGATTAGCATTGGGAGAATTGGGTATTGTTTCTGGCCCTCGTAATACAAAAGACGGTCGAAAATACAATCACCTCATAAAAAAAGCATCCGGCAAAGATGTATTTGTAAAAAACGGTAATGTTCTGGAAACCGTTGAAAGTTGTATTGACTTGGTTTCCGAACACTACCTCGAAGTTGAAGAACTGGCTAAGATGCTACAAGGCGATTCGCTGAAAAGTACATGCCGGAACATCTTTGATTTTTCGTACTCCTACTTGCAATACCACAAAGATGAGAACGGAACGGAACAACTCCGAACACCTGCCCGAAGTTGGCTCGATGGACAAATTAAGTTCAAGCAGCAGGGCAAAACGTCATTCGGTATTGATTGCGATGATTACAGCATTTTTGTGGGTTCAATCCTAAAATGTCTGGGCATTCCATTCAAGTTCAGAATTACCAAATACGATGGTAAAAGGAACTTTCAGCATATTTATGTCTTTGTACCTGCTACTGGTGATAGTGAAGATGAGATTATCATAGATCCGGTACTTTCCAAATTCGATTACCAGAAACCATACAGTTTTGAAAAGTCTGACTTTAATATGTCACCTCTTCAAATGGTTGCAGGTATTCATGGTGTTGATGGATTGACTAGTTCAACTTCGTTGGGCTTACCCATTTACGCTTTATCAGGAATTGATTATGCCGGGGGAAGCATGGCAAATGATAATGATGCAGACCTTATGGCAATTGTTTCCGGAATTGACTTTGAAGATACTGTCAACGGACTTGGTGACCCGGATACAGCCACATTAAATTATCTCAAGCGTACCCGAAATTTCTTGCTTAAGAATAAGGAGAATAAAGGTAAGATGGCTCACATACAGAACCCTGACCAGTTCATCAGTATGCTTGACCAAGCCATTAAGTTTTGGCATACTCCACAACGAGAAAAAGTTCTGGATAAACTGGTTGACATCGAAGAAGCTCTTGCTGAAAAAGGTCTGATTAAATACGATGTTGATGCCATTGAAGGGCTATTGGAGTTTGACGATTTAGAAAATGAAATAGATGGTTTAGGTAGAAGAAAACGCAGAGGTCGTTTTTGGAGAGCCATTAAACGTATCGGCAAGAAAGTCGGAAAGGGAATTAAAAAAGCAGGAAAGAAAATTGGTAAAGTAGCCAAGAAAGTAGTTAAAGCCATTGTTCGCTTTAACCCCCTGTCAATAGCCATTCGTAACGGATTATTAGCAGCATTACGCCTAAACATGTTTGGCATTGCCAAGAAACTACAATACGCCTATTTACCGGATAATCTTACTGCCAAACACAACATTGATGCAAAGAAATTAAAGGATTTAAAGAAACGTCACAATCGAGTTCGCAAGCTCTTTAAAGGGTTACAGGGAAAAGAAAAGAACCTGAGAAAAGCCATTCTTAAAGGCGCAAAACAAAAGAGTTCTGACTTCTCCTTAAAAGGCATGGATGGATTATTAGCCGATTTACAAGGTCTGGAATCCATTGGCGAATTGGCAGAACTGGGACAAATGGGTGCAGTTGCTACCGCAGCATCTGTTGGCGCAGCAACCGGAGTTTTGGCTAAAATCAAAAGTTGGCTCAAACCAGTAAAGAACATCTTTACCAAAATCAAAAACAAGGTTGCTCCAAACAGACAAGCAGCTCCACAGCCATCGGATACACAATCATACAACACACAGGATATGGTACAGCCATTGACACCAATGACTCCCATCAGTCCTTCGAATATTAGTGTACCACAAGTAACTACTCCAATTACTCCTGTTGTACCAATGCAAAAGTCAGCAGGTGTACCTGCTACGGTTAACCCGAAGAAAGGCATGAGCAAAGGGGCTAAAATAGGAATTGGTCTGGGAGTGGCTGCATTAATCGGAACCGGAGCTTATTTCATGTTCCGCAAGGATGATGAGCCAAAACGCAAGTCAACTCCAAAGAAATCCACAGAAAAGAAATCATTGGGAAGCATCTCGCTTCAATAACAAATGCAATTCAATAAATAAAAATTAGAAACATGGCAGTTAAAAAAACTACGAGTCAAACTCGTGCAAGAACAAGGTCAACCGCCACAAAGATTGACTTTATGAAAGCCACCAACAACATAGGCAAGCCTATTGCTGCCGTAGCAGGGTTTGCTGTTGGTAAGTATGCACTTAAAAAGCTTGAAAAGAGCCCAACGGTAAGCGGTCTTCTGGGTTCGGATATGAAAACCTACGTCGTTCCGGCAGCGGTTACAATGGGTGGTCTGGTTGCTACACAGTTTACCAAAAATGAATACATCAAAATTGGTTTGGTAGGTGCAGCAGGTGCAGGTGTAGAATCCATCGTTAAGAAAGCTACAGGTAAAACCATCCTTCAAGGATTGGAAGGCTTAATGGGTGATGAATACACCGATTACGAGGAAGTTGATGGATTACAGGCATTGAACCCGGTTACACAAGCACTTCCGGCAGCAGACATTGACATCGAAAGAGAAATTCAAGCTTCGGTTTCAGGTGCAGCAACTGATTTTAGCATGAGTGATGAACCGATTGGCAGCGCAGCTAAAGACTTCTCCATGTCAGATGAGCCAATTGGTTCGGATGATGACGAGGAAGAAGCAGTTGGTAAGATAACCAACCTTGACCCGGACAGTATGGACTACGACATCTTTTCGGGCGATATGATGGAATCCTAAAACGAATAAGAGACAATTAATTTTTAATAACCAAGGCGAAGAATAAGACTACAAGAGCAAGGCTTGTGAACTGCGAAAATTGTGAGTTTACATTTTGTAAATGACCAATTTGAGCAGAAACATAACGCAGCTATTGGAAGATTATTCAAGCCGCAAAAGAGAGAAAAATCATGGCGGAAATAAACGAGCAAAATGATTTGTATCCTTCAATGGAAGAGGTTGAAGGTTTAGAGGAAGCGGTTCTTGATAAAGAAGAGGACGCATTAGAAAAAGAGGAAGACCAAGAAGATGCCGTTGATGGTATTGGTGATTTAGGTCGTTCTCGCAGACGTAGCCGCAGAAGGGCTCGCAGAAGTCGCAGACGAAGCAGCCGTAGACGTTCAGTTCGCAGGTCTTACAATGCAGGTGCAAGAAGTACAGCCGTTAAAACAGGGCTTACAAAAAACCTAACGTCAAAAGGTCAGTTTGAACTGCGTAGACAGCAATTACCAGCGGAGATTCAAAAGGCATTGAAAGATGCACGTATGCAAACCGTTGATGCAGCTATCTATACGGTAAAGAGCATCAAGGACAAGTCTGATATTGACTTGATGGAAGCATCAGACGATAAGAAATCAGGACGTACCAATCTGAACCGTGCGCAGTTGGATAGCGGTAAATACTTCCTGTTAACCGATGTGGTTCTGGAGTATGCTCACGGAGCTTCGGAGGAAGATGTTGACCCGGCAGATTTTGCCTTTGGTCAGTTTGCACTACCACCGCAAATCCTGAACGGTACATTTGAAATGACCTTGGGAACTAAGGTAATCATGCCTGAAATCTCATGTGCCGTATTCGATGATACCGATACGACCAAGCGTAAGTTCCAGTACAAACTGGCGAATCCGAAATGGTTAAAACCATCAATGGACATCACGCCAAAGCTGAACATGCCTAAAGCAATCAACAACGGAGATAAGGTGTTTAACCCTGCCGTTAAAGTAACGCTACTGGGTACTATCACAGAGAAAGCATAGTAACTGAGTTTGTTCATAATCAAAAAGGGGGCGGTATTCCTGCCGTTCCCTTTCTTTCCTAATTAATTACGAATGGAAGCACAAGAGAATATTAAGAAACTACAGGTTGTAAAATTTGAGGTTCAGAAAGGTCAGACTTTTGAGTTTAACGGTAATACCAAGACGGAGCATGACCGCATCAAGGGCATCTTTCTTCGTTTGTCGAACCAACAAGCTCTGCCGGGTTCAACTTTAAGGGTTTGGATTGATGATACAGAAATCATCCCGGACGATACCGAAGTGGCTCTATTACATCACAACGATGATATGAGTATTCAGGATGTAGCCTTTCCGGTGAATGAGAAAGCCAAGAACAGCCCGGTACGAATCATCTATAAAGACAACAGCGAAAACCTTGCTGTAAGTGATAGCTACGATGTTCGTGTGTACCTGTTAGCCGAAGTAAACAAGTAACAGCCAATGGCTGAAATAATAACTGAGAAACTGATTCACTTTGAATAAACAGTAGCGCAAACAATTAACACCCAAGTCGAAATAATGAAAAGATATTTTGTTATATCCCACCAATCGAAGGACAATAGTCACATTAACGTTCAGGACTTGCTACCTGCATCTTGTAAGTTAATTACCGGAATTGCTATTAACGCAACGGCAAAGCAGGATGGTCAATTAGAGGATGTAACCGAGTTGTTGTCATTCCCAAAGCACCTGATAACCGATTTACTGGAAAAGGACAGTATTGTTGACCTGTTTTATTCCTACTTGCGCACACGCTCAAGTGAAGAAGATAGTAGGGCTTATTTTGTAAATGATATGCTTCCGGAAATCAGCCGGATATTAAGTGAGAACATCAAGTACACTTGCCTGAATGATTTAGAACAGGAAGAACTGGAGCAAAACATCACTGACACATTCAATAACGAATTTACGGATTACCTCTATGGTGAAGTTGGTTTGTATGAGAAAGGTAAATACCTGAACAATCTGGAATTTGCCGATTTGATTGCCCAACACACTTTGATGTTCGCTTATAAAAAACGTGAAGATGTGTTTTTGCATATCAAGCAGGAATACAAACGTCCGGAACCTTATGAATGTGGCAATATCAGTCTGCTTGTAAATGGTAACAGCTTCTTGCTTCGTGATTACATGGTGACAGCCAATCGCAAGGTACGTCACATGATAAAAGAGATTATTCCTTTCCATGAACCTTTGGAAGTGAACAGCAATATCCATACGGTTTTCAAGAGCAATAAGAATAGTGATAACAACACTTTAACCCTTAGAATTTACATTGAATATGAACACGAGTGAGTTATTACATACCATCGCTAAAGACCGTATTGCCGGAATGCGAACCATTGATAGTTACCAGATAAAACCAACGGTCATTCGTGTTACAGAAGCCAATCAAACATTGGATTTAAAGAATGACATGTGGATTCTCAACACCAAAGGATTGCCCGGAAGCATCGAAGAAATGGAACTGGTAAGCTCTGACAATGTATTCACCGCAACACCAGAAGAATACGAGTTCATGGACGAATATCGCTATCAGGTTTTTACCGATTATATCGACATTAAAACCAATACTGAAAGCTTTAAGCCTTACCGCTTGGAGTTTGTAAAGATTATCCCACACCGAAATTAATAATGATATGTTGGACTTTAGAGAGCAAATACAAAGCATATACGATTTTATCAAGCGTTCAGAGGAACAGCAAAAGTACCCTTACGCTTACGAGATTTACCTTTTAACCGGAGTTGATGAAACGGCATTGACATCAAGAACTTCCGGTACTTCATCCTTTAATCAGGATATTGAAAATGCCGTTGAGAAAGCTAAACAGGCACACGGCACATTGAAAGTTTATGTTTTTGGTGGTAAAAGCCCCAATGCACGAAGATTGAACACTTACACGGTTAACGTGAGTGGGCTAATGAATCCACCACAACCACCTTTGGAAAAAGCTGATGTTCAGATTTGGGTTAAAGAAGAAGTAAAAAAACAGAATGAGGAAAACAGCACTCCAAGCATAGGACTTGGCGGATTATTGGGACTGGTAAAAGATGAAAATGCCAGAAATGATATTGAAGGTTTGTTTGGTCTGTTTAACGCCTTATCTGGCAATAACAAGGAAGTTGAACGCATTGGTTACCAAAAGCAGTTGGATGACTTCAAGTTTGAGACACGTTACAATATGCTTCAGGAGAAGTATGAGAAGCTGAGTAATGAGAATACCGAGCTTCGGGTAGAACGTGACCAGTTCAATAACGAAAACCAAGAACTGAAACGTGAAAAATCTGATTTAGAGCAACGATTGGCAGGTTATGCACCCAACGAGCTGATGAAACGTGTTGCCATTGGTGTTGTATCTGGTATTGGTACAAAAATATTAAGCAATAGTCCTAAAACAGCAGAGTTATTTGGCTTATCACCGGAGGAACTAAAAGGAGCTTTAGGACTGGTAGAAGACTATTCTGAAGAATCACAGTCCATACCGGAAACCGATGTTGAGATTAGCGAAGTAGGCACTCCACAAACACCGGAAGAAAAGCAAAAGGCAACCATCATTAAAAACCTTTCAGATGCCCTGTCAACTTGGGAACTGGAAGATGTAGCCAAGATTGCCAACATCGTTGGGTTATGTCTTGACCGGGCTGAACTCATCAACAAAACACTAATGTTCTTGAATCAATCCATGCAAGGTGTTCAGGAGGAATCAACCGAAATAGAGCAAGAATAACATTAAAGCATACGATTATGAGAAAATTCAAGATAGGAATCACCATTGAGGCTGAAAAGCCGGAGAAAGTAAAAGAAGTAGGCAACCTGATTCAAAATGCAGTCAACAAGGTTGAGCAGGAAGATATTATCAAGCTTCTGACCAAGGTTGCAAAGAATCCAAGCATAGTTAAAAAGGCACTAAGGTTTATCTAATGGATTTAAGTACAGCAAATAAAGCAGCATTAATCAGTAGCGGAATACGAATCGGTGTTCCGGTATTGGCAATTGGTGTGGGTATTTACGCCATCCGCAAGATGTTTAAGCGTAACCCGGATGGAACATCATCTACCGTTGCGCCATCATTAAAGGATATGGTACTCCAAAAAGAGAACCTGACTATTACTCCTTCAGATGCAGCCTTATTTGCCAATACACTCTATGGTGCAATGCTTGACTTCGGTACGGATGAAAAGACGATCTACAGCACCATTGATAAAATCCAGACCAAGGATGATATGCTACTGGTGATAAAAGCCTTTGGAATGAAGATGTACCTCTGGGGAACTCGTGCAGCCTTTCTTGGTCAGAACTACAACCTGATTGGTTGGCTACGTTTTGAGTTAGACGATAAAGAGATAGCTAAAATTAAGCCCAAATTCGATAGTTGGGGCATTCCTCTCTAAACACCAATACAACTATGAATAAGAAGCAAAAGAAGATATTATTTATTTCGGGAGGGGTGTTAACCACCGGGGCAATAGTGACAAGCGTTTTACTGATTCGCAGAAGAAACAGGCAAAAACGTGGACTATTGCCCCCAAGTGGTTCTGATACATGTCCGGCAAATATTTTGACTACAAACAACAATACTTTGCCACCGAACTTTCAAAACTGGAATGGTGGAAACACATACCTGTCCAATGCACCAAGGGGAATCCGCAATAACAATCCGGGCAACCTTATTTATACCAATATCAAGTGGAACGGAAAAGTACCGAAAGAGCAGAATAAAGACAGGAGGTTTGAAATGTTTATTGCTCCGGTTTATGGTGTTCGTGCAATGATTAAAGACCTCAAGCATGATATTGAAAAGGGCAAGAATACAGTTCCGACTCTTATAGAGGAATACGCACCTAAATTCGAGAATAATACAGCAGCTTATATCAACACGGTGTGTAAGGATTTAAAAGTGAGCAAAACAGCAAAGCTATTGCCTACCAAGAATACGCTTCGCCTTTTGGTACTATCTATCTCTAGGGTTGAAAATGGAGGTAATTACGTCAGCAATGAACTGTTTGACAGGGCTTATTCAATGATATAATTTAAAGACACAATTATCAAGATTAAAGACACAAGACTAAGCGCCTTGTAAATCATCTTGAATCTTGATAATCAATACTTGATACTAAAAAAAATACATATGGGAACAATCAAGATGTTTAACGGGGCAAACCCACCGTTGTTAAAGAATGGGGAATGGGCATCCAATGGTATTTATGCTTATTTAGGAATAGATAATGGAGATACAAAAATCTTTCAATCAGTCTTTGATCACGATAAAAATCAAATTGTAGCAGGTTTTGAGTATGACCGAATACTAAAGCGATTCGTAATACCTACAGGAACTCCATTATCGAGAGTTCAATCATTAATAGACTCATTACCTAAATCAGTTAAACTGAAGAGTGGGGATAGCTTTTGGGGTGTGAACATTGACTTTGAGAATTCAGAGTTTTTAGATGATATGTTAACTCCTTTAACGATTAGAGATTTTACCTATACGATTAACCTGCGTGGTCATATCAATGGTGGTTCAATATTAAATATTGAAAGAAGTATAGAGGTTAGGAACTCAATGATTAATATTTATAGGTTAAATGTGAGGCAATTAACCAATAATGCTTATTTATTTAGGGTTAAAGATAGCTTGGCTTATTTTAATATGTCAGGCATGGCTCAGGAATCAAAATATTACTTCATTAAAGATGAAGGAAATAACAAGATATATCTGAGTAGCTGCACTTTTGTCAATTCTCATAGCACAATAGATACTCCAATCGATGTATCGTTCATTTTTTATGCCATTACGCCATATTCTGAAGTTAGGGTTTATACTCAATCTGAAGATAATTTACCAAACTATATCTGCATGATATTATATGGACAACTGAAAGTGTCTGACATGATAGGGGCGAAGCAGGCTTATAGAAATATTGATATTAACGGTACTTACTTTAAAGGCTCATTTGATAATACACAAAACCAACTACCAGAAAGTATTGTGGAGCTTGCAAATGCATTAACTCAGGCAGAAGTTGTAAATGTTGAATTTAATCTATCAAAGAATAAAGTAATACTTGATTTTCGTGATGGAACGTCAAGGGATATTTCTTTGTCAAAGTCTTATAGCAGGGACTAAGAATTGGATAAAAAAGGCTACATATCAAGGATTCGTGAGGATTTGCTTAATGGTCGTAAGCACTCTAAAACTACCATAGAAAGTATTGCCAAAAGCTTCGGGATAACCAATAAGAACCTGGTTAAGGAATACACCGAACTGGCAATAGTCCTGAATGCACGAGAGATAGCACACGACAATTCGCTGACCACTTACGAGAAATATCTTGATATTGTAGCCCTTTACCAGTCTCAGGTTAACCTATCAATGCGTACAAGTATGAGCGTATTGATGCAGCAATATTCTACACCTGCACCTATATCGTATTTGGCATCCAGTTATGTACGAAATACCAATGCTGATTCCTTGTATTTAGAACCATCAGCAGGAAACGGATTATTGACAATCGCTTTGCCATACCATCAAACATACGTCAACGAATTGGATGATGTCAGGTTAGTGAATCTTAAAGAACAACCCTTTGCCAAGGTAAGTAGTTGGAATGCGGTAAAACCACCTTTTGCATACGATAGAAAATTTTATGGTGTAATAACCAATCCACCATTCGGTACACTTTCCGAACCGATGATGTTTGGGAATTTCAAGATAAAGCGATTGGAACATGCCATGTGTCTGGCTGCATTGCGCTGTATGAAAGACAACGGAAAGGCAGCCATTATCATCGGTGGTCATACCTCATGGGATAAACATGGTCGGGTTACTGCCGGGCAAAACAGAATCTTCCTGAATTACCTGTATCACTTTTACAATGTGGAAGATATAATCCCCATAAATGGCAAGAAGCTTTATTCTCGTCAGGGCACATCATTCAATACCCGTTTAATCCTGATTGATGGTGCAAAGTTCAAACCGGAAGGTGCAGCTCCACTAAAAAATAAACTCCACAGTACAATGGTGAACAGCCATGAAGAACTCTGGGATAGAGTGTGGTTAGAGAACCCTGAAAGCAATACGAATAAAAAACAATTGAGCTTAGTCAAGTTAAGAGCTAAAGCCATCCTTCTAAAACAAAAGCAAGATGAAGTCCGAAATTAAATTCCATAAAAGCAGTATAACTGTAAAGTTTAGTCGCAAACCACAGGAACATATTGTCTCCCGGTTAATTGAACTGGGTTTTTCAACCAAGGATAACAAGTGTTTTATCCGTACTCAGAAACTGGCTCAAAACGAACATGAGTACCTGCAAGGAATGTTGGGTATTCAGGGTTTGGGAATGGCTTACATTCCGGCAGCCGAAAAAGGTTTTATTCTTGACACAACGGTTCCGGATTCAATGGGACACGAAATGCACATCGCCATTCGAAAAGTCAAGAAAAGTATTGGGATGCCCTTGTTTGACTATGTAGCCGAAAAGCTCGATTACCAAAACGATGAATTGGTAAAAGCCCTTTCAGCAGAACAGGTAGATGCGGTATCATTGGCTATCTACAACATTGAAAAACGTGGTCAGGGAATCATAGTTGGTGACCAGACCGGAATAGGAAAAGGACGAACGGCAGCAGCTTTAATTCGTTATGGAGTAAAACAAGGAATGCAACCAGTTTTCCTTTCTGAAAAGCCAAACCTTTTTACTGACTTGTACCGGGATTTATCGGATATTGGTAGCTCTGCACTTGTGCCGTTTATCGTCAATACCAAAGAGAGCAAAACACATATCAAAGATAAAAGCGGTGAGATTGTGTACACGGCTCCTGAAAAACCAACTCAGGAGCGTATTATTAAAAGCCAACAAGTACCGGGCAACTACAACTTTGTTTGTGCGACCTATTCTCAATTCAATCAGCCAAAGAAACCTGCAAAGCAATTATTTCTGAGTGCTTCCAGTAATGGTAACATCATCATAATGGATGAAGCGCACAATGCTTCCGGCAGTTCCAATACCGGGGAATTTATGCAGAGTGTACTTCGCCAAACCAAAGGTGTATGTTTCCTATCAGCGACCTTTGCCAAGCGACCGGATAACATGCCTATCTATGCGCAAAAAACATCCATGAGTGATGCAAATATGAGCAAAGAGGATTTGGTGGAAGCCATTTCAAAAGGCGGTGTGGCATTACAAGAGATTCTGGCAGCACAATTGGTTTCCGAAGGTCAGATGATTAGACGTGAGCGTTCTTTTGAAGGTG
The DNA here is from genome assembly GCA_025499625.1 of Carboxylicivirga fragile. Lineage (GTDB taxonomy): Bacteria > Bacteroidota > Bacteroidia > Bacteroidales > Marinilabiliaceae > Carboxylicivirga > Carboxylicivirga fragile. The sequence goes on along the minus strand of JAFMVD010000004.1, from coordinate 46,059 downwards.
TGGAAGTCAACTATATCGAGCTAAAGGAAAAAGCCAAAGAACAGGCTGATATAGCCGATAAGATAACAGCTATTATCCGGGATATAATCGGCTTTCAAGAAAAGTACATCAACAAACAGGTTGAGCAGCTTGATAAGGTTGCAGCAGCAGAAAGCAAGGAGGTTGAAACCCGAAAAGGAACAGAGAAAGCAGGAGTTGATAATATACCATACTTCTCAAAAGTTTTCAATGTCATTAACCAATTGCTGTTTAGTATCAATGCATCTGATGTGGCTGAACATGCTATCCAGAGATTAAAGGATGGTAAAAAGCCAATCATTGCTTTTGCATCCACAATGGGAAGCTTTCTGGAAGGAATGGCAAAGCCGGATGATATAATTAATGCAGATTTTTCAACCGTTTTGGAGAAAGGTCTGGATTCTGTTCTGCGCTATACCGAAAAGGATATTGATGGACAATCGGAAGGAAAAGCATTTAATATTGCTGACTTATCGGAAGAAGCTCAATTCGCTTATCGTGATATTATCAGGCGCATTGAAAAGGCTTCCACCGGAATCACCATAAGTCCATTGGATTTAATCATCCAGAAAATCAAAGAAGCTGGCTATACCGTTGGAGAAGTTACCGGGCGCAAGCTTTGCGTACAATATAACTCAACCAATGCCAAGAACACGACCGCATTGGTGATGAGCCGGAAAAAGGAAAACACAGCAGACCTGTTCCGTAGATTCAATGACAATGATATTGATTGCTTACTGATTAACCAGAGTGGTTCTACCGGAGCTTCGGCTCATGCGATTGTTACCGACAAAGTACCTGCCGAACAGGTAAAGCAACGTGTGATGGTGATACTGCAACCGGAGCTGAATATCAACACCGAGATTCAAAAGCGTGGGCGTATCAACCGCACCGGACAGATAATGAAGCCGATTTACGATTACATTATCTCATCCATTCCGGCACAAAAGCGGTTTATGATGATGCTTAAAAAGAAGCTGAAATCATTGGATGCCAATACCACTTCCAACCAGAAAAGCAGTAAATCACAACTGGAATCGGATGATTTCCTGAATAAATACGGTGACAAAGTGGTTCGCCAGTATATGTTGGAGAATCCGGAATTAAACAAAGCCTTGGATAATCCTTTGAAATTTGAAGGTAAAGAAAGCGATGAAACACCATCCGAAGGTGATGCTTCAAAAGTTACTGGGCGTGTAGCCGTCCTTTCAGTAAAGGAACAGGAGAAGTTCTACAACGAGGTCATTGAGCGATACAACGACTATGTAGAGTACCTCAAGCAAGCCGATGAATACGACCTTGAAGTAGAAGTCCTTAACCTGAAAGCTGAAACTCTTGATAAGAAGGTTGTTATTGCCGGGAAAGGTGGACGTTCTGTTTTTGGTAATGATACTTTTCTTGAAAAGTGCGAATGTAACGTACTCAAAAAGCCATATGGTAAACCGGAACTGGAAAAGCTTATCAAGAAACATTTGAACGGCAAACACCCGGACAGTATTTCTGAAGCTTATATTGCAGCGCATGAAAAGCATGTACAAAGCAAACTGGTAGAGGATTTAAAGGAGGTTGAAACCAAATACAAAGACCTGATTGCTGACATTCCCAACGAAAAAGCATTCCAGAAGATTCCGGTATTTGACAAGGCAGCTCAAAATGAGTACATGGCTGAACGTACAGAGGAACTGGAAGATGCCAAACAGGACAAGATTACGCAGGTTAAAACGCAAAGCCAGAACAGAAAGAACTACCTGAATGCCTTTTTCAAGTTCTTTAAAATTGGGCATGGTTATTTCTATCCGGCATTGAGTTTTGAGAATGAAAGCAGTGATAACTCATATTGTATATTCCTTGGGTTTGATATTAATCCCAAGCGAAATAATCCTTATGCGCCATCAGCTGTAAAGCTTCGTTTTGCTATTTCCGATAGTCGGAAATATATCGTTCTACCTGCATCTGGAGATACCGCCAAAGAAATTGAGCGTATTCAGGCCCGTAGTTTCCAGTTAAGCACACCACAAAAGGAAAGTCTGATTAGTAAGTGGGATGAAGCCATTAAGAACTTCACCCAAGACCGACAAGTCCGCTACATCATTACTGGGAATATCCTGCAAGGTTCGGCAGACTTCTCCGGCAAACTGGTGAGTTATACTACCAAAGGCAGAGGTGTTCAAAAGGGAATCCTTATGTCCGAAGCATGGTCACCGGATGAAGCTGAAAAGAACTCCAACAGCTATGTGGTTGCACCTATAGCCAAGCTACAAAAGCACATCATGAGCTTGCGAAGTGGAGCTACCATAAGCACCGAAAACAAGATTAGCATTGTTCGCCATTACGATGATACGTTCAAGGTTATCATGCCTAAAACCAAAAGCCATATTCCAATTTATACGGATAAAGAAGTGGTGAAGCTATTAGAAAACAGCCGGGATGGTTTCGAAATGGTATCAGGCAATATGAAAGCTTCGGTATCAGAAAAGAAAATGCCCAAGTTGCTGAATTTACTTGGAGAACGGTTCAGCTTATCTGTAAAAGTACCCCGGAATTATTTTGAAGAATATCTGGAGAAAGGAACTAAGCGAAATGATAATGCTGATAGCCTGACCAAAGAAGCGATGGAGATGTTTGAGCAGGATAAAAAACAATTCCCTCAAAGGTTAGCCAAGCAGAAAAATGCTACTACCAAAGCAAAGACCATCAATATCGACCAAGGCAAAAAACTAAAACTGGTGAAGCTCCGTGCAAAAGCCATTCTGATAAAGCAAAAACAGCTTAAAGCTGTAGCAGGGCTGTAAATCAATTCAACAACAATAAAATACTAATGATATGAAGCTTACAATAAAAAACTACAAGGAAGCAACCAAGGATATTGACTTTTCACAATTACCGGAAGCAGCTCGTGAAGCACACAAGGAATTTGATGCTTTTGCTGACTTTTACAATGAGGATAAAGACATCAAGGAAATGCTTGATAATCATTTCAAGATTGTTGAGCCGTACATCAACGTAAAGCGTTTTCCTGAGTTACCGTTCGCCCACCCTTTAAACATTCTGGATAAGGAATCCGGGCAATACAAAGAAGCTTTAAAGGAATACAGGGATAGCAATAAAAAGCCTAAAGCAACTGCTAAAACCAGTAACAAGAAAACTGCAACAAAGCCGACTTCTTCTGCAAAGAAAGTAACTTCAAAAACGGTAAAGCGGAAGCCTAATGAAGTGCCTTTAATGCCATTGGAAGTGAAGATTATTAAGCGTTACCTGAACATGCATGGTAAGAAAGTCACCGAACGTCAGGTTTCATTGCTTTATAAAGTGATTCAAAAAGCAGCCACCGAAAAGACCATTCGTAAATCCAGTAAGTATGCAGAGGAAGTTAAAAAGATTGGTAATGACCTTGCTCGGACATACAAGGAAATGGGTAGTACCTGTACTTTTGAAGTGCCGGATTCAATGTATTCCAAGTTGAAAAATATTGTGGATAGCTATGGTGTTACTCCGGCTGTATCACTAATAAAAAGGTTCATCAACCTTTACGGTAATATCACCATTGATAAGGCCAAACGATTACTCACGAGCATTAAGAATGCCAAAAAGAATGGTAAAGTTACCAGTTCAGACAGGGCTTACGACCGGATTAACCAAGTACAAAAGCATCTGGAAGATTATCTGGATAGTGATAAATTACTGGTAACCAACATCCAATTAAATGGATTGAAAGGTATTGCCGGATTGGGAAAGTAAATGCCACTACCTCAATGCCCAAAAGTAGTGGCTCTAAACCAAGGGCAGCAAGAACAGTAAACGTAGCACCCAATCAGGTAGTATCAGCTAACCAGTTAGCCAAAATGAAGTTTTCTACACTTTCTCTGACCGGGAAATTCGGCAAGCTGCTTGGTAAGCCATACAAACCATTCTACCTGATGATTTATGGACAAAGGTTTCATGGTAAAAGCTCCGTGGCTTTATTGTTTGCTGATTTACTGGTTAAATGTGGTTTGAATGTACTGTATGTTTCCAATGAGGAAGGTGTAAAAGGTTCTTTACAGGAAAAGCTATTGCGACTAGGAATCAGTAATCCAATTGACTTCGTGGAGAATTACGATACAAGCCAGTTCAAAGGTTACGATGCCGTATTCTTAGATAGCACTCAAACCGTGGGTATGAAGCCGGATGAGTTTAAAGCTCTCAAAAAGCGATTCCCCAATACTTCATTTATTCTGGTGTTTAAAGCCAATCGTGATGGTACATCCAAAGGCGGAACTGATTGGGAACACGATGTAGATGCCATTATGCACATCGAAAACCAGAGTGCGACAATGGAGAAAAACCGCTTTCCGAACGGTAGTTCCGAAACCATTAAAATTTTTTAGGCATGGAGGAAATGACTATTAAATTCTACTGGGTAGTAATTGCCGGATTAAGTTCTCTAATTGTGGGTGTAGCCTCTTTCGTTATCCGCAATGCTATTTCAAAAAATGCAACCAAAGAAACGGTGGAAGCCAAAACCGATTTACTGGAAAAAGATATTAAGCACCTGACCAAAGAATTAGAAGGAGCTGAAAATAAGTTTGCCATACTGCATAAACGTGTTTCCGATTTAAGGGATAGTTCCAAGGAGATTTACGTGAGTAAGGAACTGTTTCACCAGACGATCAAGCAACTCAATGATAAACTAGACACCATCTTAAAATTTGTGGAGCGATGAGAAAGATATTTGGAAAATTAACCAATGCCGGAGTAGCTGAGACTTTGAAGGTTGGCACGAAACTCATTGATGAGATATTTACCACTCAGGAAGAAAAGCTCCAAGGAAAAATGGAGCTTTTTAAAATGGCTGTTGCCGACCGGGATTCCGCAAGAGACATGTACGCTCAGGACAGTTGGCTGCAAAAGGTATTTGCACTTTTCTTCTTACTGGCATGGTGTGCATTAACGGTTCTAATGCTCAACTACTTTGTGTTTCAAACCATTGAATTAAAGGATTGGCAAATTGCTTTTGTGAGTAGCATTAATGGCGGTATCTCAACCAAGCTCAGTACCATTATCGACTTCCTTTTCGGTGGTGCAATTTCCGGTGTGAACAATGTAAAACTTAAAACCAAACGTAAGAATGAAGACATTTGACGAACTCTTTGATGGAGTGATAAAGCACGAAGGCTACTACGCCAATGTTACCGGAGATAAAGGAGGTGAAACGTATATGGGTGTAGCCAGAAACCTGCACCCAAACTGGGAAGGTTGGCAAATTATTGATGGTTACAAACTGACATTTGGTGAACTCAAACGAAACACCAAGATTGATATTCCGGAACTAACTGCAATGGTCAAGGAGTTCTACAAACAAACTTTCTACGATAAGTACAAAATCGGAAGCATTAACTCCGGCTCGTTACAAGAAATCATTTTTGATTGGTGTGTCAATAGTGGTTATTGGGGGAGTTGTGGCGTTCAGAAGGTCTTGAATCGATTCTTTGATTGCGACCTTAAACTGGATGGAATTATTGGTAAAAACACTATCAAGGCAATTAACTCATGTCCACCGGAATTGCTATTTAACGCCATTAAATCTGCCCGGATTCATTATTACAATACGATTGCTCAAAGAGGTCAGAATCATAAATTTTTAAACGGGTGGTTGAGAAGGATTAACTCTATCATGTACTAATGCTTACGGTATTTTTAATAAACCTATTATACAAAATATCAGATAAACAAATCTCAAATAGTATGAAAAATGAGTATCTTGCATTCTTCGTTAAAAATGCAAATATGGCTCAAACGTTAAATATAAGAGGTTTTGTTGCAGGTATTGAAATACAACCTAATGAATACTTGTTGCCCTTACAAGAAGTAATTGTAAATGCGATTCAAAGCATCGAGGATAAAAAATCCAAAGATGGTACGATTTCTATTAAAATCGTTCGAGGTAAGCAACTTAACGTAGGAAAAGAATTCGAAGAACCTTACAGTCCCATTATTGGATTTGAAGTCTACGATGATGGTGTAGGTTTTATTCGGAAGAGGTTTCAGGCTTTTAATGATGCTTTTACTGAAATAAATAAGGGTAAAGGTTGTAAAGGAGTTGGCAGATATACTGTACTTGCTTGTTTTGGCAGCATGAATATCGAAAGTACCTTTTCCGAGAATAATACTTGGTTTAATAGAACATTCCAATTTGATGTAATTGATGGAGTAAATCCTGAAAATGACGATAACCTAAAAGAGGTTGAATCTGGAGAATTAAAGACTGTCGTAAAACTTAATAATTACCATAAGAACTTTCATAGTTATATAGTTAACCATAGAATCGAAATTGAAGATATTTCAAAAGGCATAATTGACCATTGTTTATTGTATTTTTTATCGGGTGGAGTTCCTAAAATCAGAATTTTCAATGAAGGTGAGCCTGAAAAATCATTAATTATTAATGACTTATTTAATCAGTTTGTGAAATTTGATAAAGCTTCAAAGGATATAAAAATCAATGGCATAGAAGCTCCATTTTCGCTTGACTATCTTCGAAATTACAAAAACAAATCTCATTCTGTTCACCTTTGCGCCAATAAAAGAGAGGTTGGAGCAAAAGTTAATATTGCAAATTATATTCCTTCGTTTGTAAATGGATTAATGGATGAACAGGAAGAAAAGTATTATTTATCAGTTTATGTAACTGGGGATTTTCTTGATGAACGAGCAAATAACCAAAGAAATAAATTCGCCATACCTTTGAAGAGCGAAGATAAAACTAGTTTTGATGAGTTAAGTATTGACGAGTTATTATCTGATGTTTCAGTTAATCTAAGAACTCAATATTCTGAACACATAGTGGCTGCTGTTGATGAGAAAAACTCTAAAATTCATAATTACATATTAAATCCGCAAAAACCAAGATTAGCATATAGGCACTTGTTAAATGTAGATAATGTATTTGATGATATACCTGCAAATATTTCAGAAGAAAGGCTTGAATCTGAGCTTCATAAGAAAAGCTTTAGACTAGAACAAAAAAGGACAAAAGCGTTCAATAAGGCTTTCTCAAAGAAGAAATATGACAAAGATGACTTCAGTAAAATAATTCATGAAGTATTAAGCGAGGAGGCTGCTTTCTCGGCCGGTAAATTAGCTGATTTAATGATTCGAAGAAAATCAATTATTAAATTATTTAGACAGTATCTTGAATGGCGAAGTGATGAAAATTATATGCTTGAAGAAGATCTCCACAATATAATATTTACAATGGGGGCTGAAAGTAATGCGATGCCAAGTGAATACCACAACTTATGGTTATTGGATGAGCGACTAACCTTTAATTCGTTTATTAATTCAGATAGACAGCTAAGAACAAACAAGCAGATTGAGAGTAAGAGCCAAAAAGAACCAGATTTATTGATTTACGATTTTCCATGGGCATATTCCGATGACCCAAATAATATAAACTCAATTGTTTTATTTGAATTTAAGCGTCCGGGAAGGGATATGAATACCTCAGAAGATAAAAAGCTTGATCATCAATTAGAAGGTTACTTCGAAAAATTATTGGAATCAAAGGCAAAATCAAGTAAAGGGAAATTCCTAAACATAGAAAATAACACTCCTAAATTTGGTTATATAATATGTGATTTACACAAAGATTTAGTAGAATATAATATAACTCGTAACTATTTTAAGCTCACTCCATATGGGACGCTATACAAAATTAATCCGGAACTAAACTTATACTTCGAAGTAATGTCGTATGAAACAATGATTGAATTTGCAGAGAAAAGACATGATGCCTTTTTTAGAGCTTTAGGAATTGATAGTTTATAAAATCCTTCATACTGACAAATATGCAATTTATTACCTCAAAAAGTAGAATTAGAGAGGCTACCAATCAATTTAGGTTAGAGTATGATAATTGGGATGATTGGTTTGAATTCTCAACACTTTTTCATTTGGTTTATATCGATTCTGAGGAGATATATCACCGAATAGGTTCTCTTAAGATAGGACAGTTTAATATGACAGAAAGGAGGCCTACCATTCCTTCTGAATTTGATGAATTACCCAAAGATTTCTTCTCATTAGGGCAAGATGTTTCATATTATGAAAACCTTAATGCCTTTGGTGATGAAATTCGTGATAACGTGCTATCAAAACTTAACGATGTTGCATTAAATAATGAAATATACGAGAAGTCTATAGAAGAAAGGGTTATGAAAATTTCTCTGCTTAGAGATGTTTCAATCTCATCAGTTGTTGGTCAATATAGAAGGCTTGCACAAGGAATGGCGCAATTGTCTCCATATAATTTCAAATATACTGCACCCAAAACCAAAGGAAGTACTTCTCCTCGTATGAAGTTTGATTTTTCTGTGATTCCAAACTCAAACCCACCAACAAATATTCATGTGCTAATTGGTCGCAATGGAGTTGGAAAAACTTATCTTTTAAACAACATGATAAGTTCTCTTCTTGTAGATAATGCTCGCTCTAGATATGGATATTTTACTTCGGATGATTATAATGAAATATTCTCAAATCTTGTCTCAGTTACTTTTAGTGCATTTGATACTACAGAGCCAATGCCTGAAAGAAAGGATAAAACTAAAGGTTTGCAATATTCTTACATTGGTTTGAAAAGAAACAAACAAGGAAAAGATACTAGTTTAGCTCCTAAAAGCCCAACTATATTAAAGAACGAATTTGTTAAAAGTGTTGAAGCATGTAGAAGAGGTGCTAAAAATGAAAGGTGGAAACGAGCACTTATTGAATTAGAGTCTGATAATATTTTTAAAGAAGCAGAAGTAACAAAAATTGCAGAAATTAGGAATAAGGATGAGTTTAAAGAAGAAGCCGGGATTTTATTTAACAAGCTTAGTTCTGGACATAAAATAGTTCTTTTAACTATTACTCGATTAGTTGAAACGGTTGAAGAACGTAGTCTTGTACTTTTAGATGAACCAGAAGCTCATTTGCATCCACCATTACTTTCTGCATTTATCCGTGCCTTATCAAACCTTCTTATTGAACGAAATGGTGTAGCTGTGATAGCGACTCATTCTCCAGTGGTTTTGCAAGAAGTTCCGATGAGCTGCGTGTGGAAATTGAGAAGATCAGGAGCAGAGTCAAAAATAGAACGACTAGAAGCAGAATCTTTTGGTGAAAATGTAGGTCTGCTCACTCGTGAGGTTTTTGGTTTAGAAGTTACATACTCAGGTTTTCACAAATTAATTCTCGAAAAGGTAAATGAATTTGATAGTTTCAAAGAAGTATTAGATTCTTTTAATTCAGAAATAGGTATGGAAGGTAAAGCCATTGCAAATTCGTTAATTCACAAAAAAAATAGAATGTTTTAATGAGGAGTTTACCTATACCAGACGAAGATATTACTGAGATTTACACTACCTGTATTTCAAAAGTTAGAAATCCTGATTTAAAACAAAGGTTAAGTCAATGCGGTGATATTATTGAAGAAGCAAATACCGAATACGACACTGTTGCGCGTTCTGGGGAATTACATCTTATTGAATCAGGTGTGCCTGAAGGTATAGATATCACTAATGAGGAACTAGTAAAAGTTTATACTTCGAGAATGGTTCCTAAAAAATCACCCGGACGTCCATACTATGACAAAATAATTACATCAACTCCTCATAGTCGATGCCCTTTGTGTGGACATAGAACAGTAACAACGCTAGACCACCATTTACCTAAAGCTCATTATCCTTTACTTTCTATTTCTCCAATTAATCTTATACCTGCTTGTAAGGATTGTAATACAGCTAAAGATGATATTGAACCTAATTCAAAGCAAGAAGTTACAATCCATCCGTATTATGACAACATCGAGAAAGAAAGATGGTTAAAAGCTTTGGTAATTGATTCTAAACCTGTTGCAATACTTTTTTTTGTAGAACACCCAAAAGAATGGGATGATATTCTTTTTGAAAGAGTAAAATTACACTTTTCCGTACTGGATTTAAATACATTGTATGCTTCTCACGCAGCCGAAGAATTAGTTAATATCCAGTTCTCTTTACTTCTACAATATGAAGTTGGAGGTTCAAACGCAGTGAAAGACTTTTTGGAAGATGCAGCTGAAAGTAGGCAAATGGTGCACCCTAATTCTTGGCAAACAGCATTATATCAAGCTTTGGCTGCATCTGACTGGTTCTGTAATGAGGGATTTAATGAATTATAGTTTTATAAAAACTCCCGACTGAACTAAATCAATCGGGAGTTTTTGTGTGCCCAGAACAAGACTCGAACTTGCACGCTCTAAAACGAGCATTGGCCCCTCAAGCCAACGTGTCTACCAATTTCACCATCTGGGCTGGTATCTATTCCAAAATTACAAATCTGTAGATTGTTTCCGAATTGTTTCCGAAAAATTTTTCTACATTTGAGCTACGTTCTTTTATAACTCTTTATTAATCAGCTTTAGCAGTCCTTTGTAGCTAAAGTTTAGTAAATGCCCCTCAACCATGCCTGTCTACCAATTTCAGCACCTGGGCAGTCTCTGAAATACTGGAGCGAAAAACGGGATTCGAACCCGCGACCCCGACCTTGGCAAGGTCGTGCTCTACCACTGAGCTATTTTCGCATTTTTTATTGATGTATAACTCTTACCCTTCTCTAAAAGGGCATGCAAAAATATAAAAAATAATTCTTTGGAACACAGAAAAAGACTGGTTTTTTTTTGATACCACTTAACACCTAGGCTGTACTAAAAGCTATGATTTTGGTTTAGAAACGAATGTGCGGCGAATACTTGATTTATGGTCAAACAAATTGTAGAACTCATCAATTTTTTGAAGGCAAAGTTGCTTATTTTTGACATCCAAATAGGGAAAATCCAGGATTAAATCAACAATGGCTCCGCGTCGTTCAACAAATAAATCAATTGTTTCTTCCAATTCTTCCACTTCGACACGATGCCCCTTATAAACACACCTAACCTCTTCTTCACCCAAGATAGACTTACGATATGGTGCATTTACAAATGCAGACATATCAAAATCATAAGGTACTGCTATTGGAGGCGTATGGGTTCCTTCCCGCATTAAAACAACGTTATGTAACTTAGGAACCGACCAATCATTATTTCCAATCATCAACTGGAACATTGACATACGAATCATATTATTTTGACTCAATTGTTCCATAGTTAGGTTTACGGAATTAAATTCCTCCATATTATTTCGACGACTCAGACATTCAACATCTTCAATAAAAAAGCCTCGTTGAGTAACTCTATCTTCTGTATTAATATCTACATAGACGACATTAACCAAACGAACTTGTAAACTAAAATCACAGATTTCATTATAGATCTGATAAGCCAACAATTCGCGCATAGCACTGTTATGCATCTCAACTTCATCATCCTGACAATGCGTTACTAATTTTAGTCTATTACATCCTTCAAAAATGGTTGAATCAACATCTCTTGATCTAAACTTGAACTTGAGTGGAGGAAAACTACAAGTTGTTTCTCTTAAACGGTAATTACCCCTAACTCTTATCTGAGATAATACCTTAATTGTGTCCGTATCATTGTTGACATATGACAAGCTTACTTTCTGATAAGGTACTGTTTTATCACGATTCGATTTTAAGGCCTCAAAATCGGCATATACTATTAGATCAAGAGGTTCGGTATGTGAGAACAAATCATCTGTTTGAAAAGATTTTATATCTTCTGTTCTTCCAAATAAATTAGAAGAACCAACAAAACAAACAATTGAAATTAAAAAAAATTTAATCCACCTCTTCAACATTCGAACCATTAATTACCTCAAAATCTGACAAGATAGTGTCGGATTTGATAGATGAAAAATATACCGTCAACACGGCTGTGTCTTTTAAGAAATCAATGTGACCAATTTCTACTTTATGAATATCCAATCCTGTTCGTCGATGTAAATCGTCATGAAGTGCTTCTCTTTTTTCGGGACGAAGTAGCTCAATTTTTTCGTAGACAATTGTTTTTCGTTGTTCCCCTTTGTTCATCCACAACTTCTCCATCAAAAACGCCAACAAAACAAACACTACATTGGCAATAAAAACTTCTGGAAACAAGTATTCTTCAAGCGACACTGCATTAATAACCGCTACAGCGATTAATAAAAACAGATAAGTCATCTCTCGAATAGGAATGGTTGATGTTCGATATCGAATGATACCAAAAATAGCGAATAAACCCAGTGCAAAACCTAATTCAAGCTCTACTGAAGCCAAGAAGAAAGTCATAAAGAAAACTGTCTTGCTAATTAAGGCATATGTAAAAACATACTCCTTACGTCTGGCCGATGGAAAATAAATTCCCCAAACAATAATGGCTAGCACTAAAAAATTGGAAACAAAACGAACAAATAAACTTAATAAAACAGATCCTTCAGAAATCTCAAACATAATTAGCTATTTACACAACTAACGCAAAGTGATTATTTTCTTCTTGAGCCATTAAACTATCAACTTTGCGTAAGCGAGGTTTAAAACGATTATACTTCACTCCGTCTTTCAAAGCTACTGTTCCTAAACAATATTTACTAATAGATAATGGTAAAAATCCATGTTCTTTAATTGTTCGAGCAAACGAAGAGTATACATCCTCTTTATTTCTTTTAATCTCAACAATAACACAGTTTTTTAGTTCAAAATCAGAATCAGTATTGGAAAAGTTTATATTTAAATCTATGGTAATACGCTCACACACTTTTTTATTGACGAGTGTAATGCGCTTAAATTTAGTAGTAATAGAAGGAAATAATTCGTCAGCTCTATATGGCGTTACATTTTCTATAAAGTCTTCGTTATTGCCAGAAAGGTGGGATTGAAATCCATCTACAGCGATGCGTTGCTTATGTGTTCTATTCTTTTCTTTGTATTTAACTTCTAAAAACTGATCACCACTTTCGGCATAACGACGATATCTAACCTTGTAACGACGAGCTTTACCATTGTGATGCTCGTAATACATATTTAAATCAGACGTATCAAAATATTTAGTTTCATAATTAAGAACACGTTCATTATTTATTTCAACCACTTCGTAATCTTCGATGTGGGCTGACAAACAATCTACGAGTGCCTTTGGAGATAATAAAAATTTAGTATCAATTCTATTGAGCAATTTTACTCTACCAGTATCGTTCAGCTGTATAGTGTCAAAAAAACTTATCAAATTAGTTAAAACATTCATATCTCGATTATTTAACTTTAATACTCCGTTGGTTTGTGAATTTTTAAACGCTTTTTTGAAATATTGTGCAAAACACACATTTTCCGTTCAACAAATTCATGATCTAAATCAATTAGCCTTTTTACTTCTTTCAAAACATAAGCAAAGTATGAATTCCGACTCCTACAAACACCACTTTCTACTGATATTCAACTACTTTAACCACATGTTAATTTATCAAAAAGACTTAAATGCAATTGTTAAACTTTATTAATAGAAAATATTCTTCTCAATTTTCTTAAAACTTAATTAATTGCCGAATGGCATTCCATTCATTATTAAATATTCTAATATTAACATATCAAGCATCAGTCCAAAAATCACAAAAACCTAATATTGTTAGCATTACGGATTTTGAAGAGAATTTTATAATGACCGATTTCGAACATCTGAAAATCAAAAACGCACATTATTTTCCAATTAGGATTTTTTTTAGCATATTTCATTAACCTTATTGACGGAAAACCGTATCATAGGCTCAATCACCCAAAAACGTAAAGACAGTATGGCCTCATTTATTCAAACCATATTTGGTAGCAAATACCCGAATACTTCAAAATACGAAGCAGATATTGAGAAGCTAAGTGTTGACCACAAAAGATTTGTTGATTATGAATCATCATCTCAATTCAAACGCTTTCAAGAACTTGACACGACTGTCAATTCTGGTGACTTTAAGAAAAAAGTTGAAAAACTGAAAACCGAAAAATTTAAGGATAGCAAAGAACATTTGCGTTTGAAAGAATACCTCTCCTTAAAGAAATCTGGTGATCTTAAAAAGTACTTTAAATATTACAACGCTGGAATTCCAGAGCGCTTAATTAAAATAGCCAACTCAAAAAATTTCAATGAATATTCTGACTTAAAACTTTTTCTTGACAGTCCGGAATTTAAAGAGGAGAAGAGTAAAAAAGGGTTCAAAAAAACCGAGAACTACAAAAAATTCAAACACTTTCGTTCTTTGCGAAGAAATGCAGACATTCGGTTTTATAATAAACAAATAAATTCCACCAATTATAAGAACTATCTAAACATAAAGGATTCAGAACGTTTAGTAAGTTTCACAACACTAAAGCAAGAGGTTGAATCAGACAAGTTCCAGGCATTTAAAAAGGAGTTAGAAGATCCTAAACGTTTTAAGAAATCAGAAGAATATGCCTTGCTTTCGGAATATGCTGAAATAAAGAAGACACCGGAATTTATATGGCATTCTAAAACGGAAAAGCAAAATCCATTTAAAGAAATTGACAAATGGAAATTGACATTTGAAGATGACTTCGATTCCAAATCTATTAACAATGAAAAATGGATAAGTGGCTATTACTGGGGCAAAGCCTTAATGAACGATGTTTATGTACTAGCTAACGAACATCAATTCTTTACTGAAAAGAACATACAATTGCGAAACAGTACGGCTAGTTTACTTACTAAAAATGAAAAAATTAAGGGTAAAGTTTGGAATGAGACACTTGGTTTTGTTCCCAAAGAGTTTAATTATAGTTCTGCACTTATAAGTACAGGTCAAAGCTTTCGTCAACTTTACGGAAAGTTTGAGGTTAAAGTAAAAATTGACCATGCATCACCACTTACCCATGCTTTTTGGATGGTAGGTGAAAACATTGCCCCTCAAATTGATATTTTTAGGTTCTCAAAGAATGCTAAAAGTTACACCGCTGGCTGCCATAGTGCAGATAAGAACCATAAAACGGCCCATCAGATCAGTACTGTTAATGGTGCTAAATTTGATAGCGACTACTATGTTTATGGTTTAGAGTGGACAAAGAACAGCTTAAAATGGACTGTTAATGGTGTTAAAGTGCATGAGCAAACCAGCAACATACCACAAGAACCTATGTACCTAACTTTAAGTTCTCACTTGTTAGAAGATGTTGAAAAGCTAAACTCTGCTGCTATAGAAATAGATTGGGTTCGCTGCTATCAAGAAAATTAAAAAGAAACAAACAACAACAGATATTTTTTAGAAAGCTACCTATGGGTGGCTTTCTTTAGTTTGAAGGTAATTTAAACTTCTCCCAAAACTTCGAATCTGATTCTTTCGCGCTGTAGTATTCTCTGGACGAAACTGAACTGATTTGCTTTTCGGAATAATCATAAACAACCCACGAAAGTTCAAGTTTTAACTTACCCATTTCTTTTCCAAGATATTCAATCTTGCTTAAGGCATATTTTCCATCCTTCTTTTTACGATAATCAACCCTAATACTTACTTTGTAATCGCCGTTTTCATTACTTGAAAGTCCAGCACTTCTTCCGGCCAAATGAAAACCACCACTGGTATATGATAGCTCATTTCGTAATATAGCATAATCTGATTGCGACACATAAATAGTCCCCTCGTAATCTGTCAACTCTGAACCTCCAGTTGTAGCAAAGTCAGCTTCTTTTAAACTGTATGCAATTACCCAAACTGAATCATTATTGTAAACGATTTCTTCCTTTAAACTTAACTCAAACTGATCCACAACATCCGCATCAAGCACATTTCCACGAATTCGAGCCACATCAAACTCCAAAACTTCATCAGTGAATAACATGCCTTTAATAATTGGCGTGGGCTCAAAATTTCGGCGCAATTCCTTAACTTCATAACTACGCTTTTCAAAAGCATTACTGTACGAACGATCAACATAACCAGTTTCATCAGAAAAATTCAGAGCTAATTCACTTGTATTAGCACCATTCACAGTCTGTGAGAAATAAACCTTTGATGAATAAGCGTCAGAATAATTATCAGAAATTACATTAGAAGCTGTTTTTAAAATACCATATAAACGTTTTGAAGCAGCCTTCACTTCCACTTGATTAATCCCATAGCTTTGGGGAAATAATTTTAACGGTTCGGGTGCCAAATCGTAAAGCTCTTTTAAAGTCAACTCACGAACTTTATAGCCTACTGCTGAAATACGAACAAGATTATTCTCAAAATCCTGACTTACTAATAAATTAAAATCACCATTGAAATCAGAAGCTGTTCCCATGTACGAATTTACTATTCCTAGATTCGCAAACTCAACCGCTTTATTGGTCTCAGCATCTACTATTCGTCCTTTCACCTCAATATTTTGAGCCACAAGAGTTGAAACACAAATAAAACCTAATACAGATAATATAATGGCTGATTTTAAAATTCGACGTTGCATTGCTGAAGTTTTTTATATTTTTGATAAAATTATAAATATTAATCACAGTAATCTAATTATCAATTCATTAAATACCCCACCCTTAACATTGGGAACATTTTACTGGGAACATTGCAGTTTATTAAATTCTCAACTGTTCCCATTACTAACAAATATAGCACCTTTATTCATATTCAATAAGCCTAACAAAGTTCTTAATTTTAAAAGATCGGTTTTGTGAAAAAATTACTTCGATAAATATCAACATACCCAACTCCAAACATTATTTTAATTAAATACCACAATATTTTTCATCTATAAAAAAGGGTGATACAAATTAATGCACCACCAGTTTCTTTATTGGTGAAGTCGAGAAAGCAACACCAAATATATTCACGCTTTATTTCAATAATAACTTAGTGTTTTTAACCAAGCTATTCCCTTCCACTAATTTAATGATATACATCCCCCTTGGTAAATGAGCAACAGGAATTTGATTATTCGTATTTAATTCTTGAGTTAATACCTTTAATCCACTTACATCAAATATTTGAATAGATATGGTTTTTACCGATTCGGTTACATCAATGCATATGAAATCAGTAGATGGATTTGGATAAATTTTATAATTGAATTCTATAATATCATTTAATCTAGTTGATATGGGTTCTGTGTAATATAAAGTAGTTCGAGATGACAAGTACCAATCATTGAGTGTAGAATCCCAATTGTGCGTTGCAGACAACGTTCTATTTCCATTGGAATCAAAACTATTTTCATACTTAGAACTTCCTACCCAATCATTTAAGGTAATATCCCAATTATAGTCTACAATCAACGTCATTTTCCCATTGGAATCATAACTATATTCCCATTTAAAATCTCCTACCCAATAATTGAGGGTGGAATCCCAACTATATTGTGCATTCAAGGTCTCATTTCCATCGTAATCATAAGAATGTTCATATTTAGATCTTCCTACCCAGTCATTGAGGGCGGAATCCCAATTATAGATTGTTTTCAGGGTCTCATTTCCATTGGAATCATAACTATATTCATATTTCACATATCTTACCCAATCGTTGAAGATCGAAACCCACTTATATAATACTTTCAAAGTCTCATTTCCATTGGAATCATAAGTATGTTCATACTTAGAAGTTCCTACCCAATCGTTGAGGGTCGAATCCCAATTATATAATGCTTTTAAAGTCTCATTTCCATTGGAATCATAAGTATATTCATACTTAGAAGTTCCTACCCAGTCATTGAGGGTGGAATCCCAATTATAGCGTGTAGACAATATCCGATTTCCATTGGTATCACAACTATATTCCCATTTCACATATCCAACCCAATCATTAATGGCGGTATCCCAACGATAATCCACATGCAACGTCCGATTTCCATTGGAATCATAACTATATTCATATTTATAATTTTTACCTACCCAATCATTGAGGGTGGAATTCCAATTATAGCGTGCATTCAAGGTCTCATTTCCATTGGAATCATAGGTGTATACAGATTTAAAATTTCCTACCCAGTCATTGAGGGTGGAATCCCAATTATAGCTTACTGCCAACGTCCGATTTCCATTGGAATCATAACTAGATTCACTTTTAGAAGTTCCTACCCAGTCATTGAGGGTAGAATCCCAATTATATAATATTTCCAAAGTCTCATTTCCATTGGAATCATAAGTAAATTCATTTTTAGAACTTCCTACCCAATCATTGAGGGTCGAATCCCAATTATAGCTTACTGCCAATGTCCGATTTCCATTGGAATCAAAGGCGTAAGATTTCTTAGAACTATTAACTAATGTCCCTGTAGTTTCATCATACGTTTCTGTGATTGTATAATCTAAAACATGTTCAGAAGATTGTGCTTGCAGAACACCTGTTAGTAGAATAAAAATAGTTAGTGAATATAGAGCCTTCATAAATATAATTTGACGTACATAATGCCTGTTAAAGTAAACAAAAATATTCAATTTCTACATCTGACAACTACAGTTACTATGTTACGTCATTATCCTAATCAATAATTACACCATCACCTTTTCTCATGTTTTTTCTGCAATTCCAAATAAAAAGGGTGACACAAACTAATGTACCACCCCTTTTTAATATCGGGAAACTAGTGTGTGAATACTAATTCCTACATAATATAATGTTAATTCTGGATTATTACAAATATTTCATTACCATTTATGTTTCAATCGTTTAAAACACTTTTATTTATTCTAACCTATTGCCAAAATCAATTACAATTCACTTTTCCACCACTACACAATTTTTTTTCAAAATTTTTTACGATCCCAAATAATGGGGAATCGAAATAATATATGAGTTTTTTGATTCTATCCGCCCCCTCATTCACGCTCGACCCTAGCTGTATATAGAGTGCCGGGGGGGGGCATCAAACATACCCCCGGATACGGCTTTTACTGTACATTAGCGCATTAAACACTCAATATCACGTACATTATTTACCTCATCCCCCCAAAGAAACGGTTATCAATCTCAGACCATTGATTGTACATCAAATCCATGTCACCACAAGAGAACACATTGTTCTCCCCACCAATAGTGTTGAATTGTACACTTACAATAAATTCCATTGTCCACAGCCTCTCATAGAAGCATAACCCCATTGTTGGTTTGAATATTCATACAGTTGTATCGTCCAAAACCATTTAAAGCAGTATTTATAGAAAACGAATCATATGAAAACGAATGTACAACAACCCACCACCACAGCATATGCAGAAGACGAAACTCTTATTCATTTAAGCAACATTTACTCCAGACATAAACACATAAAAGTAGGGGATAAAATGATGCTGCTAATGGATAAAACTTCACCAACACCAGTGCAGATAAAACGCATCCAGATCAATGGGCGAATAGTTTATTTCGATCTTATTGATCTAGAAGCATGTCAGGAGATTCTTGTGGCAATAGACCTTGATTCAGATCCTTATTTCACAATGATGAACTTGGACTATGTGTGGGACTTGTTGGTTGAAAATACTGACGATAAAACACAATGACTTTTTGATTCGTTTATAGTTAGGGGGTGGTAACTTTGTTAGTATGTTGCTGCCCCTTTTATTGTTTAACCAAGTCCATTACAACCCTTACCTCATCCAATTCAATCACTGTGCCCAATTTAGGGTAAGGAAGGACATCGGTGATCTCAAATCTATACCCCCCGAATTCGGATGGATTATCCCGGTGATAACTTAGGTCTAGAGTGGTATCAATAACACTATTACCTTCTTCAATAAGGAAATCCATTGCAACATCACCTTCCCAAAAACATCTTGCACCTTCAGGGCATCGTGAATCATTTATATTGCTTATGGTGAACGATAAATTGGGGGAAATTGAATACTCTATATCAATCTTATAATGATTTGATGGCTCTACGTCTTCTTTCTCACAACTCATTGATGTTGCTAGGAAAAACAGGAATAATAAAACCAACTTAGTTATATGGTCTTGCATCTTATGGCTTTTACAAATAGACGATAGATAATGGTTATGGTATTCATACTATGAGCGTTATTTTTCATTAATCGTTAGCAAAATTCGTCCTGCTTTAAGGCAAATCTTCTTAGATGAAAACGGAACAACACGACCTGATAAAATCCAATCCAGTAAATTATCAACGATTAATAATTCCGGATTAGTTAATGCATTAGAAACGAAATATATCTGATAATTCTTAGTGTTATTAAGAAACAAGTCCCACTCATTTTCAGTCATTAAGAATTGGTTAGTATTATTTTTGGAAGCCTTACAATCGATGTAATATTCTATACTCTTGTCTGGTTTTAATATCTGAAAATCACAAGCCGAATGACTCTCGCCATCCTTATTAAACCACACAACTCGATCCTGATACATCTTCTTCAACATATCGTAAACAAATGTCTCACTATTAACCCTTGTTTTTTCGTTCAACTCTTTGTTTTCATAGAACTCTTCACTATCAGGTAAATTGTCGAATGAACGTATTTGCTTAATTTCATCTGAGATAATACTTAACTGTTTGGAAATAATATTAATTGATTGAGAGTTGTTGTTTACAACTTCACTAATACTCGCTTCCTTGATATTCTGAATAGTTTCCTTATCTCCATTTGCTTCAAGGTTAATCTGTTCTTTTTTTTCCTCTTCTTGCTCTTGAATTACAATCCTAGTTGTTTCACTATTTACATCTTCAATTGCCGTATTTAGATCACTTGATACTTCAACAGATTTGGTAAGATTTTCTACACTACTAGCTAAAATAGATGATTTAAATCCACTTAAAACTGATGAAACACTTGATGTCTCATAATTATTAGTCTTAAGGTTTAAATATTTACCTCCGGTGGCTTGAGTTATTTTTTTGGACTTTTGTTCTGCTGAATCATCCTGATCAATTCCAACAATAAAAACACCACAGGGAACACCATGTATTGTCTCCGCTTCTTCGATCGTTTTCTTATAATCACCTCCTCCATTTTCTTCACCATCGGTAATTAAGATAATCTTTCTATCATAATTACTAAATGATTTCAGGTTAGTAATAGCCATTTCAATAGCAGCAGAAATCGGAGAACCTCCCGGAGGAGGATTGTCAAGGGCACTTATAATTCTAGTAACCCTATCTTTATCATACTCACCATCATATATTTTCTCAACATCATTGAAGTCCTGTTTTCCGTTTCGTGATACTCTAAAGGTTCTTATTACAATAAGAGAGGCATAATCAATAATTGGAATAATATCTTGTGATAGTATTTTCTTAGCTAAAGACATACGAGTTGAGCCATCTGGCAAAAGATATTTATTCTCATGATCTTTTGAGCCATTCATATATCCCATACTACCAGACTTGTCAACAATAATTTCAACTATTGATTTCATTAAAATTCGTTTAATATTAATTTATATTACCCCTTTCTGCCCCCAAAAAGGTTCGAGTCTATTGTAGAACTTGTAACGTATAGAATCTAAAAACTCAGTATTCATAAGGCTTTGGGATGGTCTATAAACAAAAAACCACTACTTGGGGGGAGTGATTCTTATGTCCGTTTGTAGAGCGAGTTAAATCATAACCTAACCCCTCGCACCCCTTTATTCATAAGCGATTCATGCAACCCCCAATTTAGTAGGTACAAGAAAGTGCTACTTTTTTACGTTATTTTTCAATGATCGTGACTTGTTCCACAAAGATACTAATTGTTTGTTAAACGATGAAAAGCAAGACATTACAGAGGATGGTAACTTTACGTTATCACCATTCACATAATTAATACGACCAACACTGATTAACAATTGAATGTACTATATAATTATGCTGACGGTACTACTCTTGTGGACTATGATAATGTATATACCCGTTATCGATTATTGTACGAGGGCATGAAGTTGACTCTTGTAATTGATGAAGAAGTGACCATGGTTGAGATAACACATATTCATGATGATCTTGATTATGTATATTTCGAAGCTAAAGAATTAGTGAAGGGGAATCCTAACCTATGTTATAGTTAAACTGTAGCCTCCCCCGGAAAAGTTTGGCTACAGTATTTTTTACTTAATGTTAATAATTTTAATCATCTCATCCATCACGAAGTTAACGTATACTAACAAACTGGTTTGGTCTTTTAAATTAATTGAAGCATGAACAAAAGAATTTCTAATATCCACAATATCAGTAGTAAAATATATTGTACTCATTTTGAAATTATATTTTTCAGATAGGAGGGCAATCTTTTTTCTTAAACCAATAATTTCTCCTTGAGCACTCCAGGATTCAGTCCTTAGTATGATCTCATCTGTAATTTCTTCAACAATGATTAATAATAATCGTAGTGCCGATAAATATTGTTCTTGCTCGATTAGACCAAGAGCAATATTAATTTCTCGCTCCGTGTTATCATTAATTAATCCTGCGTTGCTTCTAAGTTCATTTATTTTAATTTGAAAACTACCGTCATTATCATAGGCAATAGATTTAAAAAAATCACTTGGATATTCTTTGTATACTAAATTATCCAGAGATAGACCATCTTCACCAAGAATATCAATGAATACTTGAATGATTTGTTTCTTATATTCGTTCTCCAACAAGTTTATGGAATCACTATCCTTGACATAAACTGTTACTAAACCCAGAGAATCTATCATCCCAACAGAAATATAACTAGACTTGATAATTTCCGCAATCTTATAACATATAACTTCATCTTTACTTACTAGGCAATCAATCATTCTTAACCTAAATGACTCTTCCCTTACTTTCTCTTCGTTGTAAAAAGAGTTTTCTTGTATTTCTCCAGATGGCGTTATTACTTTTAATGGCATAGAAACTAACTCAGTTATACTTCCCACAGAGTTTCTAATTCTTAAATCTACTAAGTAATTATAGTTTGGATCGTTTATAAAATCGTTTCTTAATTTGTCTTCAATTTCTCTCAGAATACTTAATACTTCACTCTTGTTGTCTCCTTTGAATTTAATTTTATTAATATCATCTTCGGAACTTAATATATTCCAGTCTTTTAAGTGAACTTTAACTTTCTTATTATCAAAGTAGTTATTGTTGTTTTTCAACAACTCAACAAATACTCGTAAATTTTCTTTTGTTTCTTGGTTCATATTTTTTAGCTAAAAAAATAATTTCAATAGTACTTATCTGCTGACTCAAGGCTTTATGCATGTATAACTTCAATTGGAAGTACTATATCAAAGTGTTAATTATGGGTATTTTACTAAAACGGATTAGAAATCATTATGAAGTTGGTCTATTGTGAGAATCAATAATTGCCCCCCGACCAAAGCTTCTGTCACACTTTTATCAGTAAATTTTAATTTTAGGAGGTCCAATATTTCAAATCTTTGTTTTTCATCCTTCACTGTAATATATTTTAAGTCAGATATACTATTGATCTTTAAGGCTTTTTCCGGAAAGTGGGGTTTCTTAATCTTATTCTTATCTTGATAATCTTTAAATTCATGGTCATCAACCTTTATAATCGGCTTCTTACCGTTCAGGTTTGGTATATACCGCCATTCTCTTTCATGATATGTGATAATTTCATTTCCTCGATATTGTGTCTTCCAATTTTTAAAGTATTGAACGACTTTTATAGACATATCTTGAAAACTTAGTGTCTGATCGTATTTTCTATAACTGGAGAAAAGACTATAAAAATTCTGAAATGGAGTTTGCTCGTGAATGTATATAACAGGCGAAATACTATTTCTAACTGCCCACTCCATACTCATCCCAATACCATATTTCCCATACCTCATATAATTATCAACATCTTTTAATGGGATGTTACAAAAGCTTACCATTGGAATAAAATATTCAAACTCACTAATATTTTCATGACAATAAGAAGGCGCAAATCCAGAATCTAAAATTTTCTTCAGCCAATCATATCTTCTTGTATAATGAAAAATGTGATTAATTTTTTTCTGTTTAAACTCTGATTTTATATTATCATCCATCTATGAAATTGTTTATAGTTTTAGCTATCGATAATTAAATGCTTAAAAACTTACTCCCTCAAATAAGTAATTTCAAACTTCTTAACTTCTCGCTCTTCCTGAAGGGTATTTGCCAAATTAAATGGATTCTTAAAATCGTATGGCTGGAAGATGTCCAGACCTCTATCTATGCTAATTTTCCATCCAGTGTCGGTTTCGATACTTCTAGCATGAAAACTCAAAGACTGGTCGAATTCATAGTCGAATACAATGCCTGAGCCATCGATACTTTCTTTAAGTTGTTCGAAACGCTCCTCACTTTCCTGCTCTTTAAATTCATCGTATTTGGTAACAACACTTATCTCAATGTCCTCACCAATGGTTTTGTTCTTGTGAACCATCTGGATGAATTCCATCAGGTTCTTCACTTGGTAGAATAATCGTAGGTATGGATCATTGATGGTTATTCTTCGTGCCCCTTTAAGGTATGGCGCAAAGAGTTTCTCATAACTTACCCCTTTAGTGTTTTCTTCGTATACCACATGCTTGCCCGACAACAGTTCTTCTTTTGGTGTTGTAGTTCTCTCAACAACCATTGGTATTTCCTCATAGGTCTCAGTTTCTTCATCTCCCTCTTTTTTAAATAGACTTGGATACTGTTTTTCCTCAAGGGTTAGTACTGCAATCTTGTTAGTACCATTGGTGTATGAGAATTCAACTTCAGAGAAGGTCTCATCGATGATGGCAAGCTGGTTCTTAACTCTTCGTCTACCTTCCAGAGCAAAATCAAGCAATTCTTTAGCTTCTTCTTTCGAGCAATCTCCATGAGGGTATATAATCTTACACAAGCCAGAGAAGGTCTTTAAAACAGCCGTACGATCCCTTGTGGTGATACCTTCTGATAATTCGAAATATTTACTGCATAAGTGCGAGTAATCATCCTTACGTAACACTTTTAGTATCTCTGCCAGATAATCAGCAATAAACCCATTACCATCAGTAAATAATTCATTACGTAACTTCTGCACCTCCCATCCGGGAATATAACAGTGTATACGATCCAGAAATGCAGAATCGTGATATGCTTTAGGTAATGCTTCAAATAAATCCGAATGCTTAATCATATGGGTTACTGAATGCATGGTATTACCCACAAACGAGAATGATGCTGCTGCACCATAAGGTGAACTACCCCTAGAGAAGGATTTGTTTGCCATGTAGTTCTTCATGGTATCTACTAGGTTCTTATCCACTCGCTTAGTGATTCCGGCAAACTCATCAAAAGCCACATTATCCCAATAACCAACCAGACCAATTTGACCATTACTATTGTTAACGAATAGTTTGGCTTGAGTTACTTCACCACCGGAGATCAACATCCCATGTGGTGATAGTTCCGAATAGATATGGCTCTTACCTGTTCCTTTAGGACCAAGTTCGATCAGGTTGTAGTTGTTTTCACAGAAGGAAACCATACGGGTTAATTGAATCAGCTTCCCCCTGAAGTTAAACTGCTCAGGATTTAAGCCAATACTTTGCATCAACAGGTCGATCCATTCGTCTTTGGTAAAATGAGAGCGTAACGATTTAAATTCCTCCAAATCTACATGGGAGATTTGAATAGGTTTTAAAGATTCAATCACCCAAGGTGAGTCATTACCTTCATCTCCACCTAAGTAAGATAGGTTCACAATGCACCATACACCTGATGTCAATAATTTTTTATGGTTGGCAATAATATCATTACTGATGGTCACTTTTTTAAGTCCGAGGTTGGCAAACTCTGCTTCATAGATACCTCTACGATCATTTAACCGGGCAGATACTTTATCAATGACACGGTGGTTACCTTTAGTAACAATATCATGCTTAACAGCTTCAGCTTCATCACGGTGCACGAAGTGTTTTTTGATAATCTCTTTTACCTTTTCAACGCCTTGCGTTACGATTTCATCATCTGAAGAAGCACAATGTTGACCAAGTAAATATTCTAACACATAGGTTGGAACAACGGCATTACCTTTAACAAACTTAGTAAGGTCCTTACGTACGACCTTACCTTCAAAGTGCTTTATGATTTTTTGTTCTAGTCCCATATTACCACTCATCTATTTCTCGTGTACTTATTTTGATTAAGTCATTTACTCCAATCGGATTTAACCTCGACTTATCTTTCTTATCGTATGCCCTTAAATATCCAAAGCTGGCTTTTGATCCAAGTGTATTGAGCGACAATATCACCTCAAATACTCGTTCTTTAGGATTGTTTGAAGTTGAATTCAAAATTAATGTTGAATCATTCGATAATAATTCCCCTGTGTCTGAGAACAAGCCAAATACTACCTCCGAACTTTTATATTCATTGGATACTGGTTGATCCTGAAGAATCGTAATCTTTAGGCTACCCGAGGATATCTTATCCGCTTGATCAATACGTTTGAATGATACAGCTTGATTAGCTTCTTTACGGTTCTTATATAGCTTAATAACAGGTGTAACTAATTCCTGAAGACTTGCTCCACCATGTGCAAATTGAACACCAACATTACCTTGTTTTCGATAACGGTTAATGGCTCTTGGAACAGACACTTTAAGATCAGTATCCAGATTAGTGGTATTCTTTAAGTCCATTTGGTATCCATCCACCTTACCTTCAAACTCATCAGCAATAACAAAACGAGCATGTTCCCTGCTGTAACCTTTTGTTTTGGGTAATACCTCACGACTACTTTCGGCTAATTCGTTATAGTTGTACAAGAAGCCATGGTCAGAGGTAACCAGCACATGCATGATCCTGATCTCTCCAGAAATATTATTGATTAACCACTTTAAGTCCTTAATTGCCTTTTCAGTGGCTTCAAACGATTCATGTTCTGTTTTCTTCTTATCACCAACAGCATCAATCCAATCGTGATACACATAGGTGATACGTTGATCTCTAAAGAATGCCCTTTTCTCTTGCTTGCTCATTCTTTTGAGTTCAGAGAAGTTAATGGTGGCACTCTCTTTTTCTTGAGTCTGTAAGATGCTCTCTCGGTTAGTGCTAACCGTTGTCTTTCCATTGACCTTAAATGATAAGTCGGCATCTGCTTTCTCTACTACCATATCTGTATTAGGTAGCAGGTTCGCCATTCCAAGGTTGGTGTAGGATGGAATTGAAGCCAGACAAGGTTCAATTGTAAGGTCATTCTTACTATTGGAAAGCATATCGTTATACATATCGTGCCCCAACTCATAGCGTAAGGCATCTGATATAATGACCACAATCTTATTATTGAAATCCTTAATGTTGTTATCGTAAAAATCGAACTGCTTGTTAACATCAAGGGCATGGTAGTTGAATTTATTCTCTGCCATTATCTTCTGCCACTCCACATTCAGATCAATCAAGAAGCGATCATATTTCTCATTCAGGGTGCTGAATACCTTTGATGCCACTTGTTCAAAATCGTAAAGGTCATCACTGGCATTTTCGTAGGCAATAACCGCCTTACGATAACTTAAATCAACCTGATACAATTCATTGGAATACTCATTGACGTAATCTTCAGGTGCATTGAATTTAAAAGACTTGTAACTTTCAAGCACACCATACATGCCCGAAGCATTGTAAATGAAGTTAACCTGCTCTACTAAATCATCAGGTAAAGTACTTGAACGCATCCATTTAATACATTCATCCTTTGTTCTTACTGGATGATTTTCTATGTTATGATATAAATCCAGAATTAAACGATTCAACATATCCTCAGAGTAGTATCCATACTCTTGCTCTGTTCCGTACCACTCAATGATCTTGGCGTATTGAATGTCAGCAGCCAGATCACTGAATACAGTTTCGATATGACCTTTTAATGTGGGGTTGTTCTCCCAATCTTGAAAGAAGGATTGCATGCGGTTTAAGCCAGCAGCATTATCCATCTTTAGTTTCGAATAACTATCTGCCTTGATGGTCTTATCAATAAACACCGTGAGTATGTTGTATTTGATCAGCCGGGCAACATCGGAAACCGTTTCAATATTTAATTCTGAATAACGCTTATTCACCAAATTACTGATCCACTCCAGAATATCGGCTTCTATGTCCTGTTCTTTAATGGTTTTTAATAATTTGTTGAACTTAGTTGCATCAGTACCTTTAATCAACAACTTGGCGATGCAGCTATTTCTGTCAGTGATTGAACTGAAATTCAGAGAAATGGAGATCAGACCTAACTTTAGGTTAGAAGCATTGAAATTTCCCTTATCCAAAATCTTCGCTAACTTCTTCTGGTTAGTTTTGGTTTTTAATTGCTTTATGTAGCGTTTAACCAGCGATAGGTGATGATCCTGCAATCCATATTCCGATAAAAACTCAGAAGCATCATCCAATCTCAACTCCGCATTGGCTTTCAATAAATCCAACAGGGGATATTTCTTGAGTTCATTATCGTTGGGTCGAGCAAATGGATGATACAAAAACAATTGCTGTCCTGCCCATTCAATCTCCAAGCGATACTTGAGTTCAAAATAATTGTTTTGAACCTCAATTACCTTAATGCCGGATGCTTCTATTTCTTGAAGGTCATCACGTAATGAACCATCCGCATCGAAATAAAATACGATATTTCGCTTCTCTTGAAGTAATATATTTTTAATCTTATCTACTATCATTGTCCATTATATCTTAGCAACAGCACCTTCAAACTTGGCATAATTAACAGTTACACCATCATCCAGATCAAACTCAATTTGCTTGGTTGCCAAATTCTTTAATACCTCGTTGTAATCACGACACTCAATCTCCCAATTACGTATCTGCTCCAAACGTTTAACTTCCTCACGACTCAAAGTGATTTCATTCTCTTCTAGCTTCTCACGCTCCTGCTTGAGGTACTCCTGATGAGGATGCAGGTAGTTGCGTTGAATTTTCTGTGCCGTAAACTTATCCATGCGGTGCATGTAAACCAATACTTTAAACGCTGCGTTTTGTGGTTTGGAAGCATTGGATGCGAATAACCAATATATTGGTTTCTTCTTGTACATACTGGTGTGATACTTCCAGAATTGATTGTTGAGCCACTTGTGAAGGTCCATACCCAAACACTCATGCAGGAAGTTAACGTTATCGGTTAATGTCTCTTCACCCCATATGGCGTACATGATGTCTTTCATGCGTACCAAGGCATCATCAGGGAAGGCACAATTATCTCCCATAAGGGGTAGGATGCCATCTTCATCAATTTCAATGGGATGGCTGTTGTATTGATAGGAAGCAACCTCATCATCAGATGGATTAGGGTGGGCAATGTTTAAGCCGGGTTTATCCAGACGATAGCGACCTAGAAAAACACCAATAGCATAACTTACAAACTGACTTAGCACTTCTACTTTATCGATGGGCAGTTCAACGGCATCTTTACCTTGTTCTCTATAAATAGGCTCTAGTTGTTCCAACGCATTACGATCCAACTCATCTTGAAGGATGGTTATATCTTTTAATGCCACCTCTGGAGTTAATTCTTCTTGCAAACCATAAATTTCGATAAAAATGCGATTAAGTTCTTCCTCATTGGCGTGGAGTTGGTAGAAATCATTGGTTACTTGTTCCTGCCAATGTTGATATGATTCAGTTAAGGAGTTATTACCATTTAATAAAGGGGAGTGTATGAAATCCCATGAGGTTTCAAAGGAATTCCAATCGAATTTTGTGATTTTTATACACTCATTTATTATTACTTCACAAATTGCTGAATGATTATTTGGAGGAAAGTATAACATTCGTCCTATATCACCGGGTTGAAAGTTTAATGTTGGTGAAAGAAATTCTAAATAACGCTTAGCAATTTTACTGTTTAAAACAGCACCTAAATAAAGTAAGTTGTTATCTGAAAACAAAGTACAACCTCCATTATCAAACAAACAACCTGCAGGAACATACCTGCAGGATAAACCATTGGAACTAACTGTAGACCATGAAAACCCTTCTCTAAAATGATATTGAATGTTCCTAATTGTTGGTTTCTTTTTTTTCCATTTAAGACGACTTTTTATCTCTTCACCTTCATTTCTCCAATTAACAACATAATCTCGATTGCCATACCATTTCCTAAGTTCCCCCCCTTTGTTATATGGAAACCACTTCTTATTAACATTATGATTTGTCAATGAGCAATTCATGACGTTAACTTCAAACCAAAACTTAAGAAAGAGTGCATTCTCACCTGTATCAATGCCTTTTCGTGGGAAAGAATAATTTTTGTAAAACTCACCAGATGAATACATGTCTTTTTCCCTCTCGCTCACCCAATAAGCAATTGGACTACCCGGTATTTTGGAGAAGTTGGTTTGGGGGATGTTTTGATAGTGATTACTTCCATTTAAGAACTTTTGCTCTTTTTCGGTATTCGTTCGGTACTCAACCAAACGATAATAAGTGCCACCAGAGGTTAAATTATCTGTTGTCAATGGCGAATTACATAAAACGAATGCAGTTGATTGTACCACTTCACCACTTAATTCCTCAAAGGTACGTGGACCAAGGTGAAGCATATTAATAATCTCATAATTACTTAAAATATCATCACGCAGCTTTTCGTATGAAGACAAGAACATCCATGAGTGCTGGTTAATCATCCCCATTAAACCCTTAGAAGAATTTAAACCTAGACAGACCTCCATAAATACAGCAAATAGGTCTGATTTGGTCTTCGGGTAATGTGAATTCACATAACTCTTCAGATCCCCATTCATACTTTTCTGCCCCATGTAAGGTGGATTAGCTACCACAGATGTATATTTCTTGGTCAGTAGTAACAATACCTCCAAAAATGGTTTTAAACGTATCCATATATCGCTCTGCACCATATCCAATGCACCAGCACTCTGGCTTAGCTTGTTCCAGTTGTTGTATTGCCCCCTTATATAATCGTAAGCTTCAGCACTTAACTCCAGTTTAAGGGCAGAACCAATGTTTTTACCTTGATTAAGCAGTTGCATTGCTTCTCTTAGGTCAGCTACATGTTCATGTCCATCGTGCCCCAAAAAGTTTTGTAACTCTTCGTTTAAGAAATGGCTTGTTTCAGGGAAACTATAGATATGAGGTAAGATGCCTTTGTTTAAGATATCGGCATCGTACTTCGCAGCCTTCAGCAATACCGCAAAACGAGCCAGTTGCATGGCACGGTCATCAATATCTAGACCGTAAAGATTGTGCTCCAAAATTGAAGCCACTGCTTGTTTGGCTGTATACCCTTCTTCTCGGTACATCTTAAACAGTAATTCAAACCCGGTAACCAATATGTGTCCACTACCACATGCCGGGTCAATCAAGGTCAATTCGGTGATGTCGGTGATAATGGCTTGGTTGTTTATATCACTATCGTTCTCCACCAAGTACTTCATTTCCTCTTTCAGGTCAGAAGTGGGTTCGTAATCCAGATAAACTTTACCAACGGTGTTTTCCACCATGTATTTCACAATCCACTTAGGTGTAAATATCTGCGTGGCTGCTGGTATATCTTCTGCTCTGGCTTTCTTATTCTTTTTAAACCCGGCAAATACCTCGTCTTTCTTATCCGAGATATAAAATTGATACAACCACCCAATTAACTCCACCTCTTTATAGTCATCCAAGGCAATGGCATCGCTATTGATCAGGTCAAGCAAACCATCAGCTTGCATTAGGTTCTGTGGGAGCAATATTTCGGTATAATCGTCAAGTTTACCAAACACATCGTGCAACAACTTATTGCGGTTGCATAGGTCAGCAATCAACAATCCAAAGGCTTGTTCTTCTTTATCGTCTTGTAAATACTCCAATAATAAATCCTTCTCACTCTGTTTGGTCAGAGTTGATTGTCCACGTTTAGCATTTTGAACGATTAATGGTGTACGAACCCCTTCAGCATATTCCAACTGTTTGGTGATATAACCATTGGATTCTAATATTTTAATTGCCATCAAACGGTTAAACCAAGTATATGAGGCTTCTTCAATCACATCCTCAACAGATTGTTTATCCGTCAATCGTTCCTTTAGCTTGTTCCACTTTGCAGGGACGGTAGTTTCAGTGTAGATTTGCCCCCTAAAGGAATATCCCCCATGAGTCGCTTCCAGATTCTGGTCATTGTTGCCATCCTCGTTAAATCCCCAATATTTTAGACGTTGTAATACCCCATCCATTAAAATTAAACGTGCTTCCTTCGCAAAGGACTTTATATTGTTGGTTTGCATATTAGTTCAAGAATATTTTTTTGTTTTTAGCCAGTTTTACCATCAATCGTTCTCTCAGTTTCTTGATGTAGTCATCCAACTGTTCTGGTGTTTCAATGGTTTGTGGAGACATTTCTTTTGCAATGAAGACATCAACGCTGGTAACATAACTTTTACCCGTTTTCTTAGCCTCTTCTTCCGCTTTGCGATTTTCCAGCTTCTTAAAATTCTCTGCCCTGAAGTTACTGGCATTAAGCTGATAATTCTCCAGCATCGTAATTTGCCCTTCTTTTCCAATTTTATTTAGAAGCTGATCAGAAGCAGGTGTTATGTTGGCATCTAAGCCTAATTCAGTACGATGCTTTTCAATCTCTTCAAAAATGGTTTCATATAAATTAACCACTTCTGTTCGAAGGTTTTCTATTCGGGTTTTAATCGCTCCATGCACCTCTTTGTATGCCTTTCGCATTTGAGGAAACTTCTCCCATGGCTCTTTGTCTTTGGCAAAGTAATCCACCAATTCATCAGCCTTAATATTTAGAGTGTCTTCCAATGAGGTGAAATTGTTCTCATTCTGTTTTGTAAAGTTTGCAATATCAGCATATGCTTTGAAGTTGTGCTCTTCGAACTCTACTATAAACATGAATGTATCACGTGCAGTAACTAACTCTTCTTTCTGAGACATTACTGTTGAAACCAATTTTTCTGGATTACGCTCGTGATATATTGTCTCAAGTTGTTTGTGGTAAATCTTTAGGTGCGAATGAAATGGATAACTCTCGTAATCATTTTTAAACTGATTAACCTGAACAATTATTGGTTGAAGGTTTATTCTAAAGGATTCAACCGCTTCCTTATATTCCATAATATTTGAAGGAATAAGAGTCTCGTTGAATATTTCATCATTAACGGCATGCCTGAATGCATCGATTTCTTCCTGCGAATGAACCTTTTCTTTCAGAATGGTTATAGAATCACGTTCTTTAGAGTTCAGTGCTTTATCTGCATATGTTTCAAGATTAATCTCTTCGTTTTTCCACTCGAAACGCCTGTGCCCTTTCTTGGCAATACGTAATAGGATATCCAAGGTACATATATCTTTCCATCCGTATGGGTCTTTCTCAAATTGCTTCACCACATCACCAACCACCGCTACTTCACCAAATAGGTTTAGTTTGTTGTTGAGTTCTTCTTCAGCCGGAGACAGGTCTTTGTACATCTCCTTTTGTTTTTGCTTGGCTTGTTTTAACAATTCGGCATTAGTAGTGGCATAGCTGGAACTAAGATTGTGTTTGTGGTATACTTGCTCCATATGCTTCTTCACCATATCCACAAACCGTGCATTAGGGTTTCCACCATTAATGTCATCCGATGTAATCACTTGGTTTTTCGAGATGATAGCGGTCTGCTGAAACTTATTTTCAAAGCGAAGTTTGATTTCATCCAACAGGGTTTTATTGGTTTCGCCAAAGTTCTTAATCGTTTCCGCTCGTGTTCCGGTAGCATTACGGTTTGAAGAAATGTATTTTTGAGTTCTTACATAATCCAAAACCTGAGCACGGAGATCAGTGTCATTATTAAACCATTCACTGATACCTATGATGATATCGTTGGAAGGAGTAGAATGAGCCAGATGATCAAGATCGGTAGTATCGTAAATTGAGAATTTAAGGTTGAAATCCCCTTTTGTTCCAATCTCTTTATCGTCAATTGAAATAGCAATTTTGAAGTTGCGAGTCCCTAGTTGAGCAACCGGAGTTGGCTTTAAAACTTTTAGAATAATATCCTTATAAATGTAATCTAACCTATCTTCATTGGTTACAACAGTACTTCTAATGATATGAGCCACTTCAATTTCATCCTCTTTGAGAAAACGGTACTTACCTTCAGAAACCTGAATGATGTTTTGCGATACCATAACATCAAGTACTGACTGTACCTTGGATTGCATATCCATTTTTGAGGTATCCACCGAATCCATCATTAGTAAAGCGAGATTCTCCACATTTGCAGGGAAATTAACACTTTGACTCTCTCCAAGGTTGGAGATCATAAACACAGAACTTACGACTCGTCTAGAAAACTCATCATTCTTAATGGCTTCCAAACTGTATGCCCGGTCCAATATTCCCCTTGCATGGTGAGTCAGATTCTTTTCAAGCTGTTCATTGAAGAAGAGATCGAATGGCACAAAATACCCAACTTCACTATCCTTACAAAGGTTTGCTGTGTAGTGAGTAATTCCAAGAATAGCACGTTCAGTGTTCTTTACACCTTCGCCTACATATCCTACTTGGCTAAACGATTCAAATACATCGGAGATCAATCTAAACTGGTAAGGAATAAAAGGGTAAGTTAAGGTGAAATCTTCTTTATTGTTGAAGTTCTCATACAGATCATGATCGAATACAAACTGGTTTTCAATTGCCCCTTTATTCTCCTTATAGTAATCACTTAATGCACCTAATCCATCCGAGTTTTTATCTAACACCCTACGTTTGGTAATGTATGCTGCATCCTGACTTTCGAGCGATATCATGGTTTCAAAACGTCCCATGATCTTTCCGAAATCCTCTGCTTTACTATCGGTATTGTCAATCAAGTTCGATAACTCTTGTTGTGCCGTACAAACGATCCATACCTTTTGACCAATCTGTGCCCCAACCTCTTCAACTATGGTTTGAAGGTTCAGCAGTAAAGAAGTATTTGAACCAATGTACTGAGATACTTCATCCATTAGGAATAACAAACGATAGTTATCATCCTGTTGAGACAGGTAATCCTTCAATTCATCGATTAAGAACTCGATGGTGTAATCCTGATTACGATCCAGAATACTTTTTTTCAAGGATTCTTTATCAATATCAGCATCGAATTCCATCGCAATCTGAATCACCTTATCCAGATACATCCTCGCAAATCGATTTTGATTTCCGGTCCAATCGGTATTGAAAGCAGATTTTATTTTATCCTTAAATGCCTGAAAATGCCCTTTCTTATCTAATGGTTTTTCAAGATATAGAGCCAGAGCAATATTACTATGGTTGTAACCTCTGTAGGCATTTAACTGATTTAACAACACTCTGGTAATACGATCTTTCGCTCCATCCTGATCAGAAACAGCATCAATATTGAAGATGATTTCTTCAATGGTGAGTTGATCAAGACTTTTCTGAAGGTTGGATACCTGAAGCAATGTTGGTTCATCTGTTAACTCCAAGTTCTCCAACGACTCCTTAAAGTTGGAAAAAGCATCTTGACGATACTCCTTATTCAAACAATAGAACAGGTACTTAATGAAGTGAGACTTACCACTTCCGTAATATCCACTGATCCAAACACCTGTTTTACCTTCTTTTTTGTTGGCAACAGCGTTTAGAAACTTATATATGTTTTTAGTAATTCCTTGAGTAAAGACATATTCATCAATTTCCTGCTTAATGAAGTAGTCTTCCATTTCACTTACTACAACTGCCGGGTTGATTCTCCGGGTAATGTCTTTGTCGTATAAATTTTGAATGAGCATTCTATCTGGTTTAATGTCTTTTATATTGTGTTAGTTTATTCAATTGTTTCACCTAATTGTCTGTTTAGGTTGTTTGCCCGGTACATATTATCGTCATTAAGCAGTCCAAACAGACTGTATTTTGATTCGGTATATTCACCGGGGTAAAAAACGATGATCTTAAATTCTTTGATGAGTCGTTCTGTTCTCTTCAAGAACTCGGATGCTCTTAAGTAAGGGAATGAACTTCCGAAACCATGAAGAATCAGGTACACCCGTTGGTCTTCATTTGATTGAAAGTGACTTTTTACCTTTTTCTCAAATTGCTCATAGAACTCCCCATGATTAATCTCTTCACGTATCCATTGCAAAGCGTCTTGAGGGTCTTCTTTTTCCTTTTCTATTACCTGATCAAAAAGCGATTGACCAGCAAAGGTTATATCCTTCAGATATTCAATTACTTCGTGATAGATATTAATCACCAATGAATCCAAGTAATGATTTGGACGCTTGAGTTTCTCGATCAATAGATTAATCTGCTCTCGCATGGCATATTCGTTCTCTGGAGCGTAGGTGTATATGTATGCCGGAAAGAACAGGTTACCAGTCCTTGGTTCTTGAAAACCCTTATCCGACATTAAATCATATAGTTTATCAATATTGATCATGCTTCAATAATCTCCTTTCGTTCATTCTCATTTAATAGCAATACCTCCAGAAACCAACTGTCGCCATTGTTGACGATTTCTTTGAGTATTTGTTGATCGTACTCGACCTGAACGAGCGTGTTTTTCTTTAACATCCCAACTTCCCTTAATACCTTTAAGGTAGCACCAGAAATATTACTCAAATTCTTATCTGACATACCTTCTAATTCAGGATGTGTATCAGAAAGTTTGTATATGAAGTTCTTAAAATCGTATGATGATAATTCGTAATCCATGTTATACCATTTGTTCAACACCACGTCTAATACAAAGTCCGGTATTAGTTGATATGACTTACATATCGCATAGAAAAGGATAAGCGATTTATCTTCTGGATTTGCGTTTAAAAACAAATTCCAAAATATTTTATTCCCCACATTTCTAACCCTTTTAAGTACTTCTGCCAACACCTTCTTTTTAGAGTTTTCTGAATTTACCGGGATGATATTAATATCGACCTTCTCTCTTCCGGCAATAAATTCTCCAATGTCATTAACGGAACTTATTATGGCATCAAATTCTTTTATCATTAACGACCTCGTACTATATCCTGTCTGGTACTTATTTTTCATCAGCACCTCCCTTTTCAACCATATCATTATTCACCAACAACTCCTTAGCCTCAACCTGTAATAGTTCAGCTATTCGATAAAGAACCTCAATACTTGGCTGCCTTCTGTTTTGCACATAAGCATTAACCATATTGAAGCTTTTGCCCAATCGTTCCGCTAACCAAGTTTGCTTGATCCCTCTATCCTCAAGCACTTCTTTAATCCGATTCATATAAATCCCCCGATTTGAATATAGGTTTACAAATATATCACAAAATGTGAGATATGAAAGTGAGATGGAGGGGAGAGAATGAAAACTACTCATGTTTCCAAAAATATCCTTTATGTGATTTTCTGTCACCATAAAGAACCTTACATATACCACTTTTTGTACATTCAGTATTTTTTACTGCTTCTACGATTGACGGATAAACTTTTACTAATTCTCCATCAAGAGTATATTGACCAATTTTTCTAGCACTCCTACCATATAGCTTGTTGTCTTTAACGGTACATAATTCAAATCCATTAATAGAACTTGAATTACGGTCACGAATTACCACGCTTGGTTCAGAATCTTGATTATAATTAGAATTTCTCCAATTCTCGTAAAGGATCATGAACTTTTTATCTTTAATAGTATGATTAAATAATTCTGATAGGCTACAATCCAGATTTGTGTGCATTCCATTCTTTAAGATGCGGTAAAACTTTGAAACAAGCTTTCTAGTTTTACTAAACTTCTCATTTAAATCGTTCTTCTGTTTCCAAGTTAGGTATTCTTCATTTTTAATATCATGAATAAGAGGACTGAAATATTCTGTTAGTATTTCTTCAGGGTAGCCTTTATAGATATTATCATATGTACCTGATCTAAAAGATTCTTTCTTGATAATTTTTATGACAGGACTGTCAGGATAGTAACTAGTGATATTCTTTGCATCACTATGGTTACTCGTAAGGATCGGTATTCTACACATTCGTTTGTATCCTTTAAGAGTGTAAAATATGTGTGATTTTGATATTTCTTCATCAACAGTATTATCATGAAAGTGAAAACCTAATGAATAATGAATTTCACCAGATTGATCAATTATCATGGTATTTTCATCTGGATCAAATCCCACTTCATAAGAATCTTTTAGCTTTTCCATAATATATTAAGTGTTTGCATTATGAATGTTCATGATGTTGTAGGCAATAAGTATTTTGTTTGAGGAGGAGATGATTAATTATTAATTCTAGTTGGTTAGTTTATTAGTTTTAATAAGTACAATGCTCCGTCCATAATGCTACCAATACATTCAGCATTCTTAGGTACTTTCTCTCCCATTCCCGGATATACAGGTACTATCTTTAAATTACCAGAATTAACCTGTTCTAATATTGATTCGGTCTTTTGCATATCATGTAGTGTAGCATAGAGAATTAAGCCAGCCAACTGCTTATCCTTAAAACTATCGTAAATAACGCCCATAAGTGTAATTGATTCATTAATTCGTTTGCTTATCTGTCTCAAACATCACTATCTCAATTCCTCTAAAATGAGTTATTGGATACCCCATTTGCTTTTCAATTGCTTCATGTAATGCTGTATAATCCTTATTGCTTGAAATCGATTTAAGTGCAGATAAATATTGAAGATACAGTTCTGGTCGATCTATTCCATATTGTGATTTCTTACCTGTAACATACCTAAAAATTCGACTATCCCATATGGCATACATTTCTGGATTAATAAAGTGTAACAGTTTAGAGAGTCCAACCATTGAATTATTAATGCAAGGCTTTAAAATACTAAGATCATCAATCGATAATTCTATTCCATCCTTGGCAGCATTCAATAACGAAACAACTTCATCAATCTTTGTTAAGTCTAAAGTTATTATTGTTGGCATCCAACCATAAACAAAATGGCTAGAAATTAATAAATGATGCTTCTCAATACTATCGATATTTCTGAAGTATTGTATAAACTCTGGATATGTTTGAATATAAGAATCTGATGACTGGATCGTTAACCTTTTAGTATCATTTTTGATTCTTTCGAATGTGAGGGAAGGTATGTTCATTTGGTTGTTAATTACCATTTATTTAGTATTTTTTGGTATTGGAATCAGCATTGTCACTGGCATCCGCATATTTTTCTTTTAAATGCATTATTTTATCCCTTATTTCATAAATCCCTTTCCATTGATCACCAGCAGAATCGCACCACCATTTAAATTCTATTGAATTAAATCCTTTTTCAATTCTTAAACTTTCCCACGCTCCATCACATCCGCATGCATCATCTGGCAATAGAATAACCAGTTTCAGACCTGAAATACTTCTTTCTAAATCACTGTATTCCTCATGGGTTATAAAATATTTTTTTCTGTTACATTTAAAAAAATACATCTCTCCATTATTGGTGTGATCAACATAGAATCTAATAAATCTATTCTGATAATACATATCAGTTGGCTCAACCTTATATTCTAAAAGCAATTCTTCCATAATCTATTTTTTTTACGGGATTGATGTTGCTTAATAATTAGAAAGCCAACTCTTAAACATTTCCCAATGACGATCATACCACTGAGAAGTCAGGTAGTACTTTCCCCCATAAATATTTCGTGAATAATATCGTCCATAGCCTTTATCATCTTTAGTTCCTTCTTCTATTTTTCTAAGAACAGACCAGTCCTGATTAAAGGTTTGTTTGGAATACCATCCATCAAGAAGGTTTGATATCTCCGAGTCGGATATTTTCCCTTCATCGAATAGTCTTTGCATATGGTATTGAACAAACTGACCTATTTTCATACCATCTTCAGATGGTTTAGTACTGTTTACTTTAACGCCACCCGATGGTATAATCGGAGTTATCAAATTGCTTTTACTTCGATTATCCAACTGCAACAACTTTAATGCTCGTGCGAATAATTCAGTGGTATCATTTTCATGTTTAACGGTTTTACTGATTGGATCAACCATCTCTGAATAGAAATCACTATTAGCTATTAACCTTATGGAAATACTGTCATCACTAATCACTCCCCTTGCTATATCGATATATTCTAAAATCTGTTTCTCAACCGATGGGTTTACTTTTGGAGAAACAAAGTAAGAGTGAAACTTATCAAACTGGCTGAAGTAGCATTGCATGATAAAAACCGTCCTGAATATCTTCTTCATTAACCGGGCACATGTTTCATCCTGACCACCATAATTTAATCCGGCTGAATGAAATGCGACATCTATGCCATAAACAGTGCTTTCTTCCACATTTATTCCTAAGACATCTATTTCAGCTTGTTTAACTAGTTGTTCAAACGAATTACCTTTAAATATTTCACTAAAGACAGGATGTTGCTTTATTTTCTCGAACAATTCAATTGCTCTTTCTTTATCGTAATCAGTAATTACCCAACCACCACTGGTTGCCCAATTGGTTTGTACCAGTCGGCATTTTTCAACATGCTTTAAGTAACTATTTACGAGTGATTCAGCTATTTCAATTTTCATTCTTATTCTAGAATATGTGATTAAAATCTAAATTTAAGTAAAAAGAATACATGATTGACGTGGATTATTATTTTCTTTATGTATAGTAAACTTATTTAAACTCTAAGCATCATGCCCCGATACCTAACCAAATCCCGATTCGCCCTAGCCTTAGCTTGCCCCACCAAGTTATATTATTCAGGCAAAGACCAATACCCTGATCAAAACACAGAGAATGATTTTCTAGCTGCCCTCGCCAAAGGTGGTTTTCAAGTTGGTGCTCTTGCTAAATGTTACTACCCCAATGGTCATGATATCGATGCATTGGATTATGAAGAAGCCATCAAGAGAACTAATGATCTACTTCAACAAGAAAACGTTGTAATATTTGAAGCTGCCTTCAGAGTTGATAATTTATTCATCCGTGTTGATGTTTTGGAGAAGATTGGGAATCAGATTAACCTCATCGAAGTTAAATCAAAATCCTTTTCCGGTAACTCTTCACTGGACATGCTAAACAAGAGTGGCTACCTAGATTCGGGGTGGAAGAAATACATATATGATGTGGCTTTTCAGAAACATGTTGTCACTAAAGCAGAGCCAGATTGGGATGTTAAAGCATATTTGATGCTGGCTGATAAAGACACTGTTGCTACTGTTGATGGTTTGAACCAAAAGTTTTTATTGAAGGAGAATTCAAACGGTAGAACTTATGTTGAAATCGTTGGCAATCCTACTCCTGAAGAACTTGGTGAAGAGATATTGGTACGAGTTAATGTTGACGATCTATGTCAAATGATTTATGATGGCACTGATTCAAAAACGTTGCCCGAAAAGAGTTTTATCGATTTGGTTAAATATCTTGCTGATCATTATTCTCAGGATAAGAAAATCATAACACCTATTCATACCGGATGTGCGTCATGTGAATTCAAAACAGAAGAAGAAACTGATGGTAAATTCTCAGGCTTTAAAGAATGTTGGTCTCATCAACTACACTGGAAGCATCAGGACTTCGACAAACCCCTAATATTCGATATCTGGAACTTCAGGGGTAAGCAGAAGCTAATGGATAATGGTATCTACCATATGGATCAGGTCACTGTTGATGATATTGGTAGTGGTGCTGAGAACCAAGAAGACATATTAACTCCCAAGGCACGACAATGGCTACAGGTTCAACAAACTGTTTCTCTCGATCCTCAACCATATATTGATCTCGATGGTCTTAGGGAAGAAATGGATAGTTGGGTGTATCCGCTTCACATGATTGACTTTGAGACCTCTGCTGTTGCTGTACCATTCTATAAGGGGAGACGACCGTACGAACAAACTGCTTTTCAATTCTCCCACCATATTATTTATGAAGATGGTCGCATTGAGCACAAGGGACAGTACTTGAATATTTATCGTGGTGTATTTCCCAATTTCGAATTTGTTAGGATGTTGAAAGCTGAACTCTCAGAGGATGAAGGTTCGGTCTTTAGGTATGCTGCACATGAAAACACAATTCTAAACCACATTATGATCCAGCTTCAGGAGGCTAATAATGATGATGTGAATGATAAAGAAGAACTAATTGAATTCATAAAGACCATCACTCATTCAGCGAACCACAGAGGTACAAGGGACATGATTGACCTTCTGGAATTGGTGAAGTCTTATTACTGGCATCCCCTGATGAAAGGATCGAATTCGATTAAAGCTGTTTTACCAGCAATAATGAACTCTTCTGAGTACCTGAAGGAAAGGTATATCCAACCTATTTACGGTCTTAATTCTGAAGTCAAAAGTCTTAATTTTAAGGATGGTTGGAAGTGGATTCAGCTTGATGATCAGGGGAAGGTAATTAGTCCCTACAAGTTGCTACCATCGTTGTTCGATGGGTTGGATGATGACCAAATTGAGGCTTACCTTATGGGCGATAAACTAGCTGATGGTGGTGCTGCCATG
Organism: Carboxylicivirga fragile; assembly: GCA_025499625.1. Classification (GTDB taxonomy): domain Bacteria; phylum Bacteroidota; class Bacteroidia; order Bacteroidales; family Marinilabiliaceae; genus Carboxylicivirga; species Carboxylicivirga fragile. The sequence continues at coordinate 3,782 of JAFMVD010000004.1, read as the reverse complement.
ACCGCATATGCGATGATGCAGTTCTCGGAGATGTCACAAGAGGAACACCAGAGAATTGCTGATGGACTTCTCAGGTACTGTGAGTTAGATACTATGGCGATGGTATTTATTTATGAGGGGTGGAAGGAGATGATTATTTAGGGACTGAACCGTCATGAACGAACCATTACTTTAGGAAGAGTGAGGCACATTGGCAGTGCAACAATCCTGTCAGTCGCCTATTTGATTAGCAAGTGGTTTTTATCTCATAATCACATTTTATCTCAATCTGGTTACCGCAAATCGCAAAATTTCCATATTCTGTTTCTATGATACTATCATCTTCATTCATTTGAGGTCGAATGCTTTCGAAAACAACGGTTAACTTATTGTTCTTTTTCTGCTTTTCTAGCCATGTTTTCATCCTGTCGTCATATTTGCCTTTCATTGGTGTTTTTGTTGGTAATGTTGTTCGAATAAAATCATTTTCGATCGTAAATATCACATTGTCAAACCATTTTTTTTCATTATCAATATTGAAGAAGCATTCTAACTGAAAAACATATAGGAGGCATTCTTCTTCGTCCTCTCCAAACCCTATAGATATAGCACCATTATCTTTAAAGTCATTTTCTATTAAACTATTAGATGAATAAAAGTAAATTAGAAAATTATTCAATTTCTGAAGGTCATATAGAGATTTAAAAAACTCTGATTTTGAAACTTTAATTTCAGAATCTAATGATTCAATACACTCGCCATTAATTCGATAGCTATTATGACCAATTGTATTCCTTAATTTTACATTATACCCACTATTAAATAAACTCAATAATATCGGGTATTTTTTTAGTTTTGCTTTTATAAAGTCAACTGCAACTCCTTTTTTTAATCTGCCAGATTTATCTCGAAGATTACTTAATTCAGTATTTACGCTTCCTTTAGTATTAAAGGAAGCTATTGAAGCAAATAATAAGAGAATGGATTCAATTTCATAATAACTTTGATATAAAAAGCAACTAACTTGAGAGAGACCTTGAACAGAAACTTCAGAAACAATTTCAAAAACATTCATACGTTTGTTATCAAATGAACTCATCGTTTCAGTCTCAAAGAAACTAACAATTTCATTGAATTTAACATCAGATTTTGAGTGATTAAGAAATTCTAAAAATTCTGATAATTCATCGCTTTCCCCATCCAATCCAATCAAAAGACTCCATAAATAATTTCTGTAAATTGTATAGGTATTTGGAGATTCTTTGAATAATTCAAATAACTCCTTTTGAACATTTTGAGGTGGATTTCCTTTACAACCAGAAGAAATCCAATGTTCATAATTTGCGATTCTATTTCGAAGTTGTTCTTTTATTTTTCCATTTGCCATAACTTTTCTATAACGTGATGTATAAACTATGAATATGTTTGAATAAATGAATCTGAAATTACTTAATGTTATAAATCCTAATATGGTTGGTGTTTTCCATTGGGACTATTTCTGCAAGAACTAGAAGTCAAAGAACTAATCGTTGAATCCTTTTTACCACAGTATTTACAAGTATAATTAATCTGCATCTTGCCTTCGTATGGCTGATGATTACCATCTCGATTATTTCTACAAGTACTTGATGTTAATGAACGGATTGATGAATCTTTCTTTCCACAAAATTCACAAGAATATTCTTTTCTTTCTATTCCGATGTAAGGCTGATGCTTCCCACTTGAATTAATCCTACATAAACCTGATGTCAAAGAATTAATAGAGGAATCCTCTTTTCCACAATACTTACAGTAAAATTTAAGTGCATTTTTTCCCTCATATGGTTGATGTTTTTGATTTAGACTATAACGACAAGAACTCGAAGTTAAAGAACTAATAGAGGAATCCTTATTGCCACAATATTTACAAAAGTATGAATTGAAAGACTCACCGATAAATGGTTCGTGCTTTCCATTGGGACTATTTCTACATGAACTCGAAGTTAAAGAACTAATCGTTCTATCCTCTTTTCCACAATATTTACAAAAGAACTTAAGAGCAATATCCCCTTCATACGGTTGATGTTTCTTACTTGAACTATATCTACACGAACTCGATGTCAAAGAACGAATTGATGAATCTTTTTTACCGCAACATTTACAGTAATAATTCTTTGCGTCCTCTTTTTTATCTTTTTCTTTAGTTTCAACTGAATCATCTTTCTGTGATGATGACTTTCTAAATGGTTCTTCTGATTTATTTGTGTGTGATGTTTGTTTATGAAAATCAGGCTTTGGTTTTTCTCTAGTATTACTTGATGAACTATTAGAAATTGTTTCAAAACTAGCGGACTTCTCATAACCACTAGAGATCTCATTAGAATATCTTCTTTTTCTTTTAAACATTATTCTTATCACGACAACTCCCCAAATAATGTATACAATCCATCGCCACCAAACACTCTTTTGTTCTTCTTCTTTTTTAATAAACTCCGCAGCAACATAACCCTTATTTCCATCGACTGTAGAAATTTCATACCATGGCTCTTCAATTGAAAGAACGCTAACAACATCTCCTTGCTTTAATTTATGAACAATGGCAAAACTTGTTCCTGCTCCCTCTCTAATATTTAGACTTGTTGCATTAACCGTATATGTGATTTCAATTTCATTTCTTTTAACGGAATCGAGTTCTTGGATGATAAAAAATAGTCCTATGTAAAGAAATACATGGATAATTGGTTGTAGTTGAATATTTAATCTCTTTTTTACAAATGGAATAGTATATACACCAATTAGTATTAATGCAATATTAAGTCCTCTCATTTCATTGGTTGTCGCCTCAATCAAGTAGAAAAAACCACTAATAATTGCTGTTATTCCCAAAAACCAAAGTGCAACATTCTTTATTATTCTCATATGTTTTTGCTTTGTACAACACGAATAAGCATTAATAATAATGCTCATAAAATAAATGTGTAGTGAATATGTAATTATCCACTATCCAATTCTTCCTGCTTTAATTTTAGGTTGAAACTTAGTTTCCAAAAATACTTCCAACGCTAATAACCAGTGCTTATCTACCTTATTCTTTACATTAAACAGTAGAATTGATTTGTCTTCATATTGGTTGATATCCCAGACGCAATAGCCATCTTTTTGGGTTCTAACATCTAAATGTTGCATAACTCTTGCTCTACTATTATTCATGCTAACACCGACTCTGTACGCTACATTATTACCTATGAAAACATATACTCCCGGATGCCACACAATATTAATATCCTCTGATGGTAGTTTTAAATATTCAATGGTTTTATAATCCATTGGAGATCCATTTGATAATAAATCTAATATCTCAAATTTATCCTGCATAAACCCAAACTCTGATGTAAAAGCATTGATTATTTGTTGTTTAATTGATTTAGAATCCGACATTTGTATTTTCGCTTAAAATAATTATTGTTAAAAATAGAAAATATATTCCACCTGCATTCGATTAAAATTATAAATCACCATTCTTTTACCAACCCATACCTCCCCCCGATTTGTTTAGCCTTAAGAATGGTTTTGTTACTAGCCTGAGTATGACTTGCAATTTCACGCACAGTACGACCTTTATTCAACCACTTAATGATCTCTTTGGTCTTATCCTTCTCAAGAAACTTTTTCTCTGATTCAGTGCTACCATTAGGTCTTCCTAGTGTACCACCCTTTTGAAGGTAAACCATGGAATTACAAATAAAAACCGGACGTTTTTTTAAGACCTTAAGCCGCAATTAAAACTTGGTAATAATTTAATTCATATTCAATGGGAGTTACAT